>DAITME010000001.1:0-165575 GCA_036835305.1 Lewinella sp.
CTATTTCTACAAGAGGAACGGAGCAATCACTAGGGATACCACCGCCATCAGCTTTAGCAAGATGTTGAGCGATGGGCCTGAAGTATCTTTGAAGGGATCACCAACCGTATCGCCTACCACGGCGGCTTTGTGCGGTTCGGAGCCTTTGTGATAGATGGTGCCTTGTACATTGGCACCCGTTTCGAACATTTTCTTGGCATTATCCCAAGCGCCACCTGCGTTGGACTGGAAGATCGCCATCATCACACCCGCTGAGGTTACCCCAGCGAGAAGACCACCAAGCATTTCAGCGCCGCCACCAAAACCAACTACAACCGGGGTAATGACCGCAATCAGACCCGGCATCACCATCTCGCGGATAGAAGCTTTGGTAGAGATCTCTACACACTTTTCGTAGTCGGCCTTACCATCTGCTGCGTTGAAAGTAGCTAGATCAGCAGCGGAGTATTTGGAGGTATCGTGGCCAGCACGCTTCATTACCTCGAGGGCGGCTTTCAGTTCGGGGATGTCCGCAAACTGGCGGCGTACTTCTTGAATCATATCGTTGGCAGCACGACCTACGGCCTCCATAGAGAAAGCAGAGAATAGGAAGGGCAACATGGCACCAAGGAAGAGACCCGCTGTTACATAGGGGTTGGCAATGTCGATGCTGCTTAAGTTCGCCGTCTGCATAAAGGCAGCGAAGAGCACCAAGGCCGTCAGCGCAGCAGAACCAATAGCAAAGCCTTTACCGATAGCAGCCGTCGTATTCCCCACAGCGTCCAGCTTGTCGGTACGCTCCCGCACTTCCTTGGGAAGGCCCGCCATTTCGGCGATACCACCAGCATTGTCGGAGATCGGGCCGTAAGCATCAACCGCCAGCTGAATGCCCGTGTTAGCAAGCATGCCTACGGCAGCGATACCAATACCATATAAGCCAGCGAAGTAGTAAGAACCGATGATGGCAGCACACAGTAGGATGATCGGGTAAGCAGTAGAACGCATACCAACAGCTAGGCCAGAGATGATGTTGGTGGCGGCTCCAGTCAGCGACTGATCCACGATTCCCTGTACCGGCTTCGTACCCGTACCCGTGTAGTACTCCGTAATATAACCGATGCCCAAACCAGAGATCAAACCGAATAGAATAGCGAAGAAGATGCCATTGTTCGTGTAGGTTTGCATCAGGCCATTGCTGTTTTCTACAGACCATTCAGCAGGCATAAGGGTGGTAACAGCGAAATAAGTACCCAGTAGCATGATGGCCGCAGCAATTAGCTCACCCTTATTTAGGGCTTTTTGCGGGTCGCCACCTTCCTTTACCTGTACGAAGAACGTACCGACGATGGAGGCAACAATGCCAATACCAGCCACTACCAGCGGTAACAGAACAGCATTCAGACCAGCCATTTCGCTCTGGGCAAAGGCGGGAATACTCATGAAAGCAGCACCAATGACCATAGTACCGATGATGGAACCAACATAAGACTCGAAGAGGTCAGCACCCATTCCCGCAACGTCACCAACATTGTCACCAACGTTATCGGCAATAGTAGCAGGGTTTAGCGGGTGATCCTCTGGGATGCCTGCTTCCACCTTACCTACCAAGTCCGCACCTACATCAGCCGCCTTGGTATAAATACCGCCGCCCACGCGAGCGAACAAGGCAATAGAAGAGGCACCAAAGCTGAAACCAGTGAGGACAGAAATCGTCTTCAGCACGTTCATTTCAGTATCTACGCCAAATTGACCTTGAAAGACAAAGAAAAGCGAACCAAGACCGAGCAAGCCCAAGCCAACTACCCCGAGACCCATCACCGCGCCACCATCAAAGGCAACGCCCAGCGCCTTACCCAAGCTCGTACGAGCAGCTTGGGTAGTGCGGATGTTGGCTTTGGTAGCCACGTTCATCCCAATGAAACCAGCCAGTGCAGAACAAACCGCACCAATAACAAAACTAACGGAAATCATCCAGCTAGTAGAGTCGTCGCCATCAAGGTAGGCAGATAGCCCCAAGATAACAGCAACTACCGCTACGAACCAGACCAGTACTTTGTATTCTGCCTTTAAGAAGGCCATGGCACCGTCGGCAATATTCTTACCGATACGTTGCATAAGTTCATTGCCTGGGTCTTGCTTAGAGACGCCAGCCGACTTGATGAACATAAAAACTAGGGCAAGGATACCCAAAAGCGGGGCTGCCAAAAGAATAGTAGAAACCATGAAAATTGAAATTTTACTTGTTGTTGAAGAAAGAAGATTGTTCCGTCTCCGCGACAAGCGATCTAAATGGCCGTAGGGAAGAGGATTGAACCACTCGAGAACCAAGGGCTCCCTACGCTTCAGAAGGTCGTTGACCCGAATTTAGGCCGCAAAGATAGTGCCTTTTCACTTTTTGACAAACATCTGATGAAAAAGTGTAGCTTTTACTCCTCACTTTGCAAAAAAAATATGCCCCGTCGGTATGCATCTTCAAAGGTGTGCCCCAAGGGCAGGAGCAAAGTTTAGGGCAAGGAGCCAGCATCTAGTCACTCGCTTAGCTCCCAAGCTTCCCCAACTGCTCCAGCATCCACTTCTTCTCGGAAAGGGGGCTGGCTTGCTCAATTTCTTGTATCAAGGCCTGCTTTTTAGCCCGATCGAAGAGTTCCAGGCGGCTCATCTTCCGAGTGAATTTCACCACATTATCAAAGTTGCGCTGCTGGGCGTCGGTCAGGTCTTTTCTTCTAATATAGGTACTCATGCTATCCAATAAGCTATCTAGGGCATCCAGGCTATCTTCTTCGTAGTATATTTTCAGCAAGAGCGTCTTGCCCAGCAGGTTGTAAACCGGATGTTTGATGGTTGCTTGAGCGAGCAGTTGCATCGCCTGAGGGTAGTCGCCAACGGCATAGAGATAACGCGCCCGGGCATAACTATAGGTGTCTTCTGTTTGGTCGGCATCTAAGAAAGGGCGGTATTGAGCAATGAAGCTCGCCGCATAGTCGAACTCTTTCGTTACCAAAGCTACCGAGACAACATTGAGATAAGTATAGCGGGTCATGAGGTTGTTTTCCAGCAGCACTCCTTTCTCAAAACCCATTCGATACCACTCAAAGGCTTGGCGCGTGTACCATTCATGGCCTGTATTGACGTAGGGCACGCAGATGTTAATGATCATTAGGTAGATGTCATGCTGGTCTTTCCAAGGTAATAATTGGCCGTTTTCGCGAACGGTTTGCCGCAATTTTTCAAAAAAATCGCTCTGCACCTCCCCATCCGGCACCTGCAAACACTTGATCACGTAGTAGTAAATCCCCAAGCCCGGGAAGCGGCTGAGTTGGTGCTGCTCAACAAAATGAATAGCCTCCGAAAGGAAATTGATCTTGTACTGTACTTTATATGCCTTCTGGTGAAAGAGCATATGGCAGCACAACCGCAGCTTTTCAATCAAGTAAGTCTGATCCAAAGCCGTAGCCACTACCTGAAGATTAACATCGTGGATGCCTTCCCCAATAGCCTGCAGCGCATATTTTTCCTGCTGGAGCAAGTACTCATTCCGAAAGTATTCTTCCCCTCTTTCCGGCGCTTCTTTCAGCAATCTTTCCGCTCGCTTGAGGGTTTTTTCCAAGGATCTATCCAAGTTCCGTTGCCGATACTGCTTAGCTAGAGCCAGCTGCTTCCGAAGATCTTCCGCTTGCCAATCTGGGTAGATCAAGTACTCCTCCACCGCTTTTTGTGTAAAATGGATCGTTTGCCGCATTCTGGCATCATCGTACTTTTCTTTGGGGAAGAGTTGCCGCCAAACACGCGTTTTCTCTAGGCTAGCCGTTCTAAAAAGGTGATCCCCACTGCTCAGGTAGTGATGTAAGGCCTGCACGTCCTGCCGCAAATTATGCGCAGGAGAAGCCAGCCACTTGCCCAATTCCCGCAGCTCTTTCTTGTCTAAAGTGCGGTAAATGCTTATTAATTCACTTTTTTCCAATTTTTTTTTGGCATTTTTTTTCAACAAAAAAAGACAGAGAACACTTTCATAAAATACTTATTTCCAATAATTTAACATCAAAAACCATGTTTAATGAAAGACAAATATACATTCTTTTATCAACAAAGCTTAAAAACTGTTCTTGTGCTGCCCTTTTGCTGGCCGCATCTTTGCAGTGCAATCAAAGGAAAGCGACCACAATGATGTCTTAATGAACAAAGAGGCGTACATAAGTTGGAGGCTGCGTTGGCAGCACCTTACTTTTCTGGCTAGTTGTCTCTGGCTCGGAAGTTCATTACATACGCAAGGGTTTGAGGTTTCTTTTGGTGGTCCTAAAGAGGATCAAGGCGTTGCTGTTATTCAGATGCAAGATCACGGTTATCTCGAAATCGGTTTTTCTGAGGGCTTCAACAGCAACGACAATGACATTGACATTTTCATCATCCGCACCGATGTGGACGGTAAGGCACTCTGGCAACGAACCTACGATGAAGGCTTTGAAGAGTTCCCTACGGCTATCATCCCGGCCGAAGGTAATACTTTTCTGATATCTGGCCATCGCACAGAAACGCCCGAAAGTCCCTCCCTTTCTTATTTGTTAAAAATAAATGAGTTCGGGGACCTGCTTTGGTCTCGTTCCTACGGCAGTACCGAAGGCAGCGAGCGAGCCAACCACATCGTCGCCACAGCCGATGGTAATTTTCTACTCACTGGCACTTTCACCAGTGCTGCTACGGGGCGCCGAGATATTCTGCTCAGAAAAGTAGATACCGAAGGCAACGAACTATGGCGTCAAGTCCTCGACAACAGCCGCGATCAGGAAGGCGTGGGGGCAGTGCTTCGCCCGGAAGGCGGATACATTATCGGAGCCAACGGCCGCAGTGCCGCTATTTTCGATGATGATATACAGTTCTACGGAATTGATGAAAATGGCAACCTACAATGGCTCCGTATTTACGGAATACCCGCCGTAGGAGAGAAAATTGATAAGATGATCCCAACAACCGACGGAAATTTCGTCTTCGTTGGGGCAACCAACAATCTTAACACTGCCTTAATAGCAAAAGCGAATCTCAACGGAGATACGCTCTGGTACAAGGAAATGAATGCAACGCCTTTCGATAACCACCTCCATGGGGTGATTGAAGAAGACAACGGACAATTCCTCGTAGCTGCGGGAGAGGCCGTCCCCAACGCTGTAAGCTTGAACATCGATATCCTGATGGTTAAAGTAAGAAGCGACAACGGACAGCTCGTTTACCAACGGCTCCTCGGCGACGATAATGTGCTCAACACTGCTGCCGATCTGGCTCCCACTGTGAAAGGTGGATATGCCATCGCCGCCTTCAATGCGCTAGAAAATGTGTCGTTCAATGACATGACACTTTTCAACACAGATGCTGCTGGCGAGCACCTCACCAACCACTTGCGCGGCCGCGTTTTTCACGCGGTCAATGGCTGTGGGCAGACGAGCACGAGCGATCGCGGCTTGGGAAATTGGCTGGTAAGAGCAGAAAGTGATAGAGGAATTTTCTTTGGCAGTACCGATAGCTTGGGTTTCTACGATCTACAAGTGGATACAGGAACCTACGTTTTGAGCCTACTGCAAAAGAATGATCGCTGGGAAATTTGCGCCCCCACCGCCTCCACCGTTGGCCTCGCTGCCATTTACGACAGTACCCGCTACAATTTCCCAGTAGTGCCCGCCATCAATTGCCCACTCTTGAGTGTGGAAATGAGTGCTGGCCCAGCCGTTGCCTGCGATGACCAAATCATCACCGTGCGCTACGGCAACCAAGGAGCTACTATAGCTGAAGCGGTAAATGTAGTGCTTGAATTAGATGATGTCTTGGATTATGTAGGCAGTTCCCTGCCTTTGAGCAATCAAAATGGCCAAGAGCTAACTTTCGATCTGCCCGATCTGGCACCTGGCCAACAAGGTACTTTCGACTTGGTCGTAGCAGTAGGCTGTGCAGGGATACAGGATCAGCAGGCGATCTCCTCCAGTGCACGCATCCTGCCTGTTTTCGATTGCTCGCCGGTAGATCCTAGCTGGGACGGCAGCAGCATCTCGGTCACTAGCCAGTGCGAAGCGGATAGAGTTATCTTCCAAATCACGAACATCGGCCAAAACCCGATGACCGAACAACTGCGCTACGTCGTGATAGAAGACATCATATTAGTAAGAGAAGCCCCCTTCTCACTCCCCTCCCAAGGGGTAGAGTTGGTGGAAATTCCCTTCGACGGGTCCAACAACGGTGCTACCTTTCGTATCATCGCCCAACAGCCCAACGGTCATCCCGGCAGCCTTTTCCCTACAGCCGTAGTGGAAGGTTGCAGCACCGCCGAAGGAAATACTTTCACAACGGGCCGTGTGGCTCAGTTCTCTGATAATGACGGAGAACTTAATATTGACATTTTAACGCAGGAAGTATTCGTGCTGAACCCTAGTGAGCCTCTCGCATTGCGAGCTTATCCCAAAGGCTATCAAGACTCCATTGTTACACCCAACACCGACTTGGAGTACACAATTTTTTTCTCACTAGGCAGCAACGAAGATACTATCGGGCGAGTAGTTATTAGAGACACATTATCCCAAAAACTTGACCTCAACTCCCTAGAGATGGGGGCAGCAAGTCATCCTTATGATTTTACCCTGTATCAGTCAGGTGTCTTAAAAATTACGTTCGATTCCATTCAACTTCATGCAGGCGGCGGCACCAGGGGAGCTAATAATACCTCACATCAACAAGGGTTCGTCTCATTCAGATTATCCCAAAAACCGAATAACGAAGTAGGGGATGTTATTAGCAATCGTGCCGCCGTTTATTTCGACTACCGCCCGCCCACGAGTACCAATAGTACGCGGCACGTCGTTGGCTGTCAGAATCTTTTTGAAACTGACTGTCTTCTGACAACTACCCGAAACTATTTCGAACGGAAAGGCGTTAAAATAGATGTGTATCCTAATCCGATGCAAACGCACACAATGGTGAGCATCAGCGGATTAGATGCCGAAAACGAACGCATCGAGCTACTACTCTACGACCTTACTGGCCGCAAAGTCCGCCACGAAAGTTTTGTAGGCAAGCAAGCTCAAATCGATCGCCAAAACCTAGCTGCAGCAGCTTATTTTTATGAGTTGCGAATGCAGGGAGAAATAATTGGTAAAGGAAAGTTGTTTATACAATAATTCATTTTTACCCAGCGTTTTAAAAACCCAGTTACTGCTGGGATTTCAAGATATAAGCGCTTCCCGAAGCGTAAGAACTGCTACCCAAAATCGGTAGTTGTTCTATAAAGATTTTTTTTTAGGTCGTCTTTTTTTCATGAGATTATGATTTGTTTGTGCCAGAGCAGTTTGATGCTCTGGCCTTTTTTTTTACAAATCGTAGTCGGCATAAAAGCCCAAATCTTCTGCCGTCCATAGCTTAGTATAGAGCGCAATTTGCCCCACGTGGTAAGAAAAATGCTCGCTTACATGCAGTAGAATCCCCACCCCCGTATAGTGAATACCTTGAATGACGCTGGCTTGAAGCAGCTCGGCCTCGGTGGTATTGGCTATTTTCACTAGGCCGGCTTCCACCGTCTCTTCTAATAGCAACAGCAGCGCTGCTTTGTTGTAGCCGCCGCCTGTGCTGAACTCCTTATCTCGTTGGCGGATATCGGCCTCACCGCCCAAACCAGCGATTAAATACTGCCGAATGTTGCCACAAAGATGGAGGATTAAATTCCCGATGCTGTTCGTTTGTGCATTTGGCTTTTCCCACAGCTGAGCCTCGCTGATGCGCGCCAGGCAATTGGCCACCCGGGGCGGGTTGAGCGAAATATAATGGATCGTTTGCTGGATCAAATCTGTAGTAATTGGCGACATAAAGCGATGGATAGATGAATTTTACGTAAAGATAAGTGCTCGGACAAATTTAATGTGACTTTTCAATCTGGTGATTTTGCTTTCAGCCGAGGCAAAAAATGTAGGCTTAGTGGTGCTAAGACGAGGCTTTTTAACGCTGGCTGGGAGCAAAAGATGCCGAGTGAAATGGTGTGATTATTTTTGTCCGAGTACTTTAGTGGATATTTTTTTGGCTCACATTCCCAGTACGGGCACAATTGCGGGAGCAGTGTTTTGGAGTGGAGCATGGCTCTTACAACATAGACCCTGCTCCTGCGCGAGCCATTCCTTCCTGTAAGCGCTGCACCGCAAGCACCTTTCAACAAGCGCCAAAACCAGCCTGCTGACAAAAAACTCCTTATCTTTGTCCTCCGATTTATTCCAATCAATTGCTTACTGCCTGAACCAAGCACAGCTTTCTGGCATTACAGCAGTCTAAAAGATGTATCCCGACATGAGTCAGACCGATTTTGTTTCTCTACCCGTCCATGCCATTATCAAGGAAACGGAAGACACCGTTACGGTACAATTTGCTGTGCCCCCCACCGAGCAGGAGCGATTTACCTACCAAGCAGGGCAGTACCTGACGCTGCGCTTTGTTATCGATGGGCAAGATGTTCGCCGAGCTTACAGCATGAGCTCCAGTCCTTTAGACGACACTTTGGCGGTCAGCGTCAAGCGGGTGCGCAATGGCTTGGTGAGCAATCATATTGCTGATCATCTCAAGGCGGGTAGCATGGTAGAAGTGATGCCGCCGCAGGGGCGTTTTATTGCTCAACCTCAACCCGGGAAGCGCCGCAACATTTATCTTTTTGGCGCCGGCAGCGGCATCACGCCCTTGATGTCTATCATTCGCACACTGCTAGAGCAAGAGCCTAAATCAAAGCTCTTCCTGCTGTATGGCAACCGCGACGAGAACAGTATTATATTCCAAGAGCAGCTACAATCGTTACAAGAAAAATACCAAGGGCAACTCTTCGTAGAGCACACCCTCAGCCAGCCGCTGCGCCACAAAACTGGAGGCCTATCTCGATTCTTCACGAAGGGTAAAGTTGCTTGGAATGGCAACCAAGGTCGGATTGATGATGCAAAAGTACAAGCCTTCCTGGCCGATCACCCCCAAGACGCCGAGGAAACCCAATATTACGTTTGTGGCCCTGGCACTATGATCGACAGCGTGGAGCAGAGCCTGCTGAGTAGCGGTATCGACAAAGCCCTGATCCATACCGAACGCTTCGTTTCTGCCCACGACACCAAAAAGAAAACAGCCGCTGTTGCGGTTGATACTGCCACGGTAACAGCACGGCTCAATGGCAAAGAGGTGGTTGTGCAACTAAAAGCTGGGCAAACCATACTAGACGGCCTACTGGAGGCAAAGGTAGATCCCCCCTACAGCTGTCTGGCCGGCGCTTGTAGTACTTGCGCTGCCAAAGTGTTGCAAGGCGGTGTAAAAATGGATGTTTGCTATGCCCTCGATGAGGATGAAGTGGCGGAAGGGATGATCCTCACCTGCCAGAGCCGCCCGAGCACGGCGGAAGTAAAAATAGATTTCCAAATATAGCCCGGTAAGTAGAGTGCTTTAGAACAAAGCAAGGGGGCTAGGTGTAAAACACTTAGGCTTTGTTTGGATAGGAGTATCCAACAGAACGGCTGTGTTCAAGGCGTGCGCATGGATTACTATCTTCCACTTTCCTGGTTTTACCGACTTGTCTGCTGCTTACTCGGCAGTAGCTTAGTGGTGGCGTCCGTGCTAGCGCAAAGAGGGGAGGAGGCAGAGACGCGCTGGCAAGTGATAGAAGACAGCCGCTTTGAAATAGCTTCGCCCTTGCTAAGTGCCGATGGCTATTCTTTATATTATACTTACAACAATCACCCCAGAAACCAAGGGAGTAGGCAGAATGCCGATATTTGGCTACGGCATCGCCAAGAAGACGGGAGTTGGGCCCGAGCCCTCAATGCGGGTTCGCCCATCAATTCGGTAGCCAACGACTATGCTGTTGGGCTGAGTGCCGACGGCAAGCGCCTAGCAGTCTTCAGACAAGGATACAGCAATTTCTTGGATATCCTACAGCAAGGCGATAGAAGTTGGCGCATCCTGCATTCCGTTCCTCTGGAGGCTGGCATCACGGATGTTTCTTTCGATTTAGAGACACAAAAACTGGTTTACAGTAAGCGTCTGGGAGATCAGCAAGACTTATTCGAGCGCCATCTCTTGGCCGCTGGGGAGTGGTCTGCTGAGCAGGCTTTATCTTTCCTTAATTCCGATCTGGACGAGAAGGCGCCTTATCTTTCTTTCGATGGCAACAGCCTGTATTTCCGCAGGGCAGGCAGCTGGTTTGTCAGTCGTTTTCAAGCAAGTGAACAAACCTATGGAGAGGCCAAACAGCTAGAGCAAACGGCGCTCGACGATTGGGAAAAGATCAGTATTTCCGTTGTAGAACAGCAACGTGTAGTAGGCGTCCATCCAGCTGGGAAACTGTTGAGCCTAGCTTTGGCAGCCACTGACCAGCCGTTAGCCTGCCAACTTTTCACAGGCCAACTACAGCTTCCGCCCGCGCCTGAAGACAAGCTAGAGGGCGCCTCGCTGCGCCTCTTCGTAGATGGGCGGGCGCGGCAGCTCTACCCAGATTTATCGGGCTCCTACACGATTGTGGTACCCGCAGACCGCCATGCGCAGCTCGTTGCCGAAGCGCCGGGCTTTTTTGCTCCAAGCCAGCTGCTCAATGCACCACCCAACCAGCAAGGGGCCCTTGCCTCCTCTACCGCTGCCAATACTGTTTTTAGCCCCGACTACTACCAGCGGGAAGACCAAGTAAAGCAATTGCAGCAGCACATCCTAGCGAGCCAAGCGACCTTAGCAGAACTCAACGAGCAGCGTAAAGCGCTGAAAGCCAAGATCCGCCAAGCGCAGTTGGCCGCAGGTCGGGAAATACTAGATGGTTTTAGTGATCCGGAGCTGGAAAGCCTGCGCGCCCGCCTACTGCAAGCACAAGCCAACCTAACAACCGACACCCTGCCCCCAAGCCCGCAACCAAAAAGCAAAAAACTACGCCCCAAAACACCTACTCAAAACAAACCAATCGATTTCGAAGAGCTGGAAGCGATGAAAGCTATTTTCCGTACCCAACAGGAAGACAAACTCCGTAAAAAAGGAGAAGAAGGTTTTCAGTGGGAGGATCAAAGCCCTGCCAGTCTGCGCCGAGAGGTAGAAAAGGTAGTACAAAACAGCCTCATACCCGAGCTGAGCGAAGATATGAGCCGCAGCGCCCGCTTCCATCGCGATACCAACCGCCAAGACAGCCTTGCCCTCCTACTCGAAATAAGTAGTACTCTTTTCCCTTCCAAAACGCCTGCCGTATATGAGCGGCAGCCCTGGGAAAATGAACTCCTCAACGACCTCAGACCCGCAACCGAAAACAAGCTCCGGCAACGACTAGCCATACCCATTGAAGAAAGCCTAGAAGCCGAGCGACAAATCATCAGCACCTACCAACAAGAGCAGTACCGCCTAGCGGCCTACCAAGATAGCCTGCAAGCCATTTACACCCAACAATGGGCAGAGGAAAGCCAAACGCTGGGCCAACAACGCGACTTCAGCACCAAGGGGCTGCCACCAATACCTATTGGTACCGACACGGCGGAAAGCCAACTAAACCTGATACCGCTGGAGAGTGGGCGAACCATCGTCTTGCCGCTGATCCAGTTTTTGCCCAACAATAACCGCTTTGCCCCCATAGCTTATCAGGAGCTTAACCGCCTAGTGAGCTTACTACAAGAACAAACCGACTTAGCAATAGACATCACCGCCCATACCAACGACCAACTCGGCTACCTAGCCGCCCAAGAACTGAGCGAAGAACGGGCTTTTGCCGTATTGCAATACCTCACGGAAAAGGGCATAGCACTACAAAGGCTTAGCTACAGCGGTAGCGGCCGCCAAGCGCCACTTGTGCCAAACGAATCGGCCGAAAACAGAGCCAAAAACCAGCGTGTAGAAATTACGATTCGCTAATCTACCGTCATAACAGCGTGATCCAATACCTGCTGACGAATATTGTCTGGGAGCGCGCGGTATTCATACTGTTGTGTGCGTAGCTGAGGCTGGAAGCCTGCCTCCCGAATCGCTTCTTGTATCCCATCTGCCGTAAAGCGCCAGCGGGCTCCTGCTGCTGATACCACGTTTTCCTCTATCATAATCGAGCCAAAATCATTAGCGCCAGCATGCAAACAAACCTGCGCTACTTGCTTGCCCACCGTGAGCCAACTGGCTTGGATGTTGGTGATATTAGGCAGCATGATGCGGCTCAGGGCAATCATCCGAACGTATTCATCGCCCGTGACAGCATTGCGCGCACGCTTAATTTTTTTCAGTATCGTATCCTCGTCTTGGAAAGGCCAAGGGATAAAAGCAAGAAATCCTTTTGCATCTGCAGGCTTCTCTGCCTGCACGGCTCGTATCCGAACCAAGTGATCCATCCGCTCCCAGTTAGTTTCTATATGGCCAAACATCATAGTAGCACTGGTAGTAATCCGAAGCTGGTGGGCGGCGCGCATCACATCCAACCACTCCTCGCCACCACATTTCCCCTTGGAAATAAGCCGACGAACGCGGTCGCTCAGGATCTCGGCTCCTGCACCTGGGAGGCTGTCTAGCCCAGCCGCCTGCAATGCTTTTAGCACCTCGTAATGGCTCATTTTATCCAACTTGGCGATGTGGGCAATCTCGGGGGGGCCTAGGGCGTGAAGCTTGAGCTGGGGGTAGAGCGACTTGAGCTCCCGGAAGAGTTTCGTGTAAAAATCTAGCCCTAAGTCGGGATGGTGGCCGCCTTGCAGGAGCAGCTGCTCGCCACCAAAGGCAAAGGTTTCTTCAATCTTTTGCTTGTATTCCTCTATAGTTGTGATGTAAGCTTCTTCGTGCCCAGGCCGGCGGTAAAAATTACAGAACTTGCAATTGGCAATGCACACATTGGTCGTGTTGCTGTTGCGGTCTATAATCCAGGTAACGGTCTGCTCGGGCACCCGCTGGAAGCGCATCGCATTAGCAGTATAGATAAGATCACCCAAGGGGGCGTTTTCTAACAAGAAGACGCCTTCTTCCGCATTGAGCCATTCGCCTTGTAGCGCCCGTTGGAGTAAATTGGGGACTTGCATAAACCTATTTTTGGTGGATTCGGGATGTTGGAGGGGCGGGGGCGACAAGCGCGAGAAGTAGGCCGCCAGGCCTTTGTTGTGCTTGTGAATTTGTGCCCCAAGGGCAAGAGCAAGGCTAATTTGTTTCACTTAGCCGTGTTTTTCTTATCGCTCCGTCCTAGGTATTGTTAACAAGCAAACTTCCGCATGGTTGCAAGCAGCTATACTCAAAACAAACCGGTTTAGCCGAAGCCCGAGCCGTCAACGATCGCATGTTCTGCGCATCGGTAGCCGCTTGTATCCCATCACGAGCTAACTGCAAAACAAAGCCGATCCTAGCGGCGATGCAACACGAAGCTTCGCAAATTATGCAGAAACCATAGCTCGTGGACTGCTTGGGGCAATATTTTCGTTAGCAACAAATAGGAGATATTTTCATTTAATGATAGTATTAGTGTACAGAAAATACCCTACGGAGGTCGCTATTCATCGATGAAAAAACCGGCTATCAACATCGTTTGGCTCAAGCGCGATTTGCGCACCCAGGATCATGCTCCCTTGGCTGCAGCATCGGCGGCTGGGCTTCCTTATATGGTTTTTTATGCCCTCGAACCCTCGGTGTTGGCTCATCCGGATACAGGACTGCGGCACTTACAGTTCATCTACCATGCCGTGTTGGATATGAACAAGCGCTTAGCAGGAACGGTAGCAGCAGTGCATCTCTATTACGGAGAAGTATTGCCCATACTGGAGAAAATTAAACAGCGCTACGCTATACAGCAGCTATTGAGTTATCAGGAGAGCGGCATTATGCTTACCTGGCAACGGGATAAACAAGTGGCGGCTTGGTGCCAAGCGCAAGGAGTAGGATGGCAAGAATTTCAGCGAGACGGCATACAGCGAGGCATCACCCAACGCCAAGGCTGGGATAGGCAGTGGTACGCCACCATGCAACAAGCACCAACACACAACACTTATCCAGCGGGCGAGGCACTACCCGCCCTCGAGGGCTTCGATTTGCCAAGCAGCTTGTTGAAACAACTACAAGATTACCCGGCTGCTTACCAACCAGCAGGAGAAACAGTGGCCTGGAAGTATTTGCATTCTTTTGTGCTAGAGCGGGGCACTCATTATCATCTTCACCTCTCTAAACCTACCGAGAGCCGTACGAGCTGCGCCCGGATTTCCCCCTATCTGGCCTGGGGTAACCTATCAGTCCGGCAGGTGTATCAGTATGTCCGGCAGCACCCCAATTATAGTAAGCAGCAGCGCCCCTTCCGCGCTATGTTGGAACGGCTTAAGTGGCGCTGCCATTTTATCCAAAAATTCGAGGTAGAGTGCAGCTACGAACAGCTTTGTATCAATAGGGGGTATGAGCTGCTGGAGCATCTACCCCAGCCCAATTGGCTTGCTGCCTGGGAAGCCGGTCAAACAGGCTTCCCGATGATTGATGCTGCTATGCGTGCGCTAAGAACCACCGGCTGGATCAACTTTCGCGCCCGGGCGATGCTGGTATCCTTCTTGTGCCATCATTTAGACCAGGATTGGCGACAGGGGGTTTATCACATAGCGCGGCTTTTTTTAGATTATGAACCAGGAATTCACTACCCACAATTCCAAATGCAAGCTGGGGTAACAGGGGTCAATACAATCCGCATATACAACCCCGTCAAGCAATCCAAAGACCACGACCCACAGGGGCACTTTATTCACCGCTGGGTGACTGAACTAAAAGCCATACCAGCGCCCTTCGTTCACGAACCTTGGAAAATAAACCAGATGGATCTGCTACTACTGGGCATCGACGCCCCTGCCTATCCCAAGCCGCTGGTCTCGCTGGAAGCTTCCGGCCGTGCTGCTCGCGATAAAATCTGGAGCCATCGCAAGCACCCTGCCGTTCAAACTGACAAAGCGCGCATTTTACGCGTTCATGTACGGCCAGAAACTTTAGATAATGAGGATAGATGAAAAAAATTATTACCTTTAGCACGATTTTGCGTCCTTTGAATGCGCAAAACGGTTGAAGACCAATGATGTAGGGCCATCAAAGCCACTACTTCGTTGATCTTCAGCTGCATCACTTTTTTTGAACAGCGATCAATTCCCAATAGCACTTTAGGAGATAGTACTTGCTACCTAAAAACTGCTGAGGACATGGTGGCTGCATGATAAACACTTCGTCAAAAGCAAGCGAAAAAGATCGAATAATCCGATACCGCGCTTTCCGGATGGTTGATCGGAGTGTTAAAAAACCAAGTGTACAGCGTGATAAGATTAATTCTAAAGATCTATTACAGGTGGTTCTCACCACAAAAGCAGTTCGTTGGTCGTTTGTCCGAGCTATTGGGTTTCATCCCGATCCGGATGAACATTTTCCGCCTAGCTTTTAGTCACAAATCCAACAACAATGCCGACAATGGTACCTTTGCCACTCAGAACAACGAGCGCCTAGAGTTCTTGGGCGATGCCGTTTTGGGCACCATTGTGGCGGAATATCTTTTTAAAAAATATCCTACCGGAGACGAAGGCTTCCTGACAAAAATGCGCTCCAAAATTGTGAAGCGTAAGTCGCTTAACGCCATTGGCTTCGAAATGGGTCTGGATGGGTTGTTAAGAGAGTATAACAACACCAATATAGCCCGATCCATGTTGGGGAATGCAGTGGAAGCACTAGTGGGGGCTGTGTATCTGGATGCTGGCTACGATAAGACCTATCGCTTTGTCGTAAGGCAAATGTTGCGCAACTATGTAGATGTGGAAGGACTAGAAACCTACGACGACAACTACAAAAGCCAGCTCCTAGAGCACTGCCAAAAAAATGGACAGCAAGTGGACTACAAAACAATGAAGCGCTTCAAACAAGACAAACGAGATCGCTTCGTCGTAGCCGTTCTCATCGATGGTCAGGAAAGTGGTAGCGGAGAGGATTTCAATAAGAAAAGCGCCGAGCAAATGGCTAGCCGGCAGGCGCTCCGATCCTTAGGCTTACTGTAAGGCATGACAATTCAGGAACTCCTCCGCCAAGCCCCTGATGCGAAGACGCTGGAAGCAGCTCGAAGGCTCTTTTTCAGTAGGCGTTGGCAGTCGCTACAAAGCGACGGGCAGTGGCTTTGGGGGGAGCTACAGCTTAATAGACCCCATCCCCTACAAGCGGCGGTGGATATGATCAACGGCCAATTCTTTTGCAACTGCCGAAGCCGGCAGCGCCCCTGCGCGCACGCCCTTAGTTTGGTCATGATCCTACAGCAACAGACAGAGCGAATTGCGGTTGCTCTCCCCACCGATTGGGTATTGGTGCATAAGCAAGCTAAGCCCGCCCCGGTAGGCACTCAAACCAGCCAAGCCCACGCAGGCGAAAATAAACTGACAGCCCAACTCGATGAAAAGCGCGAGCAGCTCATGCAGCAGGGATTGCAGGAGCTAGAGCTGCGCCTGCTGGATATCATAGAAAGCGGCCTGGCCGATACCAATTCGCTTGGCGCCGCGTTCTGGGAAGATACCGCTGCCCGGCTAACAGATGCCAAACTACCCGGCCTAGCCAAGCAGATCAGAGTCATCAATCCACCAGAAGCCAGCCCCGAGACTCAGTTACGCCTTTTATCAGATTTCTATATAGCTATTGCTGCTTGGAAGAACAAGACACAGCTAACGGACGGGCAAAGGCAAACGCTTTACAACCTATTAGGAGTAAACACCAAAAAAGAAGTGCTCTGGCAGCAGCAAGGCAGCCAAGATCACTGGCTCGTGATGGGGCAAATAGAAGGGGTAGAAGATCGGCTTCGCTTCCGGCGAGTGTGGTTGAGGGGCGAAAAAAGTAGACGCTTCGCGCTCCTCCTAGATTATGCCTTCGGAGAACAAGCCTTCGAGCGCTCGTGGCCGCTGGCTAGTGCCTGGGACGGTACTGTATTGTACTACCCGGGAATATACCCTCAGCGAGCCATATTTCCCCATCCTAGTCCCGGTGGCCGACCTTACGATGGCCTGATAGGCTACGACAATTTCTCCGCGATGCGCCGTAATTACCAAAAGGCAATAGCGACTCACCCCTGGCTACAACACTACCCTGTTTACCTGCACCAACTACAAGCATTGTGCGAAGCAGACACTTACTATTTGCTAGACGCCGAGCGCCAAGCCTTACCCGTAGCGGCAGACTGGGAAGGCTTTTATATCCTGCTGGCCGCTAGTTATCAGCAATCGCTTTCCATCTTCGCTGAATTTGATGGCTACGCTTTGCGGCCGCTGGCTTACTATAGCACAGCAGGGCTTCAAGCTATCTAATCGTTGCTAGGCTTAGTGCCACCATCAGGTTTGCGGCGCCGATTTCTATTTTTACGCCGTTTACTAGCAGCAGCCGTTGGTTGTGGCTGCTCTTTGGCTCTTGTAGCAGCAGCAGCGCTGGGAGTTGCTGGAGTAGTGCCCGTGGAGGCCGTTGGTTTTCGAGCTTTGCTGCGCTTGTTGCGCTGGCGTCCCTCAGTGGAGGCTGAGGCCGCTGGTTTATTCGCTTCTCCTGCGCTGTTGTTTGCGCCTCCTTCTTTTCTTGGTTTGCGAGCCTTCCTTTTTTTAGCTCGCTTTTTCTCGTTCGGCAACTCTACGGCACCAATTACGTCATCATAGGTAGGCTGTTTTTCTACGTCCTCGGTGATTTGGAAGTATTTCAGGTCGTTGATTACTTTGCCCGCCTTGGTCATTTCCAGTAGCTCGTTTACTTTCGCAACAGGTATAGGGTAGAGTGCGCCCCTGTTTTCCTTGTAGGTATAGTACATCAGCTGTTTGAAAATATCGGTCTTTATCAAAATTCCCAAACCAGCTGCTGTTTTAATCTTATCCGCTTTTTTAGGAAAGGCTTCCAGCGCTTCCATATAGGTATCCAGCTCGTAATTCAGACAGCACTTCAGCCTACCACACTGCCCCGATAGTTTAGTTTGGTTGATAGCGATATTTTGATAGCGCGCAGCCGAAGTATTTACACTCTGGAAATCCGTTAGCCAAGTAGAACAACAAAGCTCACGACCGCAGCTCCCCAGTCCTCCTATTCTGCCTGCTTCCTGGCGGGCACCTATTTGCCGCATTTCAATTTTTGTACGGAAAGCGTGTGCTAGTTGGCGGATAAGCTCTCTGAAATCTACCCGCTTTTCTGCTGTGTAATAGACGGTCATCTTCCTTCCGTCGCCTTGGAACTCCACATCGCTCACCTTCATATCCACGTCGGCTGTTCGGGCGATAGCTCTTGTTCTCACCAGCGCTTCTTTTTCCTTGCTCCTGGCTTCCACCATCCGTTCGAGATCGCGCAAATTAGCAACCCGAAGGACGTTGTGGTGCACATGCTTTTCCTGCACTTTTTTCTTTCGCATCTGCAGGCGCACCAGCTCCCCACTTAAGGTAACGCGGCCTACATCGTAGCCACTTTCTGTTTCTACCGCTACGTTATCGCCTGTATAGACCTGGAAACCCGGCTGTAGGCGGAAGAATTCCTTACTGCATCCTTCTTTGAACGACACCTCTACATAGTGTGTGGGCCGACTGTCGTCCAGGCCCAAGTGGCTAAGCCAATCGAAGGTGCTCAGGCGATTACATGATCCTGTTCCGCAACTACCTTTACTGCCACAGCCTCTAGGGCTTCCATCTGGGTTCGGGGCGCTTCCGCATGCTTGACATCCCATAGTTTTTTTATGTTTTCATCACTTTCCTCAGAAGAAAGGATGGTATTTTTAATTTGATCAATAAGTCGGTTTTCATCAACTACTAGCCCCTGGCAGCCTGTGCTGTTTGGCGCAATATATAATGAAGCCTCAAGCTGGCATCTAACAATAAGATTTTTGGGTGGGCATTTCGTTCAATGGCCTCAATACAATCGTTGAGTACCCGGCTAATCTGTTCTAGCTGTTCAATGGCTACCAAGGCACACAGTTTTTGTGCAAGGCTAAGTTCACTAGGCAAGAGGCGAACCCCCTCGACCTCACCTTCCTGCACACTCAGCAGAAGGAACTCGCGCCAAAAGTGTAAGCAATAATGCAAGAATTTTTTTTGGTTTTCGCGGCCTAATTTTGTAAATTCGTTGGTCCATGGCACCAACTTAGTCGCACTACCCTGGTGGCAAGCGCGCATCCACCCCACAAACAAGTCTTCGTGGCTATCGTCTCTTTCCCTGCTGAACTGCAAGGCTTGGTTGAAGTTACTATCTGCCAACCGGGCAGCCTTGTTGGCGGTGTTTTCATCAACGCCCCGCACCACCAAAGCGCTGGTAAGCTCGCTAATCGTAGGAGGCATTAATTTGGTGAGCTGACAGCGGCTGATGATGGTGTTCAGCAATAGATTAGCCTTCTCCGCCACCAGTAAAAAGATCGTCCCTTCGGGGGGCTCTTCTATCATTTTCAGCAGTCGGTTTCCTTCATTACCTAAAAACTCAGGCAGCCAAATAAGCATAATTTTATAAGGACTTTCAAAACTCTTCAGATTCAGCTTTCGCATAATGGCACCGCACTCATCCTTGGTGATATTGCCTTGCTTGTTTTCCGCATCTAGCTGCTGTAGCCAATCGTTGGCTTCCATGTAGGGGTTCTCGGCTAGCGCTTTACGCCATTGTGGTAGGAAATGATCGCTCACCATCTTAGCCCCAACAGTCGGAAAGGAAAAATGCCAGTCGGGGTGGGCATACTGTAGTGCCTTTCGGCAAGACCGGCACTGCCCACAAGCATCTATGGCTCCTCGCTGCTCGCACAAGATATAAGTGGATAGCGCCAAGGCAGCCGCTAAACCCCCTGTGCCTGCCGGAGCCAAAAGCAGGTTGGCGTGCGGCAAACGATCGTCAGCCGCCATTTGGCGAAGCTGAAGAAGCCCTATAGGCTGATGGACGAGCTGTTTGAACAACATAAGACGGCTTATCTGCTCGCCCAATGATCCGTCTTCTAGCAGCCAATGAAACTCCCGCTGTTTGAACAAGCAAGAAGGAGTAGCTAACAAGCTAACAGCCTTCGAAAGGAAGGCTCCCGAGCATACCCAAATCTTTCCCCGTGCTTAGTATAACAACAAAGAAAATCGACTATGGGTAGCAATGATCAGAGCTGGAAATACAGCCGTAGCCACCGCTTTAATACGCGATACGTACATGCAGCGCAGTACGTTTTGAGTTTCCAGCCACTGTTGGCTTTCATATGAAAAATTCTTGGCAAAAAGCACCAAGAAAGCTCGTTATTGGCGAGAACGTTGCCGTTCACTAGTAGGAACGACCGTTGGGCGATAAAATCCTACGGAGGTGGCCTGCCACCAGGCAAGCTGCTTCCGCGTCGTAAAAGTACGGAAGAATTAACTTTCTCACAAATTTATCGTCTCACAAAATTTGTTTGGCCGTTTTACGGGCTGCTTTCGCTTGTTTACGAAACTAGAAACTAAGCGCTGTTAGTGAAATATTATGCGCTATCCTTTGGTTGCCTCGGATATCCCATACCTCCGCTTGGAGGCGAATGGGCTGTTCCTCCCAATGAATGGTGAGCAAGCCAAAGTGGTTTTCCATTATTGGGCCTTCGATTCGGTTCTCATTAGGGGTCGCGAAGTACCAGGTAGAGGAAAGACCGCTAGCGGTGAGATCGTATATCGGGTACAAGCCATCCCTTTCCAATTTGGATATCTCAGCGTAATGTACATCACCCGAGATGAACAACACACCCTCCGCCCGGCTTTCCTCAATTAAATCGAGCATCCGGGCTTGCTCGTGGGGGAAGTTGGCCCATGCTTCATAGCCGTTGTAGGAAATACCAAATTGGGTGCCACTGCCTATAATTCTCACGTCCGCTTCCTTTTTCAGTTCCTCCGCTAGCCATGCCCACTGTGCTTCGCCCAAGAGCGTGGAGTCCGAACTGCAGTGAGGGATATAATCTAGGTCATAGAAGAATTGCCGCTGCTCATCTAAAGAGCCATCATAAGCCAGCAGATCATCCCGAAAGGTACGGCCATCTAGTAAGATGATCTGTAGTTTCTTCCCGGCTTTTTCGTACATATAAGAAGTGTAAATTCCCTCGCGCTGTCGCCTTTCAGAATCGGCAGGTTCCTGAAAAAAATCGAGAAATAACGCTTTCGAGGCTTGCTTGTGAGGGTAGTGCCGACCTATGTCGTTCCAACCATAATCATGGTCATCCCAAGTGGCAATGATGGGCACGTTTTGCTGAAGATTCTGGAAGCTAGGCTTGGCGGCTAGCTGCTGGTATTTGTCGGCCAGCAACTGCATGTCTTTGGTATCGCCGTAGATATTATCGCCCAGAAAAATAAAAAGATCCGGGTGGTGATTCACCACACTGTCTAAAATAGGCAGCGGATGAGTCTGATGACCGCAAGAACCGAAAGCAATGACCGTAGTACTTAGGGGTTTTTCAGCTTCGTCTGGCACGGTACTACATGCCCACCAGTAGGAAGCGAAAAGTAAAAGGAAGATAAATCGCATACAATAGTGTGTTTTTGCTTGCTGGGGAAATGAGCCTAGCCTTCTTTTGTTTGGCACTACGTGCTGGAGCAAGGTATGCACGCTGGAGCGAATTAAGGAAGATCAATAAGGCGCTGCACCTCGTCTTCTCGTAGTCCATTCATGGCGTAGTAGCTTACAGTACAAAGATAAGATATTTTGCAATTTAGCGTCATGCACCCAGGAGAATAGCTTTGCCAGGTCGAAGTGTTGGTTGTGGGATCATTGCTCCTAAACCTTAGACTTTGCTCCCGCACTTGCGTGCCCGTACTAGGTGCCCGTTTTAGTAGGGCGCGAGCCACCAAAACACGCCAAAACACAGCTGTATAGCACGCCCACTACCCAACTTATAAACAGATTCTAGCCGAGTTTACAAAAAAATGATGTAGGCATTAGGTCAAGTGCGCGCACTTGCGCTACCTTTGCGCATGGAAAAGGATAAAAATACACCCACTATCTTCGCCCAAGAGGGCCTCACTTTCGATGATGTATTGCTGCTACCAGCCTACAGCGAAGTGTTGCCGCGCGAGGTAGATCTCTCTTCTCAGCTCACCCGCGGTCTTCGTTTGAATACGCCCATCGTTTCGGCGGCTATGGATACGGTGACCGATCACCGTTTGGCCATTGCCATTGCCCGGCAAGGAGGTATCGGGATGATTCACAAAAACATGCCTATCGCCGACCAAGCGGAAGAAGTAAGGCGCGTAAAGCGCTCCGAGTCTGGTATGATTGTAGATCCTGTCACCCTACCTCCTCAGGCGACAGTAAAAGACGCCAAAGCCTTAATGGCGCGTCATAAGATTGGAGGTATCCCAGTAGTTGATCCTCAAGGCAGCTTGGTGGGTATCCTCACCAACAGAGATCTGCGCTTCGAGGTCGGTAACGATCGGCCGCTCAGTGACTTAATGACGAAGGATAAGCTTGTGACAGCCGCCGTGGGCACTACTTTAGAACAAGCCCGCGATATATTGCAGCAGAATAAGATAGAAAAGCTACCAATTGTAGAGAGCGGCAATAAATTGGTAGGCTTGATTACTTACAAAGACATCATGCGGGTAAAGGACTATCCCAATGCTTGCAAAGACAGCATCGGCCGCTTGGTCGTGGGCGGTGCCATTGGTGTAACCGCCGATATGCTAGAGCGCGTTCAGGCACTAGTGAACGTCAATGTGGATGTGATTACCGTAGATACGGCCCACGGCCACTCGCGCGGGGTGCTGAACGCCATCAGCCAGATCAAAGCAGACTTCCCAGACTTACAAATTATCGGCGGGAACGTAGCCACCGGCGCGGGAGCCAGAGCCCTAGTAGATGCAGGCGCGGACGGTGTAAAAGTAGGCGTAGGGCCGGGCTCCATTTGCACCACCCGGATTGTAGCAGGCGTGGGCGTGCCACAGCTTTCGGCAATTTATCACGCTGCGGTGGCGCTAAAAGGCTGTGGCGTACCAATTATTGGCGACGGCGGTATTCGTTATTCTGGCGACATCGTCAAGGCGTTGGCCGCAGGTGCTAGTACGATTATGGCTGGCAGTTTATTTGCAGGCGTGGAAGAGAGTCCAGGCGAGACCATTATTTTTGATGGCCGTAAGTTCAAAGTCTATCGCGGCATGGGTTCGCTGGGCGCTATGTCCAAAGGTTCTAAAGATCGCTACTTCCAAGATGTGGAGGACGATATTAAAAAACTGGTTCCGGAAGGCATTGAGGGGCGCGTCCCCTTCAAGGGTAGCTTGGCTGAGGTCGTCAATCAATACTTGGGCGGGCTACGCGCCGGCATGGGGTATTGCGGCGCGCCAACGATAGAAGCTTTGCACTTTGCGCAGTTTGTACGCATTAGCGGCGCAGGTATGGCAGAGAGCCACCCCCATAACATCACGATTACTAAAGAAGCTCCAAATTATTCGCGGCGTTAAAGGTGGTAAAATGCGCCAGTACTTAAGTACTCGGACAAAAATAATCACACCATTTCACTCGGTATCTTTTCCTCCCAGCCAGCGTTAAAAAGCCTCGTCTTAGCACCAAGTACTTAGAAAAGCCGCTTCCTGCGAAAGTACCAAATAGCCAGCGCACTGACTAAGATAGAACAAATAATAATCACCAACATAGAGTAGCCGAAGGTAGCACCAGGCACGGGTACGTTCATACCAAAAAAGCTGGAGATAATCATCGGCACCGTAAGGATAATCGTAATCAGCGTGAGCCGTTGCATGGTGATGTTGAGGTTGTTGGAAATAATGGAACCATAAACCTCAAAGGTGCCATTGAGGATATTGGTGTAGATATTGGCCATTTCTAGAGCCTGCCCATTATCGATAATAATATCTTCGAAGAGGTCGCTTTTGTCTTCATCGTGGCGGAAGCCAAGGAAGTCGGTGCGCTTAATTTTCATCTTCAACAGCTCGTTGCCGTTGAGGGCATTGATAATATACACCAAGGATTTTTCTATGCTCAGTAGCTGTTTTAGTTCGCTATTGCGGCTGCTATCGTATAGCTCTTGTTCGATCACGTTGCGCTTGACATTGAGTTTTTTGAGACAACTCAGGAAGCGATAAACGGTTTGTTCGAGAATATGGAGCACAAACTGCTGCTCGTCGGCAGGATTGATATTGCGAATTTTATTATCCAAAAAAAGTTGCAATACGGGGTTGGGCTGCACCGTGATGGTGATCACGTGGTCTGGGGTCAGGATGATGCCGATAGGGACCGTGATGTAAATGGCATCATTTTCCTCTTCGTTTCGGTTGAGGACAGGAGTGTTGATAATGATCTGCCGCACATCGTCTTCCCGATCGTAGCGAGAGCGTTCGTCGATATCCAAGGGGTCGGTGAGGTAGTCGAGTGGGATTTCAAACTGCTGCGCTAATTCTTCCAGCTCTTCCTGACTGAAAGGCGGGTCGATGTTGATCCAACATCCGCTTTGCAGCTCGTCCAGCTCTATCAGTCGGCCGTCTTGTTGGCTGTAGTAGTGGATCATACCAGCGGTATTAAGTGGGTGAAGAAAAAGATAAGCCTTTGGGTAGCGAAACGAGCAGTGCCAATGAAAGGCGGGCGGCTGACTTAACACAACTATGCAAAGGTAGGAAAAGTAGTCGGTTATACCTCGTGAAAAATAAATTTTACTTCTCTGGGCAACCAATGGCTTACATTTACATCAAAAGAACAAACAAGCAGCTTTTGCAAGGAAAAGAGGCCAAGATAGTTGCAGGATGTTGCAGAGGAGAGCGCAGTGCTCAGCAACTTTTGTACGAGACCTACCGCGGGCCCTTGTACCGGATGTGCCTGCGCTATGCGCATGACTCCCAAGAAGCAGAAGACTTCCTACACGATGGCTTTATAAAGGTATTCCAAGATATTCAGCAATACAGAGGAGAGGGAGCCTTGGGGGCTTGGGTACGGCAGGTAGTGCTGAATACCTTACTACAACAATTGCGCAAGCGCAGGAAGATAGTAGAGCCAGCGTTCCTCCCTGATACGCAGCTGGAGGATGAACACGATTTCGATGAGCTCATACAGCCCATTAGTACCCAACAAATTCTGTCCTTAATCGGCGAACTTCCGAAAGGTTATGGCCTGGTGTTTAATCTCTTTTACTTAGAGGAAAAAAGTCATCAGCAAATAGCCGAGCTTCTAGGCATTAGCCTCGGAGCCAGTAAGTCGCAGCTCTTCAAGGCCAAAAGGATGTTGCGGCACAAAATAATGCAAGCATACCCCAATGCTTCTGCTACGATTGGCCTTGCGCTATTGGCCTACGGCTTCTTACAATTCATGAGCACTTCCAATATTTGATTATGGCAAAAAAATCCACCAATAATAAGCCGTGGGCAAGCCGGCTGCGGGAGTGGGAAGAAGCGGCCTCGGCGCCCCTACCGCCCAGCGGCGACTGGGATCGGCTGGCCAAGAAAATGATGCCGCAAGAACAGCGAAAAAAACGCCTGCCGATTTGGTTTTGGTGGCTAGGGCTGGTGGCAGCCGGCCTGCTGCTGGCCTATTGGTGGCCAGTTCGGGAGCCATCGAACACAGCCGCCCCAACATTGCCCGTGGCGCTTGATAGCAATAAAGCGACCCAGCCCCCAGCGGCGTCCGTTAAGGACACAAAGGAGGCAACCATAGCCAAAGAAAAACTAGCCGAGAAAAACAGTCAACAAGCAGCTAAAAGGGCAGGAAGCGCGCAGCACACCGCTGTCGCAAGGGAGCCATCACTCACCACCTTCAAGCAAGCGCAACCAACAATCGCAGCCAGCCAGCCAAGGGTCGCCCCCTCCATTGCTCCTAGCCTAGCCACTACTCAAACCGCACAGGCGGAAGCTCGTCATGCTGTTCCCCCCTTGCCCAGTTTGCCAATAAGGCTACTGCCTGAAAAACATGAGCTCATGGCACCAGCTCCTTGGGTATCTAACACAGCGATGGGGCCTCGTTTAAATCAGAAAAAAAACGAAAAATGGGCGCTGGGGCCTAGCTTCCAGCTTGCACAAAACAGCTTGAACAATAGCAGCAGCACTGGCCTACGGCCTATCAGTAGCGAGCAGCAACAAGGTCTATTTAGTGGCCTGGCACTCCGCCGCACGATCGGAAGCCGCTGGGGAGTACAGCTAGGTATTAGTAGCGGCCAGGAAACAGCCAGCAGCCGCTACCGTTTCCAACGCATCTATACGGCCAGCAACGAGCGGACAACCACAGAAGGCGAGATAGTCAACAACTTCTCTGTTGAGCTAGATGGGAAATACGCTAAAACCGATACAGATATTGAGGTAAGCCGCCCAGCGAACCAACCGATTGGCACCCAAACTAGGCTTGTAATAGAAACTCAGCTAAAAGAGCGTGTTCGCACCACCCAAGTGCCGCTGCTGCTCACTTATGATTTGCCGCTCAGCAGCCAGCTATCGCTTCGACTGGGCAGTGGGGTAAGTTGGCAGCGACAAGAGATCGAAACAGCGCAGCAAAGCCGATTGGCACAGGCTGGCAGGTTTCAGATACACCGCGCTCGTACGCTTAACCGAACGGCCTTGGTGGATGAGTCTTTATGGCTGGGGCAGTTTAGTCTAGGACTAGCTTATCAGTTGGGTAGCCGCTGGTCGCTGACCGGCCAAACGAATGGCTTTACCCAGATCGGGAAGGCCTCCAGTGAGGGAAATTACCAGGGTATTGGCGGCCAATTATTGCTCTTGTATCATTTCTAGATAATCGGCCAGCCCCGGAAGAGCATCCTGACTTTCCCACCAAATTCAGTATGCGCCAAGACACGCGCTAAGTTTTCTTGGTTAAATTTGTTGCATTTTACCACCATCGCGCGCGCTCAAGCGTTAGCCTTGGGAAGTTTCAAGGGTTTTCATCCAAAAGAACAGCGGGGAATGCGTAATATATTGTACACATTAAGTTTTTTTTCGGTAGCGACCGTATTCGCTCAAGTGGGGGGAATTAGCACTTATGAGTTCCTGAACTTACCTAACAGTGCTACGGTAGCGGCCTTGGGAGGACATCATATTGCTGTGCGAGACCATGATCTCAGTTTGGCCGCACGCAATCCGGCCCTGCTCAACCCGCTCATGCATCAGCAATTAGCCCTTAGCCATGCTTTTCACCCAGCGGGTATCCGCAGCAGTTATTTGGCCTATGGCCACCACCACCAACCTAGCGGCATGAGCTTCCACAGCGGCTTGCAATACACCAACTACGGTGGGGAGCTCACCAGACGCGACGAAACGGGCCAAGACATCGGCACCTTCAGCGCCAACGATTATGCCCTCACGCTGGGAGCCGCCAAGACTTTTGAAAATCGCTTTAGCGTGGGTGCCAACATCAAGCTGGTCAATTCTCAACTCGCCGACTTCAACAGTTTCGGTATCGCCAGCGATCTGGCCATCCATTACCAAGACACTTCGGGCCGCTTTGCTATCACGATACTAGCACGCAACATCGGTTGGCAACTAAGCCGCTTCGATGCGCTTTCCGGCCGCGAGCCCTTGCCTTATGAACTACAAATAGGGATTAGCCGCGAGTTGGAACACTTGCCCTTTCGCTTTAGCATCATCTATCGGTACTTAGATCGCTGGAATATCCTGTTCGATGATCCCAATGCCCCCGACCAGCCGCTGATCAGTTTCATCGGTGAGGAAGAAAGGGCACGCAGCGCTGGCGCTATTTGGTTCGATAATTTCTTTCGCCACTTTGTTTTCAATGGCGAGTTCATGGTAGGGCAACAGCGAAATCTAAGGCTTCGCTTTGGCTACAATCACGGTGTCCGAAAAGAACTCAGCCTGGCTGACTTCCGGAGTTTGGCGGGCTATTCCGCTGGTTTTTCTCTGGGTGTCAAGCGGTTTCGTATCGCCTATGGCCGCACCACCTACCACATTGGCGGCGGCATCAATCAGTTGGGATTGGATATTAGCTTGCGATAGTAGCCTCGGTTTCTCTCGCTCGTGCCTACACCCAGATTCGTTGCTCACACACATATCCGTACGGACTAGAGGCGCGCCCCTCGGGCAGGAGCAAAGCATACTATTCGGAGCCGTGTTTGAGCGGGCTGCGCTTCCGAAGCCCTCCTACTGTTCATACTTGCGAATCCAGTAAAGCTTCGCAAGCGTAAAACGGGAAAGGTCGGCAAAGCTTTTCGGTGAACTTCGCAAGTTCTTTCCATTTTTTCTTGCTATCAACATGGCTACTATCCGTGTACACTGCTCCTGCACTTGTGCCCCATCCCTATGTACACGCAGTACCCATCCTGAGGCGAGCGCCAAAATGAGCCCAATTAGCCTGTGCAGAGCGCCCGAGATTACTTACTTTTGCCCCTCTTTCATCATCATTGAGCAAACAGGCCAGTATGTATTCACTTCACTATTCGGGCGGGTCGCTACAGGGGCATATCCAGCTCACCTCCTCAAAAAGCATCGCCAACCGGGCGCTCATCATCCAAGCCTTGAGCCAGGAGAAATTCCCGATCCATCGCCTAGCCACAGCCGATGATACCCAGCGTTTGCAAAAGCTACTGACCAGCGAGGATAGCCTGCTGGATGCAGGGCCAGCGGGCACTACTTTCCGATTTCTAACGGCCTTCCTCTGCCGCCGCCCCGGCGAGCAAGTCCTCACCGGCAGCCAACGTATGAAGGAAAGACCCATCGGCATCCTCGTGGAAGCTTTACGGGAGCTGGGCGCCGAAATCTCCTACGAGGAACGAGAAGGCTACCCCCCATTACGCATCGGCTACAGCCCGCTAGACAAAACCCATAGCCTGCGCATCAGCGCCGGCACTAGCAGCCAGTACATTTCTGCGCTCTTGCTGCTAGCCCCCACTTTACCCCATGGCCTACGGCTGCAACTCGTGGGGGATATCGTGAGCTTACCCTATATCAATATGACCTTATCCTTGATGCAGCACTTCGGGGTGCAGCACAGCTGGGAAGAGCAGAGCATCGTGATCGCTCCGCAGGCCTATCAAGCAGCCGATGCCGCTGGCTTTACGGTGGAAGCCGATTGGTCTGCTGCTAGCTACTATTATAGCCTGGCCGCCATTGCCCCCGAAGCTGACCTCCAAATAGATGGCCTTTTCGCTAATAGCCTGCAGGGGGATAGCGTTTTGCAGGATATTTATCGGGCCTTTGGCGTGGAAACTACTTTCAACGCCACGGGGCTTCGCCTAACCAAAGCCGCCAACACAGCGCCACCACCCTTGCTGGAATACGATTTCCTCGAGTGCCCAGATATCGCCCAAACGCTGGCCGTCACCTGCGCCGCACTGGGCACCAAAGGCCTCTTCACCGGATTAAAAACCCTGAAAATAAAAGAAACCGACCGCATCGCTGCCTTGCAAAAAGAGCTAGCCAAAGTGAATGTGTACCTAGGCGAGCTGCCGCCCCGCTTCAGCCCCCGAGCAGGCAAAAGCTATGTGATGATCGACGGCCAAGCCAAGATCCCCAGCCCAGCACCCATTTTCGATACCTACCATGATCACCGCATGGCGATGGCCTTTGCCCCGCTAGCGCTGCTGGGAAAAATACAAATTGCCGAACCGATGGTGGTGGTGAAATCCTATCCAGAGTTTTATGAGGATCTTGGCCGCTTGGGAATAAAATATGAGGCTTAACCACAAAACGAGCACAACCATCTAATCAAGGTAAGTGTGTTCAATACAATTATATGCCAAGACTATACGGCTACCAACCCACACGCATTAAAGGAAAGTTAATGAGTTTTATTTCCAGAAAAAGGACTATGCCGAGCTCGTGAATATTGCCCTAAGTAAAGAGCGAGTGGAAAATATCCGCTCAGCTACAGAGGCCAGATCAACCGACCTAGGGGGGAAGCTAGCTTGGAAGACATTCTGCTCGGCCAAACCCAATTGGCTACCAACTTTGATGCGGATGTCCGCTTTGGCCTAAGCTATACTTTCGGTTCTATCTACAATAACGTGGTGAATACGCGCTTATAAAAGGGGGGGAGGAACCATATCTTCCGAAAGCACCTTATTCAAAACAGGAAACACTTGTCTTGACTCGTGCTGACTCGTGCTGAGCGTAGTCAAAGTAGCGGTATCGAAACACGACTCCTGCCAGAGCCCTAGAGGGCGTACCGCTGTGCCCGCCTGGGTGCCCATACTGTACAGGACCCACCCACACCCTACCGGCTTTGTTGTTGGTGTACTACATAGCGGCACTAAGTGCGGGAGCAAAGTTTTCATCAAAATAGCAAGGAAGCGTAGGTATCAAAAAACATCGTATCTTTGGCTCACTGAAGTTTAACTGAAGGCAAGACCAATCGTAGTATTGGCTTGAAATAAAGGGGAATCACGTGCAAATCGTGAGCTGTTGCGCAACTGTAAGTGGCTACTAAGGCCATAAGCCAGATCGCCTTCCTTTAGGATAAACCATTTGCTTTCGCATCAAAAGCAAGTGCATAGACGGATATTCTTTGGATTGTCATCGGATTCGATGGCTCAATTCTGCTGTTCGCGCTAGTCACATTGTCTTTGAATTAAGTTAGAGTGTGGCTGCTATGCGTTCAATTATTTTCAAAATCTCGTTTGCTATTGCTTTTCTCTTGGGGAATATGGCAGGGGTTTTGGCTCAATCTGAGGCGCAAGACTCTGTTTTCACCCTTTCTACCATTCAGGTTGTTGCGGATAAGATAAGACAAGAAGCGGTGGGCAGCGTTCAGGAAGTTTGGGCGGCAGAGCGCTTGGAAAAGCTTTCCAGCAACGACGTGGCGGCCTTGCTGCAATCCGAAACAGCCACCTATATCAAGTCTTATGGCTTGGGTAGTTTGGCCACTTCTTCGGTGCGCGGCGGAAGTGCTGGGCACCTACTGCTACTCTGGAACGGATTACCCATACACAGCCCTATGCTAGGGCTGCTGGACTTGGCCTTGCTACCTATGCAAGCTGCCGAATCGATTCATTTCACCAAAGGTGGCAACGCCGCTATGTGGGGGAGTGGTGCCATCGGTGGCGTGCTTGGGATGGACAACGAAGCAGATTTCTCTCGGCGATGGCGCATCAAAAGCAGTAGTCAGCTGGGAAGTTTCGGGCATTTTAGGCAAGCGCTGGAGCTGGGCGTAGGCAATAAAAAGCTACAGAGTGTTTCCAAATTATCTCATCAGCAAGCGGAGAACGACTTTTCCTATTGGCTAGCCGCTGGCCTACCTCGCCGGCGGCAGGCGAACGCCCGCTTGTCTCAGCAAGCTTGGCAGCAGGATCTGTATTGGAAAGCGAGCCATCGGCATCATTTTGCCCTGCATGCCTGGTGGCAGCAATCCGATCGGCAAATTCCCCCTACCAATGTTCAAAATAGGAGCGAAGCCTATCAGCTCGACCAGTCAGCGCGCTTTATGGCAACATATAAATCACCTGTCGAAAAGGGGCTGTGGAGTGCCAAACTGGCCTTTTTTGACGAGCAGCTCGATTTTTTTGACGACCGCATCCGCTTGGCCTCCGAGAGCCGTTTTCGTACTTATTTAGCAGAGTTTAGCCGACAGTGGTTTTGGGGAAGTAGCGAACTCCTCCTAGGCAATTTTCACACTCAAACGCGGGCATGGTCGGCAGGCTACCGCGAGGATGTCCCAAGCGAATACAGAACAGCCTTGTTCGCTGCCTGGAAGCATACAGGCAAATTGTTCCAAGCACAGCTCAGTTTTCGGCAAGAGATGGTGGATGCTGCGCTTATACCCTTTGCTCCGGCGCTTGGTTTTCAATGGCAGTTGGCTCCAGCCTTGGCGATCAAAGGGAAAGTGAGCCGAAACTACCGGCTACCGACCCTCAACGATCGGTTCTGGCTGCCCGGAGGAAATCCCGACTTGTTAGCAGAAGTCGGTTGGAGCCAGGAACTAAGCCTGGTGCACGAAAAAAAACGCTCGCTATTTAGCCTAGAGGCTAGCCTCAGTATTTTTAACAGAAACATCACCAACTGGATATTGTGGAGCATACAAGACGGGCAGCCCCACTGGTCGGCCAACAACATCGCCCAAGTCTGGAGCAGAGGAGTAGAGCCTCGCCTATCCGCAACCTATACGCTAGGTGAATTCAAGCTACAATCTCGCTTGGGCTACGACTACATCCGCTCTACCAATCAGTTAGCCCTGACCAATCCGCGTATTCGTGCAGGTGAACAACTAATTTATACGCCCGTACACCAGGCCTTTGGCTCTTTTGCTGCTGATTGGAAAAACTTCCACCTGCACTATCAGCACCATTTCACGGGAGCTAGTAGCGGCATCAATGATTTACTCCCTGCTTTTTTTCTGGGAAATGCGCGCTTTCAATACGGTACTACCACCAAAAAGCATAGGCTCCTACTACATCTGAGCATCCATAATATCTGGAATACCAACTACTTGGTGGTAGAACGCCGCCCCATGCCCGGTATTCACTTTCAAACAGGAATCAACTTTCATTTCAATCAAAATAAATAGTGTATGAACTTCTTTTTTACTTTATTCCTCCTCTTTTTTACTGCTTCTTTAAGTGCTCAAACACTAGTGGACTTCGAGGAATTCAACCTCCCCAATGCTTCCTTCCTTAATGGTAGCGACGGCAGCGGCGGTTTTAGTAGTGGTAACATCTTCCTTCCCAACGATTACAATACCGATTTCATGAGCTGGTCTGGCTGGGCGATCTCGAATATTACCGATACCACCACCCGAGGTTTTACCAACCAATACAGCGCTATTGCAGGGGGAGGGGTGGACGGGTCTGCGCACTATGCCACTACCTACGCTTTCGGGAACAACAACCTGGTCCTACGAGCCGCCGCAGCGGGGCAGCCCGTTTCGGGAATGTACGTAACCAATAGCACTTATACCTACTGGAGTATGCTGGAAGGAGATGCCTTTGCCAAGAAATTTGGCGGCCTTGCAGGGCAAGATCCAGACTTCTTCCTCCTCACGATCAAAGCCTTCTACAACGGTAGCGTAACAAGCGACAGTGTGAATTTTTACCTAGCTGACTATCGCTTTGCGGATAATAGCCAAGATTATATTATCGGAGAATGGACTTGGGTGGATTTATCTGCGCTGGGGCCAGCAGATAGTTTATCCTTTGAGCTTAGCTCTAGCGACGTGGGGCAGTTTGGCATGAATACCCCTGCCTTTTTCTGTATTGATAATATCTTCGCCACCGATCCATTGAGTAGTACCACCACGATCCGTACCGCTAGCTCCTTCGATATCTACCCCAACCCTTCGGCAGACCACATCTGGATATCGCATACCGAAGACCAGCCGGTGGATTGCTTTGTTTTCAATACTTATGGCCAATTGTTGCAGCAATCAAAAATCAAGCGCGGTGGAGGGCGGCTTTCTTTGGATAGACTTCCGGCCGGACATTATATTGTCAAGATTCAGGGCAAACAGCTTCGTTCATCTAAAATCCTCACAAAAATATAGCGAAAATTCGCTAGCTTTGCCAAAAATTTGATCATATGCACTTCCAACTTACCGAAGAACACCTTGCCGTACAGCAGGCAGCCCGTGAATTTGCCCAACAACAGTTGAAGCCTGGCGTAATTGAGCGCGACCGCGACATGCGCTTTCCCAAAGAAGAAATCCGACAAATGGGAGAGCTAGGCTTCTTGGGGATGATGGTTAGCCCAGCTTACGGTGGTGGCGGAATGGATACTTTGAGCTATGTGCTGGCGATGGAGGAAATCAGTAAGATCGATAACAGCTGCTCGGTTATTATGTCGGTCAACAATAGCCTCATTTGCTGGGGACTAGAAACCTACGGCAATGAAGCTCAAAAAACAAAATACCTGCCTAAATTGGCGAGTGGCGAGTGGATCGGCTCTTTCTGTTTAAGCGAGCCCGAGGCTGGCAGCGATGCCACCAGCCAGCGCACCACGGCCATCGACATGGGCGATCACTACCTACTGAACGGTACCAAAAACTGGATTACCAACGGCAGCAGCAGCAGCCTTCACCTGGTTATTGCCCAAACGGACGTTGAGAAGGGACATCGAGGTATCAATGCGTTTATTGTAGAATCCAACAGCCCAGGCGTAGAAATTGGCGCTAAAGAAGATAAACTCGGCATCCGCAGCAGCGATACCCACACCATTATGTACACCGATGTGAAGGTACCGAAGGAAAACCGAATCGGCGAAGATGGTTTTGGCTTTAAATTTGCGATGAAATCATTGTCTGGCGGCCGCATCGGGATTGCAGCCCAAGCGCTTGGTATTGCTGGCGGTGCCTACGAATTATCCGTTGCTTACAGCCACGAGCGCAAAGCTTTCGGCAAACCCATATCCGAGCACCAAGCCGTGGCCTTCAAGCTAGCCGACATGGCCACAGAGATAGAAGCAGCCAAGATGATGGTGTATCGGGCAGCGTGGCTCAAAGACCAAGGCCTCGATTACAACCAAGCAGGCGCTATGGCTAAACTATACGCCAGCAGCGTGGCGATGAAGCACACGGTGGAGGCGGTGCAGATACACGGTGGCTACGGCTTCGTAAAGGAATACCACGTAGAGCGATTGATGCGCGACGCCAAGATTACCCAAATTTACGAAGGCACCAGCGAGATCCAGAAGATGGTCATTAGCCGAGGACTGCTAAAAGGCGAATTATACCTGCCCGTAGGGAACTAGACCACGATGTTTTTCCGCTTCAGCTCGAAGTGTTGGCCTAAATAGACTTTGCGTACCATTTCGTCGGCTGCTAGCTCTTCGGCAGTGCCGTCCTTGAGGATGTTGCCCTCAAACATCAGGTAGGCACGGTCGGTGATACTGAGGGTTTCCTGCACATTGTGGTCGGTGATGAGGATGCCGATGTTTTTGGTTTTTAGCTTGGCCACAATGTGTTGGATGTCCTCCACAGCAATGGGGTCGATGCCAGCGAAAGGCTCGTCGAGCAGTATAAAACTCGGGTTGGTTGCCAAGGCGCGGGCAATCTCGGTGCGCCGTCTTTCGCCGCCGCTGAGGGTATCGCCGTAGCTTCTGCGCACTTTTTCGAGGCCGAACTCATCGATGAGGCTTTCTAGCTTTTCTGCCTGCTCGATTTTGCTGCTAGGGGTCATTTCTAGTACGGCTCGGATGTTGTCCTCCACGGATAGTTTCCGAAATACCGAAGGCTCTTGTGGCAGATAGCCGATACCGCGCTTCGCCCGCTGGTACATCGGCAGATCGGTGATGTCTTCATCGTTGAGATAAACACGGCCCTCGTTGGGTTTCACAAAGCCCACTGTCATGTAGAAGGTAGTGGTTTTTCCGGCGCCATTGGGTCCCAACAGGCCCACAATATCCCCCCTGTTGACGTGTATGCTCACGCCCTTTACAACTGTGGCGTTGCCGTATTTTTTTACTAGGTTTTCACTTCGGAGTTGCAAAGGCAATGATTTTTTGGTGGCACAATCTGCGTGGAGAGGCGAAGCGATTAGTTCGCTAGCATAGTAACGACCACATCTTTGAGTTCGTTGCCTCTGTAGATTTTCAGTCGTAGTTGTTCCCCTCTTTTTGCTCGGCCCACGATTTCTGTTAGGTCGGCTATTTCTCTGACGGCTCGGTCGTTGGCCTGCACGATGATGTCGTTGGCTTGTAGGCCAGCTTCTTGGGCGCTGCCGCCTTGCACGAGGGTCTCGATTACGACCCCTTGGCTGATCCCTACCCCGAGGCGGCTGGCGCTTTCGCTATTGAGCGCATAGATTTCTACACCAAGGAAAGCGCGTTGGTAGCTACCGTATTCGATGATATCGTCGACGATGCGCTTAGCTAAGTTGGCAGGTATAGCAAAACTGTAGCCCTCAAACAGCCCCGATTTGGAAGCGATCGCCGTATTGATACCCAACCAACGCCCAGCTACATCCACCAAGGGGCCGCCACTATTCCCGGGGTTGACAGCGGCGTCGGTCTGTATGAAGCTCTCGATGGCATCATAGTCTTTAAGCAGTTGGAGGCTTCTGCCTTTGGCGGATATAATGCCCGCCGTAACAGTGGCGCTGAGGTTGAGAGGGTTACCCACCGCCAGCACCCAATCGCCTACCTCGGCCGCATCACTATCCGCAGCGAGCAAGTAGGGAAAGTTGCCTTCCGCCACTTGCAGCACAGCAATATCTGTTTTTTTATCGAAGCCCACCACGCTGGCAGGGTAGCTGCGTTTATCGGTCGTAGTGACGGTGATCTTGTTGGCCAGCTCAATGACGTGGTAGTTGGTGAGCACATAGCCACCCGGCGCATAGAAGAAGCCCGAACCTTCGCTATTGCCCCCTTTTCTGGGGCTTTCTTGCCGGCCAAACAATTGCTTGATAGCTGTTTTACCATCTTCTGCAAACTCCCCCAACACCCCTACTACCGCAGGCGTCGCTAGGCTAGCAGCCGACCGGAAGTTGAATTCGTTGGCTTCCGAAGCCTCCGACCCGCCCGATCCGCTGGCTGGAACACGGTAATTGGTGAGGCGGATGGGCTGGGATACGACCGCTTTCTCTGCTCCCGAAGGCAGCTGAAGAAAATAAGTCAAGACCCCGCCAGCCACTAAACCGCCCAGTAGTGCTGCCAACAAAAAAAGTGTAAATTGCTTCATATCTACTTGAAATAAAGTGATCCGGAAGGCTACCCGAACACCCAGCATGGGAATTGAGCAGTCCTTGTAGAGCTTGCTGCAAGAACCCTGCTCTTTTTGTTTAGTTATTGCTCCTGCACTTGCCGTGCCCGTGTGAGTGCCCAACTTCAGCTCGCCTGAGTACTGCGTGCCCGCCGCCAGCCCGTATCAATACCGGTCGCTCGAGCCATCAACCCAGCTCACAAAAAGCAGTTGCAAAGCGTACCAACCACAGCGCCCTACAAGATTTTCACAAAAACGCCGCGGCTCTTTCAACGAATTGAATGGCCTTTAGGTTGTCTGAGGAGCCTACTTTAGCGCTTCGCTCCTCATTTGTAAAAGAACAGCCTATCTTTGTGGCCGCAAAATAACCAATATTGCTTTTGAGCCAACGTGAACTTGCCGATCTCCTCCAGCCAGAAAACGAGCTGGAAGCCTCCTTTTTAGACGATGCTGCCTTCCGGCGCGGCCTGCAATGGGGCGTACCGCGCTATGGTCATCCGGAAGGTGCCATTTGGTGCCACATCCTAGAAGTGAATGCCAATATCGATCGTCTAGCTATTTCCGCTGCCAACCGCCGCTTGCTGCGTATCGTCAGCTGGGTACATGATACCTTCAAGTATTTGGAAGATCGCTCCACGCCGCGCGATTGGAGCAAACACCATGGTATCCTGGCTCGCAGATTTTTGGAAAATTATGTACAAGACCCGCTGCTTCTGAACTTGGTAGAGCTGCACGACGAAGCCTACTACATCTGGCGGCTCAGCACGGCTATGGGAGAAAAAAACCAGCGGGTAGCAGAAAAAACAAAGCAGCTACGCCAGCGCATGGGTAGCTACTGGCAGCTCTACTACCTCTTTTACAAATGCGATACCGCCACGGGCGATAAGACGCAAGCCCCCATGAAATGGTTCGAAGCCCAGATGGAGGGTATCGAGTTGGTACGCTTCGCGACTGAAAAAAAATAAGCTTTGCAACGAAAAACAATACTAATTTCGCTGGCCTTCCTGTACTTTGGCTTCCTGATTTTTAGCCTCCTGGGGAGCGTACAGCTCGAGTTTTTCGACGAAGCCCGCCGAGGGGTGAATGCACTGGAGATGTATAGCGGTCAGTCGGCTCACTTTTTGGTTACGAGCTATGCGGGCAGCCCCGAGCACTGGGGCACAAAGCCGCCGCTCCTTATTTGGTGCCAAGTGGCGGCCATTTCGGTTTTAGGGCCCACGGTTTTAGCCATTCGCTTACCGGCAGCTTTGGCCACCTTAGCTGCCATTGCCTTGATGTGTTGGTTTACAGGGCGCCACCAGAAAAATCCGCTCATTGGCTTGTTAGCTGGCTGGATACTACTCAGCAACTGGAATTTTGTGGGCAGCCACGGTGCCAGATCAGGGGATTTTGACGCCCTGCTACTGCTATTCACCTTGGCGCAAGTACTTTTTTTCTATCATTGGACCAGGACGGAAAAAACCAAACACCTGCTGCTCGCAGCCTTGGCTTTACTCCTGGCTGGCTGGACGAAAAGTATCGCCGCTTGCTTTTTCTTGCCTGCTATGGGGCTTTGGGTCTTGCTGGATAATACGGCTAGAAAGCAGTTATTTAATTGGCGGATGTACCTTGTTTTTGCCACCGCCCTGCTGGGCATCTTGAGTTTCTACTTCTTGCGCGAAGCCGTGGATCCGGGTTTTATGCAATTGGTTTGGGAAAATGAACTCGGCGGCCGCTACATGGAAGTGAACGATGAGCACGATCAGCCTTGGTATCACTATTTGGAAGTTTTGCTGAAAGATGCCACCTTCCTGCCTTTTGCTCTGCTGGCCATTCCTGGGGCATTTATTTTGCATTGGCGGCAGCGCAGTGCGGGCTGGCCTTTGCTCTTCCTGCTGGCGCTACTGGTACAAATAAGCGTGATTTCCTATTCGGCCACCAAGCTATTCTGGTATATGGTGCCCGCTTTACCCTACCTGGCTTTATTGAGTGCTGGTTTGCTGTTCTTCTTCTTTGATGGCATCAAGGCCGCGCTTCCTTCCTCGCTGCGCTGGCAGCAGCGGGCAGCCATCGGCCTTCTACTCGTGGCGCTCTTGGGACCAGCCGCCGGACAGCTGATTTATAAAGTCACCAATGCCAACGACTACCTGGGTATGCGCCAACACCTGAGCTACCACGCCACGATCCAAAACCCCGAAGTACCAAGCCCCTACACCGTGCTCCCCTGGCACTACCACCCCAACGCCCGCTTCTACGTCTTGCAGCAGCAACTATTGGGTAGAGACATTCGCATCCAAAGCATTCACGCCCTAGATAAGCCACTGTCCTCCCGCAAAATCCCCAAAGCTGATTTAAAAGCAGGCCAACGGGTACTCATCTGCGAAAACGACCCCTGGGTCTGGATGGCCAAACACTACGACTACCAAGAGCTATTCCAACAATCGGCCTGCAAACTAGTGGAAATACGCGGGTCTAAATCGCTAGAACAAAACCCCTAAGCGAATAACAATACTATTCAGCTTACCACGGCTGCCGTCCTCTTGCGGGCTGCGGCCAGGGCGGGTGAGGGAGGTGTTTTTATTCTTCGTCAGGTCGGTGAAGCCCGATTGGAAAGCGATGCCCCCAATCAAAGCGGTGCCAGGCGAGATGCTGTATTCCACACCAGCGCCCAAGCCCCAGTTCATATTCAGGAAGTTGGTGGCCGAACCGATATTGAAAGTCTCTTCCGCATCCACAATACTGGTATTTTTCACCTTCCCCCGCGATTGCGTGAGGATGCCAATGCCGAGCGCCGGCTGAAAATAATAGCGCATATAACCGAACTCCCGCGTCCGCAGGGTAAGACCTAAGGGGATTTCCAGAAACTGTAGCTCGTATTTGAAAGCGGTGCCGCCAGCAAAGCTGAACTCGCTCACCCCTTCAATATCGTCGTTCCAAATATCCACATTTTCGTAGCTATCTTCGTAGTAGAGCGTACCGCCCGCATTGAAGTGGAAGTTGAGACCCGTAGAAAAGGAGTAGTTGTCCTCAAAATAGAACTCACTGATCAGGCCAAGCTTGAGCCCCAGGTTGGTGCCATCGGAATTGATGAGCTTTTCATTGGTCGTCATCCAACTGAAAGTAGGGCTTACTAGCATCCCAAAGCGCAGATCCCCCCGCATGGGCTGGGCGAATAAGGTTGTGGCCATCAACAGACCTACACAGCATAGTAGTGAACGTAGCATAGTCAATAATTTTTGGGCAAATGGTTTCGTTTTGAAAACGTTACTTATGCAATAACGAATCTATAACGATTTCCATACACCCGGCGTTTATGTTTTGCACACAAAGAGATACAATTTTGAGCAGCTACACAAGCAGAATCGGCATTTACCTTCTTTTTATCCTCCTTTTCTTGGCTTCTTGCGGTAAAAAGGAGAAAATTTTACCAGAAGTCGACCACCTCCGCCCCGATATCACCCTGCTGCGCTTCGAGCAGGCCCTCTTTCAGGCCGATACCAACAACCTGGCCAGCGCCATCGACAGCTTGCAGGCGCAGTACCCCGGCTTTAGCGACATCTTCTTCCGCCATATCGTGCCTATTCAGCGCGGAGACTTTTCTCCGGAAGAGCAGCTATTGGTGCTCAAAGCCTATCTGCGCTACCCCCTTATCCAAGAGATTTTTTCCCGTAGTCAGGCTATCGATTTAGATCGCTCACGCGGGAGCAAAGTAGAAGAATTGAACCAGGCCTTGGCCTACTTCGCCCATTATTTTCCCGAAGTCCCCCTGCCCGATACACTCGTCACTTTTGTCTCTCAGTTCGAGTACGCTGGCTTTCTGTATGGCAACAACCAATTGGCCCTGGGCTTGGATATGTTCCTAGGCCCCGATTTCGACTACAAGTCCGTCAGCCCCAACGAACCCGTTTTTTCCGATTACCTCGCGCGCACCTACACCCCCGAGCACATAACCAGCAAGCTGATGCAACTACTGATTGATGATTTGCTAACCGAACCCGAGAATGGCCGCCTGATCGACTACATGATCTACAACGGCAAAAAGCTCTATTTACTGGATCAAGTAATGCCTCTAGCAGCAGATAGTATAAAGTTGGAAATCACTAGTGCCCAAGCAGCGTGGCTCTCCGAGAATGAGGCGCCCGTCTATGTTTATCTCCAGTCCGAAGAACTGCTCTATGAAACCGATTTGCGGAAGTACCGGAAGTACATCGACCCCAGCCCCCATTCGCCAGGCATGCCTGAGGAAGCACCAGGCCGATCGGCCAACTATATAGGCTGGAAAATTGTTTCCGCTTGGATGGGTAAACATCCAGAAGCAAGCATACAAGATATGTTGGCTATATCCGATGGGCAACGTATCTTAGCGGAGTCGCGCTACAAGCCGAACCGATAATTCTTAGTAAAAACCAAAATCATGTCCCTTACGCGTACGATACCTCTTGTTGATCTCTCTACTTTTGTGGAGGGCGACGCCAACCAGCGCCAAGCTTTTGTTGCACAATTAGGCAAGGCATTTCACGAGATTGGCTTTGTGGGTGTCACCGGCCACGGTGTCTCTCAGCAGCTGATCGATGATTTTTATCAGGCAGCTAAAGCTTTTTTTGCCTTACCCGAGGCAACAAAACGGCAGTATGAACTCTCGGGCATGGCTGGGCAACGCGGCTACACCAGCTTCGGCAAAGAGCACGCCAAGCAATCCACTGTTGCCGATCTAAAGGAGTTCTTCCAAATTGGCCAAGAGGTACCCGACGGCCATCCCCGCAAGGCCGAATACCCCAACAACCCCGAAGTGGCAGAAGTGCCTGCCTTCATGGCGCTGGGGCGGCAGCTATACAAAGCCTTCGAACAAAGTGGTGCCAATTTGCTACGCGCCATCGCCCTTTACCTAGCGCTGCCCGAAGATTACTTCGATGAAAAAATTGAAGCCGGCAACAGCATCCTCCGCGCCATTCACTACCCGCCTATCACGCAAGAACCCGCTTCAGCTATCCGCGCCGAACAACATGAGGACATCAACCTCATCACGCTCCTAGTAGGGGCTAGTGCAGGTGGTTTGCAACTGCTGGATATGGACGGTACTTGGCAAGAAATTGTGCCTGAAAACGATGAAATCGTGATCAATGTAGGCGATATGCTGCAAAGGCTCACCAACAACTACCTCAAATCAACTACCCACCGAGTGGTGAACCCGCCAAGAGAAGAATGGCATAAGCCCCGCCTAAGTATTCCCTTCTTTTTACACCCCAAATCAGAGATGGATCTTACGGCTTTGGGAAGTTGTGTAAGTAGCAGCCGGCCGCTGGCTTATGAGCCGATTACCGCTGGAGAATATCTTGCCGAGCGCCTGCGCGAAATTGGATTAAAGAAATAGAAAAACGGCCTATCTTTGTGATCCAAAAATAGGCCTAACCCAAATGGCCTTTTGCGTTGTTATACTACCGGAAGATTGCCAACAGCTTTGCCATTATTGCTAGGCTGTTGGCTACAAAACAATACTTGTCATGAATACTATATTCCTTATCAATTTTCTCGGGCCGGAGATGCTGGTCGTTTTCTTTGCGATTTTGCTACTCTTTGGTGGCAAGAAGATTCCGGAGTTAATGAAAGGCATCGGCAAAGGGATTCGGGAGTTCAATACCGCTAGGGGCACCTTAGAGAAGGAGCTCAAAGAAGGCATGACCGAAGAGGAAAGTCGGCAGCGCGAAAGGGAGCGCGAGCGGGAAAGAGAAAGAAGTGAAAACTTCATTCAACGCAACAACGACTAAGTCCTGGTTTTGATAAAAAAGCCTCGTACTGCAAGCAGTACGAGGCTTTTTTATCTATCTTCTGGATAGGAAGCCGCCAATCATGCCAGCGATATCATCGATGGCGCTACCATCGCCGTCTCTGTCGAGGAGGCGGCCGGCTAAACCTAGGTTGGTTTCTGCAGCTGGCTTGCCAGGTTGTACGTTGGTGCGCATGAAGCTATCCAGAAGGCCGCCCAGTCCGTCTGCATTGAGGCCGCCAGCTTTTTTTGTTTTACCCAGCATGCCCATCACGATAGGCGCCAGCATGGCCATTAGTTTTATCGTATTGGCCGTGCCGATGCCGGTATTTTGCCCTATTTGTGCAGCGGTATCTTCGGTTCGGCGGCCGAGGATATGGCCAAGTATTGCAGCACCATTGGCCGCTTTGCTGTTGCCACCAGCACCACCGAGTAGGCTACCCAAGATGCTGCCCATGTCCATGCCGCCAGATTGTTGTTGCCCGCCGCCGCCCATGAGGCCACCCAATAGGCTCCCTAGATCGACGCCGCCAGCTCGGGTGTTGGTCTTTTGTCCGCCACCGCCCATGAGGCTACCGAGTAAGCCGCCCAGATCCATACCAGCCGGCCTGGCAGGTGCTTGCTGCTGCGCACCGCCGCCCATAAGGCCACCGAGAATATCGAGAATGCTACCGTGATTGTCGCGCTCTAATGCATTGTTCAGGGCTTCCGCGCCCGTTGGGGTAGCGGCATTTCTAGCCAAAGAGCTAAGTAGTACACTCAATGCACTAGAGGCCGCTTGGCTGGTTTGTTCCGGTGGGGTGCCCAGCTGCTGGCTAATTTGATCGATCATCGCAGGCGAAAGCGATTGTGCCATTTGGTCTTTTAAAAAGCTAGTTAAATCCATGATTATAGTGTAATGAAAAATTATCGATTGGTTGAACACAGCTCTAAAATTTGAGCCTGGCTCCTGCACTTGTTGCCCTAAGGCGCTGTTTTCAATATGCGAACCGTTTTTTGCTCCTTACCAGCAAAAATCCGGATAAAATAAATTCCGGCTGGCTGCTGGCTCAGGTCAATTTGTTCTTGCATCTCAGACAATACGCCTAGGTTTTGTTCTTGCAAGAGCTGCCCTAGCTGGTTGATGACAAAAAGGCGGACGGGCCGGCTTTCTTGAAGTTGCATGCGCACGTTCACTAATCCAGACGTAGGGTTAGGCGCTACAGCCACATCCAGCGCTGGCCAGGCTACTTCTTGGTTGTTGGTTAGGAAGCCAACAAGGAAGCTGAGCGTTTCGGTACAGCCTTGTGCATCGGTCAGCAGGAGGGTATATTCTCCGGCTGGCACATCGATCAAGGCGGGGCTGCTGATACTATCGTTCCACAGGTAGGTAAATGGCGAAAGGCCTGCAAAAGGTGTGACGCGGATAGCGCCATCGCTAGTGGTGTCGGTACTGGCATTTATCACCTCTACGCTGGCATTAAAGCTGGGCACGCAGCGGCGTATGTTCACATTGTCGATATCCAGGTAATAATTGCCGGCGCCCCAGCTAGCTTCAAACACAACCTGAATGCTGTTGCCAACGAAATCATCCAGGTGTAAGGCCAGGCGCGTGAATAGATTAGTGGGGGTATGATTGCTGCTATTGATGGTAAAGAGCGGCGTTTGAAGCGTATCGCAGTTGACGATGAGGCTAATTTGTAGGGAGTCGCCAGCACTTAGTTCGGTGGCGATTTGCCCGCCGCCGGAAAAGTTCACATAGCGGTAATCAAAGAAGAGCGTGTCTCCGGCCGCCACCAAGCCCATGTTGGGCGTTGCTGCGCGCATTTCTTGATCGAAGCCCCAGATATTATCGAAGAGTACGTTGCTGCCCGAATTGTGGGCATTGGCTACGGTGAGGTCGGGGTCGAGCGTCCAATTAGTTGGCTGGCCGTTTTCAAAGTCCTCGAAGAAGGGTAGTGCCAAGCGATTGATTACTGTGATAACGGCAGTATCGTTGGTTGGGAAGCCATCGCCTGCGAGGCTAGACCAAGCGGTAATGACAATTACCTCATCTTGGGTGCCATCGTAAGGAGTTTGGAACTGGTAAGTGGCTTGTGTGAAAGGTGCCAGGCTGTCTGGGAAAGATTCTGTGATCACGTCGCCGCCATTCACAGAATAGTTCAGCGTGATGTCCGTAGCGGTGGTGCTACCGAGGTTGAAGAAGGAAAAGTTGAGGGTGTCGCTGTTAGTACCACAAACCACCTCACTATTGGAAGCCAAAGAGGCGGCAGCTAGGTCGAACGTTTGCTGCGGGCCGATATAGATATTATCGATGCCTACGCCTTCGCGCACTACCGAGCCATCGGAGGAGAATACGAAGCGAAGCCGCACTTTTTCCTCCCCTGCCAAGCCGCTGAGCAGTTGGCTGGCCAGAACCCAGTCGTCGCCGAAACCCCCATCGTCTTCCCACCAGTTGTTTTGAGCGTCGTTGTACCAGTTCAGGCCGGTTCCGGCAGTACCCACTCTTGCCCAATTCACATCATCGGTACTAGCCTCCAGGTAGAGTTCGTCGAAGCCGTTTTCCGTTTCTACAAAAAGTAGCAAGCTGATAGTAGGATCTTCTTCTATGGCAGAAAAATCGAAACAGGGGGAGAAGAGAAAGGAGTTCTCGTTATTATTGTAGGGGCCATCCAGATTAGTGATCCAAGCGTTTTGCCCACTACCTGCGGAGGTGATGAGGTTGCCTGCGGGCTGTCCGTACTCCCAAGAAGGTAGGCCAGTTCCCCCTTGGCCAACCGTCCAGCCTCCATCTGTAAGTTCAAAGGTCTCAAAGTAGGGCAACTCATCAATAAGTGGCACACTGTTGATGAGGACGGTGAGGGTGTCGTTGGAGGTATCTTGATCACCATCTAGCGCTGTCCAAACTTTTAGCTCGTAGGTTCTGAACTGGCTAAAATCCGCGAAAATATCGAAGGTAGTAAATTCGGTACTATCCACGCCTAGCACACCCGTATAAAGACCATCCTGCGGCATAGCCACCCCACTGGGGTTGCCGTCGATACTAAAATCAAAAGGAATAAAGGACTGTGCAGCGCCACCGAAATTGGTTAGGCCAACTCGGATTTGCTGGCTGCCTAAATCGCAGCCGCTAACGGGGTCGGTTACTATTGTTACGCCCACATCCACGGTTAGCGGAGTGGTAAAAGTAAAGGGGCCTCTGGCTACCGAGGTATCCGTACCCATCGCGCAAAGGGTGCTAATATAGACATCGTAGGTAGTGGTGTCAGAGAGCGGCTGCACTCGGAAGATGGTATCGGTAGTAGTGAAGAAAATACCCGTGCCGGGTGTGAAGCCCGTGGTATCGTATTCCACTAAATATACTGGATTTTGGCCATCTTCGTCGGGCACGGAGTTCCAGAAGAAATCAACAGAAGAAGAACGCAGCCGATCAAAGGTGATTTCGCCACAAAAAGAAGGGGCTACACAGCTGGCACAGACGATCTCTGTTTGGAAGATATTGGGCCCTTGCGCGGGGCCAAAGCCAGATTCATAGACGATCTGGCCGCTGTTGTCGCTAAGAATAAAAGATACTTCGTTGGGGTAAGCGCCCGCTTGATAGCCTAATATCATGGTATCCCCATCCGTAACGGGAAAGCAAAGTTTCAGAAAGCGGCCATCTCCGACATCGTTCGTGAGGGTATAGGTGGTAGTATCACTATTGGTGCTAATGGTTAGCTCCCCGCCGTTCCAGCCATCGCCGAAGGTATCTAGTAATTGTAGCTCATATTCACAAGACTGAGCTTGCAGCAGCTGCCCGGAGAGCAAGACAAAAAGTAAGAGTAAAAAGCGGTATATATTTTGCATATAGATTGTGATGTGAAGCCCTGAAGAAGGTTCAGCGACTTGAATTGGCAAATAGTCGGCTAAAAATAGCGATTATTCCGAAAACACAGTAAACAAATGGCCTATTGAGCGGCTAAGATAGCTAAAGTTGTTGTTTTGGCGACCAGAAATGGGCGCAATAATGCCAAAACTTTTTAGTGTTCCGAGCGTTAGTGCCTTGAGGCTTGGCATAGATACATACAAATTGCTCAAAGCTGTACCCTTTCCTTTCGCAAGGCGTAATATTTTCTAACCTGTTAAGTTCAAAAGGTTTTGGCCGTTTATTCCATTAGCGATTTAGCGAAACTGTCTGGTATGAAAGCACCTACTATTCGGGCTTGGGAGCAGCGCTATGCCCTTCTGGAACCCAAGCGCACCCCCACCAACATCCGGTATTACGATGATGCCGATCTGAAAGCGCTCCTCAACGTGGCCTTACTGAACAAGCATGGGATGAAGATCAGCAAAATCGCCAAATTGAGCCAAGCGGAGCGCAGTGACAAAATAGCAGATCTTGGCGCAGCTCCTCATGCTTTCGACGCCCAACTAGATGCGCTTACACTTTCGATGATTGAATTGGATGAATTCAAGTTCAGTCATATCCTAGATACCAACATTCAACAGTCGGGCTTCGAAAAAACCATGCTGGAGGTGATTTATCCCTTCCTCGATAAGCTTGGCATTTTATGGCTCACAGGGTCTGTGAGTGCGGTGCACGAGAGTTTTGTGAGTAGTATTATCCGCGCCAAGCTTATTGCTGCTACCAACCGAATACCGATACAGCAAAACAACCAACAAGCCCGCTATCTACTTTTTCTCCCGGAAGGTGAGCAGCAAGAGCTCAGTTTGCTTTTTATGCATTATTTGTTGCGCAAAAGAGGTCGTGCTACGCTTTATTTGGGTCAGGATATTAGTATTAGTGACTTGCGCGATGCCCAACCGCTTTTCAAACCGGATTATCTCTTTACTATTATATCAGAAACTTTTGTGGCACACTCCGTATCGCAGTACATCCACAATATCCTCGATCATATCCAAGGGCCAAGCCTACTAGTTACTGGCTACCAAGTAGCTGTACAGGACATCAAACCGCATGCGCGCCTCCACTGCCTACGCAGCCTGTCTAATACGCTCGCGCTAGTAGAACAAGGCATACCAGATGCCCAAACGGCGACCATCAGCTAGCGGCCATTCTTCTATTCTCCCTCCAAACTCCTATCTTTGCACGCACTAGCGGTGACTTTCGCCACCACCGCCAGTCAGAAGCATACCAAAACTACCACCGTCATGTTAAGAAATAAGTTTACGCAACTGCTGCTCATCTTCGTACTAGTAAGCAGCTGTACTACCCAGCAGATCAACGATACGCTGAACGCCGTTATGAATGGCGGCCTCACCACCGAAGACATCGGCCGCGGCCTCAAAGAAGCCCTCAACATTGGTGTGCAAAAAGGAGCAAGCGAGTTGTCGGGGAATGGTGGCTATTTCAATGACATGGCCTACCGCATCTTACTGCCAGAAGAAGCGCAGGTAGTAACCCGCAAACTGAGTGGCATCCCAGGCTTTACGGATCTGGAGAATGTAGTTATCCGAAAAATTAATCAAGGTGCAGAGCTGGCAGCTAAAGAAGCAGGGCCGATATTCCTCAACGCTATCAAGCAAATGACCATACAAGATGCTATGAGTATCCTCAAAGGCGAGCCCAATGCCGCCACAGCCTACCTGGAGCGGGTTACCTACAACGAGCTTTACGGCAAGTTCAACCCTGTCATCGTATCAGCGCTGGATCAGTTTGATGCCCGAACGGTCTGGAGCGATGCCACCACGACCTACAACCGTATTCCATTTGTCAATCAGGTAAATACCAGCTTGGATGACCATGTAACGAAGATGGCACTACAAGGCTTATTCAAGAAAGTGGCGATCGAAGAAGGGCGCATCCGTACCGATATCAACGCCAGAACGAGCGAACTGCTGCGCCGCGTATTTGCCGAGCAAGATCGCAACTAAAAAATTAGAAATAAGCCTTATCTTGTGCTTTCAATCTGCTGCTTGTGTTTCCTATCGGATTGAAGGTGGCTCGCGCAGGAGCAAACAATAGCCGTTTGTAGCCGTGTTCCCGTCAAGAGCATGCCTAAGAAAACCAAAAAGCCTGGATTATTTCACTCAAGTATAAATCTATCAAACTATGCGTTGGCAAGGCAGACAAGGAAGTTCGAATGTAGATGACCGCCGTGGTGGCAGCAGTGGCGGCGGCCGAAAAGCGGCTGGTGGTGTTGGCATCGGCTCCATTATCGTCATTATTTTGGCCATGATCTTTGGCTTCAATCCCTCCACCCTGCTTAATATTCTTGGCGATGGGGGCGCAACCGTCTCAGCACCTACGCAGCAGCAAAGCAATACGGGTAGTCAGCCCTCCGATCAGATGGGGCAGTTTGTGTCGGTAGTGCTCAAAGAAACAGAAAACACCTGGAATAAGATATTCCGGGAAAGCTACGGTGCAAAATATCGCGAACCCATTTTGGTTCTATTCAGTGGGCAGGTACAATCGGCCTGTGGTTTTGGCAGTGCTGCCACCGGGCCCTTCTATTGCCCGGCAGACCAAAAAGTATATATCGACTTGTCTTTTGCCGATCAGTTGCGCACCCGTTTCAAAGCACCAGGTGAGTTCGCAATGGCTTATGTGGTTGCTCACGAAGTTGGGCATCACGTCCAAAATCTGCTGGGCTACAGCGGGCAGGTGCAGCAGGCAAGAGGCCGCGTCAGTAAAACAGAGTCTAATGCTCTATCGGTACGCTTGGAGCTTCAGGCAGACTACCTAGCGGGCGTGTGGGCACACTATGCCGACCGCTCGGCAGGCATCCTAGAGCAGGGGGATATCGAATCTGCCCTAAAAGCAGCTCATGCTATTGGCGACGACAACATTCAGAAGCAATCGCAAGGTTACGTGGTGCCCGACTCCTTCACCCACGGCAGCTCCGAACAGCGGATGAGAGCCTTCAGCACAGGCTACAAGACTGGCGACGGTTCTAAGCAAGCCCTAGATTATTTTTTCCAAGCCCGAGACTTGTAGGAAAGGCAACAGCTCTCTTAGCCAGCGCAAGCAAAAGCCCCTGAGCCGTTTCGGTTCAGGGGCTTTTGCTTATCTTTGCTTTATCATTCAACTCCCCTCTTTATTATGATAATGATCCAAAATATACTGGTAAGCGACGACTTGCTAGACGAGCGCTTTGCCTGCAACCTCCAGGCTTGTAAGGGTGCCTGCTGTTGGGAAGGCGACTACGGTGCTCCGCTCGAAGCGGAGGAGCTTCGCCTGCTGGCCGATATCTACCCCATTGTAGCGCCGCGTTTATTGCCTGAAGGACGGGCGGCCATCGAAGCGCAAGGCTTGTTTGTAGAAGCACCCGATGGCCACGGCCCAGCGGCTACGCTGGTGGATAGCGGTGCCTGCGCCTATCTTACCCGCAACGACCAAGGGGTGGCTCTTTGCGGGATAGAGCAAGCCTATCGCGCTGGTGAAATTGACTGGCCCAAGCCTATCAGCTGCCATCTATACCCCGTGCGGGTAACCAAATTACCCCTCGCTGGTATGGAAGCCCTAAATTACGATCGTTGGGATATTTGCGCTGCAGCCTGCACCAAGGGCGCACAAGAAAATATCCGCATTTTCGAGTTCGCTAAAGATGCCCTCGTGCGCCGCTATGGCCTAGATTGGTATGAAGAACTGGAAGCTGCTTTTGCCTACAAAGAAGGGGAGGCTGGAAAGGAGTAAACAAAAAAAAGACCGACACACACTGTGCGTCGGCCTCGAAATAAACACCTAAAACCCTATTAACAAATCTTTCAACCTTTCGGCTGTTTTTTCTTTTCCGCACTGCAAACAATGCTTGCAAGCGCTTGGTTCAAAAGAGGGCACGCAATCATACCCCATTTTGATAACACAAAGATATAGCCGATATTTTAGATGTACAAACATTTATTGAAAAAATGTGAAATTTTTTTAAAATTTAACACTTTGCCCGCTTTTTCTCGCTTCTTTTGTCTTTAAATCGCTCCATTTTGAGCCCCATGCTACTACTATGTCTTGGATTGATTGGCTTATTGCCCTGATTTTGGCTTTCATTATGCTCTCGATTGGCTTGTCATTACAGCGGCGTAGCTTCCAATTGTTGCTGGCTAGGCCCAAGACCTTATTGGCAGGGGTGTTCCTACAGTTGTTCTGGCTGCCGAGTATAGCCTTTTTGGTAGCTACGCTTTGGAACTTACCTGCTGCTTTTCAGGTGGGGATGGTGATTTTGGCCGCTTGTCCGGGCGGGATGACGAGCAACTTCATCAGCTACCTCCTGAAGGCCAATACGGCGCTGGCGGTTAGCCTAACGATAGCGAACAGTGTGGTAACGATGCTCAGCGTTCCGATCATTATTAATATAGGCTTGCAGTATTTCTATGCTGGTGGCAGCGAGGGGATTGAAGGCCTACCGCTTTTACCCACGGCTGGCCGCATCTTTAGCATTGTCCTAGTACCTGTGCTGTTAGGTATCAGCCTACGGGCTTATTATCCGCAAGCGGCCAGGCGTTGGCAGCTGTGGTTTCGATGGGCAAGTATGCTGCTGCTGGCGCTTGTTTTCATCATTAAAGTATTTGCCCCTGCGGAGGCTGGCGGCAGTGCGCTCACTGGCGCCGAGGTAGGAACGATCCTACCGGCCTCTTTGCTGGTGAATGTGTTGGCGCTTTCGTCGGGTTTTATATTGGGTCGCAGCTTGGGCTTCAGCAGGGATGACCAGCTTACGATGGGGGTAGAGGTAGGCATACAAAATACGAGCCTTGCTTTCCTGATTGCTGCGAGCTTGCTACAAAATGAAGATATGCTCAAGCCCGCGCTGGTGTATGCTACTTTTAGTTTCCTAACGGCGCTCGCCTATGGTCTACTCCTGAAGCCTAAGCAATGGGAAGCCTTGAAAACAGAATGGCAAGAGCTAAAGTATCGGGTCAGCAAAAAGCCTGGCGGAGCATAGATTTCGCAAAGAAGCCTGCCCTTAAAAGAAAGCACGGCTCCCGCCCCTGGGGCAGCCACCTGCGCGCGCAACAAACCTCTTGGATGGATGAGACCCCGCTTGCCCTAACAATAAGCCGCCCGCAACAAAAGTTAATGACAGAAGCAGAGAAACATATGATGTGGTACCGTTTGTTATTTTCATTGGCTGTAATATACCTCCTCTTCGCCTGTGAGCCCACGCTAAAGCGTGTGGAGCAGACCGACACCTATGGCTATCGGTCGGTAGCTACCATCGACCCAAAGACAGGAAAAAAGACGGGGATTCTTGAACGCTTCGACCCCGGCGGCAGTCTGGTAGAGCGTGCCCACTATCAGGATGATCTGCTGGATGGGCCGCGTATTTTGTTTTCGGCCACCGGCGATACCATCCTCGTCGAGCATTACGCCCTCACGCTGGGAGAATATGGTGAAAAAGCCGCTGTTTTCTCGGGGCCTTACCGCGCTTTCTACGAACCGGAAGGGCAGCTGCGCAACAAGGGTCAATATGTGAACAATGCTATGGCTGGTATCTGGTACCGCTATTACCCCAACGGGCAGGCTGCCGAAGCCGTCACTTTCCGAGACAATGAGGAAGATGGCCCTTTCCGAGAGTGGCACGAGAACGGACAGCTAAAAGCCGCTGGTACTTACCAGCCCGGCGGTAAAGAGGAAGGCGAACTACGCCTCTACAACGAGCAGGGGCAGCTACAGCGCGTGATGCAATGCAGCAGCGGTATCTGCCGGACGCGTTGGCACGATGAACAACAAGAGCCCCCACCGCCTGATAATTTGCTTCCGATGGAAATTGAGTCCAACGGATAGGGCTCCTTGTGTTCCATCACTCAACCCAAAACGAGTGCAGTTGTTGTCATTGTTGTGTTTTCCCGTTTGTAGGCTACTCAGCGGAAAATCCTTTACCTATTTTTAAAATACGCCGTATATTGGGAGGCGAAAAGACAAAAATTAGCGAAAATTCGCAAAATGAATATGGAGGCAACAAAGAAAACAACAAATAAAGTGGTGGCCACAAAGGCTAGTACCAATGGCGCAGCTCAGGAAAAAGCGGCTCAGAAGCCAGCTTACAGCAAGGAACAATACTTGGAATGGTACACCCTCATGCTGCGCATCCGCCGCTTTGAAGAGCGAGCGCTGATGGCCTATGGCCAGCAAAAAATCCGTGGCTTTTGCCACGTGTATATAGGCCAAGAAGCAGTAGCCGCCGGTATAGAATCGGCCATCACCGCACAGGACAGTATCGTAACGGCCTACCGGCAGCACGGAACTGCTATCGGCCGAGGAGTGGATATGAATTCTGCTATGGCCGAGCTGTTTGGCAAAGAAACGGGCATCGTGAAAGGCAAGGGAGGCTCTATGCACTTCTTTAGCAAACCACACAACTATTTCGGTGGCAACGGCATCGTAGGCGCACAAATTCCCATCGGCACCGGCATCGCCTTCGCTGAGCAATATCGCGGCACCCAAAATCTTTGCGTCACGATGTTCGGCGATGGTGCGGCACGCCAAGGAGCCCTCTATGAGAGTTTCAATATGGCCATGACCTGGAAAATCCCCGTGCTATACATCTGCGAAAACAACGGCTATGCGATGGGCACCTCCGTACAGCGCACCAGCAATGTCACTGATTTGTCAAAAATTGGCCTCAGTTTTGATATGCCCAGCGAAACGGTTGACGGGATGGATCCGGAAGCCGTCCATGAGGCAGTTGCGCGTGCGGCCGAGCATATCCGCTCTGGTAAAGGCCCCTACTACCTAGAGATCAGAACCTACCGCTACAAAGGCCACTCTGTCTCCGACCCCGCTAAATACCGCGAAAAAGAAGAGGTACAAACCTACCTTGATCGGGATCCAGTGAAGGTAATCGAGCAGCGCATTCTGGAAAATAATATTGCCAGCGAAAAAGAAGTAAAGGCCATCAAAGATGCCGTCAAAGACGAAGTAGCAGCCGCCTACAAATTCGCTGAAGACTCCAACTTCCCCGACCCCAGCGAGCTTTATACCGACAATTACCTGCAGCAAGATTACCCCTTTATCAAGGACTAGCCAGGCAGTATGCCACCACGATAGATATTGAATTAGCATTTTCGGCGTTAAACCCGAAGTGTCCCTCTTTCAGCAGAAGCCGCTAAGCTGTCCTCCATAGCCTAGCGGTCTAATCACAAGCCTGATACATTGAGAAACGTTGTTGATAAAATCGCCATCCGACGCTTAGAGCTTCGCCGCAGCTTCGCTGATGTAGTCTATATCTTCTTGGGCGTTGTGATGGCTGCCATCGGCCTCAAAGGCTTTTTGCTCCCCAACCAATTTTTGGATGGCGGCGCCATGGGCGTATCGCTGCTGCTGGAAATATTATCTGGCTTCGATCTGTCTGTGCTCATCGTACTGGTCAACCTGCCTTTCATCATTTTGGGTGGACGGCAAATATCTTGGCCTTTTGCAGTAAAAAGTAGCATTGCCATCTTTGCACTAGCCACGCTGGTGCATTTGCTCCACTTTCCCCCCTTCACCGCCGACAAGTTATTGATTGCTGTTTTTGGCGGTTTTTTCTTGGGCGCAGGTATTGGATTTTCTATCCGAGGGGGAGCCGTTATCGATGGTACGGAAGTACTGGCCATCTCCGTCAGCCGCCGCGCTAGCCTCACGGTGGGCGACTTCATTGCCCTGTTCAACGTACTCCTATTCTGTGTGGCGGCACTGATTGTGAATCTCGAAACGGCCATGTACTCTATGCTGACCTATATCGCCGCCTCCAAGACCGTGGATTTCATCATCAACGGCATCGAGGAATATATCGGGGTGATGATCATCTCCGAGGAGGCCGACGAAATACAGCAAGTTATCTGGAACAAACTAGGCCGGGGCGTCACTGCCTTCAAGGCCGACGGAGGCTATGCTGCCCAGGACGTCCCCTTACCAGACAGAAAGGTAATCTTTTGCGTCATCACCCGCTTGGAAGTTTCTAAAATTTTATTAGAAGTGGGAAAGGTGGATAGCTCCGCTTTCATCATCCAATACCCCATCAAAGAAGCCAAGGGCGGCATGATCAAAAAACGCCCCTTGCATTAGCCTATTCCCTCCTTTCCACCTGGTAATCTTCCTTTCCTCCGGTCTTTTCCAATAGAAAAATATCGGTGATTCGGATACTTTTGCTGCGGCTCTTGCACATATCGTAGATGGTGAGGGCTGCTACCGAAGCCGCGTGTAGGGCCTCCATCTCCACGCCGGTATTGGCTTGTGTTTTCACGCTCACCAGCAAGCGAATGCCCTGCTTAGGGAGGATTTCTGTGCTGATTTTCACCGAGCTGAGCGGAATCTGATGGCAAAGCGGAATCGTCTCGGCCGTGCGCTTAGCCGCCATCGTGGCAGCAATAATAGCCGTCTGCAAAATACTTCCCTTGTGTGTCTGGAAATCCAGCGAGGCCAGCTCCTCCGTTATCGCTTCCCCCAGTACCACGGTGGCCGTGGCGATGGCACTACGATGGCTACTTTCCTTTTCTGACACATCTACCATCCCTGGCTGCTGGCTTTCATTGAGGTGAGAATACATGGCTACTTTTTTATGAAGATAATTTTGATGTTCCATACGCACTCCTTGCTCGCACCCATATCCATACGGACTGAAGGCTCAGGCGGGTTAAATACGGGCATGAATGCGGGAGCAAAGTTTTCCAATACGGAGCAAGGCTTTCTAATGCAAATCCAGGATATTCCCCATTTTATAACAATTGCGGCAACGGGCTTCGTAGAGGTCTTTTTCCCCAAGCACCACGGTGTCTTCGGTGGCGGCCAGGCGGTAGGAATGCGTTGCTAGATTCCCACAATGGCTACAAATGGCGTGTACTTTGGTGATATATTCGGCTACTGCCAGCAACTGAGGCATAGGGCCAAAAGGCTGCCCCCTGAAATCCATATCCAAACCAGCAACAATAACCCGCTTGCCCCTGAAGGCGAGTTCTTGCACATGCTCCACGATGCTGGCATCAAAAAACTGCGCCTCGTCTATCCCCACTACACTGATCGCATCCGCCACCGCTAGAATGGAAGCGGAGCGCGCGATGGGGGCAGCCAGCAAAAAATTATCATCGTGTGAAACTACTTTCTCAGAGCTGTAGCGCGTATCGATTTTGGGTTTGTAGATCGCTACCTGCTGGTTGGCAATACGCGCCCGCTTTAGGCGGCGGATAAGCTCTTCCGTCTTACCCGAAAACATGGAGCCACAAATTACCTCAATCCAGCCACTGCGCTGGCCTTTAAAATCCGGTTCTAAGAACATATTTGTGTGCGCTAAAAAGCAAAGAAATGCCAAAGATAAGCTGGCTGGCTTGTATATGCAAACCACACCGAAGCACCACCGAAAATAGGCCGACTTGTTTTTTTATCGTAGATTAGCGCTTCCAAACGCACATACTGAATCATACATGGATAGCAAGAAAGCCAATCAACTGCTAGAGCGAGTGAACGCCCTGCATCGCAGCCTACACCCATCTACTGCTGAGGGACAGGATATTAGCGCTATTGAGCGCGACCTGATGCTTTCCTACCTCAGGCAACTCTACGAGCTATACCTTCGGGAAAGCCCCCTATCAGCCAGCTCCGCCAGCCCAAAGCCAGCAGAAACCAGCATTCCAACGGCAGAAATACCCTCGCCGCCGCCGCCCCAGGCTCCACCATCTATTCCAACAGAAATGGCTTCCATCGCCGTTCCCGCTGCCTCGCCGTCGCCGCAGTCTCCACCTAGCAGCCCCCCCATCGCAGAGACTCCCATCGCAGAGACCCCCATCGCGAAGGCTCCCATCGCGATGACTCCCATCGCAGAGACCACAGCCAGCCCTACACCGCCTTCGGCACCGCCACCATACAAGGCTAAGCATCCCAAACTGGATCAGTTATTTGCCCAGCCAGCTACCAAAGAGTTATCGGAACGCCTGGCTCAACAACCGCTTAAAGACCTCACTCGCGCCCTCACCATCAACAACCGCGTGCAGTATGCCAACACCCTGTTTGCTGGCAACAGCGATCTGATGAACAGCGTCCTGATGCGCCTCAACCAACTCGACAGCATGGCAAACGCCCGACCCGACTTGGAAGAACTCGCCCTATCCTTTAACTGGACAGAGGAAGAAAAAATCCCCGTAGCGCAAGACTTCATCAAGCTCGTAAACCGACGATATGTCTAAGCGTGTACTTAGGAAAAGCTTGCTCCTACTGCTAAGCCTAAGCGGCATATTTTTCTCTTATTTATTTGCTCAAGCACAACAATCCGCTCAGCTGCCCACCAAGGCGACTACAAGCCAACAACTGATGGAAAACAAATTAAAACCGTGCCCTGATAGCCCCAACTGTGTAAGTACCCAAAGTACCCAAGCCGCGAAGAAACGAACACCGCTGTCTTTCAGCGGAGACCCTGCCGAGGCTTTAAAACGCCTACAGGAGCTGGTGATGGCCATGCCAAGAACAAAGCGGCTAACGGCCCAAGACAACTATCTTCATTTCACCTTCAAAACTTGGCCCATTCCCTTTATTGATGACGTGGAATTTTTGCTAGATGCAGAAGCAAAAGTAATTCACTACCGAAGCGCCAGCCGCGTGGGCTACTCGGATATAGGCGTGAATAGCAGGCGCATGGCCAAAATCGCCAAGCGGTGGAACTCAACCCAATAGCCCTTACTTGTGTTTTGATAGGAAACCAGGACACAAGCAAGCGATGGGTAAGCAGTTTAAAACAAGCATTCGATGGACGCTCCTCCTCACCGCGCTGGTGTGGGCGGTGTTCTTGTTTGATCTCCTGACGGGCAGCCGCTTGGCGTTCTGGTATGGGCTACACACCCGCGAGACCGCAGGCCTCATTGGCATTGTCACCTCGCCTTTTCTCCACGGGGGCTGGGGGCATTTACTAAGCAATACTTTTCCCCTAGCTAGCCTGCTGGCTTTGCTAACCTTTTTTTATCCCCGCTTGTGGCCGCGTACACTGATAACGCTCTGGTTAGGTACGGGTGCTTTGGTATGGCTGCTGGGGCGGCCTGTTACGCACATTGGCGCCAGTGGTGTTGTGTATGCCTTAGCGGCCTTCTTGGGGTTCAGTGGTTTTTTTCGGCGCGATATGCGTGCTGTGGTCATCTCTTTATTAATCTTATTTTACTACGGCAGTATGGTGGTGGGCATCCTACCGGGGCAGGAGGGTATTAGCTGGGAAAGCCACTTGCTCGGCCTGCTCATGGGCGTATTGGCTGCTTTCTTATTTAGAGGGGAGCTAGAAGAACACGAAGTTGCAGCGCAAGCAAAAAAAGAAGCTAAAAAAGCCCAACAGCAGCTAGCAGAAGAACAATTTCTAGATCCCGATACTTTCAGTAGGACAAAGAAAGAACGCGAGCAGCAAGCTTTCTGGGAAAAGCGAAAACAGTCGCGCTACTAAGTGATGCATGCAAGAAAAAACGGTCTTAATTACAGGCGGCAACGAAGGCATTGGCCTAGCTACAGCACAGCGGCTGGCGGCAAAAGGTGCCCACATCATCTTGGCTTGCCGAGATGAACGCAAAGGCCACAATGCAGCCAATTACCTCCGTAAAGAAACCAACAACTCCGCCATACTCGTTATTCCGCTCGATCTGGCCAAGCTAGAAAGTGTAGCCCACGCAGCAGAGTTCATCCTCACGGAACACCCCAAACTCGATGTCCTTATCAACAATGCTGGCCTCTACAGCAGCCAGCTACAGTACACGCAGGATGGCTTCGAAATGCAGTTTGGCGTTAACCACCTAGGGCACTTTCTACTCACTCGCCTGCTCTTGCCTGCCCTGCAATGCCCGCAGGAAGGTGGGCGCGTCATCAACGTCAGCAGCGCTGCCCACTACCACGGGAAGATAGATTTCGATAATTTGAAGGGAGAAAAAGGCCCGGCCGCTTACAACGGCCCGGCGGCCTACGCCCAAAGTAAATTAGCCAACGTGCTGTTCACCAAATCCCTGTCCCGTAAATACGAAGGAGAAATAACAGCCAACGCCCTACACCCCGGGGTGGTGGCCACTGGCCTGGCCAACAAACACGGCAGCTTCTGGATCAAAACGATCTGGAACCTCTACAAACCCTTTGCTCGCCCGCCTTCTAAAGGTTCCGACACCAGCGTTTATTTGGCCAAAAGCTCAGAAGTAAACGCCGTGAGTGGTCGCTACTTCGACCAACACCAAAACGTGCAAAAACCAGCCAGCTTGGCCTGCGATAAAGCACTAGCCGAACAACTATGGCAATACAGTGAAGCGGCCGTCCAGCATTATTTACCCATCCCTTAATTCCAATTACTTACGCTATCTTTGCACCATGCCACTCGATCAAGTTGATGTAGATAAATGGGAATACGACGAAGCCGGTAAGCCAATGCTTCCCAAGGAAAAGGAAATGAGTTTCCTCGACCACTTGGAAGAGTTGCGCTGGCACATCATCCGCGCCCTCATAGCCATTGCTATTGGGGGGATAGCGCTTTTCCTTTTCCGCGATTTCTACTTCCGGGATGTGCTGCTAGGAGCGCTGAACGACAATTTCCTAGGCTATCGCTTCCTTTGTGCTTTCTCAGACCTCCTAGGCATCGGCGATACTTTATGCTTTCAGGCGCCCAACCTGAAGATCATCACCATGAGCTTTGCCGAAGAATTTATTGCTTCTATAAAATACGCCTTTCTGGGAGGCTTCGTAGTGGCTTTCCCCTACGTCTTTTATCAGTTGTGGTCTTTCGTAAGACCAGGCTTGTATGAAGAAGAACAGCAAGCCACCCGGGGCGTTATTTTCGTTTGTAGCCTACTTTTCTTCTTCGGGGTGGCCTTCGGTTATTTAGTAATTACCCCTTTTGCTGTCAATTTTTTAGGCAACTTCCACCTGCCCAATGTAGATAATACTTCCACCCTCAGCTCTTTTGTGGGTTACATGATTATGTTCACCTTACCGGCAGCGCTCATTTTCGAGTTGCCGATTGTGGTGCACTTCCTGTCGCGCTTTGGCCTCGTGACAGCTCAGGGAATGCGCACCTACCGCCGGCATAGCATCGTGGGTATCTTGATACTAGCCAGCATCCTTACGCCCCCCGATGTGGTAACACAGATACTCATTGCCATTCCTTTGTACATTCTTTATGAAATTAGTATCTTCGTGGCTAAACGCGGGGAGAAACACTACCAAAAAAGCTTGGATTAGTAAGTGGTAAGCTCCTACAAAGTAAACGCTAAAAGTAGCTTTCGCTGTGCTTAAAGTGGCAAAATTGCAGGAGCAAGGCTTCCACAACAGGAGCAAGGCCCTTAGTAAAACCTTGCTCTTCTCGTCGGCACTGCTCCCGCGAGAGCAACAAGTACCTACCGCCGTGGTTCGTATGGGTGTAAACAGCGTGTCCCGACATCCGTGTAGAACCCCACACCTAGCGTGGATAAGCGCCTCCCAAAACGAACGCATACCTCCGCTAACCCCTTGATTTGAAAACAACCTATGAATTTCCATCCACAACCAGCATACCAAAACAGCCGCTTTCTACAGCGCACAGCTTGCCTGTTTTTGCTCTTCTTAGGGCTGGCTTGTAGCGCTACCAAAGCACCAAGTACCTATACCTACATCGCTTGGCCCGAATCTCCGGAACAGGACACGCTCAAGCCTTCCTTCCTGCGTGCAAAGCAATACGACTATCAGCTGTACATCCCCGATACCAACCACCTCGACCACCTGCCTATGCGTGCCGTATTGGTGGCTATCCACTTCATGAACACCTCCGATAGTCTCTACCGCTACCAAGGCGAAGAAGGCATACAGTACGCCAAAGACTTGGTCTATTACGCCAACCACAACCTTAGCAATAACGTGAAAAATTGGCTACAGCCTGCGGGAATGGATACCCCGGTCTTACCCACCCGCTTGTACGTCGAGCTAGCTACCAAACCAGAAGCCCCAGAGGAAAAAGCCGTTTATTTCCACTACGATGACGAGCTCCATGGCTACATCCACAAAGGGCGCTACCGCAACCTAGGCGATAGGGGTGTGGTGGATAAATACGCCGTTAATAAAGACCACATCCTCAACATCTTCATCATGGCTCCCCCCAGAGATAGCCTAGCATCCAAAACTTTCGATGGCAATTCCCAATGCGGCGTTTTCCTGGGCGATGCCATCAAGCTAGCTGGTTTTCACCCCAAGAATCGCCCAGCCTGGGAGCACAGAGGCACCTTCGTACACGAAGTAGGTCATGCCCTAGGCCTGCACCACGCTTGGTACAACAGCGATGGCTGCGACGATACCCGCCCCCATACCAACGACTGCTGGGGGAAAAGCCAAAGCGAACGATGCGACACCATGACAAGCAACAACGTCATGGACTACAACGGCTACCAAAAAGCCCTCACGCCCTGCCAAATAGGCCAGATGCACGCCCGAATAAACGACCTGGAACACAAAGCGCGTGCTTGGATAAAACCCGTCTGGTGCGAGCCCTGGTACGGCCAAGAGATAAGCATTAGCGACACCGTACACTGGTTCGGCGATCGCGATTTTAGAAAAAAAATACGCATACAAAGTGGCGGAGTTTTGCGCATCAACGCCCGCATCCACTTCGCCAGAAACACCGGCATCACCATAGAAAGCGGCGGCCTACTACAGCTAGGGCCTAAAGCCTGGTTGCACAACGACTGCGGCCAAGCCTGGGAGGGCATACAACAAGTAGGCGAAGGAAGGAAAAAAGGCCAGCTCTACATCTCCGAAGGCGCCCGCATAGAAAATATCCCACTATGATCATCATCACTGGCGCTACCAAAGGAATGGGCCGTGCTATTTGCGAAAAACTAAGCACAGCAGGCCAGAAAATATTGGCCATTGCCCGAACAGAACCCGATCTGATACAGCTCCAAGCAGAGCTAAAGCGAAGTGCCCCAGAAGCTATGTTGGAGGTTTTAGCTACCGATTTGTCCACAGAAGAAGGTTGCCAGGCTCTGGCAGCCTACCTTCGCCAACAAGCCAGCCCACCCAGCGTACTTATCAACAACCTAGGCCTTTTCGTGCCCGGTGGCTTAATGGAAGAAACCGATATATTCGAGGCCATGCTTGCCACCAACCTCCTAGCAGCGCATCGGCTGAGCCGGATCGCCCTGCCAGCTATGCTGGCGGCTGAAAGCGGCTACCTCATCACCATCGGCTCGGTTGCGACCACCGATTTTGATCCCCACATGACTGCCTACACGGCCTCCAAATATGCCCTCGAGGGCTGGCACAAAGCCCTTAGCGCGGAGCTGCAACAAACACCCATTAAAACCAGCCTCCTAATTCCTGGTGCCACCCTCACAGCCGCTTGGGAAGGCGTTGAAAACCTTCCCAAAAGCATCTTAGCGCCCGAACAAATTGCAGATGTAGTGGCTTTTCTATTAAGTTTGCCTCCTCATAGCGCGATACCCTCGCTGGTTATCCGCCCTCAATAAATAGGTTATGTCCACTTTTGTTATCACAGGTGCTAGTCAGGGAATTGGTCGGGATACCACCATCGCCCTGGTACAAGCAGGCCACCAGGTGCGCGCCATCGCCAGAAACGAAGCCGCACTAAAAGCCCTAGCGGCCAACTTGAAGGAAGCCCCCGGCCAACTCGATTATCTAGCTTTTGACCTTACCGCCTCCGACCTCAGTCCGCTAAAGCATTGGCTGCGAACCGCCGGCCCCTTACACGGCTTGCTGAACAATGCCGGCCTGCTGATCAATAAAACCTTCGAAGCAACCAGCCCCGCCGATTGGCAGCAAATCTTTGCCGTCAACCTTTTTGCCCCGGCTCAGCTTTGCCAACTGCTCTCCGATCAATTTAGCAGCGGCACCCACATCGTGAACATTGGTAGCATGGGCGGCTTTCAAGGCTCCAGTAAATTCCCAGGCCTTTTGGCCTACAGCAGCGCTAAAGCAGCCCTGGCTAGCTTTAGTGAATGCCTAGCGGAAGAATGGAAAAATAGAAATATTCAGGTCAATTGCCTCGCCTTGGGTGCTGTACAAACGGATATGCTTGCTACAGCTTTTCCCGGCTACCAAGCACCTCTCAGAAGCGAAGAAATGGCAAGCTTCGTCTGCTGGTTTCTACAATTTGGCGGCCAATTTTTTAATGGAAAAGTCCTACCCGTAGCACTCAACAACCCTTAAAAAAGTACTGGCTGCCCCTGGATAATGTAAGGGCAGCCAGTAAGAATTTATGTACGCGAAAATTCCATTCTTCATGTGATGTGTGAAAATGTGAAAACTCTGGGGGAAATAATCACCTAAAACCTTTGATATAAATCGCTTCACTTGAGCCGTACATATTTAAAACTCTAACAAAGTTATACATTTTTTTCGAATAGGTGTAGTTTTTTACCATATGTCAAGAAAAAAAAGCACTTTACCTGGCTTTTCTCTCTACGAGGGTGCTGATTGCTCTCCGGAAGAGGCGCTGCTTCGCAGCCGATCCTTCTACGAGGAAATGGCCACCCGACGCAGTATTCGGCATTTTAGCAACCGAGCCGTGGCACCAGAACTTATCCAACAAATCTTGGCAACGGCCAATACAGCCCCCAGCGGCGCGAATAAGCAACCTTGGACTTTCTGCGTGGTAGCGCAACCCGAACTGAAAACTAAAATACGCCAAGCCGCTGAAGAAGAAGAATTCGAAAACTACCACGGCCGTATGTCCGACGAATGGCTGGAAGACCTTAAAAAATTTGGTACCGATCACCTCAAGCCCTTTCTGGAAATTGCCCCCTACCTCCTGGTAGTTTTTAAAAAAGCTTACGACCTTGGACCCGCTGGGGAAAAACAAAAAAACTACTATGTAAATGAATCCGTGGGGCTAGCTTGTGGCTTTCTGCTGGCGGCTATTCACCACGCTGGCCTGGTGGCCCTTACACATACACCTAGCCCAATGAATTTCTTGCAAAAATTACTCCAGCGGCCCGAAAACGAACGCCCTTTCCTCCTCATCCCCATCGGCTACCCTGCAACAGATGCGCAGGTGCCCAATATTAACCGGAAAACCGCAGCAGAGTACAGCGTCTGGTATTAAAAAAACAAGCATGAAAAACAAACTTTGGCAAAAGGCCTACTCCCTAGATGAACGCATCGCCCAGTTTACCATCGGTAAAGACCCCGATTTTGATTTAGCCCTGGCGCCTTTCGATATATTGGGTTCGCTGGCGCATATCAAGATGCTACAAGAAGTAGGCTTGCTTAGTGAAGATGACTACCGCAGGAGCAGTGCCGAATTAAAAGAGCAATACCTTGCCACCCAAACAGGAAAGTTCCAGATAGCTCCCGGGGTGGAGGATGTCCACTCCCAAGTAGAACTCAACCTCACCCAGGCCATTGGCGAAGCTGGAAAAAAAATACACAGCGGCCGAAGCCGAAATGACCAAGTACTGCTAGACCTACGCCTCTTCTTTCGCCACAAAATACAGAGCCTTGTTCAGCAAACGACCCAAGTTAGCGAAGATCTCCTGCGCCTGAGCGACGAGCACCAAGACAAATACATCCCCGGCTACACCCACCTCCAAGTAGCGATGGTGAGCAGCTTCGGCCTATGGTTTGGTGCCTACGGGGAAAGCCTCATCGACGATCTTCGCCTATGGCAGGCCATCTACGCCAATGTCGATCAGAACCCGCTCGGCTCCGCCGCAGGCTACGGCTCTTCTTTTCCGCTAGATCGCCGCCGCACCACCGAGCTGCTGGGCTTTGCCGATTTAGCCTACAACGTTGTCCACGCACAGATGGGCCGGGGAAAGACGGAACTACTCCTCGCTTTTGGTATTAGTAGCCTAGCGCAAACGATCGGGAAACTAGCCACCGATGTATGCCTCTATTCCAGCCAAAATTTTGGTTTCCTGCAGCTGCCCGATGAGCTTACCACGGGTTCTTCCATCATGCCCCACAAGAAAAACCCCGATGTTTTCGAGCTGGTAAGAGGCCGCTGCAACCTGCTGATGAGCTGCCCTACTCAAATCAGCCAACTACTAGCCAGCCAGCCCAGTGGCTACCATCGCGACTTCCAGCTCCTCAAGGAAGTCATCTTCCCAGCGCTCGAACAGCTCGAAGATGTGCTAGCCATCGTGACCTATGCACTGCCTCGCATGCAAGTTTTCGGTCAAGATTTACAAAATGACCAACGCTATCACTACCTTTACAGCGTGGAGGCGGTGAATGCACTGGTTCTAGAGGGTCTTCCTTTCCGCGATGCCTACACCCAAGTAGGGCAAGATATCGCTGCCGGAAACTTCAGCCCCCCAACCGATCTGAAGCATACACACTTGGGCAGCTTGGGGAATTTAGCCAACGAGGAAATTCGCCAAAAACTCCAAAAAGTAGTGAACAGCTTCTCCTTCGCCAAAGCAACACAAGCACTGGAAGATCTATTACGGCTACCATAAGCAGCGCACTAGTGGATCAAGCATTTGGGCACTTGGGGTACTTATCAAAGAAGTATCTTCGCTGTATACATACTGAAGCTACCTGCCAAGAAGCGTGTATGCGAACAGACACAAACAAAAAGCCAAAACACACCAATATGAGAACACTCACTTTACTCCTCTTTGCCACCAGCTTACTGGCACTGTCTTGCAAGCCAACGAAGACGATGACTAAAAATGAACTCGACGGCAGCAGCTGGCAACTCCAGCACTGGGCCAAGCCCGATGGGCAAAACATTCCCGCCAGCGGTGAAAAAGCTACCCTCAACTTCGAAAGTGGCAACAAGCTAAGCGGCAGCAGCGGCTGCAATGCCTTTGGCGGTGATTACACACTAGAAAACAATCGGCTCGTTTGCAACCCCTTTGCGACCAAGCGTTACTGCCAAGAAGCAGCCGATCAAGAGAACCATATTTTCACGGTGCTCCGCCAAGGTGCCGAGGTGCTACAGAGCAAAGACAAGCTTATCCTAAAAAGTAGGGGGGGGCAGCTCACGTATGTGGCTTATCAAGCAGCGCAAGCAGCCCCTACAATAGCAGAAAAACCCGTAGCAATTACCCAGCGCTACCGAGGTCTTTTCACCTATATGGCGGATGCAGCTATTTTTAGAAGCTGCGAAGACGGACAGGTTTATTCTGTTGAAATTGGTGGCGGCGACTACCTAGCAGCCGAAAAAGCTTACAGCCAATATGGAAAAGCGGGCGGAGAGCCCGCCTATATGGTGGTGGATGCCAGCATGGTCAAAAACCCAGAACTGGAAGGCCGACCCTACTTAATGCGCATTCAGAAATTGGTAAGCGGCAGTTCCGAAGGCCAATGCCCTGAATAGATAAAGCCAAGCGGTGTTAACACAAAGCCAAGAACAACAGTTACTCAACCAATTCTTTGAAGGAGACCGAGGTGCCTTCAAAGCTATCTTCACGGCCTACTACCCTAAGGTTTGTGCAGTTACCTTCCGCTATCTAGGTGACCCCGGCTTGGCAGAGGACTTGGCGCAGGAAGTCTTCGTCCGCCTCTGGCAGAAACGGGAGCAATTGCAAATCAACAGCAACCTAGGCGCCTATCTGCGACGTATGGCCGTCAACGAAGCCTTGGCGCACCTTCGGAAAAAGACCCGCTTCCAGGCCGATGAATTGCCCATTCACCTCCCCAACTTCGTAGCCGCCAGTGCTGATGAAACACTAGATACCCAGGAGCTACAACATAAAATAAACGAGGCTATCAGCACACTACCCACCCGCTGCCGCCTCATCTTCGAACTAAGCCGCTACGAAGAATTGAGCAACCGCGAAATTGCCGAGCAACTAGACATCTCCATCAAAACAGTAGAAAACCAAATGACCAAAGCCCTCCGCACCCTGCGGGCAGCATTGGGTGACTACTTGCTAGCACTCTTGGTGGCACTTTTATGGTAAGAAGCCAGAATAACCGGAGCTACTGCAAAAGCGCCCCCCAGCCTACTCGTAAAAAAATAGCTCATCAATAAACAGCCAAGCAGGCGTGCCGCGACCAGGGTGCCAAGGGGGCAGGGGGCGCACATTATCCGCCTCGATTTTGTAGTGGGAGAAGGCCTGGCCGCTTAGCTCCAGAAAGACGACTTCGTTTTTGATCTGATCGAAATTATCCTGCGGGAAGGGAGGTAGTTGTATTTCTTTCTGCAAGCGAAGCGCCGTTGGGCTGTTGCCAGCATACACTCGGATCGCCTTAGGCGGAAATACATACTGCGGTATGTGCAGGGCGTAACTAAAAGCTATTTGCCGGATGGCTTTCGGTGCTGTGTAGGAAAAGGTGGCGGCAAAATCTTCTTCCAGAAAACCAATCCAATTGGCATCTTTTAGGTTGGTGATGGGCGCGCGCTGGGCATTGGTGAAGGTGGCAGCGCCAAGGCCAGGGTAGCGTTCGTTGGCTCTGCTGTGGAGCTGGGTGTTTTCGGGCGGATGGCCTTTGAAGAAAATATCGTAGCGCTTTACTTCGCTAGCTTTCCAGCCGGCTTTCCAGGCAATGGTGTGTAAGCTGAGGGCACTTTCTATCTGGATAGGGGCTTCGTAGTGGATACCTGTCATGCTATCGGGCAGGCTGCCGTCTAAAGTGTAGCGAATCTCGGTGCCGCCAATGGGGTGGCTTAGTTGGATGGACTCGCCTTCGCTGATAATTGTCTGAGCATTATCCAACATAGGCGGCGTCAGCGCAAGATATTCGTTGTCCACATCTTGGTAAAAAAACTGGACGTGGGGGTAAGCCGTTTGCCATTGCTCCACGTCCTGGGCGCTGATGCGCGTATCGGAGAGATAGATTTTCTCCAAAGCGAGCCACTGGGGGAGATAGGCTGCTAGCCCTGCGCTGATTGAGGTATTGGCCAGCGACAATTGGCGGAGGGCTTTCAGTTGGGTCAATGGCGCTAGCGCCTCGTCGGTAATTGAGCTGCTGTTCAGGGCGAGCTGTTCCAAAAGGGGAAAGCTGGCGATGGTGGCTAGGTCTTCGTTGGTAACGGGCATATTGTTGAGCTTCAACGCCACGAGCTGGTCTTTGATGCTGGCCAGCTCCTTGAGGCTTTCGCCTTCGTAGGCGGCTGCAAGAAAGTAAGTCGCCTCTAGTGCTGGGCTACCTTGATAGAGGGCTTGCACATTGCGGTAGGGCGTTTGTAGGCTGCTGAGGACGCTAGCCTTAGCGGCGGGGAAGTGGTAGGTGTTTGCCGGCTGTGCATCCGTAAAATGGGCGCTAGCTAGCTGGTAAAAACCAGAGGAAAGCCCATAGGCACTAATCGGTTGGCGGAAAGAGGCCCCTTCAGCGATCCAGGCCTGCAGCAGAGCTATTTCTTCGGTGGTGAGCTGGGTTTTTCCGTTTGGCGGCATGTGTTCTTCTGCATCTAGTGGGAGCTGGATACGCTGCATCATCAAGCTGGCCTGGGGGTTGCCAGCCACGAGGAAGCTGCCGTGCTTGCCGCCTTTTTGGATGCCTAGCGTATCGCTGAGCAGTAGGCCACCCTTGCTTTTGCTAGGCTGGTGGCAGCTCACACATTTTCGCTCAAAGATGGGCTGTACTAAAGCGACGAAGGCATTGGAAGCCGGGCTGATAACGGCTGAGGTATCTGCCTTTGTTTCGGGGAAGAGGAAGTTGGCGCCATGGGTCATGTTCGCACCTTGGTGGCCAGCGTAGGTCATTAAGCCCATCGTGAGGAGCATCCAAGTGCCCGCTAAAAATCGACTTAAATACGGATACAAAGCCGCTAGCAAATACGAAGAGAGGGCGAAGGCCGTGCCGCTATTGCGGTGAGCTAGCAGCGTATCGCCGGTGTAGGCATTGGGTTCGGCAGCCAAGAACAGACCCAGCAGCGCCGTTACCAAAGCAGTGGCCGCGACGAAGTGGAGAAGCCCATCAATAGGCATGGCTCCTTTTGAGTTAGCCTTGCTCCCGCGCGAGCCATCCAAATTGCTGCTGCCTTCCAACCACCATAAAAAGACGACTACAAAGGCGCCAATGGGCAGATGCAAGAGCATCGGGTGCATCCTGCCCAAAGGCAGCATAAAACCAGGAAGCGCGAGCTGCGCATGAAAGGTAAAGAGCATGGCCAACAAGACGGCCAGGCCGAAGTTGAGGTAACTCAGGAAGGCGTATAGTAAGCGCATGCAGTTATGCAATTATTCCTTTGACCACCTCGCCCGCCACGTCGGTAAGCCGATATCGCCGCCCGAGGTGTTTGTAAACCAACTGCTCGTGGTCTAGCCCTAAGAGATGCAGGACGGTGGCGTGAAAATCGTTGACATGTACGGGGTTTTCCGTGATATTGTAGCCTAACTCATCGGTAGCCCCATACACGATGCCGGGTTTCACTCCGCCGCCAGCCATCCAGATGGAATAGGCTCGGGGGTGGTGATCGCGGCCGTAGTTGGAAGCAGAAAGCGGCCCTTGGCAGTAATTGGTACGCCCAAACTCGCCGCCCCAGATGACGAGGGTTTCGTCCAGCAAACCGCGCTGCTTGAGGTCTTGCACCAAAGCGGCAGAAGCTCTGTCCACATCTTTGGCTTGGCCCATCATTTCGCCCACCAGGTTGCCATGCTGGTCCCAGCCTTGGTGGTAGAGCTGTACAAAACGCACCCCCGATTCCGATAGCTTGCGCGCCAGCAGGCAGTTGCTGGCATAAGTGCCAGGCACTAGGCATTCCGGGCCATAGAGTTTTATGACCGAATCGGGCTCGCGCGAGAGGTCCGTCAGCTCTGGCACGGCCGTTTGCATGCGGTAGGCGAGTTCGTATTGCTCTATCTTGGTTTTGATTTCGGGGTCGCCGATTTCCTCGAAGTTCAGGGCGTTGAGTTCGTTGAGCTTATCGAGCATTTTTCGGCGGTCGGCCTTGCTGAGTCCTTCCTGATCTTGAAGGTAGAGCACGCGTTCTTCGCTGTTGCTAAACTGCACGCCTTGGTGGATGCTATCTAGGAAGCCGTTGGTCCAGAGCTTGGAATAGACGCCTTGGCCGTTGCCCTGGCCCTTGGAGAGCAGCACGCAGTAAGCGGGGAGGTTTTGATTTTCGGAGCCCAGGCCGTAGCTCAGCCAGGCACCCATGCTGGGGCGGTTGCCTTGCTGTGCGCCCGTTTGCATGAAGGTAAGCGCCGGATCGTGGTTGATGGCTTCGGTGTGCATGGAGCGGACGATACAAATGTCGTCCACGATCTTAGCAATATTGGGAAAAAGATCGCTTACCCAAGCGCCAGATTGGCCGTGCTGTTTAAAGCCGAAATAGGAGCCTACGAGGGGGAAGCTACTCTGGTCGGCGGTCATGCCTGTGAGCCGCTGCCCGTCTCGGATGGAGGCCGGCAGTTCTTGCCCCAATCGCTCTTGGAGCATGGGCTTGTAATCGAAGCTTTCAAGCTGGGAGGGGGCACCATTCTGGAAGAGGTAGATCACCCGCTTCGCCTTGGGGGCGAAGTGGGGAAGGCCGGCCATTAGCTGATCGGCAGCCGCTTCGGGCTGGCCAGAAAAAAGATCTTTGATCAGCAAAGTGCCCAAGGCAGCACTTCCTAGCCCGACACTGAGTTTGCCTAAAAAGTGGCGCCGATTGACCATCAGGCGGTTTTCAAAAAAAGGATTGCTCATCTTGTGCTGCTTTCTTCCAGGTTGTATATTAGTTGAATGGTTTGCATCAGGCTGGCTCTGGCGACGGTATTTTCTGCTTGCGGGATGTTTGCTTCGCCCACGGCTAGCAGCTGGTCGGCCTTGAGAGGGTCTAGCCCAGCCTTCATTTGCAGGTAGTAATCTAATAGCAATTTTTTTTCTTGGTCTTTGGGCTGGCGGCAAACGATTTTGCGGAAGGCGCTTACAATCCGGTCTTCGTCGGAGCGGAGATGCTGATCGCTTTCCAAGCGGTAAGCGAGGTGGGCAGCGGCTTCCAGGACGGTTTCGTCGTTCATCATCACTAAGGCTTGCAAGGGGGTGTTGGTGGCCGAACGGCTCACTTCGCACTGATCGCGGTTGGAGGCATCGAAGATAAGCATATTGGGCGGCGGCACGGTGCGTTTGATGAACTGATACAGCCCTCGGCGATAGAGTAAATCCCCATGATCTTGGATGTAGTTAGCCAACTGACCCCGCCCGGAGGTGGCTTCCTCCCAGAGGCCTTCGGGTTGGTAGGGCTTTACGCTGGGGCCGCCTACTTCGAGATTAATCAGCTCACTGCTGGCTAGAACATGGTCTTTGAGCAGCTCGGCGGCTAGTTTTATGCGGGGGCCATTGGAGAGGTTGCGGTTGACGGGGTCGGTTGCTTGGCGTTCTTGGGTAAATTCGTTGGATTGGCAGTAAGTGGCCGAAAGAACCATCTGGCGCACGAGCCGCTTGATGTCCCAACCATTTTCTCTAAAATCCACGGCCAGCCAATCGAGTAGCGCCGGATGGGTCGGGAGATCGCCTTGCAGTCCAAAATCTCCGGCCGTGGCCACGATGCCCGTGCCAAAAAATTCTTGCCAAATCAGGTTCACAAAAACCCGAGCAGTGAGCGGATTTTGCTCATCAAACAGCCATTGCGCCAGCCCTAGGCGATTGGAGGGGTATTTGAGCGTATCAAAAGGTAGTATAGCCACGGGTGTGGCGGGCTTTACGACGGTAGTGGGGCGATCGTATTCCCCCCGGTCTAGGATATAGGTGGGGCGTGTTACGCTGCTATCTTTCATGACCATCACGCGCACGGGGCTAGTGTCTAGTTGGCTGACGAAGTGGAGGATGTCTTCTCGGTCTTCAGTCGTAATCGTGATATAGGGCGGATCGGCTAAGGAGGCTAGTGTAATATCCCCCACCAGTCCTTTTTCGTTGACTTGGTTGAAAAAAGCGAAGGTAGAGAAGTAATCAGCTTGCGCGATCGGGTCGTATTTATGGTCGTGGCATTTGGCACATTCGTAGGTCATGGCCAGTATCCCTTTGCTGAAGGTATTGGTACGGTCGGCGACATAAGTGACGCGGTACTCCTCATCAATTACGCCACCTTCCTGAGTGATTTTGTGGTTGCGGTTGAAGCCCGTGGCAAGGATGCTTTCCTTATTGGCATCAGGCAGCAGATCGCCCGCTAGTTGCCAGGTGATAAATTTCTGGTAATTGTAGTTTTCATTGAAAGCATGGATCACCCAATCGCGCCAAGGCCACATGGTTCGCAGCCCATCGTCTTGGTAGCCGTGGCTATCGGCGTAGCGGGCAATATCCATCCAGAGAAGCGCCATTTTCTCGCCATATTGCGGGCTGTTTAAGGAGGCATCAACTAGACGGACATAAGCATTGGGGTCGTCGCTAGTTAAAAATTCGTCTTGCATAGTTAAGCTGGGTGGCAGGCCGGTAAGGTCGTGCAGCATACGCTTCAACAACTGCTCTTTGTCGGCTTGGGGATTGGGGCTCAGGCCGCGTTTTTCCATAGCCGACAAGACGAAATAATCCAGTGGCTGCTGGGGCCAAGAAGGATCGGCAACGCTTGGCAAAGCGGCCTTTTGTGGGGGGATAAAAGCCCAGTGAGGCTGGTAAACGGCGCCTTGCTCGATCCACTGCTTAATCAGCTTCATCTCCGCTGGGCTGAGGGCTAAATTCGATGCTGGCGGCGGCATCACTTCGTTCGGGTCTTCACTGGTAATACGGTGATAGACTACTGACTGCGCTGGCTGCCCGGGCACTATACCAAATTGGCCGGGAGCGTCCTGCAAAGCGGCATAAGCGCCCGCTTCTGTATCTAGCCTAAAAGCTGCCTGCCGCTGCTTTTCATCCGGGCCGTGACAAATAAAGCACTTGTCGGAAAGGATGGGGCGGATGTGCGTATTATAGGAAATAGGCTCCTCCTTGGTTGTTTCCGCTTCTCTTTGGCAAGCGATGCAGAAGCACAGCCCCAGTAAAATTACCCCCAACAGCCTATTGTTTGCAGTCATTCGCCTAACCCTTGCTTGAAATGAAATAAAATTGCTCCCTGGAATGAATCCAAGGGGCAATATACGACGATTTTGTATTTGATACAATTTTATAAGGCAACCAACTCGATATAGCGCTTGGTAAAAACGGTATTATCAAAGCTGCTTGGCTCGTTGCTGTGTAGGTAGTATCTGTCGCCACTACGGCTCACGATCCAGTCGGCTCCTTCCAAAACAGGGAAGATAGAGCGCCTCAGAAAGCTCAGCAAGGATCCACTACCCTCCCTGTTTTCATCCAGCACAATCCTTAAACGAGGAAAATCGTGGCCCTTAACCCCTCCCACTAAGTGACTGGCCAAGGGTAGTGTAGTGGTCTCTTCATCTAGCCGAGCAGCGCAAGTGCCTGAACAATCCTGCGATAGCTCTTCCAAGATAAGATAGCAGGCGCGCATGCTATTCTCGTAGAAAGTTCCATCATCTGCTAGGAAGTAAATATGGTTTAAGCTCAGCTGAAGCCCCAACAATTCTTCTGCGGAAATGAAAGTTTGTTCCGCAGTATGGTAAATGGACTCAAGCGTTGACCGATAGGAAGAAAATGGCGGCGGTGGTGGCGGCGGCGGTGTACCTGAGCGTGTAGCACCTACAGGAGTGTTGGGTTGAAAACGCTCAATACGCTCCTCCTCTTCTAGGCAGCTACTCAAGCTAAGTAGCAGCGATAGCGAAAAAAGCAAGGTATAAAGAACTCGATTTTGCATATTAAAAGTGCTTTTGTATGAGCCAGCGGCCTTCGCAGAAAGTCCTCGCTCACAATGGTGAATAAACGAAGGTTATTGGGCGCACAAGTGAGCTTGCACCGAAAAAATACGCCTGAAAGAATAATCTAGGCTAGGGGATGTTTAGTTAATGGCTCGCGCAGGAGCAATGTTTTCTTTAAGGTAGCCGTGTTTACCGTTCCTACAAACCTTGCTCAAAATAGTCTTTCACTCGCATTGAGCGGCGTCAAGATATTGCTCCTGCGTGAGCAACTCCCTAAGGCCGCAGCCGAATTTCGCGATTGATGTAGGTTCTGCCGTTGTATTCCACAGGGCAGTTGCTGCAATTGAGGTAAAAATTGCGACCCTCTTGGCTCACTGTCCAGTCGGCTTCTTTGAGGTGCACGAATACTTCGCGGCGAAGGAAATCGGCCAAAAAGCCGCGGTTGCTAGCTTCGTTATCTAGCGAGAAACTAATGACCTCCGTATTCCCGGTATTAGCCGTGTTTCTAGCCGCTGGAGACACGGTATTGCGGATGAACAAGGTGGAGTTGTCTTCATCTATACGAGCGGAGGAGGCCGTGTTGAGATTGGTCTCTTCTACCGTGAGGAGGCAGGCGGGCATCGTTGTGTGGAAGTCTGAACCACTCGTCGCTTCCAAGTTGATTTCTGCCATGCTAAACTGTAGGCCTACCATCGCAGCGGGCGAAACGATTGTACGGCTGCTGTTGGCCAGGGGGCTGGAAGCAGCAGGGGAACTCAAGCTGCTCTCTTCTTCGAGGCAGCTCGTGAATAGTAATGATAATACAAGAAGAGAAAAAAGTAAGCTGTTTTTCATCATTTGATGGTTTTAAAGCGTGATTAATTAATTTTGCTACTAAAATAGGGTATTCTTGAGAAATATAAGCTGGCTAGCAGACACTTTATCAAAATTTTAACACCTTGATGACCGTTTTCTTCGTTTTCTTTTATATTCGTCATTTATTTGACAGATATTGTCATTTGCTTTCCTTCCCGATATATAAATAGATATTGAACCATGAACAATAGCTCCCCTCCCCCTACTGGTCTTGCGCTCCTGCGATTTAGCATGCTCTTTATTGCTTTTGGCTTGCTTTTTCCGAGTAGCGCCACTGCGCAAGCGCCATATAATGGCAATCTATCTTTACTACAAACACAAGAAGCCGCTTGGGTAGATTCGGTATATGCTTCCATGAGTTTTGAGGAGCAGCTGGGACAGCTTTTCATGATTCGCGCCCACAGCAACTTAGGTGCTGATCACGTGGCTCAAGTAGAAAAACTCATCAAGGAGTATCACGTAGGGGGGCTCTGCTTTTTTCAAGGCACCCCAGAGAAACAAGTAGAACTAACTAATCGCTACCAACAAATGACCAAACTGCCGCTCTTGGTTTCTATGGACGCTGAGTGGGGCTTGGGGATGCGCCTTCCTGACCATACCATTAGTTTTCCCAAACAACTGGCCTTGGGCGCTATCCAAGATAACCGTTTGATCTATGACATGGGTGCCGAAATCGCACGGCAATTACGCAGAATGGGCGTTCACGTCAGCTTTTCACCAGTTTTGGACATCAACAACAACCCCAACAACCCCGTCATCGCAACCCGTTCCTTCGGAGAAGACCGCTACAATGTAACCATCAAGAGCTACCACTACATGAAAGGACTGCAAGACCATGGCGTGATGGCTTGCGCCAAGCACTTTCCGGGGCACGGAGATACGGATGTGGATTCTCACTACGACTTACCGCTCATCCGCCACAGCAGAGCGCGTCTGGATAGCATAGAGATGTATCCTTTCAAGGCTTTGGCGGGCTATGGCATTGGTAGTTTCATGGCAGCTCACCTTGCCGTGCCTGCGCTGGATGAACGCAACAACCGCCCCACCTCCCTGAGTAAATATACCCTCACCGATTTATTGCGGGGGGAAATGCACTTCGCTGGACTAGTTTTTACCGACGGACTGGAAATGGAGGGCGTAACTAAATACTTCTCCGACGGGGAAGTAGAAGCCGAGTCTTTGCTGGCAGGTAACGACATTTTGCTACTTCCCGAAAGTACGCCAGCTGCTTTTGCCGCCATCAAGCGCTACTTGCAAGAAGGCTTACTACAGCCCAAGGATATTGAGGAAAAGGTAAGAAGGGTGCTGGTTGCGAAATACCGCTTAGGTCTAACTAGCCCTCAGCAAATACCCACGGCCAATCTTCGTAGCGATATCAATAACCCGGCCGCCTACAGCCTGAAACAAGCGCTCTTCCAAGCCAGCGTAAGCCTGCTAAGAGACAAAGATAAGCTCGTACCAATAAAAGGATTGGGCGACAAACGCTTGGCTAGCCTACAAATCGGCGTAGAAGGAAGCAGTTCCTTTGTTAAACGGCTGAGCGACTATGCCGATATAAAACAACTGAAGAGTGATGCCAGCCCCACTGGCGCCAGCATCGCTTCCTTAGTAGGACAATTGGAGCAATCGGATATTGTAGTAGCTTCGCTTTACAGCGATGGGAGCCGTTTTATCGAAAAAGTTCCCATTTCCAAGGAAGTGCTCAGTTTATTGCGACAGGTACAAGCCCGAGCCCAACTCATTCTTGTGGTATTTGGTAATCCCTATAGCCTAAAAGCCCTCGATGAATTCGAGACCTTACTTATTAATTACAGCCGCGACGAAGTGGCGCAAGATGCCACGGCTCAGGCTCTTTTTGGGGTACACCCTATCTCGGGTCGCCTTCCCGTTACGGCCTCGCTCAAGGCCCGTGTTAATAGCGGTATTCGAACCGCAAAAGCCTATCGGCTGGGCTACAGCCGCCCCGGAAAAGTAGGAATACTGGAGGAACAGCTACAAAAAGAAATGGCCGAGATTGCCGCTAGCTGCATTCAGGACAAGGCCGCACCCGGCCTCGTGGCTTTAGTGGCTCGGAAAGGGGAGATCATCTTTCAAGAAGCTTATGGTTACCATACCTACGATCGGAAAAGAGCCGTGCAAACCAGCGATTTGTATGATTTAGCATCCGTCACCAAAGTGGCCGCTACCACCCTGGCGATTATGAAAATGGTAGGAGAGGAAAAGCTATCGCTAGATCGCCCCATCGGTACTTATCTTGTGGAACTCAAAGGATCCAATAAGGAAAACCTTACGTTGCGAGATATACTAGCGCACCATGCTGGTCTTCGTTCTTGGATTCCTTTCTACGTCAATACCCTAGCGACCAATACTAGAAGCCCCCGACCCAGCTCCCAATATTACCGAAAAACACCCGGTGGCGATTTTCAGGTACCTATCACAGACGAGCTGTTCATGCATCGCACCTACATCGACTCCATTTGGTATCAAATACGGGAGTCGGAACTACCCAATCTGGGAAAATACCGCTACAGCGATCTTGGTTTCTACCTGATGGCTCGCTTGGTGAAAAGAATTTCAGGGATGCAGCTGGATGAATATGTGGATGATCATTTTTATCGCCCCATGGGCTTATCCACCCTTTGTTTTCTGCCCAAACAACGCTTTCCAAAAAGTAGGATTGTGCCCACCGAAAAAGATAGCTACTTCCGTTTGAGCACCATACAGGGCGATGTTCATGATATGGGTGCGGCTATGCTAGGAGGTGTAAGCGGGCATGCAGGGCTGTTCGGTACAGCCAAAGATTTGGCTGCTATTTTCCAGATGCTGCTACAAAACGGCGTGTATGCTGGTCAAACTTACTTAAAAGCCAGCACCATAAAAGAATTCACCCAACGCTACCCCGGGGAAACGCGCCGAGGGCTAGGCTTTGATATGAAACAACTCAGCGCCAACGGAGCGGCCAATGTTTCCCACCTAACTTCCGCAGCTACCTTTGGGCATACGGGCTTTACAGGCACAGCCGTCTGGGCCGACCCCGCGGAAGAGCTGATTTTTATTTTTCTCAGCAACCGTACCTTCCCCGACATGAATAATACGCGGCTCAATAGGCTAGATATTCGGCCCAAAATGCAGACAGCCGCTTACGCTGCCATCCAACACAAGGCGGAAGCCGCAGCCCTAGAGCGCTTGCTAACTACAGGGCCTTAGGCGCTTTTATAAATTGATAATGGACAAGGGACAATAGACGATGGAAATGTGCATCGATTAAACCGATGCCTACCTTTTAGTACAAACAAGGCATGCCTTGTCTCTATCCTTACACCTTTACACTTTCTACTCTTACTATGATGAAGCGAAAAATTACTTGGCTGGCCTTACTGCTGCTGCTCGTGCTAGCTTTCTTTTTCTACGCCGTACCGCTTTTGCAGACGGGCACTGGCTATGCCGCCAAGATGATGTGTAGTTGTCTGTATGTGCATCAAAGCCAGCAATCACTAGAGGAGATGCAAAAAGAACGCCTCAACTTCAGCGTGCTAGACCGCGTGAGGATACAGCACGAAGCCAGCGCACAATCGGTCACTGCTTCTTTTTATGGCCTTGCTCCTGCATTTATGCCCATCTGGGCGCGAGCCAACTACATCGCTGGCCGAGGCTGCGTATTACTCCCAGAGCCTAAACAACCGGCTCCAGCCCCTATCGCACTGCCCGCTACTAAGCTAAGCGATATTGCTGCAGACTTGCCGCTTCGCCCCGATAGTAGCAGCCTCGCTGGCATCGATCAGGCCGCCCTATCCGATGCCCTCGACTACGGTATGCAAGCGGTAGAAGGCGGCGGTGCTCATGCCGTACTTGTCCTAAAAAAAGGCAAGCTCATCGCCGAACGCTACGCCCCGGGCATCACGGCTGAAACCCGACTCTTGGGCTGGTCTATGACCAAGAGCATCACGGCTGCCCTCGTGGGAATACGCATCGCCGAGGGTCAGCTAAATGCTCAGCAGCAGCCCCTTTTTGAAGCATGGCGCGGCACGAATGCAGCCCCCGATCCAAGGGCGGCCATTCGGCTTTGGGACTTGTTGCGCATGAATAGCGGCCTGGAGTGGGAGGAGGCTTACGGCAGTGTAACAGATGCCACCACGATGCTGTATGCCCAGTCCGACATGGCTGCTTATGTGCGCCAAAAATCACTGGCGCACCCCATTGGCCAGCATTGGGCCTATTCCAGCGGCACCACCAACCTCTTGATGGCCATACTAGCCGAAACTTTTCCCAATCAGGAGGCGCTCACTCAGTGGATGTATGAAAAACTTTTCTACCCCATCGGAGCCAACAGCTTCGTCGTCGAAACCGACCAAAGCGGCCTGCCCGTAGGCAGCAGCTACGGCTGGGCAAAAGCTAGGGACTGGGCAAAAATTGGCCAGCTCTTTTTACAGCGCGGACAGTGGAACGGCCAAAGCATCCTTCCAGAAGCATGGATACAGGAAATGCTGCTGCCCGCCAAAGGCAGCCAAGGCGTTTATGGCGGGCAAATATGGCTCAAAGGGCCCGATACGCCTAGCCTTCCCGACGATGCTTTTATGCTGCGCGGCTTCCAAGATCAGCGGGTCATCATCATGCCTTCTCAGGAAGTGGTGATTGTTCGCCTAGGGCACAACAAAGACAAAGTAAGCGATTTTGACGGCCTTATCCAACGGGTTTTGCAGGCGCTTGGGTAAGCGCATGCCCAAAAGCCTTGTCCGGCAGATCATCAAACGGCTGCCTGCCAGCTATTCCCACCAAGCAGCCGCGGGGGCTTTGGCCAGATACAAGCTAGCCGTTTCTTCGATGGCCCGCGAGACGGAGCGATACCGAAAGCCCGTTTCCTGTGTGATTTTGCTACCATCGTAGCGGTACTGTGCTTGGGCACTTCGATGGAAATCGCGGCTCAAAGAAGGGGCTGTTCCTCTTATTTTCGCCCAGGCAGTAGCCAGTGGCCACAGCAAAGCTGTTTGCCATTTTGCTAGGCCAATGCGAGGAGGCGCTAGCTGCAAGGCCTTGGCCATTTGCGTCAGTACTGCCTTCCACGTAAGATTTTCAGCGCTGAGAAGAAAGCGATCGCCATCGATATTTTTTTCTACAACAAGCAGCAGCGCGTCGGCTACATCGCGCACATCCACAAAACCACTGCTTCCCATGCTGTAAAATTTCCTCCCTTCGGCCGTACGGAATAAGTGAGGCGTGGAGCTACCCCACCAGTCGCCTGGGCCTATAACAGTGGCAGGATAAAGTGCCGCAACCGATAAGCCTTCCGCCTGGCCGCGCCAGACTTCCCGTTCTGCACCGAATTTACTTGCAGCATAGTGGGTAGTAGCAGGCTTTTCTTGCCAGCGGTTGCGCTCGCTGATCAGGCTTTTTTCTTTGCTACGATCTAAAGCGGCCACCGAACTAATGTGGATAAAGCGAGCTATGCCGCGCTCGATACAACAATTGATCAAGTTGGCCGTCCCTTCCGTATTGATTTGGTACAATTGCCCAATTTCCGCTGGGGAAAAAGACAGCTTCGCTGCTGCGTGCACAACGGTGCTACAACCATCTAGCGCTGCCAGGAGGCTATCGGTATCCAGCAAATCACCCACCACAAAACTCAGCTCTCCTGTTAGTTTTTTTAGCTGCTCATCATCGCTATCGGGGCGCAACAGGATGCGAACAGCAAAGCCCGCACTTAGTAGTGCCTGCGCCAAATAATAGCCTATAAAACCACTGCCGCCAGTAAGGAGAATCGGATCTTGCATTAGCTAGGCAGGTATAAGGCTCCGTTGATTGTATCTCGTTCAGCACCCGTGGCGGAGGCCAAAGCATTGGGCTGCCCGATGTAGCGATGCAGCGCAGACAGCGCCACCATTGCGGCTTCTTTAAAATCAGCCAATTGTTGCTGAGCTGCTTCGAAGCCTAAGGGATAGATCGCGTCTTGTGGATGTTGGCGTAGGCAATCTAGTAAGAAGTGGTTGTGGGTTCCCCCACCGGTAACCAGTACTTTGATGGCTTGGGCGGGAAGCTGGGCATTGCGGGCAATTTCCAGCAGCACTTGGTGAATTTCGGCCGCCACAAAACGGCAAAAAGTGTGCATTTTATCGGCTATTTCTCCCGGATGACCCGCTACGATGGGCCAGAGCTCATCCCGCACCCAGCCATTGTCGAGCGATTTCGGACAAGCTAATTGATGGAAATTAAGCGCCTGAAGCTGCTGGTAAAGATCGGGTAGAAGCCGACCAGCGCGGGCTATCTTGCCACCTTCGTCATAGTCCTTCCCCAAGCGGTTGGCGAGTTTATCCAGCACTTGGTTGGCAGCGCTCACGTCGCCTGCAACAGGCGCTCCCTGCTGATTGCGTAGGCTTACATTGGCGATCCCCCCCAGATTGAGGAAGGCCGAATAGCCTTGAAATAGCCACTTATCAGCCAGCGGGGCAATAGGAGCACCTTGACCGCCAGCCGCCACATCGGCACTGCGCAATTGATCGACTACAGGCAATTGCGTCCGCATCGCGATACAGGCTCCGTCGCCAATCTGAGTTGTAAAACCATTTGCTGGATCGTGAAAAACCGTATGCCCGTGGCTGCCCACTAGTGCCACATCATGGCCGCTGCTTTGAATGAACTTGGCCGCCTCTTGCCCCATCCAATGCCCCCAATCGCTGTGCAAACGCCAAAGTTCTACACCTGGCAGCTGAGGGGCCATGCGCAAGCGGGATTGCCAAGGCTTGGGAAACGGCCGAGTAGTAGCCGCCAATATTTCCCAATCTTGCAAAGCATACTGTGGGAGCTGTACGAAGCTGAACTGGCAAATAGCCATGTCCAAGCCGTCGAGCGAGCTACCCGACATCATACCCAACACACGCATTTGAACTACCTCCTCTGCCATCATAGCGGCTAGAACCTACAAATCCTTATTGAACGTCATGGTATATTCCGCCACGGCTTTGATCTCGGCTTCGCTCAATATCTCGCCAAAGGCCGTCATTACGCCCTGCTCCCCTTGGCGGCCGTTGGTGATGATGTTGATCCGCTCTGCCAACGAAATACTAACTTCTTGGAGATTGGCCGCCCCATTCAGGCCTTGGTTGCCATACAGACCATGACAGGCTACGCAGCGAATTTTCCATATTTTTTTGGCATCAATTTCGGCTACCGCAGGAGCCGTGCTTTGGGTAGAAGCCGTGCTTTGGCCAGCGTTCTTCCCCGCTTCGTCAGCTCCTCCACAGGCTACGGCGAACGCAGCGAATACGAGCAGTGTGAAATACTTTTTCATAATAGCTATTTTTACAGACAAGATAGAATGCCCTCCCCTTATCAATGTATTTTTTTTAGTATAGTTTCAGCAATGGTGTAAAAGTAATACATCAAGCTGCTTTTTCACGCAATTTCTGTAGGCGAATTTGATAAACATACTTCGGGCTTTCTAAGAATAGCCGTTCGTAGAGCGCTCTGGCAATATCCCGCGCTTCTGTATCCCTTTCGCTGATGCGGAAGCGCTCGAAATAGACAGCGGCTTCTTGGTCTGCCGTCAGATGAGGCTTCGCCAGGAGTTCTTGCAACAAGCTAATGGCCGCGTGGAAATCTTTCTGCTTAGCCAGAATACGCGCTTGAAGGAGCTGAGTATCTATCAATAATTCTGGATTCCCCAAGGCTTCGGCTATCTCGCTGGCCTCTTGGGCTGTACTTAACAATTGGGGTAGTTCTTCCATCTCTAGCAAAACCAAGCCCTTTTCCATTAGGCTACTACCTAAAACCAGCCGATTATTAGTTTTTCTAGCCACATCAATAGCCTCTTGGTAATAGTCTATCGCAGCGGGATAATTAGCCTGCCAGTAGTGGACGTCTCCTAGGGCATTGATGGCTTTTGCCACCCCTTTTTTGTAGCCTAGTTCTCTGCTGATCCGCAGCGATTGTTGGAGGTGTGGGATCGCCTCTTGAAAATGCCCCATGATACCATGCAGCTCGCCGAGTAATCCCTCGGCAATGGCGATGCCCTGCCAGTCACCCAACTCTTTACATACCTTCAAATCTTGCTCGTAAAGCTGCATAGCTTGCTGGTAATGTCCTTGCTTTTCCAGCACCGTCCCCAAGCAGCCAATACCGATTGCTGCCAGCTGTTTATTGCCCAAGCGCTCGGCCAATTCCAAACCCTTCTCATAGTGCGTTTTGGCCGCTAGATATTGGCCACTCTCGAAATAGACGATGCCTAAATTGGTATGCAGGCTCGCCAGCCCCATGTGATTGTTGTTGGCTTCGTGTAGGGGTATTTGCTGAAGGATGAGCGCAATAGCGGTGTCGTATTGCCCTTTATTCATGTAGGTAAGCCCCAGGAAGCTAAGGGTTTGTGCACTACTAAGCGTTCCCGATTCACCGAGACCCGCGTCTAGCGCTTTCTGGTAGTAGCGTTCAGCCTCGTCGTAGCGTGCCCTGCGGAAGAATAGGTTGCCTAAAAAGCTATTCACTTTGGCTAAACCCATCATGTCGTCTATCGAATCGAATAGGCTGGCCGCTATCTGGAGGTACTGCATCGCTTCATCGTAGCGGCCGCGCAGAGTTAGCACATTCCCTAGCTGGCTATTGGCCTTTCCCAGAAGGATAATATCTTTACTTTTTTTAGCTAAGTTTTGTGCTTGCTCGTAGGTTTGTTGCGCCATTTCCCATTGCCCCACCAGTTCTAAGATATTTGCCTTGCGCAGCAATATTTTCAAGATTTCTTTACTGTCTTCTTCCGAAGCTAGCCTGGCTAGCAAGCGGTCGTAGAAATCAAGCGCTTGCTGATTCTGGAAATTGGCTCGGGCGTAGTCGGCTGCTTTGTAGAGGTAGCTGATGGTTTTTTCGGTATTTCCCGCCTGCTCGTGGTGAAATACCAAATCAATGTAGTGCTCGCCTAGGGCGTGGGCGTAAATTTTTTCTATGGCCTCTGCTATCTGTGCGTGCAATTGTTGGAGCTGAGTGGTGAGTTGCATGCTGTAGGCAACTTCCCGCATGAGGCTGTGGCGAAAAATATAGCGCAACTCGTTTACAGCGCTCCAGATTTGTCCTTGCTCCGCCAGCGCTACTTGTTCCCTCAGAAGGCTAGGCGTATTTCTTTTAGCTTTGCGGAAGACACTACCTTGGCACAAGACTTCGGTGAGTATGGGCAGATCGAACTCCCGGCCAATAACAGCAGCGGCTTTCACTATTTCCCTCACCAGCTCAGAGAGACGATCGATTCGCGCCGTTAGAATGGCCGTGATACTATTGGAGAGCTGAACATCCTTGTCTTTGGGTTTCCAAGCACCATGATCATTAATCAGTAGCTGGTTTTCTTTGAAATAAGCAATCAATTGTTCAATATAAAAAGGGTTGCTGTTGGATGCCTTCAGCAGCATTTCCAAGAAATCAGGATGTACAGAACCTTTCAGTTGCTGTTGGGCGAAGGCTTCTACATCGGCTGCATCCAAAGCCTCTAGCCGAATCGCCAAGCTAGAAAGTTGTGCCTCCCTGATGGCTTCGTCGCTTGCCAAAACAGGTAATTCTCCATCGTCGAATGGCCGAGCCGTAGCAATAATGATTGGGGGGCTGTCTATCATTTTCCGAAACAGGCTTTGCAGCAAGATGCGACTGTCTTCCTCCAACCAGTGGATATCTTCCAACTCCAGCACGAGCGGCTGGATACAGTTTTCGGCTTGAAATAAGTTAATAATGGCTGCCATGGTGTTTTGGTAACGGCCTCGGGCATCTAGCTGCTCCCAGAGGCCTTCCTCCTGACTGAGCCCCAGCAAAGCCACCAAGATCGGCTTGGTTCGCGCTAGCTCTCTGGCATATTGCCTGGCGGCTGTTCCGTCTGTGCTTGCCAAGCGTTTTTGCAATGCCAAAAAGGCTTCCTCAAAAAGCGAGCTGTTATAATCTTGGCTGTTATCGCTCGACTGGCGGAAGTACTGCCGCAGGCAATGTAAGAAAGGATTGAAAGGTTTGCGCAAGATCTGGTCGCAAGGGCAAAGCAGCCATTTCACAGCCTGTTTTTTTTCCAGGATAGCTTTCAACTCGTGGGTAAACCGACTTTTTCCAATACCTGCCTCTCCGTATATGTAGAGCACGCCTTGCGGGTCTGTGAGGAAAGTACTAGCCATCGCTAGCTCCTTTCTCCTAGCCACCATTTGGCCCTCATAGCCTAGTTTGCCTTCTTGGAGCTTGCGGCCACTGAGCTTGAAAACGGGCACTGGCTCGCTGATGCCTTTGTAGTGGGTAGCTCCTTTAGGACTAAAGCGAAAAGCTGGGTTGGCCAAGGCCAGCACATCATCGCAAATTATTTCATTCCAGGCAGCCGATGCCATAATGCGCACCGCTAAGTTGATACGATTACCTACACAGGCATATTGGCAGCGCTCCTTGCCCCCCACTATCCCCGTAAAAGCAGTACCCACACTCATGCCGATGCGAAAGCGAAATGCTGGATAGTTAGTACGAAGGGCCTCACTCTTTTCTTGAATCAACAAGGCTAGCTCTAGCGCCCTGGCCATATTGTTTTCATAGCTCACAGGCGCCCCGAAAAAGACAGCCATCAGTCCTCCTTTGTCTCCGAAGTCGATTTCTTTAAAATAACCGCCGAAGTTGTGGGTTTCGGACAGTACTATTTGAGCAAAATCTGATAAAGCCTGATACGTTCGCAGCTGCTCGAAGGCAATAAATAAAGTAACCACCGTTCGGAATTCGCCCGGCGGTTCGTTTTTAATTAGTGCTTCAGGAAGGAAGTTCGCGGCCACTGCCGGGTCGATAGCAACTCCTGGGGCGCTGGCTATGGCGAGTACTTTTCCTTGAAGCGTAGCAGATAGGCGGTAGCACTGCTCACTAATTTCCTCTAGCTGGCTAACAAGCAGGGGCCGGAGTAAGACCTTCGCCATCTCACTAATCACAATTTCCCCCTCCGATGCTCGGGATTGGCACGCAGCAGCCTGCAAGATAGCAGCTCCCCTGAAATAGAAGGCTTTCTGCTGATCGCCAATAATACCGCATTCTACTGCTCCGCAGGCCATCCCTACCTTGATGCCGATGGTATAATCCTCACCGAAGCGGTGGCCGCGGTCGCGGAAAAGCCGCTGTGCTTCTTGCGCTACAAAAAGGACATGGCTGGCATGGCGCTTATCTTGTGGTAAAGGAAAAATAGCTGTGAAGGCATCGCCGGCAAAATAAGGGATGAACCCAGCGCGAGCATAAACCAAGGCCACAAGGGGTTCGAATATTTCATTGAGTACCAAGGAAAGCCGCTCGGCGCCCGATTTGCCTTCGTACATCAGATCTTCCGTGAGCTTCGTAAAGCCCGATAGATCAATATTAAGGGTAAATGCCTTGTAGGAAGCACTGCTCCTGCCTACGGCCAACTGCTGTTGAATGTATGCGGGGATAAGTTGGTTCATAAGCTATGGAAAGGCAAGCGAGATATTTTGCCGTATGTTGTGCTGGCAAAGTTAAGTAATCCGCTGCAAATGGAGCGCGCTTTGTAGCCCTAGTGGCTTGTACTAAAAGAAAGCAGCCAACTACGGTCGTAATTGGCTGCTTTGGCTTGGAAGGTATAAGAAAGCCCGGTTCGTTCGATCCATTTCGATAGTTGTCTTTTATAAATCTGGAAAGGGATGCTCAAAAATAGTGGTATGTGAAGGTATAAAGCGGATCATCAAAGCTATCTCGACCCTCGTCATTAAAAGTGTGTACGCCCGTCGATGAAAGAAGAAGCCAAGGCTAGACTACCACCAAAGAGGAATGCACCAGAAACAATGCAGAGGATAAGCATAATAAGTAGGTTTGAACAGGTTAAACAATATGGTCCTAATTATATGCTATGGGATCGGACGCTAAGTTGGCCTTTTGCTTGGAATTATCCAAACGAACCTTCAAAAAAATAGCGAAAACAGCAAAAATTCATCTAAAATTAACTCGCGCTTTTAAAATTCAGCCAATACCTAACACAATTAGCCTAATTTTGCACTCATGCAGTTCCGATCATTTCTTGGCACCATCACACTAGCCACCAGCCTTTCAAGTACTTTACTTTTCTTGGCTTTTGCCTGCGATACAGCAGAGGAAGAGGACGTGAGTTTGCGTCTAACCCAGCGCGAGCGACGGGAAATAGATACCTTGGTCAGCAACGAAGTGAGGATCCTGCGCCCCTACTACGATAGTATCTGCAATGCTGATTTCGAGAAAAATGTGGCGGCTACTACCGATAGTATTGTACAACGCCGACTGGAGGATGAACTACGGCTTCGCAGTCGCATCCCACTGGAAAAAAGCAGCCTACAATGACCGCATCCTCCTCCAATAAAGTAAGGGGAACCGCCCGCAAGAAATGGCAAAGCACTTGGCATAGCACTCGGGCATTGGGCGGCATCGCTCTTCTCTTGGTGCTTTCCTCCTGCGGCCAAACGGATATCGATCCGGAAAAGGTAATCAAGGAAATTGCAGCAGAACGCATCGAAAGCTTCCGCGCTAATTTCCGGGCAGACTGCCAAGAAAAAGTACTGGCCGCTGCGAAGCAACGAGCAGACTCCCTCATCTTGGACCGCGCCCGCCGTATGCGCCTACTAGCTGGCCGGCCGCCTAAACCGCTCCGACCAGGAGAAGTGGCTCCGAAGGTTCTAGAGACCCCCTTGCCGCTTCGGCCCCTCTTCCCCTTCGAAATCCGCTTCGATACGCTGCTGCGCGATAGCCTTTACCGCGATAGCCTCCGCTTAGATAGCCTGGGGCTTAGCTGGCCTCCCATAGACACGAGCCTCCTGGATAGCCTTAAAAATGAGTAAGCGCAACAACAGGCATACCTTCTGCTTCGCCGATCGGCGCTGGCCACTCCTGGGGCTAGGCAGCATGCTGGTTTTGCTGGCCATGGCGATGATCTTTTGGCGCGAACGCAGTTGGCTATTGGACGTCGCTTTCCAAACCTTCCTCATGATCAAGGACGGCACGGTACAGGTGATGGTTTATCGTTTTGGTGCGGCCACCGTCCAGAGCTTACCGCTATTGGGCATAAAACTGGGCGCGCCCTTGGCCTGGGTGTCTTGGCTCTATTCCGTCTCTTTTCAGCTCCATTTCCTAGTATTCTTCTTGGGGGCAGCTTATGGCTTTAAACGCGAAGAGGTGGCCATCGGGATCGCCTTGCTCTATGTAGCCATGACCTACGACGGCTTTTACTGGCAAACAAGCGAGCTGCAACAAGGCCTTGGTTTTCTGTTGCTCTCCTGGGCGGCTTTGCTGCGCTTCCCTATTCTACATTATTGGTGGCACTATCTTTTATGGGCTTTGGTAATCGTGGCCTTGGCTTTTTACCATCCGTTGGTGTTTATGCCTTTTTTCTTTTTCTTATTTTGGCAGGCCTGGAGAGAAGAAGCAGGTATTCCTCGGCGGTCTTTGTGGGTACTGGGCGGCCTAATGTTTCTAGTCTTGGTCGTGAAACAAATCTGGTTTCAGAATTGGTACGATGCTGCTAAAACGGCTCAGTTCGCAGCCAATCTAAAGGCTTATTTCCCCAATTATTTCAGCTTTGCCGCCTATGGGAAGTTTTTCTACCACCTCTTTTGGTACTGGTGGGGCTATGCCATACTGTTACTGCTGAGCATCGTTTATCTGACAATTCAAAAACGTTGGTGGGCCTTGGGGTTTCTACTATCTGCCAGCGGGGGCTTCTTGCTGCTGAATGCCATCGGCGACCCTGATAGCGCCCATCGCTTTTATGCCGAAGTGAATTATTACCCTTTGCTGGCTTTTGTCCTGGTGCCTGTGCTGGAACTGTTGCGCTTTATACCCGAAAAACACGGCACCCATACATCCATACGGACACAGTACGCATCTAGGGATCGGTACACCCGTATGAGCATCAGCCAAAACAGATACAGCCGCTTTGCGCTGCCCGCTGCGGCGCTATTTATAGCTGCTAGGCTACTCTTGATTGGTTCCCACAGCCAAGCTTATACAGAGCGGATAGATTATTTGCGCCAACTCACCAGCCAAGCCGCCAGCGCTGGCCAACAACGCTATCTGGTGCGGCCCGATAGCCTACAACAAAACATACTCCTGATGGATTGGGGCCTGCCTTACGAGACCCTCTTACAATCCAGTACAGAAGGGCCTCGCCCGATCAGCCTACTAGCCCTCAGCCAGCAAGAAGACAAAGCCTCCGAGTGGCAATCCGATAGCCTCTTTGTTACGCCCTGGACGGCCTTCCCCCTTCGGCAGGTCAACAACAAGCGCTACTGGCAATTGCCCTCACAGCCCTATGAGCAATTGCCCCTGAGTGGAATGAGCAAGCGGGAATAAATTCAACTAGTGAATGTATGGATGGATATTCTGCTCTAACATATACGGGCACTGCGTGCAGGAGCAAGGTTTTTCTAAAAGAGCAATGACGCGGAAATCTTTGCTCCTCTAATGAAGCATGGCTCCCGCATGAATTGCTCATCCTCCAAATCACACACGCTGTAGCTTCCATATATCTTAGTGCGCGGCCAAATCATTGTCCATTCAAAAACCGCCTAGCAAAAGGCTAATGCAATGAGCTTCCCCGCAAGGCCAAAAACTTTCCAAATTCTTGAAAAGGCCTCATTTTCAATACTTCGGCTTCGCTACTTCGGCACCGCTCAGCACAAGTCAGTACGGCGTTTTCAACCTACAATTTTCAATTCAATTGTCCATCGTCACTCGTCCATTGTCAATTTATTAAGACTACTGGAGCATCAAAAAGCCTAGCGCAGCCAGTACTGCCCCCGCAATAGGCCCTAGGATGGGCACCCAGGCATAAGTCCAATCCGTAGCACCCTTGTGCCTGATGGGAAGCAAGGCCAATAACAAACGCGGCCCCAAATCCCTAGCAGGATTGATGGCGTAGCCCGTGGGGCCACCCAAGCTCAAACCCAAAGCCAACACCAACAAGGCTACTGGCAAAGCATCTAGCGCGCCTAAACTGTCCGATGGCGCCACGATATACAAGACACCAAACACCAAAACAAAGGTACCTATCAGCTCCGTTAGGAAGTTGTAGGGTGTATCGCGTATGGCGGGCGCAGTACAAAAAGTAGCCGCAATCAGATCGGCTTCTTGGCTCGTATCGTAATGTCTTTTGTAGGCCAACCAAACCAGCACACTACCCATCATCGCGCCCGATATTTGCGCCAAAGCATATGCGGGCACTTGTACCCAAGCGAACTTCCCTACCGCCGCCAGCCCCACTGATACCGCCGGATTGAGATGCGCACCACTGTAGGGTGCCACCACAAAAACACCTACAAAAACAGCCATGGCCCAGCCAAAGGTGATCACAATCCAGCCGCCGCCCTGCCCTTTGCTTTTATCCAACAAGCAGTTGGCCACAACGCCGTTGCCCAGTAAAATCAGTAAAGCTGTGCCGATAAATTCGCCGATGAGTGGGTGCATGATCAATGTAAATGAGGGGATACTGGCTGAGCCAGCATCCCCGAGATGAATCCTATCTGAGCAAATCTACAAAATATAAATAAAAGTAGTAGCCGGTTTTTATCCCACCTTGATAGAGAAAGTGCCCAGCTCTTCCCAGCGAAGCCGATGGCGATCCTCGTAGGCTTTTTTAAAGCCCGAGAAAACATCATCGCTCACTCGCTTGCCATTGATTCTTAGCTTCTTATCGCTGATGTCTAGCTTGTCTATGTTGCCTTCGGGCAGTAGGGCTTTGCGCTGGAACTCCTTGATGAGGGATAAAAATTTCTGAGAAGAAGGCTCCTTGGCACTATTGTTTGGCAGGCGATTCACCCAAGCAAAGCCATCTAGCTCGGAGGGTGTATTCATCCCTTCTCGTTGAATCGCTAGGTTTTCGAAGTCCTTCAGTAGCTCCTCTAGCTCTGTGTTCCTTTCCATTTCCTCCTTCTTTAGTCGGAAAACAAAGGTGCTATCCATTCTAAAGAAAGAGTCATCGCTCCCTCTTCCATCCAATTCTAGTTCAAGGCCAGGAAAGGAGAACTGGAAACTTTCACTTCCCTCCATCTTTCCCCCCCAGTTGCGCATAGATTCTACTAGGCCTCGGAGGTCAATTTTCATTCCCTCTAGCTCGCCTCGCTTTATTTCCAAGCCGTTGAGGAGGCTGTCGTGGTCTAGCTGAAACCGAAAACTCATCTTGTTTTGGCCGTCGCCCATCTCCATGCCTTCTTCATCGAAGAAAAATTGGTAAGCGCCACCCCGCAGGTTGGGCGGTGTAGGTGGGCTAGGCGGCGCGGGTGCAGTAGGCGGACTCGGCGGCGCCAGAGGCGTAGGCGGCACGGGAGCAGCTGTAATCTCCTCCAGCAAGTCTTGGTATTCCGCGTAGCGCTCTTCGGGGATGCGCTCGCCATCTACTTTGAGCAAGACAATTTTGCCATTTTCTTTTTGGATTTCGACCTGGCGGATGTTGCTATTGGAGCGGATAATTTCCATACGTTTTACCTTCCCATCGGGTAAAGTATCCAAGGCATAGGTAACGAGATGTGTTGGCTGCTGCGCTTGGTGATGGGTGGCGTTCTCTGCGCCATCAACAGCGGCGGGGCGGAAGGCAAATAGCGCGCCTACCAATAGTAATAAGACAATCAAAAAACCTGGTTTCATACGGTAGTAATTTGGAGTTTTTCGGAGGAGGCGCTCCATTCTACTCAGCAGCGGAGCCGGGCGGGCGGCCAGCGCTAGATGAGCAGCTACTTGGCGCTGTTCCTCCAGTTGGAATAATGTTTTTGCATAGCAGAGGGGGTTGATGCCTAGCTGCGCCACTTGGTCGTCGCAGCAGTGTTCCCGTTCTTCTCTTATTTGTTTACTAATCCAATGAATAGCAGGATGGAAATAGAATAAGACTTCCACCAGCTGCTGAAAGAAGTTCCACCAATGGTCGTGCCTGGCTAGATGGCTCAACTCATGGGCTAAAACGGCTTCTACCTGCTCGGGGCTGAGTTGGTTCACGATGGCCATCGGGAAAAGAAGCACTGGCCGAACGACCCCCAACAACATCGGGCTAGCCAGCCGGGCAGAAGCCCACAAAGCTGGATGTTTGCCCCGAAAATTCAGTCTTTTCAGCAAATCGGCAGCCATCGCTTCCCAGTCGGCTGGTAGGCGTCTCAGTTGTTTTCGGTAGTAGTAGTGCAAATAAGCATGGCCTAGAGTGTAGCGCAGCACCCCCAACAACAAGCCCAATAACCACAGATAGCTCAAGGCCCAATAAAACGAAGTATCCAAACTTTCTGTGTTGGCAGGCATCGCTTCGCGGATAGCCCACGGAGCCTGAGGGCTGGCTATTTCCTGGCTAATTTCGGTAGCTACGCTTCCATCTCCTGCGGCGGTGTAGCTATAATAAAAAATGCTTAGCCCCAACAACAGTTGTAGCATCAAGCTAGCTATCCCTGCTCGATAACGCCACAAAGGCGAAGCTCCCGAAAGCCTGGAGAAAAACCACAAAAACAGCGCTAATACACTAGCTTGCCATAGCGAATGCAACACCATATTTCCTAAAGCTGCTGCCAGAGCAGGAGAGAGGTTGAAGGACATAAGCTAGCTTTTTTTGTTTTCCATATCGTTGATCAAGGCTTTAATAGCCGCCAGCTCTTCCGCACTGGCATCCGACTGCCCCAAAGCCCGCAAGGCCAACTGAGCCGCCGACCCCCGAAAGGCGATCTGTGCAATCCGATCTAACAGGCCATCTTGCACTTCTTTTTCTGCCACTGCAGCTTCGTAGATATGCGTCCGGCTATCATCTTGCCGCTGTGCCAAGCCTTTTTCCAGCATAATTTGAAGCAGCTTTAGCGTGGTGGTGTAGCCAATGCTTTTTTCACTTTGCTTATTGAGCCGCTCGTTGAGTTCACGCACCGTTTGTGGGCCATGTATCCACAAAACTTGCAAAATGCTTAACTCGGAATCGGTTGGTTTAATCATAGTACGAATTGTTTCGTAGGCAAAGGAACGCGCTTTTTCCGAATTGCGCAAGTATTCTACGAAATTTTTCGTAAATAATTTCCAATCGCTGCTTAGAAAGCTTTTCTGCTCTCTCCTTTTGCTCACGCACCTACGCGCCGGAGGCAGGAGCCATGAATAAGTTTGAGGAGCAAAGTAGGTCAAGCAAAAGCTGCCCACGATACAGCCGCTCCGATAGGATCGGCTAAGCGCGTGTCTAAGCTACGATCTTCGTGCCACCACCGGCTCGCAGACTGGCCAAATTGCCAATAACAACCTCTGCCACACCAGCAGCGATGGCAGCGAAGGCATTGTCGAGTTTGGGGATCATACCAGCTACCACAATGCCTTGGGCTTTGAGTTCTTCGTAGTCGGAGGGGGTGATGCGTGCTATGATGCTATCCGGCTGGTGAATGTCTTCCAGTACCCCGGGCAGTTCGAAACAATAACGTAGGCTCACGGGGCTATTTTTAGCCAAGGCTTGTGCACATTCCTGGGCGATGGTATCGGCATTGGTATTGAGGAGTTGGCCTTCGCCGTTGTGGGTTATTGGGCAAATGATCGGACACTGCCCCTGACCATAGTTCCACCTGGGCGTGAGCAACTGCTCTAAAAAAGTGGTATTAACGGTTTCGATATCGCCAGCGAAGCCATAATCTATCGTTGTAACCAAGCGTTTCTTGGCGCGGATGAGGTTGCCATCGGCTCCGCTTAAACCAATGGCTGGGCAGCCCAGCGCTTGTAAGCTCGCCACTATTTGCTTGTTGATCAGACCGGCATAGACCATCGTTACCACCTCCATAGTGGGGGCATCCGTGATGCGCCGCCCGCCAAGCATTTGCGGCGGATGACCTAATAGATGGAGGATTTCGTCTGCCTTCCTACCGCCACCATGCACCAAAACCGCCGGAGTGGGCAGCGCGGCAAAGTAAGCTAGGGTAGCAGCCAGTTGACTAGGCTCATTAATAACATTACCCCCTATTTTCAGTACTACGATGGGTTGTTGCATAAACCGACTTTAATATACGGGCGTCACTTCATAGCCTTCCGCTCTAAGTAGGGCAATCACCCCTTTTTCACTGCCTAAGTGGCCGGCTCCTACGGCGAAGAGAGCAGATTTGTTGGCCATCATTTTTTGCATCCGGGGTATCCAGTTGGCATTTCTGGAAGTGAGGAGCATCTCCTCAAAGCGGCCGCTCTCATCTCCTTCTTCAATAATCATTTCTGCCATTTCGGCTACAGCTTGGCGCTTGTACATATCCACCATTTGGGCAAACTGATCATCCCCTTCCAACTGATCAGCGGACTTGACTGCATCTACGAGCATTTTTGCTTGGAAGTCATAGGAGATGCTATCGAAAAGAGAAAGTTGAAAATCCATCGTTTCTAGACCAGAAATATCTTTCTCGCCCGCTTTAGCGATGCTGTTGAGCTCTAGCTCATAGCTCTTGATACCCGAATCCCCCCCCAGACCGCCGCCTAGCTGGCTCATATCTTGCCCTACCATACTGGCTAGGAACATGGGTTTCATCTTCTCAAAAAGGAAGAAGGGTAGCCCAGCCTGTTTGAAGTAGTTGCTCACTAAAAGATAATCGGCTTCGCTTAGTAAGTCTTTAAGCCCCAGGCCATCTTTCATATTGATTTTGCTCATCATCTGGAATAGCATCATGGGGTTTTCCATATCGCTGGGGTCGATTTCGAATGCTACCTGCTCTACGTCGTTGATGGCTTTTATCACCGTGGTTGGCAGGAAGTAGTCTTCAGCCGGAATCATGTGGATGGTACCAAAAAGGTAGGAATCCTCCAGCAGCCCTTGGCCACTAATGCGCCAAAGCAGGCTAGTATCTTTGGCTGCAGGCGCTTGAGCCCACAAAGCGGTAGAAAGGAATAAAGCAAAAAAAACAGATATAATACGCATAAGCTAGGTCAATTTACGTCTAAACAGCGGTGTATCAGAAGCAAGAATGAAACGACACAAATTCGTGGTACTGTAACAAAAAACAAAGCATAGAGTTGTTCGGGCCTACTCCCTTTTAAGGGATCTGAAACCCATCGCCAAGGCTCATATAAGCCCCCTGGATTTTAATGCTAGATAGCGATCTATGGTAGCAGCGCTTAAATCCTCAGGCCGGGTGAGAATTACTTGAATACCCAATTGCCGCAGGCGCTGCGCCAGCATCCGTTTTTCATACCGAAATTGCCGAGCCGTACTTTGCTGATAGACGGCTTCCAGTGTGTGGGCATCCTGGCTGAGATAGTCCTCTAGCTCGGTGTTCTCAAAAAGTACCACCACCAGTAGGTGACTGGCATGGATGCGCCGCAGCACGGGTAGCGCACGGTCAAGCGCGTAGTTGCTCTCGAAATTGGAAAAAAGCAGAAAAAGACTACGGCCGCTAATGAATTTCCGGCTAGCAAAATAGAGCAGGTCGGGATCGCTTTCTCCTTCGCGTGCTTCCTCCCGGTAGAGGGTTTTGAGGATTTTTTCCAGCTGCACAGATTTGCTATCGGCGGGCAGTATGCTGCCAATCTTATCCGAATAAGTAATTAGGCCCGCTTTGTCGTGTTTTTTTAGGATGACGTTGCTTAGAGCTAGGGTAGCGTTGATCGCATAGTCTAGTAGGCTCAAGCCCTTGAAGGGCATATGCATATGGCGGCTCTTATCGATCACGCAATAGATTTGCTGCGAGCGTTCATCTTCATACTGATTGATCATCAGCTCGTTTTGCCGGCTGGTGGCTCGCCAGTTGATGGCCCGATAGTCGTCTCCTCTAACATAATTTTTGATCTGATCGAACTCATAGCTCTTGCTTTGCCTGCGCAATTTCCGCATCCCCGGAGCTGGCACGGTGACGGAGAAAGCCATCTTATCAAACTGCTGCATTTGTATGATACTGGGATAAACCGGCAGCTCCACCGCCTGCTGAAAGGTGAAACGCCTTTCCACCAAACCAAGCGCGGTGGCCGTAAAAACATGGAGGTCGCCAAAAAAGTAACTGCCTCTACTGCTGGGCCGAACGGGGTAGCGTACGAGCTGCTGAGCCAGCGGGGCCAAGCTAAGCGAGATGCGCTGATCACGTATTTGAAGCTGCTCAGGTAGCTCATCTATTATTCGTAGTTCTAGGGGGATGCCAGATAGATTTGCCAGTTTTATCTTAACGCTCATTTCATCCCCCAAAGAGAGTACCTTGGGCAGCATTCGGTGAGCTACGATTTTCGGTTCGCCTTGGTAAAGTTGCCAAAGGTCATAGCCCAAAGCGCCCAATCCAGCCGCTAGCACCAGCACCACAAATACCCACATAAATGGGAAAGTATAAGCCGCCACAGCTAGGCAAATAAGTAACCCCAGGCCTCGGAAGAAGCGATCCCGAAGGTAGAGGGCCGCCGCTGCCAAGCGAAACGTATCGTATATTTTTACTAGCCTTTGAATCATGCTTGATGGCGCTTTTACTCTAGTGCTTCTAATAAATCGGCCGCTCTTTTTTCATAGGGATGACCAGACTTGCCCGTTATTTCTGCCAGCATCGCTACCGCAGCAGCTCTTTGTCTCAAGGCTAGGTAAGCCAAAGCACTATACCAGTCGGCATAAGGCCGGTAGGCATCGCCCGGCAGATACTGATCGAACCAATCTAAGGCTCGTTGTGGATAGCCTAAAGATAGGGCACAAATACCCAAATACAGCGGGGCAGCAGGATAAGCATTGGCGGCAGGTAGCAACTCATCGTAAGCTTCCTCGAAATTCCCTTTCTCGTAGGGTGCCAACATTTGTGCCAGGTCTATACCCATCTGATCTTCGGTTTTTACTAGTGGCGGCAGCTCGGTGTAATAGGCAGCAAAGAGTCTCGTATCTTTACTCGGCGCGAAGGTCTGGAAGGCTAACCATACAAAAAGAAGTAGTAAAATGCCAATCAGGTAGGGGGTCATTTCGCGAGGCAAATTCAACCGAAAGGAGGGTACCTGATAGTTGTTGCCGGCTATGGGGCTTGGTTGATATCGGCTTTCTTCCCTAGCCATCGTCTCCATTAAATCTTGGCGGCCAGCTAGGCGGATGCAGTCTTCCCATTCTTCCCGAAGCAGAAAGGCATCCCGAAAAAGAACATCGCGGCTGCGTTGTCCTTCTACTTCCCAGCGCCCTTCTACCCCCAGCTCATGGCGAAAATATTGGTCTATGCGCTCCTGCTCTTTTGGCATGGCCGATTTGAGCGGATCCATCAAGCCGCTTTGCTTCCAACGCTCGCGCACCATCAGCATACACTGCCGGCGTTTGGCGGTAGCCTCCCCCCCCAAGCTCAAAACTTCCGCCAGCCGATGATCACTCAGGCGATGATAGTAGGATAGCAACAACAGTTCTTTACAATTAGCCGATATTTCCTTGATTTGCTTGAAAAGTTGCAACTGTAGGTCGTTCAATCGCAGCGGTGGCGGCAGATAATCCAGAGGGTCTTGGATGAGCATCGTAGCCATCGGCTGTACACTGCTGCTTTGAGCCACTTCCCAGCCGGCATAGTGCGCAGCAGCGATGCGGACAAAATCGTAGGGAGTATCTTCGTAGGGTGCTTCCGGCCGGAGTCGGGCTTCATACCAAGCCAACCAAGCGCGTTGGTAGTTGGTGAGCGCATCTTCCCTAGGCAGGGCTTCCCCCACCCAAAGCAAATAATCCGCCCGATGCTGGTGGTAATAGCCTAGTAGGGCTGCCAAATATTGTCCCTGGCCAGTGGCTTTTGCAGACATAGTTTATTTATTCATCGCTGCAAGATAGGAAAAAGCATTTTTTGCTGTACATTTCGGTCGTGAAAAGAGCTGCCTACCCTCATTTTTCTGTTCCCTTCAACTGGCGTCGGTACCCTCTCGTACCCCTAGCGGTGACTTTTGGGCTAGGTATTGGGCTGGCCAAAAGCCTCCACTTTCAGTGGCTGCCCGGCCTTCCTATTGCGGTGCTGCTGCTCTTTTTGCTTGGTTTATGGGGCATGGCTCGTCCGCTGGCCGCCGAGACTCAACGGGCTAATTATAGCTTCCTTCTACTCTTGCTCACCTTTTCCCTAGGGTATGGCCGGGCAGTAACGAGCCATTTGCCCAACCAGCGTAATTTTTTCGCTGATACGGTGGCACAAGACCAGACGGCTAGCTGGCTGCTGGAGGTCAAAAGCATCCGGCCAGGCGAGGAACAGCTTCGCCTCACCACCAAAGTATTAGCAAAGATAGGCTTGGATAGTTCCCAAGCCACCGCGGGGCAATTGCTCCTGTACTTGCCGCCGACTCCCAAAGCTACCCAATTAGCAGTAGGCGATCGCTTGCTGGTGCATGCTGCCATCAGCCCTATTCCCGGGCCTCGCAATCCCTACGCTTTTGATGCAGCGGCTTATTGGGCAACGCAATCGGTCTATCACCGCGCTTTTGTGCGCGAAGATAGCGACTGGCTGCCCGGCATGCGCGCTGGTGGGGGCTTAGTTCGCCTGGCCGAGCAATTGCGCTTGCGCTGGTTGGCCACTTTCCGCGGGCACTTGGCCGGCGACGAACTCGCTGTGGCAGCAGCCCTGGTGCTCGGCAAGCGCGACCTCATCAGCAGCGAACTGCAAAGTGCTTATGCAGATACTGGCGCGGTACATGTACTGGCAGTTTCAGGCCTGCATGTAGGTATTATTGCTGGGATGGTATTGGGGCTACTTTCTTTTCTATCAGACAAAAAACGCTGGGCACGCTGGCTTCGGACCTTACTGGCGCTGCTGGCCATCTGGTCTTTTGCGCTACTGACGGGCTTAGGGCCTTCGGTGCAGCGGGCGGCTACTATGTTTTCCATCCTAATCTTTGCTGGCCTATCTAAACGGCGAACAGACTTGTTTAACTCCTTGGCCGCAGCCGCGCTCCTGATGCTCTTTATGCAACCCATACAGTTGTTCCAGTTGGGCTTTCAGTTGTCTTTTTCGGCGGTGGCAGGCATTGCTTTATTTTTGAAGCCGATCCAAGGCTGGCTGTTCTTCCCTCGTGCTTGGCAGCGGGCTATCTGGTCGGTGCTGAGCGTCTCTTTGGCAGCGCAGTTGGGTACTTTGCCGCTTAGTATTTACTATTTCCATCAGCTGCCGCTGTATTTCCTGATCACCGGCAGCTTGGTCATCCTCACGGCCTATGGCGCGCTGGCAATGGGTATGCTACACGGCTTTTTCGCTTGGTGCTTACCCTTCTTGGCTGGCTACACGGGCAAGCTGCTCGGCTTGGTGGTGCTGCTGCAAAATAGCATTGTTCATATCGGCGCCCAGTTGCCGGGTGCCCGCCGCGAATTGGCTTGGATAAGCGGCTTTGATCTGCTCTTGCTGCTGCTGATCGTAGGGCTTTTTGCTGCTTTCTTACGGTGGCGGCGCTTTTCAAGTTTAGCTTTTGCTTTCCTAGTTGGGGCGACTTTTTTTGGAAGTCGACTCGCGCAGGAGCAAGGTTTTGCTGCTCAGCAAAGCAGTGTTGTTTACCACGTTCCGGGCAAGACTTTGGTAGATTTTGCGGCAGGTCATCGCGCTTTTTCGCTAGCGGATCCAGATCTAGGGCCCCGCGATATTTTCTTTGCGGCCCAGAATAATCGCTCGGCTCGGCAACTGGATAGCATCCGTACTTGGTGGCCTAGCCAAGGGGATTCCGCTCAGCTATGGGGCTTAGCCTATGCTGATTTCCCCCTCATCGATGCCCTCAACCAAAGGTGGGTACTTTGGGATGGGCAGACCAACATCCTCCCGACGGCCAGAAGCCAGCCCCCTGATGCCCTGCTCCTACTATCAGACATAGCTCCTGCGCGAGCCATCCAACAACTGAAAGAAAAACAGAAAAATATTACTTACCAACCCCTTATTATCCTAGACGGCCGGCACCGCTACGCTACTCAAAAAATGTGGCAAAGCTGGCGAGATACCAGCCAGTGGCCCGTACACATTACCGCTATCGACGGAGCCTTGGTGTTAAAACATTGAGCTTTTTTGTCGTTTGTAGGGCATCGCTTGGCTTGGTGGTGCTTCTTTTTTGATTAATTGCCCAAATCTTCTTACTTTTACATCGGTTTATAAACGGAAGCGGTAGCCAAACCGTTTTCTTCGTGACCTGCTTTCCCCACTCGTCGTCTTACCAAGACCAACCAACTTTACTTGATGTCTGTTCGGCTACTTCGCGGCTGTTTCCACCTTCTCTTGCTGTTTAGTGCAGGATTGGGGGCGCAGTCCTACACGGTCAGCTTATCGAGTTTGCAGAGTGTTCACGTATCGCTAGACGAAGGTTGCACTGCCACCATCGGGGTGCACCAACTGCTAACAGGCGATTTTGGTGGCGCCCCCGCTAGCGAGTTCAGCATCAGTATTCTAGACGGGAACACTGGCAATGGTGCGGTAATAGATGGCTGCGGTGTTTTCACCTACCAAGTGGTGGCCGGCCCCAATATCATCGGCTTTTCCACTGCTTGGGGAACCGTCGTGGCGGAGGACAAGCGTTCGCCGGTCTTGGTTGAATTGCCCGTAGCGCCTACGCCTTTGTTTTGTCATTCGCTGGCTGCGGTGGATGTAAACCAGCTGGCGGCAAACATCAGCCGATGCTGGCAGCAGTCCGGCCAAAGCCACCTTAGCTTAAACAATAGCTTACATCCCCAACTGGAAGCCCGCTTGCTGGCTGCTGGCGGTCTGCCGAATTTTAGTGATGGCTGCTCGGCGGTAACCATCTGTGTCAATGATCGATTGCTGGAAAACAACGCTTGTGGGAACACCATCCTCCGGCGCACTTTCACAGCTCGGGACGGAGACTGCGCCAACGCAGATGGAACAGAAAACCCACCCACGCTGGCGGCCTATGATATCCTTTTCACTCGGCCTAATCTGGCGGATGTTTTAGGGGCAGCGCCTGTTATTGATCTTGATTGTAGCCAATACAATCCTACCGATCCCAATCCAGTACCCGCCATATCAGACTTCCCTTTTGTTTTGGATGCGGCGGGCTATCCGATCTATTTAGATGCTAATTTCTGCCAGCTCGCTGCCACTTATACGGATGGACCAAGAGTAGTGACCTGCCCGGAAACCTACAAGTTCACCCGTACTTTCACGGTCATTGATTGGTGCCAGCCCGCTTTGCCGCCACGTACTTTCACGCAGTTGGTAAAAGTTGGCGATTTTCACCCACCTGTCATCAGCCCCCCTACTCAAGACCTAGACTTCGATGGCCTAGCCGATGAAGGGCCGCTGCGATTTGGTGCGACCACCGAAGGCTGCAACGGCCTTTTTGTGATCCCCGCACCGCCCGTCAGCGACAATTGCTCTGCTTTTCAAGTACAGGCTTTTATCTATCGGAACGGGCAACTGGAAAGCGCGCCCTCGGGGCCTTATTCGCTAAGCACGGTAGCCGTGGCGAACGTGCCGCTGGGTACCCACATTTTGCGCTATGTTGCTACAGATGCCTGCGGCAATCAAACTTCTCTGGATATGCCCATCTTGGTAGAAGATGATACGGCACCTTCGGCAATTTGCGAGGACGATCTGCATATTAGCCTCGGCATACAAGGTATCGCCACGATACAAGCCAGCGATTTGAATGCTGCCTCCAGCGATCATTGCGGGCTGGTGAGCTTCCGGCTAGCCAGACTAGGGGGCAACAACACAGCCCTATCTCCTTATGCTGCCAGCTTGGTCGTGAGCTGCCAGGACCTGGGTACGCTGCGGTTAGGACTAGAAGTGAGCGATGCGGCAGGCAACCTCAATTTCTGTTGGCTGGATGTGCTAGTGGAAGATAAGCTGCACCCCCTGTGCGCCCCACCAATTTCCTATGCTTTGGAGTGTACCGATTTACAAGGCAGCTTCCCCGATAATATTCAGCGTTTTTTTGAACAAGACCCTCTGGCAGCGGCCGTACTCCTGGATAACCAGTTCGGTAGCGCTTCCACTCTGGATAATTGCCCAGGTAGCCAAATCACCCAGAGCGTTTTCGATGGTCGCAACAGCTGCGGTATTGGCAGCATCCAACGGAGCTTTATCAGCACGGATGCCCAAGGCTTGGTCAATACTGGTAATTGCCGGCAGTTTTTAGCTATTGGCGCCCGACACGACTACAGCATTATGTTCCCCGCAGATGCGGAAGCAAACGATTGTGTGGCTCCCGACTATATGGGCTTGAGTGCTGAAACAGCGGCTTGTGACCTGCTCAATATTGCTACCCGCGTGGATACTTTCCAATCGCTAGCTGCCGAATGTTACAAACTGCGCTTCACCTACGAGGTTATCAACTGGTGCGAGTACAATGGCAGTAGTGCCGCCTACACCATCCCGCGCAATGCGGATGCCAACAATGTGGTAGGCGAAGCTATCTGGCTACACGTTACCCCTGGTAGCGGGCCAGGCATCCAGAACGACTTGGCCTTCCTAGACCGCGACCAAGACCGCAACAACCAGAACAGCACAGCCAACCTAGACACGGGCGATGGCGGCCTGCTAGCCGGTAGTCATCCGGGCGGCTATGGGGTAGATGGCAGCCGCGGAGCCTTTCGCTACCAGCAGTTCGTCAAAGTGTTCGACCATACCCCACCCGTCTTGCTGCTGCCGCAGCCCGAAGCGCCTGGGCTAGCTATGGACAACAGCTGCCTTGGCAGTATTTCACTCCCTTTCCGAGTGGACGACTTGTGCTCGCCCGGTAGTGTGAACTTCTCCGCCCAGCTGGATATATTTATAGACGACAGCAATGGCGACGGTATCTTCACCTTGACGGAATTTATGCCTAGCCGCGATGTCTCCGCCACTATCGCCTCCGATAGCACAGCGGGGGATTTCACCATACAGCTCACAGGAGTCCCCATCGGCGAGCACGCTGTACGGCTTATAGCTTCCGATGGCTGTGGAAATATTCGTGTCGGCTTAGTGCGTTTTAGCATCATCGACCGCAAAGCGCCCACGCCCATTTGTATCAATGGCCTCACGGTTACACTCATGCCAGACGAAGCAGCAGGCGGCCAGGCAGCTATCTGGGTTGCCGACTTTTTAGCCAGTGCTGCCTCGGATTGTTCTGGTCCAGTACGATATGCCATTTATCGGGACTCGGACGCCCTATCAACAGCCTTCACCCCTAGCGTGCAAGACACTGGATTGCTGCTCAGCTGTGCCGACGATAGCCTGCTGCTGTTGCGCATATACGCCATTGATGCTGCGGGCAACTACGATTACTGCCAAACCAGCCTGCAAGTACAGCAGCACGATAGCCAACCCTGCACCCCACCTAGTACAGGAACGCTTAGCGGTCAAATCCTGACGCTCGACGACGAAGCCCTAGGAGGCGTAACGGTTTATATCACCGGAGAAACCGAGCAAATAGCTAGCACCGATGCCCTTGGTTTTTTCAGTTTCCAGGAACTCAATTTTGGTGAAGACTACACCCTACTGCCTTTCGCCGATAGCGACCATATGAACGGGGTCACCACTTTCGATATCCTTGCTATCAGTCGCCATATTTTGGGTTTATTTCCCTTCACCAGTCCGTATCAATATATTGCTGCCGATGCCAACCGGAGCCAAGAGATAACCGTCCGTGATCTGATCGTGATCAGAAGATTGATCCTGGGGCTAGATGATAATTTCGATAACAACACCTCCTGGCGGTTCATAGAAGCTAACTACACGTTTCCTGAAGCAAACAATCCTTGGGCCGAAGTTTTCCCGGAAGTGGCCAACTTCAACAATTTCGCCTTTTCGCAACTAGCCGATTTCACGGCGGTTAAAGTGGGCGACATCAACCGAGATGCAGACCCTCGGCGGATGCTCAACACCGGCAACGCACAAGAAAGTGTCCGCGGCCGAAGCGCCGCAGCCATCCTGGAAGCACGTTTGCTTAGCCCTATACAAACAATACCTGATGGCCCCCCCCAAGCCCAAGCGCCAAGCCAGCAACAATGGGCCGTATATGCGACAGATAGTAAGCTCCTGGGCCTTCAGGCTACTTGGTCTTTGGCGGAAGGAATAAGCTTGGTAGAAATTTCGGATGGGCAGCTCCGGCTAAGCGAACATTTTGGCCTTCGGTTCTTGGATCGGGCTTGGATAACCATGTCCTATCAACAAAGTACGGAACCGCTATCCACTGAAAGTCCCTTGTTTTATATCACGGTGGCGCAAAACATGGCCAATCCAGAAAAGTATCCGCTGCGCCTTGGTAGCCAACATACCACTGCAGAAGCCTATCCTACGGCAGGGGATATAATAGGACTAGAGCTGGGGTATACACAGGAAAGTAACGAGCCAAGTACCGCCGCTGCCGCCAACCAATTGTACCAAAATACGCCCAACCCATTCAACGAGCAAACCTCCATCACCTACACGGCTGCGGTTGCAGGCTCGGCTAGGTTGCTCATCCATGATAGCCAAGGTCGCTTAGTTGCTGACATTTCCCAAAATGCCCAAAGAGGATACAATGCTTTCTTGCTCCAGCGCCAACAACTACCAGCAGCGGGAGGGGTATATACCTACACGCTGCGCTTAGGTAATTTCAGTGCCAGCCGACGGATGTTGGCTTTGGAGTAAGCCCACAACTACTCAGCCCGAGATGCTAGATACTAAAGTCGTCAAACAACTACAACTCATGGATGGCCGCGAACGGCAGCGGCTAAGGCTCTTGGTGGATAGCCCCTACTTCAACCAGCACGAAAGAACCAAGAAACTACTGAAATTACTCCTGAAGGGCCTAGAGGCAAAACGCCCTAACCTAGACAAAGACAAAATATTCAAACAACTCTTTGGGACAGTAGAATTCCAGGAGCAAGCTCTAGCCGACGCGCTTTCAGCGCTGATGAAACTGGTTAATCAATTCTTGGCAGTGGAGCAACTAGCCGAGGAACCCTTTCTGGAAGAAGTGCTCACGCTGCGGCGTGCAGAAGTACTCAATCGCTTCGATCTACTGGATAATAGGCGCAAACGCCTACAACGCATTCTGGAAGCCTCACCCCAGCAGGGAAGTGACCACCACTGGGCCAGCTACCGCCTCTTCGTTATCTATGGCTACTACCGAAATGCTTATATCGACAGAGCCGATGCCGCCCCCCTACAAGAAATGATGTATAGCCTCGACCGCTATTATATTCTGGAAAAACTAAAACATGCCTGCCATCTCACGGCCAATTCCATCTTGATGAACACCCAATTTGATTTTGGCTTCCTAGATGCTATCATGTCCTATATCCATACAGAGGCTGGCCAAAAAATAGTGGCGAAGGATCTGGCTATCAACGGCTATTACCACATCTTGATGAGCCTCAAAGCACCAGAAGAAGAAGTCCACTATACCAAAATGCGCTTCTACCTCAACGAAGCTTTCGATGCCTTTACCCCCAACGAACAACGAGACCTCTTCGCCTTTGCCAATAACTACTGCATCACGCGCATCATGAAAGGAGATGCCCACTACCGCCGCGAACTGCTGGAACTCTACCAACGCGGCCTCAGTACCCACATCATTTTTGATAAGGGCATTATTTCGGAGTGGGATTATAAAAACATCGTCACCTTAGGCTGCGACTTAAAAGAATATGAATGGACAGAAACTTTCATCGAAGAGAATTACTGCTATTTACCCGAAAAACGACGCAACAACGCCTACGCCCTCAACAAAGCACAGTACTTCTATAGCCGGGGCCTCTACGACGAAGCGGGGGATCTACTCCGGCAAGTGGCCGACTCGGATGTGAAATACCACCTTGCCCGGGTGCTCCTGGAAGTGAGGATTGCCTACGACCAACAGGAAACCAACTACCTGCTCAACCAGCTGGATACTTTCCGATTATACGTTCGCCGGCAGCGGAAAATCAACGCTACCGACAAACGGAAGTATATCAACTATACGCGCTTCGCCAAACAACTCACCCTCTTGCGGCACCAAGAAGCATTTATGAGCCGAAAAGAACTTGCCCAAAAGCTCGAAGCCCTTCATCAAAAAATACTCGCTACCCCACAAACGATCGGGCGCGACTGGCTCTTACAAGAAAGCAAACCCCTAACAGCCTCTAGGGGAACTCAGAAAATATGAACGCACCCAAAGAAGATATCATCTACGGAAGGCATCCCGTTATCAGCGCTCTGGAAGCAGGAGCTGAAATAGACAAGGTCTATCTCCAGCAAGGCACCCGAGGAGAATTCGAAAAGGAACTGCGCCACCTTTGCCGCGATTTAGATATACCCATGACCATCATTCCCAAAGAGAAACTCCAACGGATGGTGAAAGGCAACCACCAAGGCGTAGTAGCACAAATGGCTGCGGCGGCTTATCAAAGGATAGAGGATATTCTGCCGCAGCTCTATGAGCAAGGTCAGGTTCCACTATTGCTTTTGCTGGATGGGGTTACGGATGTGCGCAATCTCGGCGCCATTGCCCGATCTGCGGAGGTTTGTGGAGCACATGCTATCATTATACCCAGAAAAAACAGCGCTGGCCTCACCGCTGATGCCGTCAAAAGCTCCGCTGGCGCTCTCAGCAGATTGCCCGTTTGCCGCGAAAAAAGCATGGTCAATGTGGTGGAATATTTGCAGCAATCCGGCGTAGCCGTGCTTGCTAGCGACTTGCAAGCAGACCATTATCTACACGAACTAGAACTCATAGGGCCCACTTGCCTCGTGATGGGAGCAGAAGACGAGGGCATTTCGACAGGGGTAGCCAGGGCAGCGGATATCCGCTTCAAAATCCCTCAAGCAGGCACCCTTAACTCCTTCAACGTATCCGTAGCCGCAGGCATACTGCTCTACGAGACGATGCGAAAAAGGATGGGGGTGTAATTATAAACGCTCGGCTATACCCAAGCAGCCAACTCAAAGCCAGCCAACCCAGCATAACCGAGCGCGAATAAAAACAGCAGGATAAAAATACCTATCGAGCGCAAACGCATAGGGCTGATATTGCTACCAGCCCTGTAGTGCGAGAGATTTTAACCTAGCGCGCTGGGAGCGAGGCGCTTACAGCTCGCTGATGCGCCGAACCACTTCGTAGAGGCGCGTGTACTCTGTTACGTCTTCCACCCAAGGATCGTGCTCGAGGTGGTTGGCGGAGATCAACTTAAGGGAAGTGATTCTGCCACGAGTATCAGGAATTTTTTGGATGTATTTCACCCAAATAGAGCCCCTGGCCGTGACAGCATATATTTTATTGTCTCTGATTTCGTGTACACCACTAATTTGGCGGCAAATGATCGTATCCCCATCATTGATGATAGGCTCCATACTATTACCGCTGATCGGGAAAGCGACGTAGCCATCGCCAGACAAACCAGGCAGGCAAAAACGATTAAGGGATTCCTGGGTGAAGGAATCGGGATCCACGGTGGCGCCGGCGAAGGCCTCTTGCTCGGTAAACAAGATGTTTAACGGCGGAAGATCTTCCGATGTAACGGGCGCATGCGGAATATCCATACCAAAAGGCTGGCCTTCCCCTTCCAGAAGGTAGGGCATGTTGACATTGTACTCGCTACAGACTCGGCGGGCTTGTTCGTAGTTGATACAGCGCTTGTCGTCTTCATTTAAGAAAGCGCGGATAATGTGCCCATAAGAGCGATTGCCTAGAATGCGCTTGGCGAAATCACCTAGGCCATTGCCGCCTCGGTCGTTTTTGATAATGTCTCCGCGATCTTCCAAAATGCGGAAGACTTTTTTGAAGCGTTCATTCAGCTCCCGACGGTCTTCTGTAATCATAATTGCAGTAGTTGTGTTGAATAATAACACAAATTAAAACAAAATTGTGCAATCCCGCAAGTTTTTAGCCACTTTTTTTCGAATTTGTTGTACTTTTTTATAAAAACACCAGCTTGTGGTAATAAAAAGCTCCTATTTTACCCGCGTTGTTGCAAAAAGTCGTTTGATAGCATACGTGCCAGAAGTGTGCGTGGCCGCGATAAGTAAGCCCCCGCTAATGGCAATATTTTTCATAAACAGGATCGATTCCAGGCGCCTCGACTCCTCTGGAAAGTTCCAGAAAGCGTGTACAATAAAAGTCATCGGAAGCCAATAGAGCAACAAAAAAATAGCTCCTGTGCGCATCCGGTAGCCCGTTAGCACCATCAAGCCCCCCAGAATAAGCAGTACCAAAGCGGCATAGAGGAAGAAATCCTGATTCCAAGTAAGGCCGTAGCTGGCCATCACTTCCTTGTTGGCCTTAGCATAAGCGATGTAATCATAGGCCTCGAAAAGAAAAATGAAAGACAAGAGAATTCTGCCCAGCAGATCGAATATATTTTTCATAACTTTGGTTTTGGTTAAAATCAGCCTTGCTACTTTTTTAAAACATGGCTCCTGCGCGAGCAATAAGTAAACTGCCTTACGCTATTGTAGGGCCTACAAATATAGCTATTTGTACTAGCCCAGGTAATAAATTTCCCAGTTTAAGTAGTTGGACAAACGATAGATGACATGATTCGGATACAAAATGAGGCTTTTGAAGCGGCTTTTACGCCCATCGGTGCCGAACTAGCCAGCTTAAAAGATCGCCAAACGGGGCAGGAATACATTTGGCAAGCGGATCCGGCTGTTTGGGCCAGTCATGCGCCGGTGCTCTTCCCGATTATCGGGGGGCTGAAGAACGGGCAGTACCACCATCAAGGCAAGACCTACCAGCTGCCAAAACACGGCTTTATTCGTTACAATTCGGCTTTGCGCATCGAGCGGCAAACCGCCGACGGTGTTAGCTTTTTACTGGAAGACAATGCAGCAACCCGCTTGGTGTACCCTTTTCAATTTCGGTTTTTGCTCACTTACCGCCTAGAAGGGCGCCGTTTGGTGGTGGATCATCAGCTGCTGAATACCGGCCAGCAGACACTCTATTTTTCTTTGGGCGGCCATCCAGCTTTCCGCGTCCCCCTCTTGCCTGAGCAGGGAGAACTTTACAGCGATTACTATCTGGCGTTTGAAGAAGCAGTTCCCAATTGGCGCAGCTACACCGTCACGACTGAAGGATTGATTGGTGCCGAAACGCGCGCCCTCGCCTGGGAGGAGAATCGCCTGCCACTGCGGCACAGTCTTTTTGAGCAAGATGCGCTGGTCTTTAAAGAAATTCCAGAGGCTTTTAGGCGGGCACATCTGTGCAGGAGCCATGCCCAAAAAAAAGAGCCAAGCTGGCAAGAAGATCGGGTGCTTAGTGTAGCTTTCCCAGCCTTTAATTATCTAGGTATCTGGGCCAAACCTACCGGCGATTTTGTCTGTATCGAGCCTTGGCTGGGCTTGGCGGATGCTTACGATGCCAGCGGAGAACTAAGCGAGAAAGAAGGCATTCAAGCCCTTGCGGCTGGAGCGCGCTTCCAAGCAGCCTATCACATCTGGTAGAGCCGGCGTTTTTCCAATTCTTCGGCTACGGCATCGGGTACGAGATAGCGGATACTTTTACCAGCTTGCAGGCACTGGCGGATGTAAGTGGCCGAGAGTTGCATCAGCGGCACCTCCCGATGAACGGTCACTTGGGGGTGCTCAGCCAGTGTACCTAGCTCCATATCAGGCCGCTGATAAACATGGATAGCGTAATCGCGCAACAGCACATCGGCATTCTTCCATTTGGGTAAGGTTGGAAGATTATCGCCCCCCATGATGAGGGAGAAGATATAGGCGGGGTACTGCTCGCGCAGATAGGTAAGCGTATCGATGGTATAGCTGGGCTTGGGCAATTGGAACTCTATTGAACTGGCTCTAAGTTTTGGGGTATCACCAATCGCTAGCTTCACCAGATCGAGACGGGCATACTGATCGGCCAAATTGCTGCGCTGCTTGAAAGGATTTTGTGGGCTCACCACCAGCCACACCTCGTCTAAAGCCGTTTGGCTAGCCATATAATTAGCAATGATCATATGGCCCACATGAACGGGATTGAAGGAACCAAAAAAAAGGCCGATCTGCTTATTCATGCGTGCAAAGATACAAAATATGCGGCCGATTGGGAAACCCTCCCCAATCGGCCGCTGAAAACCATCCTTTGAAACAATTTTTACAAAACGGGGCGATTGCCTGCCAGGTACAAACTTTTATAAGTACAACTTGAGTACAGCCGCGCCAGAGTAGTTCGAATCATCAGGCAGTACCCTTTGATTGACACGAACAAGATACCACTATTCGCCCGTTCGTGGCCTGAATGGATTATTTTATATTTTATTTGCCGCCTACGGTGGTGACATTCCCATTGCCTACCTCTCGACTGCTTTCTAGCCAGACCTGCAGGTTTGGGCAGCCCTCGTAGCGGGCATCAATAGAAATATAGGTAGATGCGAGCGTTTTATCTATCCATTCTGCCAAAAACTCACTTTGCTTGGCTTGTATGGTGGCTTGCTGAATTTTAGCATAGTCTTCGGCAAGGCTGGCGCGGTGGGGTCGGTTGCGCGACTGTAGTTGTACGATACGCAGCATTACATCGCCAGTGGGGCTCCGGAATTCCATAGGGTCGCTGACGTCGCCTATTTTCATATCGTCAATAGCGAAGTAAACATCTGGGTCGAGATCGCCTGTTTCGAAAACGGTGCTGCCGTCGTTGGGGTTTTGCATACGGCCATCGTTGTTGTAGCTGGGGTATTTTTCGAACCCAAAGCGCTTCACGGCATAACTGAAGGTGATCGAGTCGCTAAGAATGAGCTGGCGGGCGCTATCGAGCCACATCCTGGCTTTCTCAATATCTTCTTCTTGTACTTCTGGCCTAATGAGGAGGTGGCTCACGTTGATGGCATTCCCCCTTCTTCCATTAAGTTGAATGAGGTGGTAGCCGAATTCGCTTCGCACAATATCACTGATTTCGCCAGGTTCCAGATTGTAGGCAGCGGCTTCGAACTCTGGCACAAATTTACCGCGCTTGGCCCAGCCCAGCTCGCCGCCCCCTTGCCGAGAGCCATCTTGGCTATGTTTACGGGCGGCGTCTGCGAACGAGAGCTGGCCGCTCACGATCTCCTCGCGGATAGCTGCCAGGCGTTCTTGCACTGCTTGGCGGGTAGCTTCGTTGGCTTCGGGTTGTACAACAATTTCGCCTATTTCTACTTCTGCGTTGAAGAAAGGAAGACTATCGCGCGGTATCTGAGCGAAGAAATTCTTTACTTCGCTGGGTGTCACACTCACACCGCTTATGATCTGGCCACGCATTTTATCGGCGGCCAATTGCTCGCGCAGGTCTTCCCGAAACTGTTCTTTGGTAGCCGTGATACTCTGGCCGTAGTATTCTTCGAACTGCTGTATATCTCCGTTCATATAGGAAAGAATACGATCTATCCGGGCATTGAGTTGCTGCTCCACTTCTTCGACACCCACCTCCAAGCTATCTAGTTTCGATTGGTTGTAAAGTAGTTTAGACACCAAGAGCTGATCCATCAACAAGCAACGGGCATCCGGCGGCAATTCCTCAACCCCCGATTGGCTAAGTGCCAGCGCATACTGCTCTTCTAGCTCCGAGAGCAGCACGTACTCACTGCCTATCATGGCAATAACTTGGTCTATCACCTCTCGTTGTTCTTGTGCAACAAGCTCCGCCCTGTTACCCCATGTAAAAAGGAGTAAACCGAGGAGCAGCAAATTCTTAATTCTTCTCATTAGGCTACTGGTATTAGTAGAATGTTTCTATATTTTTTTTTCGCAATTCGCGCTCAAAAATTTCTTCTTTAGCTTGCTGCAGTACCTCGCGGCTTCTGTCGTGTAGGATTACCCGCCGCGCTTGGCTCTCTACATAACTAAGCGGTGCTATTTCCAGGCGTTTTTTTAGTTCAAAGAAACGGAAATAGTAGCGGTACTGCCCGTCTTGCTGAGTAAACTCCCGTTTGGAGCTCACATTGTCACTACTCAAAGTACCTTCTGGAAATTGCTTCGCTACTTCTTCAAAACTATACCAGGCATCCTCTGTGATGAGTGCCACCTCTGCAAAGCGGTCGCAAAAAGTACGTAGCGCAGCCGTATCTTCTACCACACCATTGTTCCAGAGCTGCCGTAGCGTCTCGGCTTCGGGCGTTGGGTAGGGTACTTTTATGAAATAACAACGTATAATTGGCTTTTCTAGTTGGTACTGCCCCTTGTGCGCTTCGTAGTAAGCCAGCAGCTCTTCTTTATTAACCACGCTATCCAACCGCTGCTCTACCAGAACTTTTTCGTACGTAGAGCGAATGAGACTGGCTCTGTAATCCCGCACAAGCCGATCGATATTGAGATTCGGTGGCATATTTCGCTCGCTCTCCCACTGGAGCACGGCGTCTTTTGTCCACCGATTCACAAATGCCTGCAACAATAAGGCGCTATCTTGGGCGCTGGCATCTTCCGGGAACATCCCCTCCAACTCGCTTATACGCAGCTCTCTCTTGTGTACGCGAGCGAGCAAGGGATCTTCCTTTTCCTCGGCGACTACCTGCCCGCAAGACCACATAGCCCCCAGCAGGCAACACAAAAACAAGAGGTTGAGCCAAAACGGTAGATTCGGCCAGGCTTTCCTCTTTCGGATATAGACCTTATAACACTTAACAAAGGAGGAGTAGATTAACTGCACGGTTGGTTTACTTCACCATTTTTTCAAAAGTTTTTTTGCGCAGCTTCACAGGATGCTGGGCGGCTAAGCTAGCAACCCAATCTTTTTCCAACTGGTCTTGGTAGTCGGCGATGACGTAGCCTCTGGCTTCATCTAGTTCCTTGGGGCCTCCAGGTAGTATTTCTTCTATCTTATGGAAAATCACTTGCCCGCTGCGCTCGTCTCGCTTCGATTCACTGATGGCGCCCACTTTCCATTCCATCGCTTCCATTTGTTCTAGGCGCTGCCGTTCGTATGTATCGGTTTGCGCGCGGAGCCCTGCTGCATCACTACCGCTGGGAAACATTTTCACAAGTGCTTCCGGTTCGGTAGTCGGCGCCAACGCGCGTATAGCGGCTACCTTATCAGCTAAAGCGGCAAAGATCGTATAGCGCGTGACGCTGGCGCGCTCAGTCCAGAAATATTTATCCTGATTTTTTTCAAAGAACTGTACCAGACCGATGGAGTCTTCGCTGGCTTTATCCCAAACCTCCAACTTGGTTGCCTCAAAGAGCAGGATACCCTCCTCGTATTCGCGCATGAGCGCGCGGAAGTCGGGGTAATTTTCTTCCAATTTAGATTCCTCGTAGGCCAGCAGCTGGACATTTAAAAACTCTTGGTAATAATCCATTACAGCTTGCTGGCTATTGCCAGAGCGTGCCCTGGCTGCTCTTTGACGGGCTAGCGACTGGAGGTGGCGTTGGAAGTCGCCCAAAGTAGTAGTTGCCTCTTTGCCGATGCTGAACAAGCTGCGCTCATCTGTTGGCAGCGGAGCCTTCCAGGCCAGGTTGAGGAAGCTGGAGTCTGCTAGCGAGGCCGCGAAATCCATTAGCAAAGTCTTATTTTCCTGTAGGCCTGCCCGTTGACGAATTTGTTGCAATAGCGCGTCTGTGGCTACTTGATAACGGCTATCAGCCTTTACTTTGCTGATCAAGAGCGGCCGCTCTTCTGCAAAAGTTAGATTCGCTTTTTTGGAAATCCGCTTGATAATGTGGTAGCCCACTCGGCTTTCCACCACCGCCGAGATATCACCGTCCGCCTGTAGGGCAAAAGCAGCATCTTCAATAGCAGTTTCGTAGCGGTTGATGCCAAAAAAGCCGACATAACCACCGCTCTTGGCCGTTTTTTCGTCTTCGCTCATCGTAGCCGCCAGCTTCTCAAAAGGCTGCTGTTCGTTGCGCAGAAGGCTAGCAATTTCTTCAGCACGCTGCCGCGCCTTTTCATGTTCGCTGGCACTGTCAGGTTTCCGAATAAGGATATGAGCAGCCTCTATTTCTCCTCTGGCAGCGCGCTTGCCATGTATTAACACTAAATGAAGGCCAAACTGGGTGCGTACGGGCCCCAGAATGGTATTTTCTTTGGCGCTGTAAATTAGGTTCTCTAGCTGATATAGACCGTTGGGTAGGGGTGCCGTAAGGAAGCCAATCCGGCCGCCCTTGTCCTTGGAATACTGGTCTTTGCTAAACTGCTGCGCCAAGGTAGCAAAATTGGCAGGCGTAAGCTGTTTTCTGATACTCAGCGCTTCTTCATAAACCGCTACCGTATCGGCGCCTGCTGCACTGGGCGACAGCGGGAAAAGAATATGGCTGATCTCCACGTCCTGCTGCCTGCGCTGGTACAGCTCTTCGGCAAGGCGGTCGGTCACGGCTCTATCCATCAGGTAGTTCTCAGCTAGCTGCCGCCGATAGCCTGCCAACTCCTGCTGTAGGCTTTTCACTGTATCTAGCTGCATGGCGTAGGCTCGGTGGACTTTGAGCTTAAAACGCTGGTACAAGTCTAGATACTCCTCCAAGCTTTGGCGGCTGTAGGTAGCCTTGTCCGCATTGGTCTTTTCGTAGATATACCGGAACTCGCCTACGGTAACTTCACGGTCGGCAATGCTAAACAAGACATCACTATCAGCTTGGGCGTGGGATACGCCGCAAAGCAGCATAAAGAGCAGGGATAATACAGTCAGTTTTCTCATAAAATATTTTGAGGCTGCAAAAATAGGCATTTTTCAAGCAACTACACAAGATTTTGCCTCAGTAAAGCCAAGCTATGGCTTGGCTCCAACGCAGCCGAACATGCAACCCTTGCTTAGCTGGCTTGTTGAATGCTAAATAAAAACGTAAATATGGCTCGAATATTGATTGGTGGCGGCAGTGGTTTTGTGGGGGGCTTCCTGAGTAAAGCCCTCGCGGCTGAAGGGCATGAGGTAACACACCTGAGTAGAAGCACACGCCCTGACGCCCCTTACCCTACCTACCAATGGGATGTGGCGAAACAGACCATCGACGAAGAAGCCGTAACGGCCGCCGACTACATCATCAACTTAGCCGGAGCAGGTATTGCAGATTCGTGCTGGACGGACAAACGCAAGCAACTGATCATCTCCAGCCGCACCGGAAGCACACGCCTCCTAGCCGACACCCTCAAAAAAACTGGCCATCGGCCTAAGCTATACTTATCTTCTTCTGCCATCGGTTTCTATGGCCACCGAGGCGAAACAGCCGTAGATGAAGACAGCGCCGCTGGCCGTGGGTTCCTATCGGAAAGCTCCGTTGCCTGGGAAGAAAGTACGCAAGCCATTACGGATCTGGATATTCCCTTGTTTATCAACCGCACCGGCATTGTGCTACACCCCAGCGGCGGCGCTTTGCAAAAGATGCTGCTACCCCTACACTTCTTTATGTCCACCTATTTTAGCGACGGGCAGCAGTGGTATAGCTGGATACACATGGACGATATCGTGGGTATTTTTCAGTACGCTATTCAGCAACAGCTCACGGGCACTTACAACGGCGTAGCGCCGCATCCAGTGCGCAACAAAACACTGGCCCAGGAACTGCCCCGCGCCAAAGGCAAAGCCGCTTTAGTACTGCCCGCGCCCGCCTTTGCCCTTCGCTTGGCACTTGGCGAGATGTCTCACACCATTTTGGATAGCTGCAAGGTTTCGGCAGCCAAAATTAGTGCCGCGGGCTATACTTTTCAGCAGCCTAATATCGCTGGGGCACTATCGGATTTGCTTGACTAGCACTACCTTCGCACAATGGCCGAAAAAATTCTAGTTGTCCGCTTTTCCTCCATTGGCGATATCGTACTCACCTCCCCTCTGCTGCGGGCGCTTCACCAACAGCGGCCAGGTGCCGAAGTGCACTATCTCACCAAGGCAGCTTTCGCCAGCGTGGTGGCGCACAATCCCTACATCAGCCGTGTGTGGATCATCCAGAAAGAGGTATCCGAAGTTAGCCAAGTGCTGCGCGAAGAAGGCTTCGATTACATCATTGATCTGCACAACAACCTCCGCAGCCGCGAGCTCTCCTGGCGCTTAGGTAGCCATCGGCTCGGCTCAAAAACCAAAGTGTATCGCTTCCAGAAGTTGAACTTCCAAAAATGGCTACTCACCCGCTGGAAGATCAATCGGCTGCCTCAAAAGCATATCGTTGATCGCTACCTAGCCGCTGCCAGTTCGCTGGGTATCATAAATGATGGGCAAGGCTTGGATTATTTCCCAGGCCCCCTCCGTCAAGAAGAGCAACAGCAAATGATGGCTCACGCCTTAATACGGGCACAAAGTGCAGGAGCAAGGCCCAATTTAATAGAAGCAAGGCCTTATCTAGCCTTCGTCGTTGGAGCAGCCCACCCCACCAAATGCCTAACCGAAGCCCAGCAGCTAGCCTTCTGTAAAGCCTACACCAAACCGATCGTGCTTTTAGGCGGCCCAGCCGAGAAAGCTCTAGGCGAGCGCCTCAGCCAAGCGGGCCAACATGTAGTCAACACCTGTGGCCATTATTCGCTCAACGCCTCCGCCCACCTGCTACGCCAGGCAGCCGCGGTACTCACGCATGATACAGGGCTGATGCACATCGCAGCCGCTTTTCGTAAGCCTATTGTAAGTATCTGGGGAAATACCATGGCCGATTTTGGCATGTATCCCTACCTGCCCGGCAAGGAACAAGAAGAACAGCAGCGCCGCATAGAAGTACAAGGACTATCTTGCCGTCCTTGTTCAAAAATCGGTTATGCTGCCTGCCCTCAAGGACACTTCCACTGTATAAGGGATATAAAAGTGGAAGATATTATCGATAAGTTGAAAGAGATATAGGCTTACTGCTTGGAGATACGCTGTGTGCGCACAATCGTATTCTCCGCGTCCAATAGTTGAACAAGGTAAAAACCTCTGGGAAGATCGCTGATGTCGTATTGCCCCTTACTTTCGTACTCGAAGCTGCGTACTTTTCTTCCAATTGGGTTGACAACATGGATGCGTACTACCCGCTCGCTATGACCAAGCTGAAAATAGGATACTACTGGATTAGGGAACAAACGAAGGTCTTCCACCTGCCCTTTGAAAGCGGTGGACTGAGCCTCCAACTGGAGACCACCAACAAGGAGAAAAATCAGGAGTAAAGCTTGTTTCATTCGTCTTGGGATTTCAATTACACACACAAGGTATGCCAAATTGACGAAGATTGTTACCTAAAAAGGACACGATAACAAAAAATTAACACTTTTGAGGCAATAAAAGCTGAGTTTAGCTGTCTTACCAGCTTGGCTACTAAAAAGTAGTTGAACCGCTACAAATAAAAGATTGTAGTTTTGCGATCGATTTTCATGCTGCATTTCAGCGTTAATCACATCGCAACACATCCTTTCCCATCTGCTTGTTCTCATGCTAGAATTATTTACGAACCCCGACGTTTGCTTTGCTCACGCTTACATTTCTGGAGATTGTGCTAGGCATTGACAACATTATTTTCATCTCGATAGCAGCAGGCAAACTAGAGCCAGAACAACGCAAGAAAGCCACCAATCTAGGGCTCATGCTGGCTATGCTCATGCGGGTAGCCTTACTCTTTGGCATTTCCTTGCTCACCGCTCTTAACAAAGCGTTCTGGCACATCGAAACGGCTTGGATCCAAGGTGGAATTAGTGGGCAATCGCTGATTCTATTCGGAGGGGGGCTCTTCTTGCTTTACAAAAGTACCAAGGAAATCCGCGAGAAGGTGGAGTACAAGGGTCATGGCGAACAGGAAGTAAAAAGCGCGCGTTCCTCGAGTATGAGCAACGCTATTTGGCAAATAACAGCTATCAACATCGTCTTTTCCTTCGATTCTATCCTCACGGCTATTGGCATGACGAATGGCCTCACCCCCAACCCTACGGATGCCTTGGTGGTAATGGTTATTGCCGTGGTCATCTCGGTGATAATTATGATGCTCTTTGCCAAGCCCGTGGGCGATTTCGTCAACAAGCATCCTTCTATCCAGATACTGGGACTTTCCTTCCTTATCCTTATCGGTTTTATGCTAATTACCGAGGCTGCTCACCTGGCTCATCTCGTTGTATTCGATAACGAGGTAGGCGTTATCCCGAAAGGTTATCTGTACTTCGCCATTACTTTCTCCCTGTTGGTGGAGTTCTTGGATTTGCGGATGAAAAAGAATGCCGGCAAGCTAGCCTAGGTCTTTGATTTGCTTAGCCATTGCCAGCAAATCCCATTCCTTCCAATAATCGGCCATGAGCTGGTAGCCTAGTGGGAGTTGGGTAGCAGGATCGATACCGCTGGGGATCGCGATGGCAGGCAGCCCTGCCAAGTTGGCTAGCACTGTATAAATATCTGCTAAGTAGTTGGCTACGGGGTCATCCGTTTGCTGCCCAATCATCCAGGGCAGGCTGGGGCTGACGGGCATAAAAATAAAGTCGTGCTTCTGCAAGATAGCCCGTAGTTGTTGGCGAATCAGCTGCCTAGATTGCTGAGCACGGGTGTAGTAGGCATCGTAGTAGCCACTGCTAAGAACAAAAGTGCCTAATAATATGCGTCTTTGCACCTCGGTGCCGAAGCCCTCGCTGCGGCTCCTTTTGTAGGTATCTTCGAGGGTTTTAGCATCGGGACTTCGGTAGCCATAGCGCAGTCCGTCGAAGCGGCTCAGGTTGCTGCTGGCCTCGGCAGTAGTAAGCACATAGTAAGTTGGTACTACATAATCGAAGAAATCGAAGGCTACTGGCAAGAGTTCGTGCCCTTGCTGGCGCAGCTCGTCCATACTGCTTAGCATCGCCTTTCTGATAGCAGGGTCGAGGCCATCGCTGTCCATTACAGCAGGAAAATAAGCAATTTTTCTGGGGCTTTTATCCGTTGTTGCTTGGCTATAGTAAGGCACTGCTTCATTGGGAGCCGTGCTATCGAAGCCATCGGCACCAGCCATGAGCTCGAATAATAAGGCGATGTCTTGCGGGTGATGGGCGAAAGCCCCGATCTGGTCGAAGCTGCTACCATAAGCAATCAGCCCATGCCTACTGATACGGCCGTAGGTGGGTTTCATACCATATACGCCGCAGAAAGAGGCGGGTTGCCGTACGGAGCCGCCGGTGCTGCTGCCCAAGGCTACCAGGCAAGTATCGGCCTGGATGCTTACCGCCGCGCCGCCGCTGCTGCCGCCGGGTACCCGCCGTGGGTCGGCAGCATTCCGCGTTGGGCCGTGGTAGCTATTTTCAGTACCAGAACCCATTGCAAACTCATCGCAGTTGGTGCGGCCTATGATGAGGGCATCCTCTGCTAGTAGGCGTTCCAAGGCGGTGGCAGTGTAAGGAGAAATAAAACCCGATAAAATTTTCGACCCTGCGCTTACGGCGTGGTTCTGGTAGCAAATGACATCTTTAATAGAAACGACCACGCCCGCCAGTTTCCCTAGCTTCTTTCCTGCCGTACGAGCCTCGTCTTGAGCCTTGGCTGCGGCTATTACCTCCGTGTCAAAAACTTCCACATAAATGTTTAAGTGATCGGTTTCTTGTATTTGCCGTAGATAGTGCTGTACCACGGCCAAAGTGCTTATCCGCCCCTCGGCCAAGGCAGTTTGTAGGGCTGTAATAGAAGAAAATAGCATAGGAAATAATTTTTCTAAGATAGCAGCACTGTTCGTCCAGAGCCCCTCTCCGAGCCCTTGAAGGCAGCTGCTATAAATATTGGCATGCCTTTATGCTTTTTAATCTAAGCTTCCAGACAATACGGAATGATGGCTTCTAGTGTTAAGCTGGCTTGTTGGCCACTTTCCATGTCTTTGAGGGTATAGACTTGGTTTTCCACTTCTTGGGTGCCGATGATGAGCACCCTGGGTGTGTGGCGTTGGTTGGCGTATTTCATCATTTTAGCCATTTTGGCTGCCGTGGGGTAAATATCGGCGTGGATCCCGGCAGCGCGGATGGCGCCTAGTAGCCTGAAGGCGTGCTGTAAGCTGCTATCGTCTAGCGCGAGCAAGAGGAGTTGGAGGCTGGCGCTGCTGCCAGTGGGGAATAAGGCTAGTTCCTCCAGGACATCATAGATGCGTTCGGCCCCAAAACTGATGCCCACTCCTGGCATATCTTTCATCCCGAAAATACTGGTGAGGTCGGCATAGCGGCCACCGGAGGCAATACTGCCCATCTTGATGCCTGGATGCGCTTGGGTGTTAACTTCCACCTCGAAGATTACACCGGTGTAGTAATTCAAGCCACGCGCGAGTTTGACATCAAATCGGGAAGCATTTTGCAGGCCCTGCTGCACTGCTTTATTAGAAGGCACTGCTCCTGCACTTTGTGCCAACATCTGAGCCTGAGCCACAGGTGTGATAAATGCCAGCATACTTTCCAGCTCTGCCAGTCCGGCTTTTCCCTGTTCATTATCGCTCACGAGGGGGGCTAGTTCTTCCAGGCTTTCAACGGCTAAGAATTTTTCTATAATGGCTTGGGCGTTTTCATCTACGCCGCGCTCGCTCAGTTCCTTCCTCACGCCTTCTAGGCCGATTTTATCCAGCTTGTCGATCGCGATGGTGATGTCCATGATCCGGTCGCCGTAGCCACTGATTTCGGCCATAGCGGCTAGAATTTTTCGGTGGTTGTAGCGGATAACGACTTGCAGGCCTAGCTCGGTAAAAACTTGATCGAAGAGCTGGAGAAACTCCGCCTCGTAGAGCAGGCTATCGCTGCCAACCACATCGGCATCACATTGATAAAACTCTTGATAGCGGCCTTTTTGAGGGCGGTCGGCTCGCCAAACGGGCTGCATGGCATAGCGTTTAAAGGGAAAGGCCAGATCATTTTGGTGCATCACCACATAGCGGGCAAAAGGGACGGTGAGGTCGTAGCGCAGCCCTCGCTTGGAGATGCTGGGCAGTGCTTTTTGGCTGTTTTTTTCAGCCAGGGCTCGGACGTCGGCTTTGTCGAGAAAATCGCCGTTGTTCAGGATTTTAAAGAGTAGCTTATCGCCCTCTTCGCCGTATTTCCCGGTGAGGGTTTGGAGGTCTTCCATAGCGGGCGTCTCGATAGGCTGAAACCCAAATCGGCGGAAATACTTCCGAATTAGCTCGAAAATATATTCTCGTTTATAGACTTGTTCGGGTAAAAAATCGCGGGTGCCCTTTGGAATGGATGGTTTCATACGGGGTGGATATCATTTTGGTGGGCAAATTTACGGTTTTGCTCTCAAATGCATTGAAATGCGGTATAGACTTTGCCAAAGCGTTCGTTTTTTCGTATCTACTTGCTACCTTTGCCGCCTATGAAAACGTCACTCAACTGGCTGCGCCAGTATATAGATATAGAACAGTCGCCAGAAAGTATTGGCGAAATCCTCACCGGCACCGGCCTGGAAGTGGAGGGTATAGAAATAGTAGAATCTATCCGCGGCGGCTTGGCTGGCGTGGTAGTAGGGGAGGTAGTGCGCTGCATCAAGCATCCGGAGGCCGACAAGTTGTCGCTCACGGAGGTAAACATTGGGGGTGAAAGCCCCTTACAAATCGTTTGTGGCGCGCCGAATGTAGCCCAGGGGCAAAAGGTCTTGGTAGCCACCGTGGGCAGCACGATCTACCCCACCGAAGGCGAGCCGATTAAGCTAAAAAAAGGCAAAATTCGTGGTGCCGTCAGCGAAGGGATGATTTGTGCAGAAGACGAGCTGGGCCTAGGCCGTAGCCATGAAGGCATACTGGTGCTGCCGCCTGAAAGCGTAGTGGGCACCCCCGCAGCGGCTGTTTTTCAGCTAGAGAACGATTATGTTTTCGAGATTGGCCTCACCCCCAACCGCTCGGATGCCACCAACCATCTAGGGGTAGCCTTTGATATCGCGGCGGCTGTGAGCGTCAATGAAGGCAAGAAGATGCGGGTAAGGCGCCCTGATCTTGCTGCTTTTCGGCCAGGCACAGCCCCTTGCTTGCCCGTGCATATTGCCGATGCGGCTAGCTGCCCGCGCTATGCTGGCTTGATTATCGACCAGATTCAGCTAGGCCCTAGCCCAGATTGGCTGCGGCAACGGCTGCAAGCTATTGGCTTAAAGAGCATCAACAATGTGGTGGATGTAACCAATTTCGTCTTGCACGAAATGGGGCAGCCGCTACACGCTTTCGATCTGGATAAGATTGGCGGCGGGGCCATTAAAGTACAGACGCTGGCAGCAGGCACCCCTTTTCTAGCACTAGACGAGCAGGAGCGCAAGCTTTTTGCCGAAGACCTGATGATCTGCGATGCTCATGATAAGCCCTTGTGCATCGCTGGCGTTTTTGGTGGCATAGACAGTGGCGTTTCGGAGCAAACGATGCGTATTTTCCTAGAGTCTGCTCATTTTGAGGCTGGCTCCGTACGCCGCAGTAGCCTGAAACATACTTTGCGAACAGACGCGGCGAAGATATTCGAAAAAGGCAGTGATCCCAATATCTGTGTAGATGCCCTCAAACGAGCAGCTCTGCTCCTACAGGAAGTGGCTGGCGCCCGCGTGAGCAGTGAACTCTTAGATATTTACCCACAGCCTGTAAAGCCCCTACAAATTGAGGTGCGCTACCGACGCGTGCGCGACCTGATTGGCGTCAACCTCAGTCGGGAAGACATTCGATCCATCCTAGAAACGATGGACATGGCCTTTGTGGCCGACAGCGAAACGCAATTCACCGTAGCTGTACCCACCAACAAGAGCGACGTGACCCGCGAAGTGGATGTGATAGAAGAAGTTTTGCGCATCTATGGCTTCAACAAAGTGGAGATGCCAAAAGAAATTTCCAGCTCGCTGGTGGTGGCGCCCCATCCTGATCCCTATGCCGTAAGGGAATTGATTGCGGATCTGCTGGCCGCCAACGGCTACCATGAGATGATGGCTATGAGCCTGAGTGAAAGCCGCTACTACGGGGGGGGTATGGCGGCCGAGCGCATCGAAAAGTTGGTATATATCAACAATACCAGCAATGTCCACCTGGATATTATGCGGCCAGATATGCTGATGAGTGGCCTAGAGGCGGTATTGCGCAACGGCAACCGCAAGAAACAAAATCTGCGCTTGTTTGAGTTTGGTAGAACCTATCATCTGGAAGCGGGGAAGTACGAGGAGGTCAATCACCTCTCGCTAGTCCTGAGTGGTAGTAAGCACGAAAACAACTGGCATACTAGGGGGGAGCAGCCCTTTAACTACTACAGCTTGAAAAGCGCGGTGGAACTGATTCTTGGCCGCTTGGGGATTACCAACTACCGGCAGCGCGAAACCCAAGACGAAGCCCTGGCTTACGGATTGGAAGCCTACGCTGGCCCCATGACACTAGTGAGCTACGGGAAAGTTGCTCGGCAGACGCTGGAAAAAGTGGGTATAAAAGGGGATGTTTTTTATGCCGACTTTAACTGGGATACTATTTTCCGCCTCTTGCCTAAAAAGCGGATGCAGGTGGAAGAATTGAATAAATATCCGAGTGTAAAACGCGATTTGGCGCTGGTTATCAACAAAAGTATAAGCTATGCCACTTTGGAGGAAGCGGCTAAAAAAACAGAGAAAAAACTGCTGACAGCCGTCAATTTATTTGACGTATATGAGAACGAAGAGCAGCTGGGCAAAGGCAAAAAAAGTTATGCCCTAAGCTTTCTCTTTGAAAACAAAGAACGCACCCTCAAAGACAAAGAGGTAGATCAGGCGATAAATCGCTTGGTAGAAACCTTTACTAGGCAACTAGGAGCCGAGATCAGGCGTTAATGTAGGTGTCGCTGCCCTGCGAGCAGCAATTTTTATCACCCTTGCTACCCGAAATAAAACGTATGGATCTGTCAAATAAACTTGACAGTTTTGAGCTAAAAATCAGGCAATTGGCCTCCAAAATGGAACGCCAAACCGCTGAAAAGGAAAGTTTAAGCGCCGAGAACAAGCAGCTTAAAAGAGAATTGGATCGGCAACGTGGCATTATTAGCTCGCTGAAGGAAAAACTAGAGCGCGCAGCGGCTAGCGCCCAGCTGCCCGAAATTGTTGTGTCGGATACCGAAACTGCGGCCAACAAAACAACTAGCCCTCCAAAAGCCAAAACGGATTATCGAGCGGAAATTGATTTCTGTATTCAGGAAATCGATAAATGCATTGTGTGGTTGCAAGAAAAGTAAATACAATGGCCACCAACGAGCACCCCAAGACGATTACGGTTGTTATTGCTGCCAGGCCCTACCCCATTCGGGTAAAGGCCGAAGAGGAGGCTGGCCTGCGTAAACTAGTGGCAGAGATCAACACGAAATTCAACGAATTTCAGGTCAAATACAGCGATCGAGATAAGCAAGATTGCCTAGTAATGACTTTGCTGACCTACGCCAGCGAACTCCGCGCCGCCCGCCAGGCTGCGGAAGTAGAATTGGGCGGGGAAATCACCCACCGCATCAACGAGTTGGAAAAACTCGTGGATGCGATGCTTTAAAACATAGATCAACTAATGGACATCATTGAATTTGTTATAGGACTGGCCGGGGGCCTTGTAGTAGGACTGGCCTACCACTTCGTATCTCGTAAAAAAATACTGGATACCCAACTTCAAATTTCCACTGCCGAAGCCGATAAGCTCAAAGCCGAAGCCGAAAAAACGCTCGCCAACGCACAGCTAGAAGCTCAAAAATTCATGCGCGAAGCCGAAGCCAAGCAAGAGGAAATCAAGCAGGAAAAAATCAAGGAAAGCCGGGAAAAATTCAACCGCTACCGCGAAGAGTTCAAGAAAGAAAAGGCCGAAGAGCTGGTGGAACTCAAAGAAAAGCGCGAAGAACTAAAAGCCGAACAAGCCAGTATGCGCGAAGAGCGCCAGGAGTTCAAGCAACTGCGCGACGAAATCGAGAAGGACACCGAGCGCCTGAAAACCAAGGAAAAACAGCTTGATGCCGAATACCACAAAAAACACGACGAACTCGATCAGGAGCTGGCAACCGTAGCAGAAATGCAGCGGGATCTCGAAACCCAGCACCAGCGCTTCACCAAGGAACTGGAAAGCATCAGCAAGCTCACCGAAACCGAAGCAAAAGAAAGGTTGCTGGCCGATGTGGCTTCTAAATCGGAAGTAGAGGCGCTCTCCCTCAAACAACGCTTACTAGAGGAAGCCCGAGAAGACGCCGCCAAAGACGCCCGCAAAGTGGTGATCAATACCATCCAGCGAATGTGCGCGGAAATTACCATCGAAAATACGGTCTCAGTATTCAACCTCGACAACGATAATATCAAAGGCCAGATCATCGGCCGGGAGGGACGAAATATTCGCGCCATCGAAGCAGCCACCGGTGCCGAACTCGTGGTGGATGATACCCCGGAAGCCATCGTCATTTCTAGCTTCGATCCCATCCGCCGCGAGGTAGCGCGTCTATCGCTCAAACGGCTGGTGGGAGATGGCCGTATCCATCCGGCTCGCATCGAAGAAGTAGTGGCCAAAACCCGCAAAGAACTGGAGCAGGAAATACGTGAGATAGGCCAAAAAACCATTGTAGAACTGGACATCCACGGACTAGCCCCCGATCTGGTGCGTATGGTAGGCCGCATGCGCTATCGCTCTAGCTATGGCCAAAACCTGCTGCGCCACAGCATAGAAACGGCTCACTTGTGTGCTGCGATGGCTGCTGAATTGGGGCTTCCGACCAAGCAGATCAAACTGGCTAAACGAGCAGGCTTACTACACGATATCGGTAAAGTAACCGACGAAGAAAGCGAACTAAGCCACGCCATCATCGGCGGGCAGCTCTGCGAAAAACTGGGCGAAAACCCTGCGGTGGTGAATGCCGTAGCCGCTCACCACGACGAGATCGAGATGGTGGGTATCATCAGCCCCATTGTGCAAGCTTGCGACGCTATTAGTGGCTCCCGCCCCGGTGCACGCCGCGAAATTCTGGAGAGCTACCTCAAGCGCATCAACGAACTGGAAGACATTGCCACCAGCCACAAAGGCGTGGAAAAAGCCTACGCCATGCAGGCCGGCCGCGAACTGCGCGTGCTGGTGGAAGCCGAGAAAGTTGGCGACGATGAGGCCGACGCACTCGCCCTCAAAATAAGCGAGCAAATACAAGAAACCATGCAATACCCCGGCCAGATCAAAGTCTTGGTGATTCGAGAAAAACGCGCCATTTCCTACGCGCGCTGAGTAGGCTCTAGCCCAGCTGCTTCGGTTGGGGAGGGTCGTGCACTAACAGATGGTTGGCTGGGCTGGAGCCCAAGTCGCCTCGTTCTAAGCCTAGCTTGACGTATGAACTGGCCTTTTTTAGTGTGGAACAAAGTATCTTTCAGCCTTAAGCGGATCGTAGTTTTTGGGGTCAGGCTCGCTTTGGGTTCGGCCGCGTATGCGTGCGCACTCGCTGACTCTCGTCTTTTTTGGCATAAATGCAGGAGCAAAGTTCTTTTTTTGAGCAGTGTTTTTTGCCTCGCTGGCCTAGCAGCCCAAAGTGAAGTGCGGCCTTTGGTGGTCACCTCTGCTAGTATTTTTGCCGATATGGCGGCCGTCATCGGCGGCGACCTGATTACGGTGGAAAGCATCGTGCCCATCGGCGGAGACCCTCATACCTACGAGCCCACCCCCTCCGATGTGCAGCTCATTGCCAAAGCCGATGCCATTCTCATCAATGGCCTTACCTTCGAAGGCTGGATCAATGAGATGATTACCAACAGCGGCACCGCTGCGGCGGTCACCCGTATCACCGAAGGCTTAGAAGCAATCGCCAGCGAGGAATACCAAAATTCCAGCGATCCCCACGCCTGGATGAGCGCCAAAAATGGACAAATTTACGCGGCCAATATCCGAGATGCCCTCATCCGGCTCGATCCTGAAAACGCCGAGGCCTATCGCTTCAACGCCAACATCTATCAGCTCCAAATGGCTGATTTAGACACCTACATACAAGGCCAAATAGCGCGTATCCCTCAGCACAAGCGCATATTGATTACTAGCCACGACGCCTTCCGCTACTACGGCCGCCGCTATGGCATCACGGTAGAAGCTACCTTGGGCACCAGTACAGATGCCGATGTCCGTACCCAAGATGTAGCCAAGCTTACGCAACTCATTCGCGAAAAAAAAATTCCCGCCATCTTTGTTGAAAGCACGGTCAACCCCAAGCTCATCCGGCAGATTGCCAGCGATAATGCTGCAGTTATTGGCGGCAGCCTCTATGCCGACTCGCTAGGAGAACCTGGCGGCGAAGCGAGCACCTACCTAGATATGCTGCGCCACAATACCGACGTAATCGTGGCAGGCTTACTCGGGCAGAGCGAGACCGAAGCCGCAGCGAGCCCCGCTGCGATCTATAGCCAATACTTGCTCTTAGTTTTTATTTTGTTTGTTATGATAGGCGCTTTTGGATGGTTGGTGCAGGAACTCAACAAGCCTTTTCGGAATCAGTAAACCAAGCTCCCTCAAGAAAAGAGCGCTGGGGATGATTTAGAGCGCATCTATGGTAAAAGTAGTTTTTTTATCAAGTGATAAACAGCGGTATTATCCATAATACCCTGAAACTGGCTAGCTCCCGCTCCGTAAACAAAATAGGGTATGGGTATGCCGGTATGGTCGTCGGTACTATAGCTACCTAGCACCCATTGTTCTTCGAAGTTTCCGTCTAGCAAGGAAAGCCCTCCCGTTTCATGATCAGCTAGGACGATCAGGAGCGTTTGCGGATTTTCATCGACAAAAGCCAAAGCGCTACTGACAGCCCAATCTAGCGAAAGTGCTTCGTTTACCGTTTTGGCCATATTGTTTTCGTGCCCTCCGCTATCAACCCGCCCCGACTCAGCCACCAAGAAAAAAGGCTTTTGTAAACTGGGGAGGTACCTTAAGCTCTCTTCCAACTTGTTGGCGAGGCGACTGCGATTTGCCGCAGCGTCCGTTCCTGCTGCGAAGTGGTTCTGTGGGAATAATTGTAAAAGCTTCGCAGAATCCGCCCTTGACTTAACGGTATCCACCAACTGCCGTCCGTTTTCTTCGAGTTGGCTATCCAAGTCGGGAAAAGCCTCTACCAGATAAAGACCTTCGCCCACAATGAGTTCTTGTTTAGCTTTTGATAAATCTTCCACGATGGTAGCTAGCTTATCTCGCTCGTTTACATGTGCGTAGAAGGCTGCGGGGGTAGCATCTGTAATATTAACAGAACTCAATATGGCGGTACTAAAGCCTGACTGGCCGAGTAATTCGGTGATGCTTTCTAATGGTGCCCCCTTCGGATCACAGCCGAGATACCGATTATTTGTTTTCACGCCACTGCTGAAAGCGGTTGCCCCTGCGGCAGAGTCGGTGCAGTAGCTATCGGAGCTGTAGGTATGTAAAAATCCCATTTGCCGAATGGAGAAAATGCTTAACGATTGCTTATTGGCCGTGTAAGCCGCGTATAGCTGTCCTAGGCCAGTACCATCTCCAATAATCATAATGAGCTGTTTGGGTGTATCTGGGAAGGAGGGGTAGGCGGCTTGATAGGATAATTGTGGCTGCTTGTTCTGATAAAAGAATTGGGAGTAAGCCTGGACGAAATGACTAGCCTTATCTACCTGGTCAATATTCAGAATATTGACCCCTTTCCTGATCAAGTATTGCCAAGCTGTTTTCGTATCTGGCGCCCCCCATAGCCGGAGCGGCTTGCCTAGTGCTTTGGCTTTATTGACCATCGCATCTAGTACTTCCTCCGCTTCTTTACGCAATATACCTAGACCGTTCCATTTTGAGATTAGTTGGAAAGGAGCACTTACTAAAGCTACTCTACTGAGTTGCGTCGCATTTAGCTTATCCTCGAAACGGCCATCTATAAAAACACAATCTGGCAAGGCGGTCCAAGTTGCTGGCGCGGGGCGTTGCCCAGAAAGTACAATATACACACCCGTGGAAGGTTCGAAAATATCGGGATAGTTGGCAATGATTTCTTTGAGCCAAGACACAACCTGATCCGTCTCGTTTTTTATATCTATTAATAGCCCTAAACGTGCACTATCATCCTGATAGATTCGGCCAGACTGTCTATTCAGCACTTGCTGAATTGGGTGGAGGTAGTATTCCTCAAATCTCGCCGCTCGGCTTAGCTCACTACTGTCGTGCGCCACGAAAACTTGCCCATTAGAATAATAAACATCTACTTCGATGAAGCCACAAGCTGCTTCCCAAGCGTTCCAAAAAGGCACCGCCTTCTGATAATCATTATGGGCATGTAGTTGTTGTGTTGTAGGAAACTTAAAGGGGAGAGACTGTGAAAACAGCAGCCCTACTGCCAAGAAACAGCCTAAGGACAACAAGTATATTTTATAATTCATCATCTTGCTTTTCGTAGATTACACAATTGAATTACTCAGCGCTTGTCTAAAATTTTCAAGTACTGATAAACTCCATAAAAGCAAGGATGCAACACGACGTAAAGGTAGCTTGTACTACCCAAATCGGGGATATAAATTGCCACTTTTGATTATTGTTTTATCTTTGTTGGAAAGCATTGCTCCTGCACTTGCCTGCAAGCCCATACTGGGTGCCCATCCACACGCTCGTAAGCATACCCCAAACACCTAGCGCGCGCGTATGGAGGCAGCTTAGGAGACGGGTACAGGGACTTGGTGGGTTCGAGCGTGAGCCACAAAGAATGCCCCCACAATAAAATCAAGCGCCCATGGCCGACGGTACAACCGAACTGCTACATATTCACGATCTAAGTGTTAGCTACGACCGCAACCGCGTGCTGAGCAATATTTTTCTTACCCTCACCGAAGGTGGGCTCTACGGCATACTAGGCCCCAACGGATCGGGGAAGTCAACCCTACTAAAAGCCATGCTTGGTTTGCTGGATGATTACAGCGGACGGATCACCCTTTGGGGCGAAACGGTGGAGCGGGCACGTAAGCGAATTGTTTATGTACCACAACGCAGCGAGATAGATTTCACTTTCCCTGCCACGGTAAAGGACGTGGTAGCCACGGGGCGCTATCCCCATAAAAAAGTGTTTCAGCGACTAGATGAGCAAGATCGCCAATTGGTGGCCGAAGCGATGGATGAACTGGCTATCAGCAACCTACAAAACCGCCAGATAGGCGAGCTAAGCGGTGGGCAACAGCAGCGTACCTTCCTTGCCCGCGCGCTAGCGCAGCAAGCCGACTTACTGCTCCTCGATGAGCCTTTTGTGGGCGTCGATATCCCCACTGAAGAAAAAATAATTGAGGTGCTACGCAACCTGGCTACTAGGGGAAAAACCATGCTGGTTGTGCACCACGATTTACAAGCGGTACCAGACTACTTTGACCACATTATCCTCCTCAACCAACGCTTGATTGCAGCTGGCTCTACCAAAGCCACCTTCACTAAGGAGAATCTAGCCGCTACCTTTGGCGGCCAACTCGCCCTGCTCCAGCAAGCCAATTTGATGGGTTAATGTTTTACCCAACGCTTGGTACCTACCCTGCCTTCCGTATCGGTCAGGCGCAACCAATATACGCCCGTGGGCAGTTGGCTGGCATCTTCTGTCCAATCCCCAAGTTGCCGTAGCAACGCGCGCTGCTGTAGGCGCTGACCCTGGCTGTTGAAAATCTCCAGCTGAACGGGCGAGAGCGCCGCTTCCCAGCTCAGTCGCAACCAGCTATGGCCGGGATTGGGGCTGAGTTGCCAGTCGGCAGCAGAGATACCCCGTTCTCGGGTATCCGAGCAACTATTGAAAACCGCCTCGACAAATTCCCCAGGCTGCCCATCGCAGTAGCTGGCTACTTGGGCATCGTACAAATCGCAGAGCGGGAAATCGGTGATGGTCAATTGTAGCTCGTTGGTTGTGCTGCTTATCCATTCTGTTGTATTTCGCCGTCGGTAGCGGACGAAGTACTCCCCTCCGGGAGCCAGAGAAGCTGGCCAGCGGAGTTGTACAGTTTCGGTAACCTCATCATAGGTGGCGCGTAAGCGCTCTGGTGGAACACAGCCGGGGCTTTCGATAATTCGAATGCAATAGTCTTCTGTTTCGCCCGGGCGGGTAAGGGTATTACAGGCCGATTGTACGTTGAGGAACTCCATCACCACCCGCATTCTGGGCAAGCCAAGTGGCGCATTCACTGGGACGGTGAGCGGGATGTTTACTACTCGCCCGCTCGAGCTAGTTGCCGCACCCACTTGCTCTGAGGAAGAAAAGAAGCCGTTTTGATCCCAGTCCACCCATATCTTAAAAGACTCGGTGAAGGCAGTTCCACTATGCTGGGGTTGCAAGCGGATGGGATAAACACCGCCTCGAGCAAGCGTACTCCCCTCTAATTCACCATAGTCGATATAACCATTCGTTGCTTGGCCGCTGGGATTTTCTACAAGCCCGCCCAGATCAACCAAGGCGATCCACTCTTCGCTATTGTCGGGTGCTGAAGGGATACAGTAATTAAGATCGATACAAGCGCCACAGCCGCCGCTGAGGAAGGTAAACATCGTTTCGGTGGCCGATAGGGTGCTATCGCAATTGCTGCTGATGCCTACCTCGTAGAGAGTACAGGGCTGCAGGTTGGATAGGTTGGTCGTAGTCCCCAGCACGATTCGTTCTGTCCATGCACCAACAGAACCGCTTGGCCGATAGCGCAGTTGATAACGCCTAGCAGCGAGGACGGCAGGCCAACTTAGCGTAAGATTGCTGGGCGCTATATTGCTAATTTCTATGGGGCTAGGTGCCGAACAGCAGCCATCCGTTTGGATAGTAAAAATATCGGAAGTTTGATTTTCTTCGGCGCACTGGCTGAGCAGTTGCAATTCGTAGGTAGTGCAGCTTTGCAGACCATCCAGAGCATAGGGACTACTCACCGAGGAGATGCTCGCCCAAGTACTGCTTCCCTGCACACGATAGCGCAGTTGTACAGAATCTACTAGGCTGGTGACATTAAAGTTGAGCTGAATACCATCGGTGCCAGCTGGCTGTAAACGAATGGTGAGGGGCGGAAAGCATTCTAGGCTAAAATTCATCATGGCTTCCATAGCCGCACCGATATCAAGAATGCCACCAGAGACAGAGGAGGTATCGAAAGAAGGCGAGAGCCTTACGGTACTGAGGATCATATCTTTCACAAGCAGTGCAGCAAAAGCGGGATCGGCAGCCAGCAGTTCGCCGAAAGCCAGATTGGGGGCGCTATATAACAAACCAATGGCGCCAGCTACTGCGGGGGCGGCAAGGGAGGTACCTGATACAGTAGCGTAGTTACCACCATTGGTGGTGGTGCGTACATTTACCCCATAGGCACCCAGCTCTATACTATGTGTACCATATCCAGCGCCGAAGCTCTTCTCGTTGTTGTGGGTAGCACTCGTGACTCCCAAAAGAAAGTCACTGGGGCAGTTGGTGGGCATATCTCCCTCCACATCCACATTTACGTTGCCATTGATTGTGGCGGCAGCACTAAGAATACCCATTTGGCCCATCACATCATAAAGGCTACACCAAATGGGACTATCCGCTGCATTGGCCCGATCTAAACCCCAACTAGAATTGGTAGCTACTACATATGCGCCCATTGCACCATTGCTGGCATCGTAGCGTTCACGTGCCTCGATGGCATAGCCATAAGCTTTGAGGACTTCACTTTCCGACACCAGAAAGCCGTTGTTGACAATCATAAGCCGCGTATTCCAGTTGATGCCTGAAACCCCTAGATTGTTATTGCCTTTAGCGCCTACCACACCGCTTACTTGGGTACCGTGACTACCTCCACTAATATCGCTGCTGTTAAGTCGGGAGTTCCAGCCATAGTAGTCATCGACGTAGCCGTTGTTGTCGTCATCTATTCCATTATTGGGTATTTCATGGTGATTTACCCATAGGTTGGGAAGAAGATCGGGGTGGGTAGGATCGATGCCATTATCCACCACGCAAATGACGATGGTATCACCATTGGGGGTAATGCCACCTGTTGTGATATCCCAAGCGGTACAGACATTGAAATCGGCACCTACGGTGCCACCACTTTGGCCAGTGTTGCGTAGTGGCCATTGCTGATGAAATTGGGGATCGTTGGGGATCGTCGAACGCGCTGCCAGTAAGTGATTGAACTGAACAGCCATCACTGCTTTATCTCGCGACAATGCTTGCTTTAGGCTGTTGGCAGAAAAGGCGTCGTGATCAAAAAAAAGAATATGACTATTGATTTTCTTAACGGCCGTTTCGTGCTGGGTAAAGGCTGGGAAGCGGCGCAACAGGTCTTTCACCTCAGCTCCTTCCTGTAGTTGAACAATGAGCTGCCCCTGCCGATGATCTAAGCGCTGGGCGGTTAAGACGATGGCAAAAAACAGTAAAACGGTAAGCAGTAGGTATTTGCTATGTATCATATTGGTGTAGTGACGTGTAAAGGTAAGCAAACTGCTTATCTTAACAAAAAAAACAGCTCCTTGGGTCATGCCCCAAGCCAAAAAGATAGCGCCTTCGTCGGGCTAAGTGCGGAGAAGTGGAAAAGAGTGACAGGCCTAATAAAAGTAAACGACAAGGCGCGGGCGCCTTGTCGTTTACAACTGTTCATCTATAAATAGTATCCTTGCCTAGTAGCCAGAGTTTTGTTCTAAAAACCCTTCTGTGTTGGAAGCCCCGTCGATAGCAAATTGAGGTATTGGGAACAATCGGTTGGTAACGGTATTGTCCGTCTTCTCCGTCCAAGAATCTTCGTATTTTCCGAAGCGAATTTGATGATTTCTTCGCTGCCCTTCCCAGTAAAATTCGAAGCCGTACTCGCGGAAAAGCACTTCAAGATCAACGCTGCTTAGAGCCGCAGGAACGGGCTGTCTGGCATTTCTTGAGGTTCTTAACGTATTGACATCCATGAGTGCCCCCGCTACATCGCCAACACGGAACTTGGCTTCGGCACGCATCAGATACACTTCAGCCAAGCGAAGTAGGACCAAATCGACACTACTAAAGTTGTTGGCATTAGGCGAGGTGCGACTAAATTGATACTTCGAAAATCGAAAGCCCGTATTGTGCAATCTTCCCTCGTTGGTGTAGTCAACAGTTAAGGTGTGATTAATATAGCCGACGTTCCTATCCGGGCCGTTGCCTTTAGTTTGGATAACAGGATAAATTCTGTAGTTATCCCCATCACAACGAAGGAAGGCGCCCGTGGCATCTTTTCGTGGACCCCAGATGACTCCCCGAATAATTCCTCGATTAAACTCAAAATCTTCCGCAGAAATGCAATAGAAATGATTTTCGTCATTAGATGGGTTGACACCGCTTAAGTCGAGCAGATTTTCCGGGATATTCTGATTCTGCTGGAAGAATCTAACATCCATTTCAGTGGGGTCTGCGCCGTCGTAGGCATCCAACCAGCTCTGGTAGAAATCTGTTGTTACAGCGGGGCCATCGGTTCCATCTGATGCAGGAAACTCTGGTCGGCCGAAAAGGGATCCAGCTAAAGACCAATAAGTCCAGCGGCTATGTTCATTAGGCAAAACACCTCTTTGATCAATAGCAAATATTAGTTCTTGGTTGCTGCTATTATTGTCATTGAACAGATCGAAATACGCGGGTGATAATGTATGCCGCCCGGAACCGATTATCCTGCTTGTGTAGTCAATCACCTTTTCCATATCGGAAGATGTGAAGTTAGGTGTTTCATAAGGAGCCCGATACACAGCGGCATTGAGGTAAAGCCGAGCCAGAAATCCCCAAACAGCTGTTTGAGAAATTCTACCAGGCCCTTTGTCTGTACTAATAGTTTCCACCACCGACAGGAATTCATTCTCAATATAATCAATCGCTTCCTGGCCTTTAAGTATTTCAGAAAGTTCAGTTGAGTTTTCCTTTTTGAAAACCAAGCCCCAGTTGTCAAGTAAAATCATACTAAGATAAGCACGCAGCGCAATCATTTCTTGCAGCGCCTCATTTGCCTGATTATTACCACTTTCAGCAAGGGGGCGTAGGGCTTCAATAGCCGATAGGGCTCTTGAAATATTAATGGTTAGCGCACTCCAAGTATCGCCTACAAGCGAGTTGGTAGGAGTTGTGGTGTGGGTATGTACGGCGATGAACTTGCCACCATCGAACCAATCTGTACCTCCTCTGTGAGGAAGTATGGCCTCATCGGATGCTATTTCTTGTAGCCCGAAATTATTCGTATGTAACCAAACGATTGGCAACTGACCGTATGCCGGAGCAATAGCCCCACTGACACTTTCTGCCAAGCCCGTTCCCGTGAAGGACTCATCCAAAACGATTTCCTCCAGATCTGTACAAGCTGAAATAATCAGTATGGGAAGAATTAGAATAAATCGAAGAATTAAATTTTTCATTAGCCTATTTTTTAAGATTAGAAACTCACGCTCAAGTTCAAAGAAATGGTTCTCGCTCTGGGATAGCTAAAATAGTCAATACCAAAGGACTGAATACCGTCTATAGATGTGCCCGTATTAAGTTCTGGATCGAAGCCACTGTAATTGGTAAACAGCAGAAGATTTTGGCCTGTGATAGAGAGTCTGAGATCGCGAATTACGTTACCTCCACCCAGTTTTTGTGTGGGGAAGGTATAGCCCAAAGTAGCATTGTTTAAACGCAGAAAACTACCATCTTCTATGTACCTGGTTGAAACTCGGTTGGAGTTAGAAAAGTCCTCGTTGGGAAATTGAACGGCCAGATCGGTCGTATTAATAGAATTGGATAAATTTCCTTTATTGAAGATAGACAATGCCACGTGGTTGAATAGCTTATTCCCACCTACCCCATTGAAATTAAAACTCAAATCGAAGCGCTTATACCCAAGATCGATGTTGAATGCATACAGGTGAGTGGGCAGTGCGGTACCCGCAGCAAAACGGTCGTTATCCAAAATTTCTCCGTCGTTGTTGCGGTCAACAAAGGCATTCAAGCCATCTTCCCCTATACCAGCAAATTCTTGAACAAAGAACGTACCAATCGGCTGTCCATTAATGATGCCGTTGATAGTAGCCCCACTCTGGCCCGCGCCCAAAACTGCACCAGTGGTGAGGATACCAAATGGGGAATCTCTAACCTCATTGCTTATCAAAGAGATATTTCCTCCTAGACTATAAGAAAAACCGTTGGCTGACTGCCGCCCGTAAGAAAGTGCCAACTCTACCCCCGTGTTGATAATCTGCATATTGGGAATATTCGTCCAGAACCGGTTCGTAGGTTGTATAGGATCAACGGGAGAAACCTCCAGCAATACATTCTCCGAGACCTTATTAAAATAATCAATCGTGCCCGAAAGCCGGCCATTCAGCAAGGCAAAGTCTAGCCCTATATTAGATTGGGTACTTACCTCCCATTGAATATCTGGATTAGCTAGGCGAGTGAATACAGCTCCATAGGGATAATCGTCCAGCTGAGCGGCGCTGGGGTCGAGAGGGTAGGTATTACTACCCGAATTGCTCTCTGTAAAGCTAGCCTTCGTGATTTTGGATGGGATTTCCTGATTACCTGTTTGTCCCCAGCTAGCTCTCAGTTTCAGGTAGTCGAAGAATCTCGAATCACTAAGAAACCCTTCGTTACTCAAATTCCAGCCCAAGGCAACAGAGGGGAAATAGCCGTATTTATTGTTGTTGCCAAATTTAGAAGAACCGTCTGCCCGCATAGTAGCTGTAAAAAGATAGCGATTATTGTAGGCATAATTTACTCTACCAAAAAAGGATTGTAACTCATTGATGTTAGCAAAAGAAGATAGTGAAGTGGGCAAGCTAGCGGCACCTGCCTGGTAACGCGGCTCTACTCCGTTGTTGGGGAAGCCGGAGGTACTGAACGCTTTGTTGGCCACCTCAATTTTCTGGTAAGAATGCCCTACTAAAAGATTTATATCACTGCGGTTTTTGGTAAAATCGTAGGCTAGAGTGTTTTCTACCAAAGTATTGCTATTAGAAGTGTTCGAGGAATTTATACTCCCATTGGCAAAATCAGCAATAGCTAAGTAAGGAGTAAACTGCACATCCCGCGTTGCGGAGGAATAGTCCACACCTACGTTGAGCTTGTAGGTAAGCCCCGGAATTAGCTCCAGCGAAGGTGAGAAATTGGCCAATATCCGATTGCTGTTGGTGAAATCACCAAAAAGCGAGGCCCTTAGAAAAGGATTAACAATATCGCCGATCAGATCATCTGTAACTACCCCACTACCGCTAGCGGTATATGTTGGATTGAGCTGAAGCATACTCCTAACTATCGAGGAGGCGTCCGCTCTTCTGTTGTTGATTTGGCTGGCCGTTAGATTGAGCTCTGCTTTAAAACGGTCATTTAATGCACGTTGACTTATATTCAACCTGCCGGAGTATCGGCGAAGACTGTTGTCGTTCAAAATCCCTTCTTGCTCTTCCCCCCCGAAAGAGGCAAAATAGGAAGATTGCCCCGTGCCGCCACTCAAGGACACATTCACATTATTCGTCTGGCCAGTACGGCTGAGTGCCTCTTGCCAATTGGTACTCGCGCCGCCATCGTCTAGCGTACCTCCAATACTCCGGACTTGATTACGAAACGCCGCTGCATCAAAAACCGCTACCTGCTGAGCCAAACTCGAAACGCCTGTGGATGCTGATAAATTCACGCGTAGCTGACCGCTTTTACCTCTTTTGGTAGTGATGACAATCACCCCATTCGCCGCCCTGGCACCGTAAATAGCCGCCGCAGATGCATCCTTGAGCACATCTATACTCTCGATATCCTGCGGGTTGATGAAGTTGAGCGGATTAGTGGCCAGTCCATTGCCCGTATTGTCTAAGGCGAAACCATCCACTACAAAAAGCGGGCTCGTTCCAGAGCGCAAGCTACCGACACCACGAATGATAATATCTTGATTAGCGCCTGGTTCACCGCTGCTGCTCGTTACGTTTACCCCCGCAACTTTTCCTTGTAGCAATTGGCCCGGGTTGGACACGATCCCCTTGTTGAAGTTCTCGCTCCTCAAAGAAGCAATAGAACCCGTTACATCAGACTTCCGCTGCGAGCCATAGCCAACAACCACTAGTTCCTCAAGCCTAGTAGCGCCGCCGCTCAGGATGATGCGCAGAAAATCCGTATTGGCCAATGCCACTTCTTTAGTCTCCATACCTAGGAAACTAACAAGCAGTACATCCCCCAAAATAGCCTGAATGCGGAAGGAACCGTCTAGTTCTGCTACGGTTCCGCTACTGCTGCCTTTTACCAGAATTGCTGCTCCGGTTAGCGGGTCGTTGTTTTCGTCTAAGACAACACCCGAAAACGTACTTTGGGCTTGTAAAAACGCCGGGAAGCATAGCACTCCCAGAATAAATAAAAGTAAATGTTTCACAATAGATTGGATTTAATTGAAGGATAGAACATGCTGAAAATTTGATTTCATCCTGCAAATGTATTCGTAGAAGGCAGCTAATTGACAAAATACCCCTTTATCCTTTCATTACTATTTTGTTAATTTCGTGTTATAGGCTTTTGTGTGATCGGCTCCGCTGGTTTTCCATTTTTTCAACAGAAGTGGATGCATCCAAAGCCATAGAGGAGCCTAATAGGCGGTACTATTGGAAGCTGGGTGCTGTTACATGGCTCTTTCCAAGTAGGCATGGCTCCTGCGTGAGCAACGATGCTGCAAATACTCCTAAGCCCGCTATGCCCGTCCCTGTACATACAGAACCATCTGCTCATTTGGGGTTGGGTATCGCGAGCAGGCACTTTGTTTAAGTACCCCTTTGGTGGCTCGCGCACGTACGCGCCGGGGGCAGGAGCCATGAACAAAATAAGAGCCATGTTGAGGCAAAAGAGCTGTAAGCCAAAATTTGTGTAAATTTGCTGCCAACAAGCCAAGCCACCTTGCCAAACCAAGCATTACACGACTACACCGCAGCCTTCCACCGCAGTCTGCGCCAACTCAATAAGGCGCAGCGGGCTGCCGTGGAACAAATAGATGGTGCCGTGATGGTCTTGGCAGGACCTGGTACGGGCAAAACACAACTACTCGCTACCCGCATTGGTAATATTTTGCTGCAAACCGATGCCCGCGCCGCCAATATTCTTTGCCTCACCTTCACCGATGCGGGCGTGAAGGCCATGCGGCAGCGGCTGTTGCAACTCATCGGCCCCGAAGCCCACCGCGTGCCCATTTTCACCTTCCACGGTTTCTGCAACCTCGTCATTCAGGAGCGGATGGAGTATTTCGGCAAGCCCCGTTTGGAGCCGCTCTCGGACCTAGAGCGCATTCGCATCATTCGCGATATGCTAGACAAGTTGGATGTTCACCACCCACTACGCCTGGGAAAAAGCGACGGCTATTTCTACGAGAAGCATCTCTTCCACCTCTTTAAAAGCATGAAGGCGGAAAACTGGACGGTAGCCGATATGCACAAAAATATCGCCGATTACCTGGCCGAACTCCCCGAGCGCCCCGATTTCCAATACCAACGAAAACACAAGCAGTTCCAAAAAGGCGACCTCAAGCAAGGCTTGCTGGAAACCGAACAACAAAAAATGACCCTGCTCACCACGGCCATTGACCTATACTCCGACTACGAGACTCGGCTATGGCAACTGGCTCGCTACGATTTCGATGATATGATTCAGTGGGTGCTAAAAGGCTTCCAGCAACACCCCTCGCTGCTGCGCAGCTATCAAGAGCGCTACCTGTATTTGCTGGTAGATGAGTTCCAAGACACCAACGGCGCCCAAAACGAAATTGTGCGACTGCTGGCCAGCTACTGGGATCGACCCAACGTTTTTATTGTAGGCGACGACGACCAGGCGATCTATGAATTTCAAGGCGCTCGACTGCAATCGATGATCGATTTTTCCCAGCGCTACGAAGAAGTGCAACTCATAACACTTACCCAAAACTACCGATCTAAACCCGCCATATTGAAGGCAGCCAGCAGCCTAATTAAGCATAACCAGCTCCGGCTCGCTAAGCAAATCCAAGCACTGGGCATCCCCATAGACAAGAAGCTGCTGGCTGCCGACCCAGCCTTAAAACAAGCCAAAGACGGGATAAAAATCAGGGAATACGACAATATCGGCCAAGAAAACACGGCTGTGCTGGCCCAAATCCGCCAATGGCAGGCCGCTGGTGTAGCCTACAACGAGATGGCCGTTATTTACTACCGCCATAAACAAGCCGATTATTTGCAGCAACTATTGGCTGCCGCGGGTATTCCATTTGTAACCAACCGCCCAACCAATGTTTTAGACGAGCTGGTGGCGCGGCAATTGCGCGAGCTCCTTACCTATTTTCAGCTGGAACAAAGCCGGCCTTTTAGTGGAGAACACCTGCTGTATCGGCTACTGCACTTCCGTTGCTTTGATATACCCCCTCTTGTGCTAGCCAAGCTGAGCCTCCACCTGGCAGAAGAGAAAAAAACAAAAAAGGAAGACCTAGAAAGTAAAACCTATTGGCGGGAAATGCTGCAAGACAAAGCCTTGGTGGGCAGCCAACTCAAGGCGCTAAGTGACTGGCTGGAGGACTGTATCGGCACCTTGGGTAGCTTACCGCTCTTGCGCTTTATCGAGAAAGTGCTCAATGGCAGTGGACTACTAGCTTGGCTAAGCCGAGGTAGCGATCGGGCTTTACAATTGGCGGTAATGTCTAGTTTTCTGGATTTTATTCGCTTGGAATTGGTGCGCCGCCCCCGCTTAGATCTGTTGGGGCTGCTGGAGACCTTCACCGCTATGGAAGCCAACCAATTAGGGATTCCGCTACGCAAGCAGCTCAGCCAAGCCGATGCCGTACAATTGGTGACCGCCCACAGCGCCAAGGGATTGGAATTCAGCTGCGTCTGGATACTAGATGCCAGCGATAAAGTATGGAATGCAACGGTCTCTGTGGGTAGTAAACGGCAATTTTCTCTACCCGATACCCTCACCCTCACCGGAGAAGCGGACGAAACAGAAGCCCGCCGCCGTCTGTTTTTTGTAGCCATGACGCGGGCTAAAACGGAACTCATCATCAGCTACGCCCAGCAAGATCAGCAGGGTAAAGCCCAGTCGCCTGCCCTATTTATCTCCGAGTTGCAAGCTGCCGATCCCAAGCTCGGCATCGAAAAGCCCCCCTTGGAAGAGGAAGAACTCAATGCGCAATTATTGCTGCGCCTTGGCAGTGGCACCGCAGGCCAACCAGCCGCTTTCTTCGAGACCGAAGCCATTGCCGAATTGCTAAAAGACTACCGCCTGAGCATCAGTGCGCTCAACAATTACCTCTTCTGTCCGCTAGGCTTTTTCTATGAAAACATCCTAAAAGTTCCCAGCTTCGAGCGCGTACAAGCCACCTACGGCAATGCGCTCCATGAAGCCCTGCAAGATTACTTCCTGCGGATGCGGGCCGACCCCTACCAGATTTTCCCCAGCGAAAGCGAGCTGCTCTACTACTTTCAGCAAGCCATGGAACGCCGCCGCAGCCGCTTTGATACAAACAGCTACCAGGACTACCTCCAAAAAGGCCAACGCGAACTAGCGGCCTACTACAAAAGCTACCGCGATAGCTGGACGGCAGAGGTAAAAGTGGAGCAACGCATCGGGCTAGCAGAAGTAAAGGGCGTGCCCCTTACCGGCATTATAGACCGCATTGATATCCTTTCCGACTACGAGGTGCACATCTTGGATTACAAATCAGGCACCCAAAGCAAGGATAAGCTACGCGCCCCCACAGCGGCCAATCCGCAGGGCGGCAGCTATTGGCGGCAGCTTATTTTCTACAAGCTCCTTTATGAAAACCAATCGGGGATGCAGCAACGCGTAACAGATTCGGCCATCAGCTTTTTGGCGCTGGATAGCAAGGGCGAGCAAGCTTTAATCCGTATGGATATTGGCCGTAAAGAACTCGATGTATTCACCGAACTGCTGCAAGAAAGCTGGCAAAAAATACAAGATCAAGCATTTACTGGCTGTGGCAAAGATAACTGCCCCTGGTGCCGTTTTGTAGCCGACCAAAGCTCCGAAGTACCTACCGTGGGCTTAGAGCGAGCGGAGATGGACGATGAGGCGGGCTAGTTAAAATTCATCCTACTTATATATCGAACCGATTGGGTTCGATATATATAAGTAGGGCTCGGGCTTTGCCCAAACCACTACGCTTTAGCATAGTATAATCGTACCTTTGTGCGTTTTTAATGGGAATGTTGAATCTTATGCCTTTTCGTGGTCTTTTGCTCCTCTTTGTTTGCTACCTCTTCGCAGGGGCTGCCCATTCCTTGCAGGCTCAAGTCCAGCCCCGCAGCTCCGCTGATACCACCAAGAAGGAGGAAATTTTTATCGACAACGCGAACGACCTTCGCATTTTGCGCAGCAGAACAGGAGCCGCCATGCAACGCCTCATTGGCCAAGTAGAATTGAGCCAAGACAGCATCTATATGTACTGCGATAGTGCCAACCTGATCGAAAGCGTACAGCTCTATGCTTTTGGTAATGTCATTATACAGCAAGGAGACAGCATTGCCGCTTTTGCTGAGCAACTGGACTACAACAGCGAAGAGCAAGTGGCCTACCTAAAAAAGGAAGTATTGCTCAAAAACGGGGAGCGCCTGCTCTATACCGATGCGCTCACCTACGATCTAGCAACCAAACTTGCCACCTACACCACCGGGGGGCGCCTTACCGATGGGGGCACCGAGCTGCGCTCCACCTATGGCTATTACTACACCGACCGGGAAGAAATCTTCTTCCGCGACTCCGTAGTGGTAGTGGGCGAGAACTTCGCCCTCCGCGCCGACACCCTCCTCTACGATGTGCGCAACGAAATCGTTTACTTCCCCGGCCCCACCATTATCCGCACCGACAGTGCCGAAATCTACTGCGAAGGTGGCTTCTACAATGTAGCCACCGAAGAGGCACTCTTTCATACCAATGCTCAATACCGCAATGGCGAGCAAATTGCTACCGCCGATACCATCACCTACGAAGGTGCCACTGGCTTTTATATCCTCACTGGGCAGGCCTATGTAAGGGAAGGTGATAAATCCTTCGCCCGTGCCAAGCGAATAGCATACGACAAGCAAAATGAAACCTACGATCTGCAAGGCAATAGCCTCCTACGCGATGGCGATCGCACGGTGAGAGGCGAAAACGTACGCTACAACAAAATCAGCAAGCAATATGCTATCTCCGGCGGACGCGCCAAAGTGGTGGATGGCAATAATATCCTGGAATCCGATCAACTCGACTTCGACGAAGAAAGCGGCCTGGGCCTTGCGCAAGGAAACGTCATCTGGCAAGACACCGCCGCCCAACTCACCATACTCGCCGAGCGCGCCAGCTTCAACCAAGAAAAAGGATACGTCAAAGCCGACGGCGGCCGCAATGGCCGGCCCCTGCTCATCACCCTCCTCGATGGTGACTCCCTCTTCCTCGCTGCCGATACCCTTTTTAGTTACGAAGAAATTACGCTCCCCAACGATCCCAAAAGCACAAGCACGCCTGCCGAAGCCAGCGAAGAAAAACCAGCCAAAGGCCGCCCAGACCCAAGCGCCGAAAAGCCTAAAGGCCCCATCGAAAAACCAAGGCCAACTACCCCAGATAGCCTTACCTATGCGCCAACAGCCCCCAGCATGCCAAGCGAAAATGTAGGCAGCGATAGCCTACAAGTAGATAGCCTAGAAGTAGATAGCCTACCGTCGGATAGCCTCGCAATCGATCGTTTTAGCTTAAGCCCAGCACCCGACACCCAGCGCATCATCAAAGCCTACCGTGATGTACGCATTTTCAAAAGCGACATGCAAGCCGTAGCAGACTCAATGAGCTTCAATACCCGCGACTCTATCATCTCCCTCTACTACGACCCCATCCTCTGGCAAGATAGCAGCCAACTCTTAGCCGATACCATCGATGCCTATCTGCGCAACGATGCCCTAGAAAAAGTACACCTCCAACGCAAAGCCCTGGTACTCACCAGCCCCGATTTGATCTACTTCAATCAGGTAAAAGGCAAAGACATTGTGGCTTATTTCGATAGCAGCGCGCTTCGGCGCACCGTCGTGTCAGGCAATGCAGAAGCCATTTATTACCTCCAAGACGACGAGCAGGCCTACATCGGCGTTAACAAAACCACCTGCAGTGAAATGACCATCGATTTTGAGCAGGGAACTGTTCGTTTTCTGCGTTTCATCACCCAGCCGGATGGTCAGCTAGACCCTATGGCCACCGTCACACCCAGCACCCAGCCGAAGCTAGAAGGTTTCAAATGGGAGCAAAAGCGGCGCCCGCAAAGCCTCGACGATCTATTCACCAAGGCCGAAGCCCCGCCGCCCATGACGGAAGAAGAGACGGAAACAGAGACAATTTCCTCCGCCAAAAAGGAGGAAGTAGGGAAGGAAAATTAGCCGATATACACTACCTTCGCAACATGAGCGTCTTCCACTACTTTTTTGCCTTTTTTCTGCTGTCGTTTGCGCTATCCGCACAAAGTGGGCTCCCCCGCTTGCAGGCCGCCATCGCAGATGAAAAGCCTGCTGAGGTCATCAGCTTGATCGATAGCTTGGTGGCCACCGCCTATGTTTCGCCCGACTTGTATCTACTGCAAGGCAATGCCCACTACGAGCTAGGGCAGTTGGGCCGAGCCGTATTGGCCTACGAACGGGGCTTGCGGCTACGGCCCACCCACAAGGCCCTCAAAAATAACCTTGCTTTTGTGGAGACTAAACTCCTGGCGGTCTATTCGGCCTTGCCCGATTTTTTCCTGCTGCGCTGGTGGAAAATAATCGGTAGCTGGCTAGGCACCACGGCTGCTAAAATCTTGGCTATCGTGGCTTGGTGGGCGGCTCTAGCCCTGGGTGCTTGGTGGTTTTTTAAGCGGGAGGAGCTATCCGATCAGCGGCGTTTCTTGCTGTTGCCAGCAGCCTTCCTCTGTTTGTTATTAGCTATTTTTGGCTACACGCAGGAGCAAAGCCGACGCAAGGAGCTAGGCCGAAAGGATCAAGCCGTCCTCCTTGCTCCTAGCAGCGAACTCCGGGTCGCCCCCGATGCCAAAGCTACCCTAGAAAGAGAAATTACCGAAGGCCTACGCCTACGCATACTCGATAATTCGCGGGAAAACTACGTCAAAGTAGCCCTCCGCAACGGCACACAAGGCTGGATACCTCGCAAGGATATGGAGGTGATTTAAAACCGTGACTTATTGAAACACCATAAAAATGAAAACCAAATCAAACACGTGGCTGATACTATGCTGCTGGACTATCCTCGGGCTGATGAGCTGTTCAGCCGCTGCGCAGTCTAATCTAACCACCTACGGGTCGGTCATCCCAAACGAAACACTATATGTTTGGGCAAAAAATGGGCTTTTCCTCCGTGCTACACCAAGCCTTCAAGGGGAGATCATCGGTAAAATTCCGTTTGGCGACACCGTAAAAGCCATTTCTACCGTGCGGGGGGAAGAACATTCAGTAGTTTTTTTTCCAGAACAAGAAGTAGAAATCGTGGATGGTGGTGACCGAGATCAATTTTCCTACTACGGAACTGCTGAAAAGAAAGAGATAACTAAAGGCGTTGAACTCTCCGGAAACTGAGTAAAAGTAGCCTACGGAGAGGAGGAGGGCTATGTATCCTATCTGTATGTATCGAGGTATCCTCCCTTTAGAGGAACAGGAAATTGGTTTAAGCAGTTTTTTGAAATAGATGATAGCCACAAGATAAGTTTCCAAGAAGGTGAATATTGGGAAAATCTCTTTTACGGGCGCCAAGGCGTTACGCTTCATACAGTTTCAGGGGTAAGCTATTACTCGTCGCGCCTTTGCCTGCCGCTGGGAGAGTGGAAAATAGCCATCCATATCATAAATGATGGTCTGGAACGCTTCTTACCAGACCCTCGCATCAGAATGAGTGCCGCTGGCGATAAGATAAAAATGGGAACCTTTGAGGTAGAAGGAGGCTGTGAAATAGAACTCATTGGCGGCTTCCTTCTCATTACTAATGCAGGAGGTAATTAGAAAACACTAGGCTGCTATGGCTCGTCTATCAATGATTTCCAAAGCGCGGCGAAGGATAAACTCCCAACGTATTGCAAGAATTTAGCTAAATTCGTGCAATACACTGAACGTATTTAGTTAAAATTGCTCAATAGAAAAGATACTGCTCCTGCGTGAGCCATAAAAAGCCATCGCTTGCCTCCACAGGATACTACAAATTGCGCTTCGTTTCGTAGATTTTGTACAGCTCATTGCCATTGAACAGCACTTGTTTGCGATACAGATTTAATTGGATAATGCCGCCGTCTGCTTGCCGCAGATAGACCGACCACTGGTCGCGGTGATCTTCCCGGTAGGTGGCATCGGGAAAGGGGTCGTCTTCTAGGTACTCAACCCAACTATTGATTTGTGTGCGTTTGAAGTAGCCTTTTTGAGGACCATCATAGGCCACATAGAGGGCATTGCGGCCATTCACCTCATCGAAGGTGGCGCTAATGCTGTAGAGATCCTGACCTTCGTAGCGTACCTTTTTTTGTTGCAGATCCAGCTCTAGGCGGCTACCATCCGCTTTCAGGAGAAAGACAGCCTGCTCCTCGCGCTTGCCCTCCGTGAAGCGGGCGTGGATCGTTTCGCTGCCGCCGATAAATTCTAGCCACTTCCCATCAGTAGCCTGCATGAATTGCCCTTTTTGATAGCCTTCATAGGCCACGCGACTGAGCTGCAGGCCATTAACGGGTAAATCCAGAAGCGGCGGGCTGACGACGGTATCCTCAAGCTCGGCCGTGTTGGTTGTATCGGACAGTTCGGCGACATTACTCCCAACCGACCCATCTATAGCTCGGGAATCTTTAGCCGTAGCAAAGCGAAAGACGAAAAAACACAGTAGTGCTACACCCAGTAATCCCCCCAGAAGTAAAGGTATAGCGTTGTTTTTTTTAGCCGGATTAGCCACAACGGAAGCGGGCGCTTGGTTCCACTTAGCCGACTTGGCCGCATACTCGGGCGTGAGTTGTGGCAACAGCTTGAGAATGGCATCATTGATTTTGGCGCGTTCCAAAGAAGCCGTTTGCTGATCCATGGTGCCTTTTATAATTTCGTCTTCGATGCCGCGCAATCGGTTGCGGAGCATCACGAGGGTGTCTATAATATCGGCATTATGCTCGCGCACATAGTCGTAAAGCTCTTCCAGCGATTGTTCCGTTTGACCCTCGGCAATAAGCTCCCGTATTTTTTCAATTAACGTCATGATGATGGGTAGTGATTTCCTGACTAGCGGTAGCGCTTTCCGTGTTTAATGACCATGTGTACGTTCTGCAAGAGGGAGATATAGCGCAGCACATCGCCTTTGACGGTGATGATGTCTGCGTATTTACCGGGCGAAAGCGTGCCGTAGTCTTTCTCGACCCCCATCATTTTTGCTGGCCAGTAAGTGGCTGCTTTGATGCTGTACATAGCGGGGAAGTTGAACTCATTGGTCCAGACATCCAGTTCGTGCCAAGTGCTCTGGCAGTGGAATTTCATGGGGATTCCACTATCGGTGCCAATCATCAGCACCACGCCGGCATCTTTGAGTTGATTGACTTTCCGCTCGAGGGTTGGCCGGCGAATAGGCGTGAGCTGGAAGTAGGATAGCTGGCCGGGCCGGTAGAGGGAAGCGCGAATATCTTCCACAATTTCTTCGCTGAGGCCGCGGTGCCAGCAGTCGTTGTCGAGTGCTTCGGGGTTGTCGCGCACATATTCGTAGTTGAACAGTCCTTCCACGGTGGGCGTCCAGTAGAGCGGGCCGAGGTTCATTTGGGCCGTTCGCTCGCGGATCATTTCCATGATGTCGTCGGGGTAGTGCGGTGCGCTAGAGAGGCCCGTGTGCTCGAAGCAATCTACGCCAGCTTCTAGCCCGCGCCTGATTTCTTCCGGCCGGTGAGCATGGGCTACGACGGTGAGTTTTTGCCGATGAGCCTCGTCCACGATGGCTTTCACTTCTTCGATGGTCATTTGGTCTTGATCGATCAGCTTGATGCAGTCCACCCCCGCTTTAGCCAGCCGCTGTACCTTGGCGCGGGCATCAGCCACGCCTTCAATGCCCCATCGAAAGGCTTCCGTTCCAGGGTAAGGCTTGTGTTGCAGGAAAGAGCCACTCATATACATCGTAGGGCCTGGTATTTCTCCTTTGTTGATGGCATCCCGCACGGCGATGGATTCCTCCAAAGGGGCACCTAGGTCGCGAGCACTGGTAATACCCGCCCAGAGGAGCTGCTCTGCGGAAGCGGGCATGATCACATCTTTCAGCAAAGGAGGGTACACCGTATCCCAGTAGGCATAGTCGGAATGGCCGTTGATCATCAGGTGCACGTGCATATCCCAAAGCCCGGGCAGAACGCTCATCCCTTCCGTGGAGATGATCTCAGCGCCTTCGGGGATATCCACCAAGCCCATTCTGCCCACGGCTTTTATCCGGTCGCCCTCAATTACAAGCACGCTATTCTGTATGGGCGTACCGCCGTAGCCATCGATCAAAGTGCCGCCTACCAAGGCTTTTATCTGGGCTTGCAAGGCAAGGGGAAGGAGGAAGAAAAGGAGGTATAAGTTTTTCATATAAGGAGTATTTTATTTTATTCGTTTATTCCTGCGATGATTTCATTCAGGAGCATGCCTACTGCTTCAATGGATTTATCTTGCTCGCTAGCTATTTTTCTCAGCAAAAGGCCTGGTGGATCCGTTGCAACTAGTTGTTCGTTAAGAATGAAGCAGATTTTCTGTCGCAACTTAGGTGATTTTGCGGAGGTCTTATTCAAATGACGCCCAAGGATTCTGGCTGCTGCCTTTTCCAAGTCAAAGTTGTCACCAAATAAGTCAAGATGCTTTTCGTAGGCTTCTTCTTCAACAAATTTCCAATACAGATGTAAAATTTGACTGAGGTCTAGTAAGTCTTTTTCTCGGTTCTGCTTGCTATCATCCCAAGAGAGGAGCTTTAACATAAAAATGCCATGTAACGGCGGAAGCGGAATAGAAATCGTTTGTTCTTTGTCTATAAAATAATCTCTGAGTTCTTCGCTAAGCTCACTGTATCCAAGAACGGAAAGCTCTACCTCCCTTTGATCAAAGTTGACCGTGTGATTTTCTTCAATTTGCCCAAAAGGCAGAAGATCTAGGATAGTCTGCCCGTTTTTCCAGCTTAATCTGTAAGGATATCTAGTACTTTCAAAGCCTTCTTGAACAAGCGTCCTCATTAAATCTTGGTATCGCTCTGTGGACTCAATCATGACTGCGAAATCAACATCTTTTGTGATGCGGCCTAGCTTAATTCCTTTTTGAAAGAAATGTACGTCCCTTGCTTGAGCACCGATGAGAAAAAAGCGGATATCAAAAATAGCGAAGACCTCCAACATCACTGAAAACGCTTCTTTGTGCTCGCTCAAAGCAAAATACTCAACTTTGTTGTAAGAATTTTTCATAAATGATATTAGCGGTTTCAATACACCTACTATCTTCTGTTGCCATTAAGTCGGCAAACACAAGTGGTACAGGAACCCAAGTGTTTTGAGTATTGCGCTTGCCATCCTCCCAAAACTGCTGGTATACGACTATTTCCCCTGCTGGATCGGGCATCCATTTGTATTGCCTCATAATTTCTCCTGGCGATTGTTTGGTATAGAGGGTGAAGGTAGCAGGTTTCAAATAATTTGTCAATAGATCAGCAGCAGCCTCTCCGCTCCAAAGGCTACTGTCGCTGAGTTTCAACTGCTTCCAAGTAGTATGAAAATCATTCTTTACTGGCCGGTAGGAGCTGATGAACAGCGAGGGTTTGAGATTTATTGAAAATGCAATTTGCCACCGTTCTAGCAATTTGTGATATTCTGCTATCATCCATTGATTCTTATCCTTTTTGATTAGGTAGCGCTCATCACGAAGACTTTTTACTACTTTGGCGACTGTTCCTAGAGAGACTTGGCTGGCCTTTGCAATTTCTCGGTAGGTTGCATTCACCCATTCAGGCTGGTTCAGAAAAATAAAAATTACCTTCAAACCCGTTTTGGAAAAAGCTTGCGCTGGCTTTTCTTGTAACGAAGCCTTGTTGGGAATACCATCTACATAGATGTAAGTATTTGGGGATCTAAACCAAATATTTCCAGCGCGATCAGCAAAATTAAGTGATCGAGATATGAGTAATTTCTTCGCGTTGGACGAAATATAATTGGCGACTACAAGCAATTTTCCATACTCATTCTGAATTTTTTGTAAGTCCTCAACTTCTTGTGGTCGTATCTCGTTCCTCAGCTCCAATCGAAATACTGTTTCTTCTATCTTGAGTAAAGAAGTAGGATCATCGGCTAATAAAACATCCGTTTCTCCTCCCCACTGCAACTTATCCCCCAACTTATCTTTGAGATGCAATAGTCCCTGTTCAGGGAAACGCAGCACACTTTTGTTCATTTTTTTCATTTGTTCATGAAATTTGAACATTTATTAAAATGAACGCTACTTGTCGTAAAAAGTTCTCTTGAAGTCCAAAATGAATACTACCGCCCCACATCTACCTTGATGCGCTCGCGGCGGTTGGCAATTTCCCAGCCGGTATGGAAGATGAGCTGGGCGATTTTAGCCATTTTCACAAAGTGGATTTTATCGACGGTATCGCCAGCTTGGTGGTAGTCTTCGTGGGTACCATTGAAATAGAAAATACTAGGGATGCCTTTTTTTGCGAAGTTATAGTGGTCGCTGCGGTAGTAGTAGCGGTTGGGGTCGTCCTCCGCATTATAGGTGTAGTCTAGCACGAGCTGGGTGTGGGCCTGGTTCATTTCCTCATTGATCCGGTGCAGATCGGTACTGAGGCGATCACTACCAATAACATAGATGTAGTAGGGGTTGTCAGCGTATTTTTCATCCACGCGCCCCACCATATCTACGTTGATATCCACCACCGTTTTATCGAGGGGGTAGATGGGGTGATTAACGTAATACTCGGATCCTAGCAGGCCTTTCTCTTCGCCACTTACCCAGACAAAGAGAATGGTTCGCTTGGGGCCATTACCAGCTTTTTGGGCCTTGCGCACGGCTTCGGCGATGGATAACAGGCTGCTGGTGCCAGAGCCATTGTCGTCGGCTCCATTAAAGATGGTTTCTCCTCTTCGCCCGATATGATCGTAGTGAGCGCTGAAGACTACAATTTCGTCCTTCAAGACCGGATCACTCCCTTCGATATAACCAAAGACGTTTTCGCCCACCAGCTCTTTTACTTGTTTTTCTTGGGCAAGCGTAATGTCCACAGGAATAGTAAAAGTATTCAAGACCCCGCTTTTCTCTAGTTTTTTCCTGTTTTTAATCAGCTTTTTATAGGACTTGCCCAATATATTTTTCGCCAGTTCAGAAGAAATATAGACCGTATTGGCGGTGCGGCGGTCGCTTTCTTTCACATCGGCCATTTGGTTGCGGCCATCGAGGGATACCTTGCGCGCATTGCCTAGATTATTGCGAAAATCCGGATCGATAACAAATACCGTGGCCGCCCCTTTTTCTTTCGCGATCTCCAGTTTCCGCTCGGTATCGATGCTCCAAGAGGATAAGTCATCGGTACCGCTAATCTGATATTTCCCGGCTTTATTGCGGGGTTCGCCTCCAAAGATAAGGAGGTGTTTGCCTTTCAGATCACCCGCTTTTGCGTAGTCGTTGTAGGCAGGGTCTTCAATTCCATAGCCTAGGAAAACGAGTTCCTTGATGCTTATTGGTGGCCGGCTATCGTTCTGATCGGGCAGGCTGTAGAAATCGCGCAGGTGCTTTTGCTCTGCGCCTTGGTTGCTCATCTCTATTTTTTCCCAGCGCTGCCGTTTGAAGAGGATGGTTTGGAAGTAGCCCCCATTTTCACCAACCGCGGGAAAGCCCATTTGGGTAAGTTGGTCAGCCAGATAGTCAGCCGCCTTTTTTTGGCCAGGCTCGCCAGTTTCACGGCCTTCCATATCATCGGCTGCTAGGATACGGAGATGTTTTTCTATGGAAGCAGGAGTAATGCCAAGGGCTATATCAGGCGCTAACTGCGTGTGGTCTTGAGCCACTAAGCCAATGGCAAACCCCAGACTCATAAATACCGAAAAGAAAAAACACAGACGTTGAGACATACTTATTAATTATGTGATGATTTTGTTATTATTCATCCAAAGCGAAGGGTACCCATCGAGGCTATTCGCTACCGATAATCTGGCTAACTTCTTCTTCGGTCAGGCCTGTTGGCTTGGCTAGCGTTGTTATGTCTATTCCCGCTGACAGCCCATTCTTGGTTACTTCGCGTTTGCCTTCCAACTTGCCTTCGAGCTTACCTTCTTCAAATCCCTCTTCGTAGGCGGTGTCTAGTGAGTTTTTAAGGTCTCTGTAGTATTTGAGCTGTCCTCGTAGGAAAGAAGCTCCTCTCGGGTAAATTTTGCTACTTCCAAGTCCTTATTCGGTTCTTCACCAAATAGCTTTTTGAAACCAAAATCGGTAAACGGATTGACGTATCTTTCTTGTATTCCACTCATCTGCGCCAGCTTATAAGACAAAGATACATTTTTTTGTGTTGGCAGATTTATTTTTTGCTCACGCCCACCAATACTTACACGCAATACGGGCACCGCGTGCAGGAGCAAGGTTTACTCAAAAGAGCAAGCCTAATAGCATAGCTCTATAAAAAAGCATGGCTCCTGCATGTATGCCCATCTTAGTAGGGCAAGAGCCTTCCCGACACGGGCACCGCTGCTCCCATCCTCCTCGCCCTGAAAAAGGAACATCCGTATCACCTAGCGGCCATACGGATGTTCCTGAACGATCGTTTTTATCAGAGTTTAGCCAGGCGTATTCCCCTGTTGGAGTAAGTACATATGGTTGGCTAAAATAGACTCTATACGCTGTTTCAGATCGGTTTGGTTGGCGCGGTTAACCTCCTGCACGAGGCGTTGCAAACTCGCTTGCGCTTGTTGGTATTCGCTCATGTAGCTACCCGTTAGGATATCATCGCTGATACTATCGAAGAAATCTAAGCGTGCAGCGGTATTTTTAGCCAATTGCTCCATGATAGGGGCTGCCTGTTCGTAGGCATTTGCACTCCAGTAAAGCTCTAACATAAAGAGCGTTTGGTAGCCAAAGGGGAAGTTCATATCGGGGAAAGCAGCAAAATACTGATCAACCAATTGGACGGCCTTGTCCTGCTGCCCTTTGCGTAAAAAGTCTTCTGCCGTTCTTCTGATACTGAGCTGCATCGCTTGAATGGCGGGCTGGTAGCTGTTGTTGACGTAGGTATCTTCTTGATCGAAGTTGCCCCATTTCCAGTCTTCGGTAATAATTTTAAAGTTTTTCTCGGCAGCTACTTGTCCGCTACCTACTACACCATAGCTACCAGTATCGCTTTGGTGGCGGGTGGCGGTGAGGCGCAGGGCTAGGCCTTCTAATTGCAGGTAGTCGCGCAAGCCCATCATTTTACTTGGCTGGCAAGTTACCGCCCAGTAGATAGGCCGGTCGTAGAGATTGGAATGAATGATATCTAGGATAGCGATTTCGTCTTTGAGTAGTCGCTGCTCACTGATACTTATTGGAATACGGCTCACGAAATTGGTATCACCAGCGGGGATGAGGCCGGAAGCACTGTTTCTGGCGCGGGCTTCATTGACTTCCAGCACCACATTACAGCTGTTGTAGTAAGTATCCAAGCGGCCACCGCCTTGTAGGGGCAGAGGCTTATCGTCGGCCAGCTGAACAACGAGCTGCTCGAGAGTAATTTGGCGATCCTGACTACAAGGCCGGCCTTCGGGGGCACTGCGATCGAAGCGCGGAATTTGGTTGCGCTTTTTGCCTCGCATCATATCCTCCGTGAGGGTGAGATTAATGGCCGGGCTATCGTTGACTTTGCGGCGAAGCAGGTCGATATACCAATCCACAGCGATGAGGCTAAGGTTGACTACGCGTACATCTCGGCGGATATTTTCCACCTCTTGTGCATACCATAGCGGGTAGGTATCGTTATCGCCATAGGTAAAGATAATGGCATTTTCATCTACGGAATGGAGGAAGTTGGCGGCATAGTCCCGCGAGCCTTTGTGCAACCTCCGGCTGTGGTCATCGAAGTTCTGTGTGCCCATCAAGACGGGAGCCAAAAGCACTATTGCAGCGATGCCAAGCGCGGGAGCTGCGCCAGAGATATTCACTTTGTCTTTCAACAGGCTATAAATAGCTGGCACGGCCATGCCCATCCAGATACAGAAAGTGAAGAAGGAGCCTACCAGTACATAATCGCGCTCGCGGGGTTCGTTGGGCGGTTGGTTGGTGTAAATGATGATGCCAATACCCGTGATGACAAAAAGCCCCAGCAGCCCCAGAAACTCATTCGGTCGGCGGCGATAGTGCCAGATTAGGCCAAGGATACCAAACAAGAATGGCAATAAATAGTAGGTATTCCTCGAGGGATCATTTTTTGCGAAATCGGGTAGCTCGCGCTGGTTTCCCAAGCGGGCGTTGTCGAGGAAAGAGATACCACTTATCCAGTTTCCGCTGGATTTATCCCAGCTATAGTAGCCTTGGTCGCCGTTTTGGCGGCCGGCAAAGTTCCACATAAAGTAGCGCCAATACATCTGCCCGAGCTGGTAGCGCCAGAGGAACTTGAGGTTATCGGCAAAGTTAGGCCTTCCCGGCGGCAGCGGCTTGGAAGGATCTAGCCCAATCCACTGTTTGTAGAGGGCTGGGCGGCCTTGGCTACCGTCGCTCATGCGAGGAAATAGCCCCATTTTATTGGCTTGGTACTGTGGGGTTATTTTGTAGTTGGTGTATTCATAGCGATCCCCCACAAGGCCATAGCGGTCTTCCACGTCGGTAGCAATAACCTGCGCATCGAAGTTGTGGCCATACAGGAGGCTACGCTCGCCGTATTGCTCGCGATTGAGGTAAGGTATGAGGCTGGTGACATTATCTGGGTTGTTCATGTTCACTGGCGGCTTAGCAGAGGCACGAATAACCACCACGCCTACGGTGCTGTAGGCGATAACCGTCATGGCAATACCCACAAAAAGCTGCTGCCAAGCGGCACTTTGCTTTTTCTCGGCCCAGCGCAAACCTGCGTAAATCAGGCCCACCACTAAGGCCAGTGTGGGAACAATCCCACTATGCACAGGCAATCCAAAAGAATTGACCATAGGTATCTCGAAAAGAGCCCATAGCTTGGGAATACCCACGATGACGAAGGTCTGTATGAACACGATGACGCCCACACCTGCAATAACCGATAGTACCACCCCCTTGAAATTGGTGCGGCCTTCCCACTTCTTGAAGTAGTAGAAAATAGCCATCGCCGGTAAGGTCAGAATGCTCAGCAAGTGAACACCCATCGCCAAACTAGCGGCAAAAATGGTGAAAATCAGCCAGCGATCGGCCCTAGGCGTATCGGGCAAAGTGTACCACTTGATCATGGCCCACAGCGTAAGGCAGGTAAAGAAAAGCGACATGGCATACACCTCGCCCTCTACGGCCGAAAACCAGATAGAAGTAGAGAAAGCCGTAGCTAAACCTGCTACCAAGCCCGCTCCTGCCAAAGCCATATTCTGGCCTGCTTCTAGCTCAACTTCTTCATCCCGACCCACTAGTGCCAGCTTCGATAGCCGGATCGTCACCCAAGCGATGAAAGCAGCAGCAGCAGCGGTACAAAGACCGCTCATGAGGTTGACTGCAAAGGCAATATCTTCTGGGTTGCTACTGAAAAGCTCGGCTATCCATGTGAAGATGCGCCCTATGAGCAAGAACATCGGCGCACCGGGCGGGTGAACGACTTGCAGTTTGTAGGCACCGAGGATAAATTCCCCACAGTCCCAAAGACTTCCCGTTCGCTCAGCAGAGAAAAAATAGACGATCGCTGCGACAGCAAAAACAAGCCAACCAATGGCGTTGTGTACTTTGTTTAACTTACCCATAATGTTGATATAGACCGCGAAGTTAGGTATTTTATTGCCAGACCACCAAAGGCTTAACGCTTTTTAGTCTGTTCGCTTGCTGTGCACCCCTCGTAAGAGGCGCCTTCGCAGCCACTTCGCAGTGAGGAAAACACATGGACAGCGGTGTTGACTACGCCCAAGCGTTGATGGCTCGGGCTTTGCTGGTACCGCTTCGCTCTCGGAATAGTAAACACAAAGTTCAAGCCCTGCTCTAAGCATAGGACACGGCTCCTGCTGATAGTTCCCGCCGGGTGCGTCTGTGTCTGAGCGAGCGCCAACGAGTGCGTACTGCCGCACCCATATTGTAGTGTGGGTGCCAGATCCCGAGCACTAAAGCGATAAGCGGCACGTCTCCCCATTTCGACGAAAAGGGTATAGAAATCTAGACCCGGCTACCCAACACCCTAGTCGTAGAATACGATAGCGCGAACTCGCCGAAGACAAAAGTATCCGTAAAACCTGAAATCTGCTGCTGTAATTGGGCAATATGTTGTAGGGCAAGTGCTTGCCCCCACACAGCCAAACCCTATCGGGTGGTGATGTTTGGTTGGGGAGGGGGGGGAGGTACTTCCCACTAAACTATGTGTAGTTCTCTTCTATTTCAATAAGGTTATCAACACGAACGTCAAAATAAAAGCAAAAATGGGAGCTACTCCCCAAACGATGAAAAATCGTTTTACAGTCTTGTTGTTAAATGTGTTCTTACGTCCGTTCTTGCTAATGCTTAGCGCAATAAAAGCTGCGCAGTTTAATTGTACTAGGGAGCTTGGAATACCTCTTGTAATAGAAGCATACAAGAGAAGGCTTGCCGTGATCACAGCGATAATGGTGGCGTAAGGTGGCGATATTTCCACAATTTGCTTCCCTGTGCTTTCAGTCACTTTGTGCCCGAGAAGGGAACTACCAATCGCAAAGCAGGGCGCTACAATCAGAACAGATAGAATGATAATGGGTGAGAAATTTTGAATGGCCTCTTCCCCAATTTCGTTAGCGGTTAATGATGCAATGGGGGCAGCTGCATTGGCTACATTATTTGCACCAATCGAGAAGGCAACGTAGAGCGAAGACAAGATCAAAATCACTTTTAGCCCTTTGTGTTGGTTCAAGTGTGAGTAATTGGCAGTAAAAAATTTATCTTTGAGCAAGGGAAAAAGATATTTTGAAAGGCCCAACGTGATGAGAAAAGCAACGATTGGCAAAATGATCCAAGTTGGGATAATTTCATAGAAAAGTTTGCGCGTATTTAGGCTATCAAGTGCTGTAGCAGCCCCGGCTATCGAAAGGACGGTTGCTTGGCTGGTAGATTGTGGAACACCTATCAAGTTGGCAATAAGAAGTGATAATCCGATGGAGAATAATACAATGGACGTATTTAGAGGAGTAAAAAAGGAGTGGTCTAAAAGCCCGTTTCCAAGGGTTAGAGAAACTTCTTTGCCGGCAATCAAGGCTCCTATGAGTACCATCGTTCCAAAGAGTCCTGGGATAAGGGTTCGCCTCAAAACATTCGCGCCGTAAGCTGCGGAAAAGGCTGGTGCCGTTCCGCTTCCACCCATATTCACGGCCAGGAACATCGCTAAAAGAAATGGGATAGTTAATTCCGAAAATAATTGAGACATAAGTCAAGTTATTATAAAAGTAGTGATGCTATTTTCTTCCATGCTACACCAGCCTATTACACCTGCTAAAATAGTTTCACCTTTACCTCCTTTTCCTAATTTCTCCTCTGGTTGTGCCGGTCTTTCAGGTTTAGTGATGCAAGCTTCTTGAGGCTAGCGGGCTAAGAGAATCTTATCCTCTTAGCCCGATCCGAGTCCCAGCAGAAGTTAAGAGGTATTTCTGAAGTTTTTGCATTGGAGTTGGGCCCCGAGTCTCCTAACCTCCAATACGGCTTACTTGCGCGAACTATTTGACTGTACTTTTGGTTTGTTAAAAGTTGTATCTCAAGGTAATTCCATAAGTTCTTGGGTCTCCAAGTACGCCTGCGAAATGCCCTGCATTACCACCTGCTGCCAAGAGCTGTTCAAAGTAGTCGGTATTTGTCAGGTTTCTGCTCCATACATAAATGGTAACGCCCTCAGTTGTTCTGAACCCAAGTCGGGCATTTACTAAGGAATAACCGTCTATATTCAAGAACTGAGAAGGAGTAGGATTGGAAGAAAAGGAGGAGCGATAGAAGAGATCGGAACCAATAAATAGTTGGCCTTCTTGGCCTAGTAGATTCCCTTTTGTAAAGGCTTCTAAACCAGTAGTAAACGACCATTTGGAAATGCCTGGCAATTCTCCGCCTGAAATATCCTTTAGTTCGTTTCCACCGCTTCCAGTTTCCTCTAGAGGCACTGGAGCATTAGTGAACTTCACATATTTGGCATCTGTATAGCTGACGGAGGTGTTGAACCTGAAATGATCAGAATTGTAGTTTACTTCTAGTTCAGTTCCTCTAGCATTTACTTGTTCGGCATTGGCTAAGTAGCCTCTTACTACGCCAATCTCGGCCGAGCGAACGGTTGTCTGGTAGTCGAAAATATCGGTATTGAAAAAGGTCAAATTGAGTGTACTGTTTTTTATTGGTCTTGTTTTTACACCAATTTCATAATGATTTACGCGTTCAGGTCTGATGACCGCTAAATCCAATAATGGCTCACCGTTTTCTGTTGGTATTCCACCCAAATTCAAACCAACAGGTTTGAACCCAGAAGAATAATTGGCGTAGGCCATGAGCCTGTTGCCGAAAGCATACCTCAAACCAAGCTGCCCTGATACATTCCAATCGCTAACATCCACTTGGAAGGCAAGAGGGGTAAAAACACGTCTTTGCAGCGCAATTAGATCGGGGTCTTCGGTTTGTAGACCGCCTATAACTGTTCGTTTAAAGTCAACTTCTTTTTGGTCATAGTTCAATCGAAAACCTGGTGTTAGAATGAGTTTATCGGTTATTTTCCAGTCTAATTGACTGAATAATGCACCGCTAAAGTTTCTGAAACTAGGTCTGGTTTCTTGGGTTAGCCCTTCCAATAAACCAGGCGTTTCCCACAGCGGGTTTTGGTTGTTTTGCACAAATCGCCACTGGTCGCTTCCTGCCTCCAAGGTGTGTGCGCCATCTGGATCGAGTTTTTGATAAAACCCAAACAAGCCAATTGTTCCAATCAGCTTATCGCTAATGTCTCCGGAGTAGCGAAGTTCTTGTGACCACTGATGATGAATAGATGGTGCCTGTGATTTGGCGATGGCCGATAATCCGGTAAAGTCCCGATCATTAGATGGTCCCTATTTCCACGTACGCCAAGCCGTTGTAGAGGTCAAAGTACCTTTCCCGATTTCGAAATCAGCGTTTAGAGATACACCACCCATGTCTTGATTAGAACGCCAGGGCGTGTTGTGGTCAATAAGCCTATCAAACGGATTGCGGCTGGGCAGATCGTAATTTAGGTCAGCTATGATGTTCTCAAATTGTCGGAAATCAGCTCGTTGTGTTGGTGCTGTTACCGCATAAACTTGCGCATAGCCATCTGGCCGCTGGCGGGTATAATCTCCTGCGAATGTGATGCTGATTTTGTCTTGCGGTAAGTAAAGCAACTGGCCTCTTACACCTTGATTATTTAAGGTGTTGGTATAAGCTTCGGTGGCAACATTGTAAATGGTTCCGTCTCTTTGCGTTCCCGAAAAAGACAATCTGGCGGCAAGTTTGTCTTTCACCAATGAGCCAGAGACCGAACCTTTGGTTTGAATGAACCCAAAATTTCCAAAGGATTGCTCAAAAATTCCAGTACTAATAAAGGTTGGTTTTCTGCTGGTAATATTAAATGTGCCTGCGGTGGTGTTTTTCCCAAAAAGTGTTCCCTGTGGCCCCCTTAGTACCTCAATCTGCTCGACGTCGACGAAGTCAAGTGTTGTTGCAGCAGGATGCGCATAGTAAACCCCATCTACATAGAAACCCACCCCAGGGTCAATTCCGTCATTAGTCAAACCAAAGGTGGAACCAATACCACGGATGTTTAGTGTTGTGTTTCTTGGGTTGGAGGAATACAGTTGTACGGAAGGCACTAATTCTTTTACTCTGTTTACGTTGAAAGAAGTGGAGTTGTCTAGTTCCCTCGCTCCAATAACAGCTATGGGAATAGGGATTTCCTGCACTTCCTCACTTCTCCGCCTTGCAGTAACCGTTACTTCACTCAGTGAAGAAGCCGAAGGTGTTAGATACACTTCCAGCCTTTGATTACCGCTAAGTTCCACTTCTTTAGACTCGTAGCTAACGTAGCTAAAGACTAAGGTAATGGGAAACCTGCCACTATAGTCAAGCGAAAATTCTCCATCAAAGTTGGTGGTAGTGCCGATTTCTGTCCCTTTTACGAAAACAGTTGCGCCAATAAGCGACTCGGTAGTTTTTGCATCAACGACGCTTCCTGAAATAGTCGTTTGTGCTATTGCCTCTAGGCTGGTGATGAGCAAAAAAAGCCCAATGAGTGATAAATATCTGATCATGTCTGCGATTTTTGAAGTATTATCCTACTAAATAGATAGGCTTAGTAGGTTTATTGGACAAAGATACAACTCCTATATAAACTACCAAATAAGTAGGATATAAAATCAAAAAAAATCTACTCCTTAAGCTTCTTCTCCCGTTCAATGATGTCTGCCAAGGTAGCCTCTTTCAGGCGCTTTACGGTTTCGTAACGAATCTCCATTGCCACTTGGCGTATTCCACAGGATTCCTCGCTGGTACATTCTTCACAACGCGCATAAAAATTTTCAGATACACAAGGTAGTAAGGCTATGGGGCCATCTAAGAGTCTCATTACTTTTGCCATATTAATTTCTTCTGGTGTACCGTTTAGGTAGTAGCCTCCATACTTCCCTTTTTTGCTATTCAGTACTCTGGCGTTTTTGAGTTCGGTTAGTATAGATTCAAGGAATTTCAGCGGTATGTTTCGTTCCTCCGAAATCCTACTGACGGGAATAGGTTGTTCGGGCTTGTTCTTGGCAATAAAAACAAGTGCGTTGATGGCATATTTTGCTTTTTTAGACAGCATTGTGCTTTGCTTTTTAATTGTTCTTATGCGATTATCCGTCCTAATGAGCAGCTTTAGAGCGCCACCCCCACTACCGCAACCCCTCCAAGATATCTAGGAAGGATTGGCCGCTGGACATTTCGAGTTCTCCCTCCTCGTTTTTTTCGTAGGGGATGTTGCCCTCCATGACTCGGATGATGCCGTCTTTATCTAGGAATAGATTCACTGGGAAGCCTTGGAATCCCATATCGGTGGTGAGTTGTTTTGAGTTGACGATGTGATCGAAGTCAAAGTCGAATTTTTTTAGAAACTTCTTGACCCGTGCTTCGGATTCGAAGGTGATGGCTAGGAAATTGAAGCGGTCGCTGTATTCGGCTTTCATCTTGTTGAGGACGGGCATTTCTTCGATACAGGGCGCACAGGAAGTGAACCACATATTGATGAGGGTCGGTTTGCCTTTCAAGCTATCTAGGTGCATTGGTTTCCCGTCGAGCGTTTCGACGCCTTCTAAGGGGTAGGCCGTCCCGATCAAGGCCTTTTTTTGCTCGATCTCCAACTGTGTCTTGGCGACATCGTCTGTGAAATGCCATTTGTAGGAAATAATGATTGAGTCATTTCTGTTAGACTCCTCGTTGAGTTCTTCATAAAGCCCCATGGACTTGGAAACAACGGCCCTCATGGTCGTCAAAGACTTTTCTTTTGCTTCGTTGTAGCTTTGTTCGTCTTTAATCGCTCCTTTCTGGTCGATATAAAACTTTTTCGCTTGACCGAAGCCGGAAACGGAATAGAGCATTCCGAGGAGGAATAGCAAAGTGAAAGGAACGGTTGTTTTCATTGTTTTTGAAATTTCAAGGCTTGTGTTTTGCTCGAAGCCTGCTTTTCTATCAAGCTTTGCTCCCATAGAGGACACTGCTCCTGCGTGAGCAATGAGCGCATAGGCACAGCAGTCCTAGACACACATTCACAGTGCGAAACGCCCAGCCTGCTCGTTTGGTTCAGAGCCTTGGGCGAGCACCAAAGGCCTGAAGCCACCTTACTCCTCTACGGGCTTCAGATCGCCGAACAAAGGCAGTTTGGCGGCTTCCACACTTTGCTGGAATTGGGCGAGATCGGTGCGCAAAAAGGTGTTGACGGCTTCCACAAACGCAGTAGCAGCTTCTTGGAAGTGGGTCAAGCTGAATTTGGCCATTTGGGAGGGGGCGCCTTCGATTTGCCCGATGTAGCTGCGGGCTTGGCTCATCTTGGCGCTGAGGTTGGTGGGGTTGCGCTGTATGCCTTTTAGGTCGGCGGCTTCCATGAGGATTTCCTCAAGGCTGGCGATGCTATCGAGCAGTATTTTGCTTTGTTTGGTGAGACTATCCTTCACGGCAGCTTCAGCATGGGTGGTGATACCTTTTACGCGGCCAATGCTCTTGCGGGCTTCTTGGAGTTTTCCCCATGCTTGGTTTACTTGCGTTACGCTCTTGTTGTAGTCGGCTTCGTAGGCAATTCGCTGATCGTACATGCCGGCGGTATGGGGTCGGCGAGGGTCGGGGTGTACAGTCAGCAAAGTACTGGCCGATTTGCCTTTGTAAGTGGCAACCAAGCGGTAGGTACCGGGCACAACGGTGCTACCTGCAGGCTTATCGGCATCTTCTTTTTGCTCGCGGCGGCTAGGGTAGTTGATGCCGTCCTGGCGCATATTCCAAGCGCTGCGGTTCATTCCCCATCGCGGTTTCTCAGTGTAGGTTCGGATGGTATCGCCTTTGGTATCAACGATTTGTATGGTCACCTTTTCCTTGGGTTTCTCGGCTAGGGCATCTTCTTCCTTGGGGGCTTGCAGCCAATAGGTGAAAGCAGCGCCTCGGCCTCGGTTATCGCCGGCAAAATCGCCTTGGGCTACGAAGCGGATGCCTTGGTAGGATTTCCAGTCGGCCAGATAAGCATCGGGCGCAGGGAAGAGGTGGAAGCTATCTTGCAGCACTTTTGCCTCTGTTTGTGCCAGGCTGCGGAAGGGGCGCAGATCGTCTAAAATCCAGAAAGCGCGCCCGAAGGTAGCGATGATCAGGTCGTGTTCGCGGGGGTGAATTTTCAGATCGCGGATGGGCACGGTGGGGAAGCCTTGATCATATTTATGCCATGCTTTGCCGTAGTTGTAGCTGTAGAAAAGGCCTTGGTCGGTACCCAACCAAAGGTGATTTTCCTGAATGGGATCCTGTACGATACACATGGTATGGCCTTGGGCATTGCTTTCGATGCGGCTCCAGGTGCTGCCATAGTCTTTGGTGTGGAAGACGTAGGGGGCGAAATCGCTGCGGCGGTAGTCGTTGACAATCACAAAAACCTCGCCTTTATTGATGGCCGAAACTTCGATGTAGGGAATCCAGCTATTGGCCGCCGGGCCTTTGAGCTTGGCAGATAGGTTCGTCCAGCTTTTGCCGCCATCGCGAGTGAGTTGCAACTGTCCATCGTCGGTACCTACCCAGATGGTTTGTGGGTCGGCAGGATCTGGGTTGATCGTTAGCAGGGTAGTGTGGTTTTCAGCTTGGGTGGCATCAATGGTGAGGCCGCCGCTGCTGGCTTGCTTTTGTTTTTCGGGGTCGTTGGTAGTAAGGTCGGGGCTGATAATGGTCCAGTTTTGGCCGCAGTCGGTACTCTTATGGAGGTATTGGCTGCCGTAGTAGATGGTGCAGGGGTCGAAGGGGCTTTGGGCCATAGGGGCATTCCAGTTGTAGCGCAGGAACTCCCCTTCGGGATGAACAGGTTTGATAAACTGAGTAGCGCCAGTTGCTCTATCAACATAGCCGACGCTACCACCTTGGCTAGCAGCGTAGATATAGCGGTTGTTGTCGGGCTTGAACATCAGATCGAAGCCATCGCCGAAGCGGACTTCCTGCCAATCGGCCACGGTAATGCCGCCAGCTTTCCAAGCATAAGCGGGGCCTACCCAAGACCCATTGTCTTGCATGCCGCCGCCAATGTTGTAGGGGATGTCCATATCGTAGTTAACATGATAAAACTGCCCCACGGGTAGGTTGAGCGCGAAGCGCCAGGTATCGCCGCCATCGCGGGAAATATTCAGTCCACCATCGTTGCCGTCTATGATAAATTGGGGGTTGTCGGGGTCAATCCAGAAAGCATGGTGATCGGGGTGGACATTGTTGCCGTAGTCGGCAATGGAGCTGAAGGATTTGCCGCCATCCTCGCTTCTGCTTACATAGGTATAGACGTTGAACAGCCGGTTCTCATTCTGCGGATCGACGTAAATTTCGGAGTAATAAAAAGGCCGGTCGCCGATATTTTTAGTGCTGACCAAGGTCCATTTTTTGCCGCCATCGGTACTTTTGTACAGGCCATTTTCCTTGGCCTCGACAAGGGCATACACAATATCGGGTCGGCTGGCGGCAATAGCTAGGCCAATGCGGCCCAGATCGCCTTTAGGAAGGCCGTCTTTGGCAGTTCGGCGTTCCCAGTTCTTGCCACCATCATGGGTTATCCAGATGCCGGAGCCTGGGCCACCAGAGTTAAAAAACCAAGGGTCGCGATCGTTCGTCCAAGAGGCAGCGATCAATTTATTGGGGTTGCTCGGATCCATGACTAGATCAGCAATGCCAGAGGAACTATCCACGAAGAGGACTTTTTCCCAGCTTTGCCCACCGTTGCTGCTTTTGTAAACGCCGCGGTCTTCGCTAGGGCCCCACATATCGCCGAAAGCCCCAGCATAGACAATGTCGGGGTTGCTGGGGTGAAGGACAACCCGATGAATAGCCTTGGTTTTTTCCAGGCCCATGTGCTGCCAGGTATCGCCGCCATCGAGGCTGCGATAGATGCCGTTGCCGTAGTTGGCCGAGTTGCGGGGATTGCCCTCGCCGGTGCCCACCCAAACAATGCTGGGGTTGGCATCGTGAACGGCTACTGCCCCGATGGACGAAGTGGATTGGTCATCAAAAATAGGCTGCCAGCTGATGCCACCATTTTTAGAGCGCCACAGTCCGCCCGAAGCGGAGCCAGCGAAGATAATGTCTTTATCTTGGGGGTTCACGTCAATGGCGGTGATCCGTCCGCTCATGCCTGCTGGGCCGATGTTGCGGGGCTTGATGGCCTCAAAATGTTGAAACAAAGCAGTTTTTTCTTGGGCTTGCAGCAGGAAGGGCAATACCAGAAAGCAAAGGAGTAGCAAGTTTTTCATGGGGGTAAATATAGCTTTTTTTTGTTGGTCGTCCCCAAACTTCCTACATTAGCATCGCCTTAGTGAATTTTCTTCGGCAAACAGCCAAAATTACCCTGCTTCATGCCCCGATTGCTTTTCAATTTTCCTTTTTTACTGCTGCTTCTGAGCTGCTGGGGCTGTGCGAGCTCCCCGCCGAAAAAAATTAGCTTACCAAATGAGTTGATGGAGATTTCGGGCTTGGTGTTCAGCGAAGACCGCAGCCATTTTCTAGCCCACAACGATAGTGGCGATGGGCCGATGCTCTATACCGTCAGCTTCCAGAAAAACCCACAAGTGCAAGCGCAAAGCCTTGCGGCCGAAGCCAGCGACTGGGAAGACATCTGCAAAAACGACGAGGGGCATATTTTTCTAGGCGACTTCGGGAACAATGCTGGCCGCCGAAAAACACATACCATCTATCGCTACTACCCCCCAACCCAAGCGGTGGACACGCTCACTTTTACCTACCCCCACCAAGATGGCCGAGGCCGCAACACACCTGGCAACCATGATTGCGAAGCCATGGTCTGGCAAAATGGCTACCTCCATCTCTTTACCAAAGCGATGGCCGGACAGCGCAAACAATACTGGAGCTACCACTACCGCCTCTACGACACGGCTCGGGTTCAAGAAGCCGTTTTGATCGATAGTCTCTATCTGCCCCGCCGCGTCATCACGGGGGCTGCGCTGGACGAGGCGCGCGGCGAACTGCTGCTGGTGGCTTACAACTACAAGCGGGTGCTGGGCTTCTTTCCCGCCACGGCTAGCTCGCATATTTTGCTTAAAAATTTCCCTGAAGGCCGCTTCTTCCAAGGCCAACAAAAACGGCGCAACACCAGTTGGGGCTGGCCTAAGCAATTTGAATCCATCGATTACTACAACGATCGCTACTTCTATATCGCTACCGAAAAAACCAAAGGGCAGCGCCATGCTTTTTTGAAGCGGAAGCGGCGGTTTTAGATGGGGTGCTAAAGTTGGCAGGTGCTAAGGTAGAGACGTAGCATTGCTACGTCTCTAATCGCAGAAAACGTTGCATTAACCTGTGTTAAGCAATCTAAAAAGCTTCGATTATGGAAGCAGGCTAATCATAAATGCGGAAAATACGAATTTGTCAAATTGCCATCATATAAACTATATTATTTTGAAATGTAGCCCGGGGGGGGTGTTTCGATATTTACGCTATTGACTTACTATTGTGGCCACATAGACACTGATAGCGCATTCTTTAACCTTTTTAAAAGTGAGTAATTATGAAACAGCTCCTTTTTCTATTTTTAGGCTTATGCTCAGTATGCCGCTCTTTGCCACTGATGGGTTTGCGCCTGTCGAAACCAAAGGAGTCGATAGAGAATCATTTATTTCCACCCCCGAAAATCCAGAACTCCTTGCAGAGCAGGTAGAAGGGATGGCACCTTTGGCGTGTTTTATTGCTACCCTACAATGCTCATGCCGAACTGTCAAAACACAATACTGCGATGGGGGTTCGCATGGCACTCCAATGGAATGGTACTACTATATTTGTGGCCAAGCTTGTGGAGAGGAAGAAGATCCCCCCGGCGAAGAGTAAAACCATCTGGTGCTTACCATCCGTTTTGGATGGTAAGCCCTTTATCATTCAAGGTTATGAAAAAATCAATTCGCTTCCTTTTTTTGATTTCGTTAGCTTTATTGGGAAGCCCGTCTCTTTGTGTACCGCTTTCGGCCCAATCCATTATTGAGCCGACCTATGAAATTACCTACGATTTTAAATATATTCGGGATACGGTAGCCGAAACCTTCGTTCGCCCAGAAGCATTTAGACTGATCCGGTATGGGGAGGAAGCTCGTTTCCACGCTGAGAGCAGGCAGTACAACGACTCTATGTACATGGAATTCAATTTGGCGAACCCACAGTTTGTCAATCCGACGGAACAAGAGGATGTTCAAGCAGCTTTCGATGCGCTTGGAGCCTATCAAAGGCAGCATAAAAAACCTGAGTATGCCATTCTGAAAATAAAAAAAGATTTTACTGCTCAGCGCGGGATGATTGAACGCCTTTTCTCCTTCCCGCCCCAGCATCTGGAGGAAAGCCTCGATTTCGATTGGCAGCTCACGAATGCCCAAGATACGATAGCTGGGCTGCTGTGTTATCAGGCCACCACCACCTATGGCGGGCGGCACTACACGGCTTGGTATGCGCCGGAAGTTCCCATTTCGGATGGGCCTTACGTATTTTGTGGCTTGCCGGGTTTGATTGTTCAAATTGCTGATGAGCGCGAATGGTTTCAGTTTCGGCTAAAAAATATACAAACCAATCCCGGGCCGCGTTTCTGGAGCAAGGATTATTTCAACCCCAGCAGCCAAGCCATCGACCGCAAAACCTATGTGGATAAATCCGTAGAACAAAAAAACAACCCCAGGCTAATAGGCATCATAGACGCAACGGAAGAAATGCTGCTCAAGGCAAAAAAGCGGAATAGCTGGCGGTATTTCATGTTGTTGGAATGGTATTAGGCGGGTAGAGACGTAGCATTGGTACGTCTCTAAGGTATCGTAGCATTGGTACGTCTCTAAGGTATC
>DAITME010000002.1:0-9053 GCA_036835305.1 Lewinella sp.
ATTGGGGCGACGAGCAAGTCATCCGCTACCCACAAACGCGGATGGGCGTAGAGCAAGTCTTCGAGAATTATTTCACCCGCGCCCGCGAGTACGAAGCCGAAAAAGCCGAAGGCAGCAGCAATTTCCGCAAAGACCTCGAGCTGGAAGCCCTGCTGGAAATTCTCAATGCCGAACGTTTCATCTCTTGCCACAGCTACCAGCAAGGGGAAATCAATATGCTCATGAAAGTAGCCGAGCGCCACAACTTCACCGTCAACACCTTCACCCACATCCTGGAAGGCTACAAAGTGGCGGATAAAATGGCAGCCCACGGCGCCGGCGGCTCCACTTTCTCCGATTGGTGGGCCTACAAATACGAAGTGGTGGAAGCCATCCCCTACAATGCTTCCATCATGCACGAGCAGGGCGTGGTGGTAGCCATCAACAGCGATGACGCGGAGATGGCGCGCCGCCTCAACCAGGAAGCAGGTAAAACGGTCCTCTTCGGAGGCGTATCAGAGGAAGATGCCCTCAAGTTCGTCACCCTTAACCCCGCCAAATTGTTGCACATCGACCACAAAGTAGGCAGCGTAAAAATGGGGAAAGATGCCGATCTCGTGCTCTGGAGCGACCACCCGCTGAGCATCTATGCCATTGCCGAAAATACTTTTGTAGATGGCATAGAATACTACAGCCGCGAGCGAGACGAGGAACTGCGCAATGCCCTCCAACAAGAGCGCAATGCCCTGATCCAAAAATCGCTGGATGCCAAGGAAAGTGGTGCCGCTACCCAGCCCGCCAAAGGCCAACCCAAGCGCTACCTGCATTGCGATACGCTAGATCATCAAGAGAATCACGATGGCCACAACCACCATTAATCACCTTCTCTTGAGCATACTAATGGCTCGCAGAGGAAATGTTTGGAGGATGACTCACGCCCTAATAAAACGGGCACCCAATACCCATACGGGCGTTTCGGCGGGCTTGCAGGCAAGTGCAGGAGCCATGCCACTCATTTTGAGCCATGTTTTGACCACCAACTTTCAGTAAACAACCATAAAAACGACTCCAATGAAGTCTTTACATATAAATATCCCCCGCCAGCTTTTACTGGCGTTTTCCCTGATTCTTTTCAGTACTTTGCTCGCCCAAAACCCGGTACCAAGGCCCGAGCAATCCGAAAAAATCGCTATCCTCAACGCCACTGTACACATCGGTAATGGCCAAGTAATAGAGCGCGGCCAAGTGCTTTTCTCTAATGGGAAAATAGAAAGTGTCAGCGGCCCCACCAAGCGTGCTTTCCCCGATTATACCGTGATAGATGCGGAAGGCAAGCATGTTTATCCCGGCCTGATAGCCCTCAATACGGGGCTGGGTCTAACAGAAATTGGGGCTGTCCGCTCCACCAGAGACGGTAGTGAAGTAGGCCGTTTCAATCCCAATGTGCGAGCCATGATCGCTTACAATACGGACAGCCAGATCATCCCTACCGTGCGCAGCCGAGGGGTATTGCTCGCCCAAACCGTACCCACTGGCGGCATGATCAGCGGCAAAAGCAGCGTGATGCAACTCGATGCCTGGAACTTCGAAGACGCCGTAAGAGCCGAAGACGAGGGGCTACACTTCAACTGGCCCTGGCGGCAGCGCTATAGCTGGTGGACGGGCACCATGCGTGTGAACGAAAACTACGGCCAGCAGATAGAAGAACTCCAGCTCTTCCTCCGCCAGGCTAAAGCCTACTGCTCGGAAGGCCGCAGTGGTGTAACCCAGCTCAAACTAGCCGCTATGTGCGATCTGTTTACGGGCAAAACCAAGGCCTACTTCCATGTGGACGAAGCCCGCGATATTCAAGCCGCCATCTTGCTGGCCAAAGAGCACGGCCTCACCCCCGTTGTTGTGGGCGGTGCGGAAGCTCACCTCATTAGCGACTACCTTAAGCAGGAGCAAGTGACCGTGGTACTCGGCTCCACCCAAGCCCTACCCAGCGGCGAAGATGAGGACATCGACCAGCCCTTCAAAGCCCCTGCTTTGCTAGCAGCAGCCGGCGTGTCCTTCGTCATTAGCCACGGTGGCTACTGGGAGCAGCGCAACCTCCCCTTCGTGGCAGGCACTGCCGTCGCCTATGGCCTGGATTATGAAAAAGCCATTCAAGCCATCACCCTCGACGCCGCCCGTCTCACCGGCCTAGATAAAACCTACGGCAGCCTCGAAGCCGGCAAATCCGCCACCCTCCTCATCGTTGCCGGCGACTTGCTGGATATGCGCCACAGCAACGTAGAACACGCCTTCCTAGATGGCCGAAAAGTGGACTTAGACAACAAGCAATCCTACCTCAATCGGAAATTCCGAGAAAAATATAGCCGAGAGGACTAAGCATAAAAAAGGGAAGCGCCAGTGGCGCTTCCCTTTTTTAATTTCGGGTGGTGAGTAAGCTAAAAAGCCTAGTGTTGATATAGTAATTACTGTTACCTAGTTTTTGTTTTTCGAGCATTCCATCTTCTGCCAGCTTATTTAAATAATTGGCAGCCGTGAGCCTAGAAACACCAAGATCGTCAGCTAAGAACTCAATTTTGGTGTAGGGATGTTTGAATAAGTTATTGAGTAAATCTTGGCTGTAAAATTTGTACTCCGCTCTCAGTTGATGTTTGAAACTGTTCATGAGTTGTTTAACCCCTATCACTAAACGAATCGTTTGCCTAGCCGTTTCCTCAACACCTCTTATCATAAACAGTACCCATTCTTCCCACCTGTCTTCATCTCTTACGGTTTGTAAAAGTCTGTAATAATTGGGCTTATTGCGAATGATATAGCTACTGAGATACAGAATAGGTAAATCTTGTAAACTCGTGAGGATGAGGTACAATATATTGATAATACGCCCTGTCCTTCCGTTGCCATCATAAAAAGGATGGATGCTCTCAAATTGAAAGTGGATGATAGCCATTTTAATCAAAGGATCGTAGTCCTCCATTTCATGGTCATTGATATATTTTTCAAGGTTTGACATGAGGCTCACCACTTCTTGATAGTCTTGAGGAGGAGTATAAACGGTTTCTCTTGGTACTGCATTTTTCAATGCAGTACCAGGCAACTTCCGAAACCCCGCACTATTTTGCTCCAAAACTTCCTGTATCGCTAGAATAGTTCGGACGGTAAGTAGTTTATCTTTTTTGACAAGCTCAAATCCTCTTTTGAGCGCTGCTATGTAGTTCTGAACCTCTTTGGCTTCTAGTGATTTGAAGGTAGCTAAATTGAGCGCAGACCGGTATAACTCATCGTGAGTGGTGATAATATTTTCTATTGCCGAGCTGTCTTTGGCCTCCTGAAGACCAAGCGTATTGATCAATATTTCTTGATTAGGGATAGAGGAAGCAATACCCTTTAACTCTGCCAAAGCAGCGTGGGCAGCAGGCAGTGCTCTCAAGACTTGTTTGCTTTCCAAGTCCACCATTAAGGGCAAGTTATCCATTTTCCAAGAAGCCATAGTGTAAAGATTTTCTCGTTTTCTTTACAAAGGCAGCCATCTATGTATAGATTTTCCCATTTTCTTTACATAGGTTGGAAGCTATGTATAGATTTTTCCATTTTCTTTACATAGGTTGGAAGCGTTTGCAGCGGCTGTTGGCTCACGCGGGAGCCGGGTTTACTCTTTTGAGCAAGGTTTTTGGAAGTAATGGCCTGGCTCTTTTGAGAAGGGCATGGCTCCTGCCCAAGGGGCGCATATGTGCGTGAACCATCTCCTACTCCCCAAAAATCTGCATAAAGATGCCTTTGATTTGTTCGACTTGCTCTTGCTCGCGGGCAATTTTTAGCTGTTCGGTCATATTGGCCAGGCGGCTGGAACTGGCGATGCTTTCTTCGTCCATGCTGCGGCGCAGGGATTTGAGGATATCGGCATAAGCCTTGTAGGTGGCAATTTTCCGCCAAGGGCTGCTGTTTTTTTGCTGGGCCACGGCGATTATTTTTGCCATATTATCGTTTTGGATAGCTTCATCCGCGCTAGCGAGTAATTTGGCGAAATTAGAGAAGAAGCCGAGGCTGCCGTAGTTATCTACGCTGCTCATTTTCTCGTTGAAGAAGCGGATTTTGCTTAGGTCGCCGCTGCTGGAGTATAGCTCGCCGATGGCTGCTAGGAGGTTGTCGTTGTCCACGCTTTCCAGTTTGCGGGCTTCTTCCAAGGCTTCTTCGGGGGCTGTTTCGTAAAGGGCTTGGAGGCCGGCACCCACAACATTATAAGAGCGCGCTTGTAGGGCGGATTTGGCTAGGGCTTTGACTTGGCTATCCTCCTTGGCCGATAGCGTCAGGAGGGCACCCACGCGGACTTCGCTATTGGGGTCTTCCGCAGCGATCTGGCGGAGGCGAGTCAGTATATTTTCGTCTAGTTCTTCCGGCAGTGCCTGTAAAGCCGCGAGGCGTACGCCGTGGAAGCTATCGTCCAAAGCCTGTGGCAGTATGGCCGCCAGGGCTTCCTCTTCGCCTTGCAGAGCAGTGTATTTCAACGGGAATATGCGATCCAGCAGCCGCTGTCCGTATTTGAATTGGCTAACATGCTCTTCGGGGCTGCGTTCCTCTTTGACCTCCGCCAACAACACATGCTCGGCATCGAAGATGATGACATCGGGCTGGTTGCGGGCGGGGAAAGTGAAGCGCTGCTGGCGCTGATTGATCATGACTTGGTGGCGCTCGGGGATGACCGAACCATTGGTATAGACATCTACGGCTACCGGGAGTTGGAAGATGGCGGGTACATTGTAGCGGGTGGTTTGCACTTGGGCTACATCAATAAAAGCCTCGCGCGTTTCGGGGCTGTAGCCATAAGTGAGCTCTAGGCGGGGGTGGCCAGCTTTGTGGAACCATTGGTTGAAAAACCAGTGGAGATCTTGTCCGCTCGCTTCTTCAAAAGCTAGGCGGAGCTGTTCCACTTCCACAGGGCTATACTGATTTTTCACGAGGTATTGATTGATGGCTTGAAAGAAAACCTCGTCGCCCAGATAATAGCGCAGCATGTGCAGTACCGAGCCGCCTTTGTTATAGCTGTGGGCATCGAACATATCTTCCTTGTCGTCGTAGTCTGTCCAGATCAATTCGTGGGGTTCGCCGCCTCTTTGTAAACCGCTGAAGTAGCCATCCCATTCTTCGAGGAGGTGGGCATCGGCGGCATCTCTGCCGTGTTTTTGCTCCATCCAGAGGTATTCGCTGTAGTTGGCAAAGCCTTCGTTGAGGGTGAGGTTCGACCAGCTTTCGCAGGTGACGTAGTCGCCAAACCAGTGATGGAACATCTCGTGGGCTACAATTTTTTCGTTGACGTCCACGTCCATCAGTTCGCGATCATCGCCGTACATAAACTCACCGAAGATAACACCAGTGGTATTTTCCATGGCCCCGCTGACGTAGTCGCGCACCACCACTTGGCTATACTTTGCCCAAGGATAGGCTACGCCAGTTAGTTCGCTGAAAAAAGTCAGCATTTCCGGGGTGTAAGGGAAGATATCTTTGGCGTAAGGAGCGTATTTTTCTTCCACGTAATAATCTATGGGGATACCATTCCATTTTTCGTCTTCTATCACGCTGAACTCGCCGATGGCTAGCATAAAGAGGTAGGGGGCGTGGGGTAGATCCATCTTCCAATAGTCGGTGCGGGTGCCATCATTGTTTTTGGTGGAGGAGAGCAATAGGCCATTGGAGAGCGTCTTGAAGCGATCTTCTACGGTGATGTACATTTCTTGGGTACAGCGCTCGTTGGGCTTATCGATGGTGGGGAACCAGCGGCTATTGTTTTCGGTTTCGCCTTGCGTCCAGATTTGCTGGGGTTTGTTGCCTTCTTCACCGCGGGGGTTGATAAAGAAGAGGCCTTTGTCGGAGGTGATGGCAGCGCTGCCGCCGCTGGCTTCGGGGGTGGCGACGTAGTCTATGAACAGGCTGTATTTTTCGCCAGGTTGATAGGTTTTGTCGAGCTGAATGAAGACTTCTTGCTTGTCGCCTTCGTAGGTATAGGCGAGGTCTTTCTTGGAGGGAAGGAGTTGGATGCTTTTGAACTCGAAGCCTTTGGCGTCTAGGCGCAGCCGATCGGAGGGATAAGCCAGGGGGGTTAGTTCCAGCGTTGCTTGGCCCATGACCTGCTCCTTTTCCCAGTCGAACCGTATCCGTAGGATGGTATGCAGCAAATCGTGGGTGCGGTTATAGGCAGCGCGATACACAGGGAGCTGGTAGTCATCGCTTTCGGTATACTCTTCTATGGGGTCGTCATCACCCGGGCGGGGCATGATAACGAGGGTGTCTAATTGCCTCACTTCTAGGAGGTCGGCTTTAACAAGGTTTTTGTTGGTATTACAAGCCAACAAGAATAGTGTGAGCCCTAGGAGGCTAAAAACATATCGGAACATGCAGAAATAGTAAAAACTTGAACAAGAAGCGAACCAGCAAAATACTAGTCGCGCAATGGATTTGGGCTGGCAGCTCTGGAGGAGCGCAGCGCTGCCGAAGCATTTGAAAAGAATACAAAGGAGTTATTGAAAATGTTTTAGTGTGATTGAAGTCCGCGGCTTCATCCCTTCAACACCCTCGCCCCCTCTAGCAGTTTGGCACCGCCTACGATTACTTCCCAGCGGGTATCAGGATGTAGATAGGTTTGAGCGAGCTGCTGTAGCCGTTGGGCATCGATGCTGCGCACTTCTTCTACGAGCTGATCGAAGTGTTCGGTTTGGCTATTTTCGATCAGGATCGTTTGGTAGCGTTCAGCGATATTCATGGGCCCATCCACTTCTGCCAGCAAGTTACCTAGGAGGTAGGCACGCACGAGGTCTAGTTCGGCGGTGCTTACTGGGTCTTGTTGAAGTTTTTCTATTTCTAGTGCGATTTCCTGTCGGACTTTGGATAAATTTTCGTTAGCTACATCTGCGGCGATGGTGAGGAATCCACCGTGGCGCATAAAATCGATGCTGCTATCGATGCCGTAGGTATAGCCTTTATCTTCCCGGATATTGCGCATCAGTCGACTACCGAAAAAGCCACCCAAAATGGTATTCAGTACGGTCATACCGGGGTAGTCGGGGTGGTCGCGTCGGAAGAGCTGCCCGCCTTGGCGGATAAGCGTCTGCTGGGCCTTGGGGCGGCGCATCTGTAGGAGCTGGGGCTTTTGGGACTGTTCCTGCCATTGCTCGGTTTTTTGCGCTTGGCCACTGGAGAGTTGCCCGAGGAAGCGATCGACTAAGGCTTCGACTTTGGTATCAATCTGGCCAGCAAGCAGCAGTTTGGCGTTGGCTGCCCCGTAGGTGCGTTGGTGGTGTGCTTTCACGTCGCTCAGTGCCAAGGTTTTATAATCCTCGAGCAGACCATTGTAGCCATAGGGATGCTGGGAGCCAAAAACACATTCTGTAAAGTGCCGATAAGCAATGGTATCGGGGTCGCTGAGGTCTTCGCGCAGCGCTTGGCGGGAGCGTTTAACGAAAATAGCAAAATCGGCCTCGGTAAAAGCGGGCGCTGCGGCTACTTCTGCCAAGACAGGCAGTATATGTGGCAGATGGCTGAGGATGGTATAGACCACCAAGTGTGCTGTATCAAAATGATGAGGGGTGCGCAAGGAAGTACCGTAGTACTCGAAAAAGCTTTCTAGCTCGGAGGCTGTTTTAGACTGGGTGCCTTCTGTTATCAATTGGTTGGCTGCCCGTGCCACGAGGCGCTGCCGCTCGTAGGGCCGGCCGGCATCAAAAATCAGCTCCAAGCGAATGATAGGCGCCTTCGCACCGCCAATAGCGACTACCTCCAGGCCATTGTGTAGCGTCCAGCGCCGAGCCTCAGGCAGGTAGGTGGCAGGGGGAAGGTATATCTTGGGGGGCGTACGTCGGTTTGGCATAGCGGGCAAAAGTACGATTATTGTAGGAAGTATTCATAAAAGTTGTATCTTGGCATTTAAATATAAAGCTTATGAATCGAAGAACTGCTATTCGGAACGCAGCACTCGGCTTGGGCACCTTAGCCATGAGCCGCAGTTTGCAGGCTACCAAAGAAGCTGATGCCTTGGCAGGCTTGGGGACCACCAAACACAGTGCGTGCCAGTGGTGCTACGCCTCCATCCCGCTGGAAGAACTGGCCGATAGAGGCAAAGACCTAGGGCTACAAAGTTTGGAGCTGCTCTCGGAAAAAGATTGGCCTATCTTACAGTCGCGTGGCCTCACCTGCGCGATGGGGTCGCCCGTAGGGATGAGCATCCCCGATGGCTGGAACGAGCCTGCCAACCACGAAAAGCTGAGTGAAATCTACGTCCCTTTTATCAAAGCAGCAGCTGATGCGGGCATCCCTAGTATTATTGTGATGAGCGGCAACCGCCGGAAATTGAGCGACTATCAGGGTATGATTAATTGTGCGATCGGCCTCAAACCCATCGTACAGCTAGCCGAGAAAGCAGGGGTGTTGGTGCAGATGGAACTCCTCAACAGCAAAGTGGACCACGCCGACTATATGTGCGACCGCACCGAATGGGGGGCAGCACTGGCCGAAATGATCGGCTCCCCCAATTTTAAGCTGCTCTACGATATCTACCATATGCAAATTATGGAGGGCGACGTAATTGCCACGATTCGGAAATACCACGACTATATCGGCCATTATCACACTGGTGGGGTGCCAGGCCGCAATGAAATCAACAACAGCCAAGAACTAAACTATCCCGCCATCATCAAAGCTATACACGAAACGGGCTACCAGGGCTATATCGCACAGGAGTTCATCCCTACCTACGAGGACAAACTGGCTGCCTTGGAAGAAGGTTTGCGAATCTGTAGCTAGGAGCTTGGCTATCAAAGGAGAAAACCTTGCTCCTGCGAGAGCCAGCAAGTGCATATTTATACTTGTGCCCTTACTAGTTGCCCGCCGTGCCCGTCTGGGTTTAAGTAGGGCGTGAGCAAGAAGTACGTGCCGTCCTGCGCGTCTGTGAACTCGCGTGTGCTAGGGATGCGTATGGATGTGTATTCACGCCGAGTGAAGCCGAAGTAAGCGAGCTTCATATCATTTGCTATTACGCCCTTTCAGGGCTTGGCTGTGACGGCATCCCGATGGGGCGGCATCCCGTCGAGGGG
>DAITME010000002.1:9153-131189 GCA_036835305.1 Lewinella sp.
CCCGATGGGGCGGCATCCCGTCGAGGGGCTGTACCCCTCGTTCAGTGTATTACGCCCCTTCAGGGCTTATAGGTGACTTAGGAGGGGTGGATATGTGAGCTTACTCCGTGTAAATCAATAAAATCTGTCTCATCTGCGTGCTAAATAGCTGAGTTTTCAGTATGATGAGCTGAGTCTCCGTATATTTGCCTGTGGAAAATACCCTATATGAATCTTCAAGCCTTCTTTGAGCAAACCTTGTTTTTTATTGGGGAGCTGCCAGTCAGTGCTGGGCAGTTGTCTCAAATTGTGCTGCTTATTGGCTTGATGAGCGGTTTGGGTTATTGGTTGCTGCGATATGGCTTGCCTGCTTTCTATGAGCGGGCAGATACCTCGCAGAAGCTACGTCCTAAATCCAGAAGAGTGATCTTGCGTGCGATTGTTCTGCTTAGTGCTATCACCATCCTGCGCACGCTTCAGGTAGATTTTTTGCTCTGGCCGTTTAGAGAAGAAGCCATTAGCACTGTTAGCATTCGGGTGTCGAATGTGGTGATGGTACTGCTGCTTTTTTCGCTGGTGAACCTCTTAGATTGGAGCATTGAGGAACTGATCAATCAGTGGGCCTTTAACCGAAAAAAAACAGCCGAGGAGCGCGGCAGTACCACTTTCCGGTTGGTGAGTCGCTTTCGATCTGCCCGGCCGGCCTTGCTAACGCTGGCAACGCTTTTTGTGGGCAATGATACCGGCATCAACGAGCTGGTGCTAAAGCTCTACGGAAGCCCCGAAGACCAACACAGCATCACGGTAGGCAGTGTACTCTCTGGGCTGCTAGTATTTTTTATCATCCGCTTCGCTTGGCACATCGTCCGAGAGGTGATACTAGATCGTTACTACACCAAATCGGAAGTGGATGAAGGCTCTCGCTCGGCACTCAATCAGTTACTGACCTATTTCGCTTATTTTTTAAGTATTTTGTTCATGCTCGAAGTGGCGGGCTTCAACCTACGCTTACTGTGGACGGGGGCCGCAGCGCTGCTAGTAGGTATCGGTATTGGCTTACAGCAGACTTTCAACGACCTGATCTGCGGCGTAATTATTCTATTCGAACGCTCCGTAAAAGTGGGGGATGTAGTCGATATGGGCGGCCCTGAAAAAGTAGGACAAGTGAAAAAAATAGGTGCCAGAACAAGCCAGGTAGAAACCCGCGACGGCATTTTGGTATTCGTGCCAAACAGTAAGCTCATTGGCGAAAACGTAGTTAATTGGAGCCAAACGGAGCGTCGTGCCCGTTTCCATATATTAGTAGGGGTGGCCTATGGCTCCGATACGAGTTTAGTAAAGAAAATCCTGCTGGAGGTAGCAGAGGCACATCCGCAAGTATTGAAAACACCCGGGCCAAGTGTTCGTTTTCTCGATTTTGGCTCGTCCTCCCTCGATTTTGATTTGCTCATCTATACCCGCAACTTGCTACGGATAGAAGACATTCGCAGCGATTTACGCTTTGCTATCGATGAGGCCTTTCGGAAGCATCACGTGGAGATACCCTTCCCGCAGCGAGATCTGTGGCTACGCGGCGGCAGCGGCTTGGAGTTGCTTCAGCCGAAAAGGGAGGTTCCTCCGGCGGCGGATGCGTAGCTTAGCTTGCCAAGACGGGCACACGTGCGGGAGCCGTCTTCTCTTTTTAAGAGCAAGGCTGAGGAACTTATCTTCGCTTAGCCTTTGCGGGAGCGGTCTTATTTTCCGATGGCTTGCCTGTACTTTTTTTCTTGGGTGACCGAAAGGTATGCACCAGGGGGTTGTGGGTTTCTTCGTCGTATTTTTTACGGTTCCCAACGGCTTCTTGTGCCAGAAAGAGGGCCTTGATGAAGGAGGCAGGGTCTGCGATGCCCTTACCGGCAATATCATAGGCCGTGCCGTGGTCTGGGGAGGTTCTCACGGCGCTCAGGCCAGCGGTAAAATTCACGCCCTCCCCGAAACTCAGTGCCTTGAAGGGGACGAGGCCCTGATCGTGATACATGGCTAGAATGGCATCTACTTTTTGGTGCTTACCACTCCCAAAAAAGCCATCGGCTGGGTAAGGGCCCACGACTAGGAAGCCGCGGTTCTTGGCTTCCAAGATAGCTGGCCGCACTACTTTATCGTCTTCATCGCCAATGACGCCACTATCCCCGGCATGTGGGTTGAGGGCTAGCACAGCAATCAGAGGTTTCTCAATACCAAAATCTCTTCGGAGACTTTTGTCCATCATCGCAATTTTGTCTAAGATGAGGTCTTCTGTGATAAGCGAGGCGATCTGCGCTACGGGCACGTGGTTGGTCACTAGGCCTACTCGTAGGTCGTCATTTACTAAAAACATTAAGCTGCTAGTAGCTTCTAAGCGGCTAGTAAGAAACTCTGTATGGCCAGGGAAGGGAAAGCTTTCTTTGGGCATATTAGCCTTGTTAATCGGGGCTGTCACCAAAGCATCCAAGTAGCCTGCCCGGAGGTCTGCTACACTTTTTTCCAGGGAAATAGCTGCTAGCTTGCCCCCTTCAATACTGCTATGCCCCGGAGCTAGGTCAAAATCGGCCGCACCACAATCCGCTATATAAATAGAGCCCACTTCTAGCTTCTGAATATCTTCCACTAGCCGGAAGCGATAATCCAGCCCCAATATTTTTTTCTGCTCGGCCAGCATTTTGGCAGGAGCATAGAGGATCGGCACTAGCAGCTTGGTAAGCGCTGGGTGTTGCAAGCTTTTTAAGATAACCTCGGGCCCAATTCCGTTTGGGTCGCCACAACTGATACCAATAATGGGGGTACGCATAGGATGATTTTACTTTTACGCTACGGCTTAGCCGCTAGCACTTCGCCGCATAAGTGACCAATAGATGATAAACAATTGCACTCAGCTCAGGGTTTTACACTAGTGTGAGGAGCGCCTTGCTCCCACAACCACTTTTTCACGAGAGTAACGAAAACCTGCGGTAAGCCAATCAGGAAAATGATTCAAAAGGAGCTGCTAAAGACTTGATTGTAAATAAAGTATCTATTTTTCTTTTTATGTTCATATAAAATTCAGATATTTGCAGCCGCTTTGGCGAAACCACTTTTTGTCTAATACAATTATTCCTCTTCTGACCATGTTTTAGGCTCAATGCTCCTGACACAGAATGGCCGGAAGAGGCAAAACCGAGAAACAGATAACGATGAGAAAAGCAGATTTAGTAGCGAAGATTGCCGAAGGGACAGGTCTTCAGAAAGTAGATGTACTGGTCACCCTAGAAACCTTTTTCAAAGAGGTGAAAGATACACTGGCCGATGGCGAAAATGTTTACGTCAGAGGATTCGGTTCTTTCATCATCAAGAAGCGGGCACAAAAAGTAGGCCGCAACATCAAGGCAGGAACCGTTGTGGATATCCCAGAGCGTTACATCCCTTCTTTCAAGCCAGCAAAAGTATTTGTTGATCAGGTGAAGGACAATGTCGATTCCCTCCCCAACGAAGAAGCCGAAGATTAAGATCACCCAGCCATGCAAAGACCTCAATGGATCACAATTGGTGTAGCCCTTGCGCTGCTACTGCTGATGTACTTCGGCTGCCCTACCCAGGCGCCCGAGATGGTACAGACAGCCGCCAGGAGGTCTTTAGAAATGGAAGCAACTAGTCCCCAAGCACTCATCAACGCAGCTAGGCCCGCATTGAGTGGGCTGGCAAAAGCAACGCTCTCGGGTCTAGAGGAGGAACTTTCGATAGCAAAAGACCAGCCTGCTACCGCCCAACGGTCGCTGCTCGAGCGCCTAGCTGCTGAATGGTACAAGGCTGGGCATCCCGCTATCTCTGGGTATTATGCCCAACAGATCGCCGAGCTAGAAGAGCAGCCTGAAACAGCCAACGACTGGGCGGTGGCAGCCACTACCTTCTCTATCTGCGTCCAGCAAGCAAAAGAAGAAAAAGAAAGGGACTTCTGCACACAGCGCTCCATCCGCGCTTATCAGGCGGCCATTAGCATCGAGCCAGAGGAAGCGGAGCACCAAATCAACTTGGCGCTCACCTACACCTACAACCCGCCGGAAGACAATCCTATGAAAGGCATCCTCCAACTTCGCGACCTGGAGAAAAAGTTCCCAGAGGATAGCCGGGTGCTGATCGCACTGGCTCGCCTGGCTATTAAAACCAACCAGCTAGACAGAGCAACCCAGAGGCTATTAAAGGCTGCAGCTCTAGATCCACAGATGCCAGACGCCTTTTGCTTGCTGGCGCAAGTGCAGTCCGCTCAAGGGCAAGATGAAGCCGCCAGCGCTAGTGCAGAACGATGTGCGGCGCTGCAAAAAGAACAAAAATAGTGGCCAAAAGCCAACTATGTTCCCTCCAGAGGTGTATTCTTTATAAAGATCGAAAGTTTTTAAGCAGTTTTACAGTTAGTTTATATTTATTGAACTACCTTTGCAGACTGTATTGAAATCATATTGTTTAACCAAAAATCATTGATATGCCGTGTGGTAAAAAACGGAAGCGTCATAAGATTGCTACTCACAAGCGTAAGAAACGCTTGCGTAAGAACCGTCACAAAAAGAAAAATCGCTAGTAACGCTTCGTTGCTAACGTGTCAGATATCACAAATCCAGCTAATAGGCACCGCCCCATTAGCTGGATTTGGTGTGTATCCGTCTATGTATGTAAAAGCGCGTGCTCAGCTTGTTGTAGCGTATTGTTTAGCTTTCCATAGCGCAATATGGCACTAGCCGAATTTCCGAAGTGTAGTATAATAATAACGACAGCATCGGTCCTGTTTCTGTTTTCCAATCAGGCGCTTGCCTCCTACTGTAGGCAAGAGAAGGAACAAGATAGCTTTTCCCTAGTCGTTCGTCCAGTCTCCTAGTCTATCCTTTACCAGAAAGAACTTTGCTGCGCCCATTTTGCAGTCAACCTAGCCTTATCCCACAGAATACACCATATTGCCCTCCCTATAGCGGACGGCGGTGAGACGGATAAGGGATTTTTTTGAACGATTGGAGCCACCTTCTGAATTTCCACTAGGGCTTTTGTTGCCAGGCAATGAAAAAGCACAACCGTATGCTGCCCGAAGCGAGCCACTCGCCTTAAAATAACATGTTCTCTTTCTCCTGCTGCAAGAAACTGCCCCTACTTGAGGGCGGTATTCAGCTGGTAGTAGTGCCTCGGCATATGCCGCTGTAGGTCACTGAAGCCTCGGGCGACAAGAGAACCAATTCAACATTGTGGAAAAAGAAATGATTGTATCTGCCACGGGAAAATCCGTGGAGATCGCACTCATTGAAGACGGAAAGCTTGTGGAAATTCACAAACAGGGTGCCACCGATAACTTTACGGTAGGCGACGTCTTCTTGGGAAAAATCAGCCGAATTACTCCTGCTCTAAATGCCGCCTTCGTGGATATTGGGCACAAAAAGGATGCCTTCCTACACTACACCGACTTAGGGCCCAAAGTAAGAACACTCCAGAAATTTGCTGAGCTAAGTGTGGAAGGCAAGCTCAAGTTCACCTCCTTGGACAAATTTCGCTATGAACCTGAAATCGTAAAGACCGGAAAAATCGACCAGGTTTTTGATAAAAAACAGTTCGTACTCGCTCAGGTTCTTAAGGAACCCATCAGTACCAAAGGCCCTCGGCTGAGCTGCGAAATCACCATTCCTGGGCGCTATTTGGTCATTACGCCTTTCAGCGATGTAATAGCCGTTTCTAAGAAAATTAGCACCAGCGAAGAGCGCAAGCGATTACAGATACTGATTGAAAGCATCAAGCCCAAGAATTTCGGAGTGATTGTGCGCACTGCTGCCGAAGGCCGCTCGGTAAGCGACCTACACGAAGAAATCAACATGCTCACTAGCCGCTGGGAGCAAATTTGCAAAGAACTCAAAAACGCAAAACCACCGCTCAAACTCCTGAGTGAGCTAGACAAAACCAGCTCGCTCATCCGAGACCTACTCACGGATAATTTCAATCGCATCGTTATCGACGATAAGGAAATTCACGACAGTGTAAAAACCTATCTAAAAGACATTGCACCAGACCAGATCAACATCCTCTCGCTGCACAAGGGCAACCGGCCGGTATTTGATGTCCACGGCGTCACGAAGCAAATAAAGTCCAGCTTCGGGAAAACCGCTACGATGGCCAGCGGTGCCTATATTGTCATCGAGCACACCGAGGCTATGCACGTGGTGGATGTCAACAGCGGCAATAAAATGCCCAGCCAAAACCAAGCAGATGCAGCGCTGAAAGTTAATATGGAAGCTGCCGAAGAAATTGCTCGGCAACTGCGACTAAGGGACATCGGCGGGATTATTATTGTGGATTTTATAGACATGAAGGACGCCGAACACCGCAAAGATTTGGTGACAGCCATGCGGAAGTTCATGAAAAACGACCGTGCCCAGCACACCATACTCCCCCTGAGTAAGTTTGGTTTGATGCAGATCACCCGGCAGCGCGTGCGGCCAGAAGTAAAAATCACCACCGCCGAAAAATGCCCCACCTGCAACGGAACAGGCAAGATCAATGCGACTATTTTACTCACCGACGATATCGAGCGCGACCTCGACATCATCATGGAGTCTCGGCCAAAAGCCAAATTAAAACTTCGCGTTCACCCCTACGTCGCAGCCTTCCTGCGTAAGGGCTTCCCCAACCAGCAAATGAAATGGTACATGAAGTACTATCGCTGGATGCAAATACTGCCCGAAGCAGAACTCCCGCTCACGACCTATAAATGGTTCGATGAAAAGGACGACGAGATCAGGCTGTAGAAAATAAACTGGCGGGCAATTTTCATTGCCCGCCAGTTTTCTTCCTAAAATACCTATCTTTGCAGTCAGGAAAGTTCCCGCTTATGAGCCAGTTTGTTGTCTCCGCCAGAAAATATCGCCCTGTTCGCTTCGATGAAGTAGTGGGGCAGGAACACGTTTCTCAAACGCTCAAAAACGCGCTGCAAACAGATCACCTCGCACACGCTTTCCTTTTTTGTGGGCCCCGAGGAGTAGGCAAGACCACCAACGCCCGCATCCTAGCCAAGGTGCTCAATTGCCAAAACCGGACGCCCGACTTCGAGCCCTGCAACCAATGCGATAGCTGCCAGGCTTTCAATAGAAACGCCTCCCTAAATATTACCGAACTAGACGCCGCAAGCAACAACAGCGTAGAACACATCCGTGCCCTCATCGAGCAGGTTCGTTTCCAACCCCAACAAGGAAAGTACAAGATCTTCATCATCGATGAGGTACATATGCTTAGCCAAGCAGCCTTCAATGCCTTCCTGAAAACGCTGGAAGAACCGCCCTCCTACGCTATCTTTATCCTCGCCACTACTGAAAAGCACAAGATACTCCCCACCATCCTCTCGCGCTGCCAGATATTCGATTTTAAGCGGATTCAAGTAGCGGATATTGTGGGCCACCTCCAAAATATCTGTGCCCAAGAAGGCATCACCGCCGATCCCGATGCCCTCCACATCATTGGCCAAAAAGCAGACGGCGCCCTGCGCGATGCCCTCTCTATCTTCGACCGCATTACCTCCTTTAGTGGCAAAGAAATTACCTACGAGGCGGTGATCGAGAACCTTAATGTACTCGACTACGACTACTTCTTCCGAACGGTCGATCAGCTGCTCACCGAAGACCGAGCCGGCATCATGCTGCTTTTCGATGAGGTGCTGAACAAAGGCTTCGATGAAGACCTTTTCATCAACGGCCTCGCCGGCCATTTACGCAATCTGCTGGTCTGTAAGGATACCAGCACCTTGAGCCTGCTAGAAGGTGGCGAAAAACTCAAGGAGCGCTATCATCAGCAAAGTGCCCTAGCCCCCACGGATTTGCTACTCACGGCCCTTAATTTGGCCAACGACTGCGATGTCAACTTTCGCCTGGCGCGCAACAAACGGCTGCATGTAGAAATGTGCCTGCTCAAAATGGCGGCCATGCGCCGCGCTTTCAGCCTCCAGACACTGCCACAGGCCGCCGCACCGGAAAAAAAAACGGCTGACGGAAGCCAAGGCCTAGAAAAAGACGCCGATTCCGCGGAAAAATCCAGTCCATCCACGGTTGAAAGCCCCGCGATGGCCGAAAGCCCCGCGATGGTAGTGGAAGAAAAAACAAGCTATCAGAAAGCAGAGGCAGCCGCGCCAGTCAAAGATTTGCATAGCTCCCTGACCATCGGTGCCGTCAACACGGCTGCCTTGCTAGCAGAAATCAAAGCCGCTCAGCAACCTTCCCCAAGCATCGAAGCCGATACCCCCGATTTTACCCAAGAAAAACTGGAAGAACACTGGGCGAGCTTTCTCAATAGCCAAGCCGAAACGACCTTGGGCGTGATGATGAAAATGGCCAAAGCCGTGGTGAAAGACGAGGGCATCCTCATAAGAGTAGGCAGCCAAAGAGCCGCCGCCGCCATCCGCGAAAGCAGCACACTAATCGATTTCTTCCGCCACCAATTCGCCAACCCCCAGCTATCCATAGAACTAGAAGAAGACGATAGCCTGAAACTGCAGACGCCCCCACCCAAAAAAAGACTAACGGCTAAAGACAAATTCCTGGCGATGCGCGAGAAAAACCCCGCTCTGGAAGAATTGCGCAAACGCTTCGATCTGCGCCCCGAAGAATAAGCTGCTATGAAATATCTAATCTTTCTACTCCTTTTTCCCCTCAGCCTTGCTAGCCAGAAAATAGCTGATTTTCCCAGGGATTTCCTAGGAATTTGGACGGGTGACCTCGCTATTTTTACCCCGCAGGGCCAGGTGCAAAGCGTTCCCATGCAACTCCATATTTTGCCTGTCAACGATAGCACCTACACCTATACCATCATCTATGGCGAGGATGTAGAGAAAGGAAAGCGCGACTACCTGCTGCGCCAAGGCAAAGAAGGCCCACACCACTGGATAGTGGATGAACAAGACGGTATCCTGCTCGATAATTTCTATATCGGTGGCGTTCTGCATGGCCCTTTTTCCGTAAACGGTACGCTGCTGTATAGTAGCCTTTCCTTGGAAGGGGAAAATCTGGCCTACACCATCAGCAGCGGCCGAGCAAGCGCTTACCGCAACAGCCGTGCTTCGGCCGGGCAAGAAGGAACAGAAGAAACCTATGAGGTAGCTGCTTTTGAGGTCCGGAACTTCCAGAAAGCTAGCTTGAAAAGAAAAAAATGGAGGAAAGACTAGCCTTTTTACGCTCAAAAGACAAAATAAAGCGCAGCTGTTTTACCTTCGTGCCGCTAAACTTGTTCTCTGTGTAATTAATTGTCCTTGCGCTGGTAGATGAGCTTTGCTGCAAGTGGCTCTTGAGGTGCCTTTTCAGCCTGAAATCATTCGATTTTCTTGGGGCTTTTGGCAGAAGCATGGCTCAAAATGGCTATTCTTTGCTCCTGCATTTACTGCCAAACCCTCGTCTTTTTCCATATAGACACGGTAGAAATAGCTCACGCAGGAGCCGTGTTTTTGAAAGGAGCCGTGTTTCCTGGAAACGCAAGGATCGCGAACGCAAGTAAAAAAACGAAAAATATACACCCTTTATGAAATACGATCTTGTCATTGTTGGTTCCGGCCCTGGAGGCTATGTCGCAGCCATCCGCGCAGCACAGTTAGGTAAGAAAGTGGCCATCGTGGAGCGCTACAGCGTTTTAGGCGGAACTTGCCTCAATGTAGGCTGCATTCCCAGTAAGGCATTGCTGGATAGCTCCGAACATTACCACAATGCCCTGGAGCGCTTCGAGGAGCATGGCATACAGCTAAAAGACCTACAGGTCAATATGCCTCAGATGATCAGCCGCAAAGACGATGTAGTGGCGCAAACGACCAAGGGCATTCAGTTCCTGATGAACAAAAACAAAGTGGATGTGATCCACGGCCATGGCACTTTCACAGGCCCGAACTCCGTAAAAGTAGCCCTCAACGAGGGTGGCGAGCAGGTGCTGGAGGCCGATAAATTTATCATCGCCACCGGCTCTAAGCCCATCACGCCAGCTTTTATGAACTACGATAAAAAGCGGGTAATCACTAGCACAGAGGCGCTGAATATCGACAAGGTGCCCAAGCGCATGGTCATCGTTGGTGGCGGCGTCATTGGTCTGGAGCTGGGCAGCGTCTTCGCCCGCCTAGGCACGGAAGTGGAAGTGGTGGAGTTCCTGGATCGCATCATCCCCGGGATGGATGCCGATTGTAGCAAAGAACTGATGCGTGCCCTCAAAAAAATAGGCGTGAAATTCCACCTCAAGCACAAAGTAACCGACGTGAAGGCCACCAGCCGCAGCGTAACGGTAAGCGTGGAAAAAATGGCCGACAACAGCCAAGTGGAAATAAAAGCCGACTACTGCCTCATCGCCATTGGTCGCCGCCCCTACACCGACAACCTAGGCTTGGAAGCCGCCGGTGTGGAAGTGGATGATCGCGGCCGCATCGCCGTCAATAATCACCTCCAAACCAATGTGCCCCATATCTACGCCATCGGTGATGTGGTGCGCGGAGCGATGCTGGCCCACAAAGCCGAAGAAGAAGGCGTCTTCGTAGCCGAGCACATGAGCGGGCAAAAACCCCATATCGACTACAACCTCATCCCCGGCGTGGTCTATACCTGGCCGGAGGTAGCCGCCGTGGGTCAAACGGAAGAAGAACTAAAAGAAGCGGGCATCCCCTATAAATCGGGCAAATTCCCCTTCAAAGCCCTCGGCCGTGCCCGCGCCAGCATGGACACCGATGGCATGGTAAAAGTACTCGCTCACGCCGAAACCGACGAAATCCTAGGCGTCCACATGGTTGGCCCCCGCACCGCCGATATGATCGCCGAAGCCGTGGCTTTGATGGAGTTCCGCGCCAGCGCCGAAGATGCCGCCCGCATGAGCCATGCCCACCCCACCTACACCGAAGCCTTCAAAGAAGCCGCCCTGGCCGCTACCGCCGATCGGGCGCTGCATATCTAGGGCTGGCGATACCAACGGCTGCGAACAGGGCGAATCCTTTTGGGTTTGCCCTGTTTTTGTTGGGGGGGGACAACACCTCGATATAGCACGGTGTGGGGCTTGTGGTAGAATATTTTTTGGCTGAAATTCGGTGTTTATTGATCATAAATTTGTACTTTGTAGATGGAATGTGTTTTTCACATTAGTAACAACCTTCGCTAAGCCACGTGGTGACAAACAGACAATGAAATTAAACACCCTTTTGCTTTTTCACCTCTTGGCGCTACTGGCTTCTTGCAATGGACCCAGTGCCCATAAAAATGCAAGCGACAAGGCAGCCCTTGTTTTGGGAGACACGGTTTCGGCATTGAGTAAAAGTATTTGGATCGTTTTTCAAGCCACCAATGGTGACTACTGGTTTGGTAGCGACACAGACGGTGTGTATCGGTTTGACGGCAAGAAAATTATCAATTATTCGGCAGAGGATGGATTAAATAGCCATCGCACCAGAAGCATTCAGGAAGACAAAGTAGGAAATATTTACATCTCCAATTTGGAAGGCATCTTCCAATTTGACGGGCATAAATTTACACCGCTAAGCGCCATAAAAAGTAAATCAGCAAGCGAAAACTGGAAATTGCAAACAACCGATTTGTGGTTTCACACACTTGGAAAAAACGGAGAAAAAGGCCCCTATCGGTATGACGGCAATAAGCTCTATCAACTTGAGTTTCCGAAGCACTACATGGCCGACGAATACTTCGCAAGCTTTCCCAATAATGCTTGGAGCCCCTATGAAGTTTACTCCATTTATAAGGATAGCAAAGGAACAATGTGGTTCGGGACTTCCAACTTTGGCATTTGTCGCTACGATGGAAAATCATTAAGTTGGTTGTATGAAGGCCACTTGACAAACACCCCCGATGGTGGCTCCTTTGGAATTCGTTCGATCGTTGAAGACGCAAAAGGCCAATATTGGTTTTGTAATACGCGTTATCGCTACAACATTTCCCCAGACAGCATAAAGGAAAACGGAAAACTGTTAATCCCATACGAAAAAGAAAAGGGCATGGATGGAATAAAATCCGCAGCGGGTGACAACTACGTTTATTTCATGTCTGCTATAAAAGATAAAGCGGGTAACTTATGGATGGCAACATACAACCAAGGTGCTTGGAAATATGATGGGGGAAAAGCCACCCATTACCCTATCAAGGATGGGACTAAAGACGTGACCCTGTTTTCAATTTACGAAGACAGACAAGGCGAAATTTGGCTGGGTACCCATGAAACTGGAGCTTATAAATTCAACGGAACAACATTTGAAAAATTTCAACCTTAATAGACAGCAAAAGCGTTAGCGATAAGCAGCAATTATCATTTTGGTTCACGCCCATACCCATAGGGCTTGGAAGACCCAGACCCAGACGGGCATGGCCCATACCCATACGGGCACGGCGGGTTGGAAGACCCAGACGGGCACGGCGGGCATAAATGTACATACGCACTCGCTGGCTCTCGCAGGAGCCATGTTTCGACGCCGCTACTTCGACTACGTTACTTCGACTACGCTCAGCACTAGTCAGCACTAGTCAACACAAGTGAAATGCCATTTTGAGCAAAGCTGTTGGTTCGGTCTTGTTGATTGCTTGGGAGTAAGCTTAGCCGCTGGCCACTAGGCGTTGTAGGCAGAATCCTTAAACTAAATACGACTCCTAGTCTTCCCAGCGTTTATAGGGGCGCAAAACAAAAACAAGATGCATCAGAGAATCGCGCAGGTAGCCATTTTGGTAAAGGATTATGACGAGGCCATTGCGTTTTATACGCAAAAATTGGGCTTCACGCTGCTGGAAGATACGAAAATAGACGAAGAAAAGCGATGGATCCTGATAGCGCCGCCGGGCGCAACAGAATGCTGCTTGCTACTGGCCAAGGCCTCCAACGAGCGGCAGGCGGCCAGTGTAGGAAATCAGACAGGAGGAAGAGTTGGCTTTTTTCTTTTTACCGATGATTTTTGGAGAGACTACAATAAGATGACAGCCAGCGCCATCCACTTCCTCCGACCACCAACCGAATTCGACTACGGAACCGTGGCGGTGTTCGAGGATTTATACGGCAATCCGTGGGACTTGATTGAACCCAAGGCGAGTAATAAGGGCTGGTTGAAGCACTGAAGAGTAGGTAACAACCCCTTGGAGGGTGTTGGGATGGATCTTTCTTTGAGTTAGCATAGTATAAAAAGAATGAAATATCGAACTAAAAATATGGTCTTTTTCGTGCTAACAACTTGGGTGATAGCCCTTGTTAGCTGTAGCACCGTCTATATTCAAAACGACGAGTTGGGAACATCAAAATATATTGTTCACGGGCGTAGTTACAAATACGTTGAAAAAACGGAGAACACCAATTTCAGGGCTTGGGGAACTTACCGGCTAACGGATAGCACCATCGTTTTTTACTTAAACGACAAGAAGAGAATCCATTACAATTACTTTGGTGATGAGGCCATTGAGCTCACAAGAAATGATGATGCAGAACTGCTATCAATATTGGTTATCGATAAGCATACGAAGGAGCCGATGCCATTTGCTCCAATAGAAGTCAAAAACGAATTTGGAAAGCATGTTACGGTGGTATCCGCTAACTTCGAGGGCGTGGCAGTATTGAAAAGGAACAATGAAATTGAAATACTGGAGGTTGCCTATATTGGCTATGAAAGAGAAATAATTAGTTACCAATCCTGCCAGGATTCTAATTTAGTCATCGAAATAGAGGAATCAAAATCTACCAAAGGATTGGTTCCTGGATGCTTGGTTTCCGCTTTTAATATATCCCTGGCGTATCGAATTCAGTCAAAATCAGGTTTTGATGAATTTCGAAGAAATGGAGTTGTGTTTAAAAGGAAAACAAATAAACAAAAATGATCAAACAGGCATTCCTACAAAGTACCCTCAATAGATCAGAAGATAAAATAATGAAGTACTGCTTAGTTGCACTAATGCTCGGCTTATTTAGCAAAACAAACATGAACGAGATCTATACTTTTTCAGCGCAAGCGAAGATTGATGAATGGCGCCTAGTCAACGATGGGGTGATGGGCGGCGTGTCGAGCAGTTCTTTGGTACTGACGGAGGCGGGGCATGGCCAGTTTTCGGGCCACGTTTCCCTGGCGAACAACGGCGGCTTTGCGTCCATCCAGTTAAATACGGCTATAGCACTTTCTCCGGAGCGGAAGTTCATCGTGTTGCGCGTAAAGGGGGATGGCAAGCGGTACGAATTTCGTTTGAAGGGCGAGGCTGGGCAGTATGCCTCTTATGTCCACCCCTTCAGCAGCAGCGGAGTATGGGAGACCATCCGCCTACCTATAAGCGAATTTTACCCGCAGTTCCGGGGGCGCAGGTTGAATATCCCCCATTTCGATTTCAACCGTATTGAACAACTGAGTTTTTTGATTGCCAACAAGCAAGAGGAAGATTTTAACTTGGTGATTGATTGGATAGCTTGGGAGTAAATAGCATGGCTCAAAAATAGAAACACGGCTCCTGCATTTATGCCCGTCCATACGGATTGCAGACCGGCACGCCCGCCGTGCCCGTCTGGGTATGGGTGTTGGGCGAGAGCAACCAATCGCCTATGCTGACCCGCTGCTGGAAACCAACAAGCCCAGCCAATCTTTGGCGCGCAGTACACCCGTAGCAAAAGCCAGGAGGCTGCCCAGCAGGATACTGAGCCCTATTCTGCTCAGGAAGCCGACGGGAAGCAGTGGCAAGAGGTAGCCATTGAGCAGTAGCAAGAGCAAGAGTAAAAACAGCATAGACCCCCAAGGGAAGATGCCGATGGGTAATTTAAGCCGGCGATGGGCTAAAATTGCTTGCGCCAGGGCGATAAAACTTTGGGTTAGCGTGGTAACAGCCGCAGCTCCCAGGGCGCCGTACTGTGGTAAAACCCACCAATTGCCCAACAGGTTGATCAAGCAGCCAGCAGCGAAGATGTAGTTCATCCGCTCCAACTCGTCGGCCGCACCCAGCAAGGCGCCATAGACGTAGTTAAGGCTCATGGCCACGAAAGAAAAAATCAAGAAAGTCAGGATATGCCCGGTGCGATCGTCGGCAAAGTCATAGAGCCAATAGACGAGCGGCTGGGCCCACATCGCCAGCGGCAGGCTCACCACCACTGCGCCTGCCAGCACCGTAGGCAAACTAAGTTGCAGCAAAGGGCGGGGGCTTTCTCCTTTGCTTAGTAAGCGGGCAAACATCGGGAGCAGCAGCCCGGAAAGGAGGTAGCCCAACATATTAACAGCATCCAGCAAGCGGTAGGCTGCCGCATAGTGATCGGCTTGGATGGCACCATCAACCAATAGCCGCTCTATCATAACCGCATCTATTCGCGTATAGGCCGTCATTAAAAAAACAGCTAGGGCAAAGGGGAAGCTTTTTCGCAATAAGCTGCGGTACTGCGCCAACTTCCATTTAGGCCGCCAGCTACTCAAATGCTGCCGTAGTAGCCCCCATACGAGGAAAACGCTTAGGAGCCAGCTGAGCGTTTGCGCCAGAGCAAAAGTGTACACACTCAGCTGCTCGCGGGCCAGTAGTAACAGCGCACCCACCAAAAACAGCATCAGCAGTTTATCGAGTACCGACACCCAGCTATCGGTTCGGTAGCGCCCCATTCCGGTGAGGTTGGAGCGCAAGAAAAGTAGTAAGCTCATCAGTAGCTGATTGATGCCTACTATACACAAGAGGACGAAGGCCATCCGATCGTAGCCTAAGCCGTAGCCGATGATGAACAAAGCCAAGAAAAAGAAGCCTCCCAAAAGCAACTTGGCCCCTAGAAAATAGGGGAAGTATTTAGCCAGTAGGTGGCGATGGCTGGACAAATTACGGCTATTGTACAGCTGTAGTCCAAAATCGGCCAACAACTGTAGCAGCATACTCAGATTGAAAAGGCTGAAGTATAGGCCGTATTGCCCAGCGGGTAATAAGTTCTGCACCGCCCGCTCTACCCCCAGCAGATACAGACCTTTTACTCCTACATTGAGCACCAACAAGAGCAGGGCGTTTTTCAGGAAATCTTGTAGCACACTTAATTGAGCAGTTGATATTTTTGGCAGAGGCCGCGCGCATCTTTTATGATAATTTCCCAGCGGATACCTCTAGGTAGATCGGGCATGGCTACCCATTCTTTTTGCGGGCCTATGCTTTTTTCGCCGAGCACGATTTTGTGGAATTGCTTCATTTGTTCGGTAATAATCACCAATTCCACAGCACCGGCTTGCCGTACCGTGTAGGCTACCTGTACTTTTCCGTTGGGGCTGAGGCGAAGTGGAGTAGCGGCAGTAGTGGGGGCGGTGCCTGGCCGAGGGGTGGCATCCATCTGAGCGCGGGGCGTCGGTGCTGAGGTAGCGACAATACTGGCTTGGCTTCCTTTTTTCCGAATATACAAGACCTCTTCCCCTTGAGGCCGCCACAAGGACAAGCCTTGCGGCACACTAAAGCGCTGTTGGGGCAACAGGGCAGCGGTGGAAGAAGAATTGTTGATGACTACTGTTCGGATGGCTATTTCGCTGGCATTTACCCAAATCCATTTGAATTGATTGAAGCTGCCGCTGGCTTGCGTCCAGCTTTTTATCTTGTTGCTTTCGCGGAGGGGCGCTCCCCAGCCGCCCTCGCCGATATAGACGGTGCCGCTTAGCTGGTCTCGGATAAAGCCTTCCTCGCTACCTGGGCCACTGTCGGGTCTAATGGGATAGGTTTGCTTCGTGACGTGGGAATCGCTTTCCAGCACGAGCTGTACGCCATGGCGATAGAAGAGTGGTGCCCAGTACTTCGCGAGGTCGTCTCGGGGAACTTTTCCCTGAGTGTGGGGCCGCATGGTGTTGTGGTACTGCGCCATTTTCCAGACAAAATTGCTGTGTTGGTTGAGGTCGCTGCTGAGCCAAGTGAGCTGGTCTCCGGCGGCAAAACCCATACTATTGAGGGTGTAAACACGCAGTAGGCCACCGCCGAAGTCGAGGGCGTAGAACACTTTGGGGTTGGGAATATCGAACATATCGGCAATAGAGGCATCTTCCATTTCATGGTTGCCTCTGGCGGGTACGATCGGAGTGCAGTGGCCGTTGGGGCTGATGGTCAGTTGCCAATCATCCAGCCATTCGGCCCATTCGGCGGCCGTGTCAGTGTTGGTCATGTCGCCAGAAAAAACAACGGCATGGGGCCGAAGTTTGGCAACCAGTCGATTGGCTGCTTGCCGAGCCTCACGGTGGTTGCGGCTATCGCCACCGGCTATAAACGACAGCGGTTTGTCTAGCCGATCGGGCGGTGTTTCAAATGACATAGGCCGGCTCAGCCCCTGATCATCCACAACCATAAAATAATAGACGGTGCCTGGTTGTAGGTCGTTTAGGCGGACGAAACAATTGCGCATCCCTCGGCTCATCACTGTGCGCGCTACGGCCGCTTTGTAGCGATAGGCTGCGGGATCCCCACCGCCGTCTTCCGTGTCGTAGGCAACATATACTTCGCGGCCGCGGTGGAATTCGAAGCCAATACTCATGTTTCGTGCAGGTTCATCTACCCAGCTGAGGCGGTAGCGGCGGGTTTCGGCAGCCAGCTCACCTGGCCAACACAGCAGCAGGCCAGAACCCAATACCGGAAGGAGCGGCGCGCTGCACCGGATAAAACGAGCAGAAATAAGAAGGACGGAATAAAGAAACTGATGCAAGACAATTAGGGATTTGAGATAAAACACGGGGAAGCACGGCAAAATTGTGAATTGTAACAGATTACTAAAGGTTTTAGATGTTTTTTTTTCATCTTGCAGCCTAAATTAGTCGATCCGAGCAAAAATTGCACGCCAATGAAATCAATCCTCTTTCTTTTTTCACTTCTCTTTGCTATGCATTCCGAATACACATTACAAGCCCAAGCCGAATTAATTACGGGCGAAAACGTAGCGGTTGCACAAACAAGTTCAGGTAAAGTTCGCGGCTATATCCACCGAGGTGTTTACACCTACAAAGGTATTCCCTATGCTCGGGCAGCACGATTTATGCCAGCTGAAAAAGTAGCCCCTTGGGAAGGCATTCGCTCTTCCACTACTTATGGGCCGGTGGCACCACTCGAAACGCCAACGACGCAAGTAGCGGATGAAGGAGAATTTGTCTTTGATCACGATTGGGGCTACCCCAACGAAGATTGTATGCGCATCAATATCTGGACGCCAGGCCTGACAGACAATAAAAAACGCCCGGTATTGTTCTGGATCCACGGCGGGGGATTCACAGCAGGCTCTAGTCAGGAACTACCTTCCTACGACGGCGAAAACCTCAGTAGGAAAGGAGATGTGGTGGTGGTGTCAATCAATCACCGGCTTAATGTCCTGGGCTTTCTTGATCTTTCTGCCTACGGCGAACAGTATAAATATAGCGCCAACCAAAGCATGCTAGATATTGTAGCTGCCTTGGAGTGGGTGAAGGAAAACGTAGCCAATTTTGGTGGCAACCCCAACAATGTCACCATCTTCGGACAGTCGGGCGGCGGAGCTAAAGTCAATACCCTCATGGCAATGCCCGCAGCAAAGGGTCTTTTCCAAAAGGCTATCAATCAAAGCGGTTCTTTCCGCATGGGTATGCTACAAAAGGAAGATACCCAAGCGATTGCGGCAGCCCTCCTGGCCACCTTGGGTCTTAAAGCCGAGCAGGCAGATAGCCTTCAGAAAATTCCTTTCGACCAACTGGCTGCCGCTGGGAAAATAGCGCTGAAGGAAGTAGCCACCCAAATGCAAGTTGCTGGAAAACCTACCATAGGCTTTGGCCTGAGTTGGGGGCCTAGCCAAGACGGGGAGGTTTTGCCCTATGATCTCCTCGCTCCCGAGGCCTTGGCGCTCTCAAAAGATATCCCCCTTCTGCTGGGCACCACCAGAAGTGAGTTTTCTGTTTTTATGAATCAAGGCCTTTTTCATGCCAACGAAGAGACCGTGTTAGCCCATATCAAGACCATTTACAAAGATAAAGCAGATGAGTATCTGGCGGCTGTAAAAGTAGCCTACCCTGAGGTTAATCGCCCTTCTGACTTATTGGATGCGGATGGGATGTTTCGCCCGGGGGCTGTTGAACAAGCCAATTTGAAGTCGTCTTTACCTGCTGCTGCGCCCGTTTTTATGTACCTTTTTGCTTGGGAATCGCCAGTCTTCGATGGCAAATACCGCTCTGTTCATTGTATGGACATACCTTTCATATTCGACAACATTGCCCGCGCTAATAAAATGACTGGCGGCGGTCGTGCAGCTCATGCCTTAGCAGATAAGATAAGCAACGCTTGGATTGCTTTTGCGAAAAATGGAAACCCCAACCACAGCGGCCTCCCAGCTTGGCCCGCTTACAATCAGCAGCATACGGCCACGATGCACTTCAATAACCACTGTGAAGTATCGCCTCAAAGGGATCAAGCATTGCTTGCAATACTACAAGCCAATAGTGGCTTCTAATTTACGTTATCCGCGGACAATAAGATAGATTCAGCCCAGTTCAAAAAAGTAAATCATGCAAACTACCCTCCTCTTGAAAATTTTTTCCCTCGCTAGCCTAGCAGCTTTGGTTTTTGGTTGCGGCCCCAAATTCACCGAAGAAGTTAAGGCGGATTACACCTTGGTACTGAATCAGGGCGGTAAAACACTTGGCTACCGCCCTAGCAGCGGCCTATCGTTGCTCACGGTAGATCGGTATGCATTCAAAGACCTCAACAAAAATGGCCAACTAGACGGTTATGAAGATTGGCGAAAAACAACCGACGAGCGCGCCCAAGATCTTGCCAAGCAGATGAGCCTCGAACAGATTGCCGGTCTTATGCTTTACAGTGGTCATCAGGCTATCCCGGGAGGAGGTAATGGCTTCTTCGGAGCGGTCACCTACGGTGGGAAACCTTTTGCCGAAAGCGGAGCACAAGCCAGTGATCTTTCCGATGCACAGAAGAAGTTTTTGTCGGAAGATGAACTTCGCCATGTTCTGATTACTACCGTAGCATCTCCTGCTGTGGCGGCTCAGTGGAACAACAATGCCCAAGCGATGGTAGAAGGCTTGGGCTTGGGCATCCCGATCAACATCAGCTCGGATCCGCGCCATGGTAGCGATTCCTACGCCGAGTTCAATGCAGGGGCTGGTGGCGACATTTCGATGTGGCCCAGCACCCTCGGCTTGGCCGCTGCCTTTGATCCTGATCTGATGCAGCAATTTGGTGAAATTGCCTCTATCGAGTACAGAGCCTTAGGCATCGCAACGGCCTTGTCGCCACAAATCGATTTGGCCACCGAACCACGGTGGAACCGTTTTGATGGCACCATGGGAGAAGACCCCAAGTTAGCGACCGATTTAGCCCGTGCCTACGTGGATGGCTTCCAGTCTTCCGTGGAAGATCAAGGGTGGGGATCCACGAGCGTTAACGCGATGGTAAAACACTGGCCAGGCGGAGGCCCCGAGGAAGGTGGCCGTGATGGCCATTTCGGCTACGGTGCTTACGCGGTGTACCCCGGCAATAAGCTGCAGGATCATCTCCGGCCTTTTACAGAGGGCGCTTTCAAACTGAATGGCGCTACCCGGTCTGCCTCGGCGGTAATGCCCTACTATACCATCTCAACTGGCCAGGATACGCTGGATGAGGAGTCCGTTGGCAATGGCTTCAATCGCTACTTGATCACCACGCTCCTGCGCGAAAAGTATGGTTACGACGGCGTTGTCTGCACGGATTGGAGCATCACCAAAGACGTCTCCGCCATAGACCGTTTTGAGGGAAAAAGCTGGGGCGTAGAAACCCTTAGCGAGGCAGAACGCCACTACAAAGTGATAGCGGCGGGCCTTGACCAATTTGGTGGAAACAACGAAATCGCGCCCATCTTAGCTGCCTACCAACTAGGCGTAGCCGAACATGGGGAGGGCTATATGCGGCAGCGCTTCGAGCAGTCGGCCGTGAGATTATTGCGTAATATTTTTCAAGTAGGGCTGTTTGAAAATCCTTATCTGGATGTTGAGGAAACGAAAAAAACCGTCGGGAAGGCTGCTTTTATGGAAGCCGGTTATGCCGCTCAGTTGCGTTCGATCATCCTGCTCAAGAACCAAAATAATAGCCTTCCCCAGCAAAAGAAGCAGAAGGTGTATGTGCCACAGCGCTACGTTGCGGCCACCACCAATTGGTTTGGTATGACAACGCTTGAAAGAACCGAATATCCTTTCAATATGGATGTAGTAGCCAAGTATTTCGAGCTTACCGAATCGCCAGCCGAGGCCGATTTTGCGCTGCTAGGCATCAGAAACCCCGAGGGAGGCGTGGGCTACGACAGGGCTGATCTGGAAAAAGGCGGTAATGGCTATGTGCCCATCAGCTTGCAGTACAGTCCCTACACCGCTCATCAAGCTAGAGCGGTAAGCCTAGCAGGTGGCAGCCCACTAGAGGATTTTACCAACCGCTCTTACAAAGGCAAAACGGTTACGGCCAGCAACATCAGCGACAGCCAATTGGTAACGGAAACCAAGCGAAAAATGGGCGACAAACCCGTTGTGGTAGTAGTACGTGTGGACAAACCCATGGTCTTTGCCGAGATTGAAGGTAGCGCCTCCGCTATACTCATTCACATGGGTGTTCAGGATCAAGCCTTGATGGACATCCTGAGTGGGGAGGCAACACCTTCTGGCCTACTTCCTTTCCAAATGCCGGCCCATATGGAAACGGTGGAAGCACAACGGGAGGATGTAGCCAGAGATATGCAAGTCTATAAGGATGCTGCTGGCCATGCCTACGACTTCGCTTTTGGCCTCAACTGGGCTGGCGTCATCAACGATGAGCGGGTGAAGAAGTATCGCTAGGCTTTCAGCACCTCCAAGTAGGCTTTTACCGCTTTGGCTACATTTTGTCCGTCCATCGCCGCCGAGAGGATGCCGCCAGCGTAGCCAGCGCCTTCCCCACAAGGGAAAAGCCCCGGCACTTCTTCGTGCATATAGGTGGTGGGATCGCGCGGTATGCGCAGGGGGGAAGAAGTACGGCTTTCGGTGCCAACCACATTGGCTTCTTCTGTAAAGTATCCGCGCATCTTGCGCCCGAAGTCCTTCACGCCCTGCTGCAAGCGCTGATAAATACTGGAAGGTAGCAGCTCATGCAATTCCCCTGGGTATAAACCCGGCAAGTAACTGCTGGGGGGGAGGTCTTTAGAGATTTTCCCCTGTACAAAATCCGTGAGGCGCTGCGCTGGCGCCGCCTGGCTACCATCGCCAGCAGCAAACATGCGCTGCTCCACGGCTTGCTGGAAGGCGAGGCCAGCAAAAACACCTTGATCCGCATAGGGTGCCAAATCTTCTAGTTCCACGGCTACTACTGTACCTGAGTTGGCATAGGGACTATCGCGGCGGCTAAGGCTCATGCCGTTGACAACCAACTCGCCAGGGGAAGTAGCGGCGGGCACCACCAAGCCACCCGGGCACATGCAAAAGCTAAATACCCCTCGGTCTTTCACCTGTGTGACGAGCTTGTAACTGCTGGCTGGCAGATTGGGATCGCGTTCTTCCTGCCGATACTGAATCCGATCAATCAGTGGCTGCGGGTGTTCTATGCGCACCCCCAAGGCGAAAGGTTTGGCTTCTAGTCGGATATTCCTAGCAGCCAGCAAGCGGTAAACATCCCTGGCCGAGTGGCCGGTAGCGAAGATGTAGGCCTTGGCCCGGGCTTCGTAATGGTGGCTGCCGCTCGTTTCATCTTCCGTGTGTACCAGCAGCTGTGCGATGCGGCCATCCGCATCGCGCACCAAGTCTTCCACCCGATGACCGAAGCGTATTTCACCGCCTTTTTCTAGGATTGTAGCCCGCATATTGGCTACCACTTTGGGCAGCTTGTTGGAACCAATGTGCGGGTGGGCATCCAGGAGTATATCCGGGTTGGCACCGTGCTCCACCAGCACTTGCAGGCTCTTGAGGTAGTTGCCGCGCTTCAACGAGCGGGTGTAGAGCTTACCATCGCTGTAGGTGCCCGCTCCTCCTTCTCCGAAGCAATAGTTGGAGTTGGGGTTTACTTGCCCAAACTGCTGGATAGCGCGGAGGTCTCGGCGGCGAAGCTGTACGTCTTTACCCCGTTCCAAGATGATCGGTTTCAGCCCTAGTTCCAGCATCTCCAGCGCAGCAAACATCCCTGCTGGCCCACAGCCGACGATAATGACTGCTGGTGCCTGATCCACCATCTGGTACTGCTGGCTGATGGGCGACTCGGGCTCGATGGCCGCCCCGGGCTCGCTGACTTCCACCCGCAACCTGAAAACGGGCTGCTGCCCGCGCGCATCGATGCTGCGGCGCGTAATCTTGAGTTCGCCAACATCTTTAGGAGTGACGGCGCCGCTTTTCTCCACGGCTTGCCGCAGCGCTACCGGGTCGTTCAACTGCTCCGGACGGAGCTTTACTTCTACGGTCATGTTCGGTATTTTTCCGAAAAAATGAGTCAATTATTCTTCTTTCCGACGCCAGCTTCGCTCGCCCACTTCCTCGAAGACATCAGGAAGGTAGATGACTATACTGACTTCCTCCAGCACCGAGCCTTTGTTGGATTTCACCGCTCGGCGTTCTTGGTCAGTGGCTTCCAAGGAGAGGAAATCACCACTACGCACTTCTTGGAAACTCCAGCGCGCCTGCTCTTTAAAAAAATCAAGCATATTTTGCTTGCCGTTGTGCAGCAGTATCGTGGTTTCTATCAGCACATGGTTGCCCGCCCAAGGGCTGATCTGCACACTATCCCCCACGTAAACAGTCAATTGAAGACTGTTGATGCTATCCATATCCACGGTATGGTAGGATATATCGGTAGGATCCTGAGCCTGAGCGTGGTGGCTCAGGCAGCAGAGTGACAAAAATGCCAAGAGGAGGCGATGGCGCATTGCTGACATTGGTTTAGCCAAAAATATTTTCGAACCCAGGGGGGAGGAGATCTTTTGTCATGTTGCCAGCCTGCTCTGCTTCGTAGGCAGCGGCCTCGGACAGCACGCGGTTGATGGCCACTAGGAGTAGGTCTTCTAGCTCCTCGGTATCTTCCATGTCTAGCTTGCTGGGATGTAGCGAAATATTGGTAAGCTGCCGCTGACCGTTGCAAACCACTGTGACCGCCCCATTTCCAACCGTACTACTAAATTCCTTCAAGGCCAGTTGCTGACGCATTTTTTCCTGCATCTCGTTCATCTGGCTCATCATATCTCCGAACATACACCTTGTTTTTTGGCAGCATTTGCTTAACGCTGCCCCTAAAAAACAGTTTGCTTAGGGGCTTTGTTGTATATAAGTTGCTTCCTTTGCAACGGAGAAGGGGATTTCGGGTGCTCGCCTCCCGCTTAGAGGGTAAAAAGATCGAAGTGTTGGTTGCTCACGCCCCAATACCCATACCCAGACGGGCACGGCGGGCGTTTCGGTCTGTAAATCCGTATGGACGGGCACAAGTGTACATCCATACGGACACAGTACGCACTCGTTGGCTCTCGCAGGAGCAAAAAATACCCGAAAGAGCCAAGATTCCTAAACCTTGCTCAAAAAGTTAGCATGGCTCCCGCCCTTGGGGCAATGATATACAAGCACAAACCATCCTTTCAAACCACAACTACACACAAATGAGATACTTTACTCTCTTCGCTATTTTGCCTTTACTCTTCCTAGCTTTTGGCTGCAAGGAAAAAGCTGCTTCTGCCAAAGAAGCAATAGAAGAGTTGCTTTCCTCGCGGCCGGATACTTGCTATTTGGAAAGTGCTGCGGATGTTCCCAGGATCAATCGGCACATCGACTTTACCGCCGAGGAGCGCATCTTTTTGCAGGCCGACGAGCAAGGCAATTGTCGCGTGGAGGTTTATCACCTCTACAGCTGCGAGCCCAAAGCTACCTACGTCTTGCCGCAGAACGAGCCCGCCAATGCTCCCTACTATCTGGCCAATCTGCACTACAACAACGCGCGCCGGCAGCTGGCTGTCCGCGGCACCCGAAGCTTTTATTTGCTAGACCTCACCCAGGGGCAGCTGAGCGAAGCCATCACCCCTAGCTTCCCCGAAACTTTGCTAGCTGATGCTAGTTCGGATATGATTCAGCACCTAGAAGTGTGGGAAAATTACCTCGTGGGGGCACTTAGCGATGGCGACTGCTTCGTGTATGAGCTGCAGACCGATAGCATCAGAGCAGTGCCCGCCACCGCCACCTACACGGATCCTCAGAGCAATCTATCGCAATCGCTGTTTCTCATCCCCAACGATACGGGTTATTACCAGGCGATTTTGCCTACACTGGACGAAAACAAGGGCACCTTCGAGGTACGCCCCATCTTCGATCGGCCGATGGCACTCGATACCAGCAGCCGCATCCACGCCCCCGCCAGCCCTTATCTTCGCTTCAAGCAAACGGATGGAAAGTTGGTAGGTATTGATCTGCGCACTGCTGCACTGCTCCCCACCATAGAGCAAGAAGTGCCGAATTAGTGTGCTAGGTATCCAATTTTTCTGCTACCTTTGTGGCGTTTTTTATACCACAAAAGTGCTACTATGCCCAGCGAACTGCAATTGTATAATACCCTGACCCGAGAAAAGGGAGCTTTCAAGCCCCTCACGCCTGGTTTTGTGGGTATGTATGTATGTGGCCCTACCGTCTATAACTCAGTTCATCTAGGGAATTGCCGCACTTTTGTGAGCTTCGATATCATCTATCGCTACCTGCTGCACAAAGGCTATCGAGTTCGCTATGTGCGCAACATTACCGACGTGGGGCACCTCACGGATAGCGGCGAAGATAAGATGAGCAAAGGCGCCAAGCTAGAACGCCTGGAACCTATGGAAGTGGCCCAGAAATACACCAACGACTTCCACGAGATGATGCGCATCTTCAATACCCTTCCGCCTAGCATAGAACCCACGGCCACGGGGCACATCATCGAGCAAATTGAGATGGTGAAGGCCATCCTGGCTAAGGGGCTGGCCTATGAAGTCAACGGCTCGGTTTATTTCGACGTGCAGGCCTACAACAAGCAGCAGGAAACCAAAGCCAGCCAGTCGGCAGTGGAGGGCAGCTGCCGCTACGATCTTCCTTATGGTGCGCTCTCCGGCCGAAAAATTGAAGAACTGCTGGTGGAAACTCGAGAACTCAAAAGCCAGGACGAGAAGCGCCACCCCGCTGATTTTGCTATCTGGATGAAAGCCCACCCCGATCACATCCTACGCTGGCCTAGCCCCTGGGGCGAGGGCTTCCCGGGCTGGCACCTGGAATGCTCGGCCATGAGTACCAAGTACCTGGGAAACCAATTCGACATCCATGGCGGGGGCAACGACCTCAAATTCCCACACCACGAAAACGAAATCGCTCAGAACATCGGCGCCTGCGGCTGCGATGGTGCTCGCCACTGGCTACATACCAATATGCTGCTAATGAACGGCCGCAAAATGAGCAAAAGCGACGGCAATACCATCACGCCCGAGCAGCTCTTCAGCGGCGAAAGTGAGCACATCACCCAGGCCTATACCCCTATGGTGCTCCGCTTCTTTATGCTGCAAAGCCACTATAGCAACACCATGGACATCAACGACGAAGCCCTGCAAGCCGCCCAAAAAGGCTACCAGCGCCTGCTGGAAGGCTATCGGAATTTGGGGCAGCTCACCGCCAGCGGAAAAGCACAAAATGCCACCGTCGGCAAAGCCATGAAAGCCAGCTTAGCCGCAGCCTTCGAAGAAATGGACGACGATTTCAATACCCCCAAGGCGCTGGCGCGAGCCTTTGAGGTAGTAACAAAAATCAATGCCCTCAAAGGCGGCCAACTCAGCACCGATGAGCTGACACCCGAAGACCTCCAAGACCTCCAAGCAGGCATGAAAACGCTAATTTTCGATGTCTTTGGCTTGCTAGACGAAGCCAGCGGTAGCGGCAACAACAGTGCCCACACCGACGCCCTAGCCGGCGTTATGGAAGTGCTGCTGGACATCCGGCAGCAGGCGCGAACCGATAAAAACTGGCCGCTCTCCGATCAGATCCGCGATGCCATCAGCAATGCCGGCATCACCGTGAAAGATGGGAAGGAAGGCGCTACCTGGTCCTTGAGCTAGGATAAGTAAAAAACCGTATAGAAATATGGCAGATCACAAGATTATATTTTCGATGGAGGGCGTTTCCAAGTCCTTCGATGGCGGCAAAAAAGTGCTGAACAACATCTGGTTGAGTTTTTACTATGGCGCCAAAATTGGTGTCTTGGGTCTCAATGGCTCCGGTAAATCTACTTTGCTAAAAATCATCGCTGGCAAAGACCCCAACTACCAAGGGAATATTGTCTTTGATGCCGAGTACAAGATTGGCTACCTAGAGCAAGAACCACAGCTCGACCCAGAAAAAACCGTCCGCCAAGTGGTAGAAGAAGGAGTACAGGACTTAGTGGACCTCATGGCCGAGTACGAGGCCGTGAACCTGCAATTCAACGAGCCCATGAGTGATGAGGCGATGAATGACCTCATCGTCCGCCAAGGCGAACTGATGGAGGAATTGGAAAATAAAAATGCTTGGGAGCTGGAAAACCGCCTCAACACGGCCATGGACGCCCTGCGCTGCCCGCCCGACGAAGCGAAGGTGAGCGTGCTATCGGGTGGTGAGCGCCGCCGCGTAGCCCTGGCCCGGCTGCTGCTGAGCAACCCCGATATTTTGCTGCTCGATGAGCCCACCAACCACTTGGACGCCGAATCCGTACACTGGTTGGAGCAGTACCTGCAAAGCTTCCCTGGTACAGTAATTGCCGTGACGCACGACCGCTACTTCCTAGACAATGTGGCTGGCTGGATCCTAGAACTAGACCGTGGCGAGGGCATCCCTTGGGAGGGGAATTACTCTTCTTGGCTAGAGCAAAAAGCCCGCCGCTTGGCACAGGAAGAAAGAGAAGACAGCAAGCGACAAAAAGCCCTCAACCGGGAGCTGGAATGGATTCGGATGGCACCCAAAGCCCGCCAAAGCAAAGGGAAGGCCCGCTTGAATGCCTATGATAAGCTCGCTAGCGAAGAAGGCAAAGACAAAGAAAAGCGGATGGAAATATTCATCCCCGCTGGCCCCCGCCTAGGCGATAGCGTGATTGAAATACAAAACGTTGCCAAAGCTTACGACGGCCGGATTCTCTACGAAAACCTATCGTTCAGCATTCCCAAAAATGCTATTGTGGGGATTATTGGCCCCAACGGTGTGGGTAAATCCACCCTCTTCCGCATGATCACCGGCGAGGAGCAGCCCGACCAAGGCAACATCAGCCTGGGCGACACCGTGAAAGTGAGCTACGTCGATCAGAACCATGCCCAGCTCCAAGACGGCAAGCAAACGGTCTATGACGTCGTAAGCCAAGGCCATGATATGATAGAAGTAGGCAACGTGAGCCTCAATGCCCGCGCATACCTGAGCCGCTTCAACTTTGCTGGCGGCGACCAGCAGAAGAAAGTAGCCATGCTCTCAGGGGGGGAACGCAACCGCCTCCAGCTAGCCATGACACTGCGCGAAGGCGGCAATGTGCTGCTGCTGGACGAACCCACCAACGATATCGACGTCAACACCCTCCGCGCCCTAGAAGATGCCCTAGATGATTTTGCTGGCTGCGTCTTGGTTATCAGCCACGACCGCTGGTTTATTGATCGCCTAGCCACCCACATCCTTAGCTTCGAGGACGAAGCCGAAGTCGTTTTCTTCGAAGGCAACTACGCCCAATACGAAGCGATGAAGCGGGAAAAATTGGGGAATGCCACGCCCAAGCGGCCGAGGTTTAAGAATGTGATTAATCGCTAAGGCTTCCTCCGCTCCTCCAGCGCCGCATCCACCACTTTGCCGAAATAGCTGCAAGCGATGATCAGCGCCAAGCTGTAGAGGAGCCGCAGCTCGCTGAGTTCAAAGAACTGGGCAGCAACGCCGTATTTGATCACAAAATAACTGGCTAGGGCAATTAAGGTACCTCGCCAACTCATGCCGTAAGGCTTTTTTTTAGTTGGTTCTTCCATGGCTTATTTATTCTTAACGGTACCACATCAATATCCCGCCAAAAAGCGTGATCAGCGCCAGCAGGACGGTGGCCATTCGGATGCTCCTGATCAGGTAGGCGCTGAAATTGCGGATGGCGTTGGCCTGCGCTGGGTATAGTGGTACCACTTCTTCCTCGATGCGGCGGGGGCTGAAGATTTGTTTGGCCGTGAACTCCACCCGGGCGCGCACCAGCTCTTTGTAGGCGCGCAGCACCTTTACCCGAAAATAAACATTCAAGAAGAGCATGGCCACAAAAAGGCCGATTACAATGGTGATGAGTAGTGCAAACATGGCACAAAGATAGGTATTAAACGGCGTTTTGCTAACATAGAATACCAAAGAGCGAAGGCGCTCCGTTTGTCATAAAAAACCCAATATGATGAGCATCCGTAGCTTCTTCTTGCTGTCTGTTAGCCTTTTAGTGTCTTTTGCGGCTCGCGCCCAAGCAAAAGTAATACCAGCGGAGCCAAAGCCCAATGGCGCGGTAGTCTATGTGGCCGATCTTAGCGACGGCATCTTCCTAGATGATCTCTCGTGGGCTTGGAGCAGTAGTAATGCTTGCTTTCCCGCCACTGAGCAAGCAAAATTTACGGGCAAACACGTGTTTTTTAGCGGCATCATCCCGCCCTATTCTGAGCTTACCATTACGGTGGTGCCCAAAGACCCCAAGGCCAACTTTAGCCTCTATGCCTATCAAGTGGGGGAAAATAGTATGCCGCTAGTACCCGATTTGCCTTCCTGTATCCGCTGCGAAGCCGACCACAAACGCGAGCGACGATTCGTAGGTAAAGCCGCCCAAGACCACACCCGCTGGGTCAATAATTTGCTGGCATTGAACCGCCCCTACCGCTTCGTGGTGGGCGTGACAGGCGCCGACGGCCTCGATACGGGCGAATTTACCTTGGAAATCAGCACAAAATCGCGCTAGATTTACTGTAAAGAAAAGCAGCGAAACTCCTTACTGCGGAGCGCCCTGGCTCTGTACCGATTTGAAAATATTGTTGTAAAAAGCCACGCCATCTTCGGTCATCTGGTTGGCGTAGGCGGGCTTATCGTTTTCCAGCCAGAGGTAGAAAGTGCAGCCTGGCTGGAAATAAATTTCTGCGGATTCCACATTTTGCTGCCCCACTTGGAAGAAGATGCGCCCGATCGATTTGCAGTTGGGCGGTATGGCCGGTACCTCCTCGGCAATATGGGCCAGTGTGCTGCGGATGCTCTCCAGCGTGCTCTGGTTCATCGACACGGGCAGCTCGTAGAAAACCACATCCATGTAGGTGGCATTGTTCCAGAGGTACTCCAGGCGCTCGACGGGAATACTCGGGTAGCTGGCCGTGGTGGCCGCTGGCGCTGTGGTGTTATTGGTGCTGGCAGCATCGGTGCTGGCAGCGGAATTGTTGTTGCCGCAATGGCTTAGGAGGAGTAGGCAAGAAGCCAGAAAAAGTAGTCGGCTAAGCATAGTCGGATTAGATTTTGAAGATAAAGGAAGTGCAAAGTACGGTCAAAATCAGGATATTGGCTCAGGCTTTGGTAGTGGCACTGCGTGCGGGAGCAAAAATAACCCAAAAGAGCCAGGCTGATGCAAGGCCTTGGGCGTCTCGAAGCATGGCTATCAAAGATAAAAACACAGCTCCTGCATGTATGCCCGTATTGGGCGAGCGCGCCAACCAACATGCCGCATATCCAGACCTCGGATGAGCATAGAAACAGCCGAGGACGAATATGTACCGACAATTTGGTTGGCGCCCCCTGCGATAGCCAAAAAAAGCCTACAAACAAACCGTATCCGGCAATTCTATTCGCTCACCGCCTTAGGAATGGGCTCGCCATCCCCTAGGGTATAGACCAGGCGCAGCACCAAATTGCGGGATTTCATTACCTTCTCCGGTTCCCCGAGCAAGATGTTGCCGATGCTCTTCGACCAGCGGAAATTGAAGCCCCAGTTGGGCTTGAGGTAGAAAGTGACGCCCGTCTGAAAATTGAACTGATCTTCCTGGAAAAAGGTCGTTTCTGTAATGTCAGCGCCATCGAGCGCCGCCGCGCTGTAGCTGATGAGGCGCTGATAGGCCACACCTGCCTCGGCGGTGAAGCGCCAGTCTTTGAAATAGACCATCAGGGGCACCTCCAGGGTATTGAAGTTGATTTCGCTGAAATTGTTGGCAAAAATATCGCTCTTGGCGAGCCGGGCACCTTGCTGGGAGAAGAGAATTTCTGGGCCGATGCGCCAGCGGTCGTTTAGAACCGCCACGACGCGCAAGCCGGCATTGGCGCCAATGAGGTTGAAGCCGATGAGGTCGTCGCCATCGATCTGCGACAGGTTCATCCCCACCAAAGCAGACGCCTGGAAGGTCTGCCCCCACAAGCTAGCTGCTGGACTAAAAAACAAGCATAGAGAAACAATCAAGCCACGGTAAACCATCATAATACTAAATCTTCCGCAAAGATAAACAAATACAAACTGTATATTTGCCTTCCTTACAACGTTTGTCGTTTATGATACGATATACCCAGCACGGTCTTAAGAAACTGGAAAGTCTCTTCAAGGAGATTGAATACACCATCCGCTACGAGAAGGGCAACTTCCAGTCGGGCTACTGCTTGGTGGAAAATCGGCGGGTGGCGGTGATCAATAAGTTCTACGATGTGGAAGGCCGCATCAATTGCCTGCTGGAAATATTAGCCCAGCAAGACCTCAGCGACTACCAAGAACACCTCAGCGATGCTTCCGCGCAGCTCTATCGCGCTATCCAGAAAGCCGAAACCTACCAAAACGAAGAAGAATAAATGGCAACGGGCTGGCTGACAAGCGATTTTGGTATCTTCCAAATCAGCGTGGGGCCGCTGGGGCTGCGTCGCCTCCGCCTATGGGAGGGCGGCATCCCCACTAGGCAAGCGCGAGCCGAAAGAGCAGAAGCGGAACTGCTGCGCAGCACCCAGACACAATTGCAAGCCTATTTCGCCGGCCAGCTCACCCACTTTGACCTACCGCTGGATTGGAGCGAAGCCAGCGATTTTTATCGGCAAGTATGGGAGGAACTGTGTAAAATACCCTACGGCCGCACGACTTCCTACCAGTACATCGCCGAGCAGTTGGGCGATAAAAACGCCATCCGAGCCGTCGGCCAGGCCAATGCCCGCAACCCCATTGCTATAGTAGTGCCCTGCCACCGTGTCATCGCCAAGAGTGGCGACCTCCAAGGCTACGTCTATGGCCTCGACTTCAAGCGCCGCCTGTTGGCGCTGGAAAATCCCGCCAGCTTCGGGGAGCAAGGGGTTTTGTTTTGAATCTAGCTTTGCGCGAAGGGAGGCTTTGTATTTTTCCCCTTAGGCACGTCGCGTTTATAAGTGTCCGATTTGATATACAATCCTCCCTGCAGTCAGGAAAAATTGAAAATTGAAGGTTGAAAATTGAAAATGATTTAGCTCTTTTGGGAATCTGAAAAAATTTTAACGCTAGCGAGCAGTGCCCGATATCTCCCTTAGATCCCCGAGCGACTCCACTCGTCCATTGTCACTCGTCCATTGTCAATTCAATAAATCCATTGAAAAGGGTAGCACTCGATTAAGGCTTTTACTTACTCGGAGCTCCTTAGCCATGAGGCAGCCGATAGAGAACAATCCCATTGACAATGGAGTACTTCGTTCAATGGGCGCAAACCAAAATGTCGCATATCCAGACCTCGGATGAGCATAGACACAGCCGAGGACGAATATGCACCGACAATTTGGTTTGCGCCCCGTTCAATAGCTAGATCCGACCACTGCTTTTGAGTTTCCACTCCGAGGTGGCGTCGAACTTCGGCGAAAGTAACCTCAATCTGCCAGCTTTATAAGAAGAATCGAATGGCATCCTCGACTGAAATGCTTAGGTCTGTACAGCCAATTAGTGCTAGTTCCGCTTTACTATCAGGGTCTTTAACCAATATGCATTGAATCTGAGCGAACTCTCCTTCACTACCGCTGGTTCAGGTGGGCTGACCGCTAGTGATGAGCATCGTTTTGCTCGAGCCATTTTTTGATTGCTGGAAGCACAATTACGAGCGCCCGCAGTAGGTAGTGCCGAGTGGCGTAAATCTCAAAATCGCTGTTCAACTCACCTGTCAATATGTTCAGTTGACCAATTTTTGGTAGTGCTACTTTATGAGTTATTTACTACATTTGTGTACGGTAACAACAATTCTACGCTGCGCAAAATGCGATTCGCCAAATTTAGTTAAAAACGGTAGCAACGGAGCCGGTAACCCTAAGTACAAATGTAAGGACTGTGGTTACGGGGGTGCTATCAAATCAAAGCGTCTAAGTGAGGCCGAAAAAGAGAAGGTAGTTAAACACTATCAGGAAAAGAGTTCATCACGCGGTGTGGGAAGAACCTTTGGTGTTTCCTATCAAAGTGTTCTGCGTTGGTCTAAAAAAAAGCTCTGAGCTTACCTGATGTAACACAGACGCTGCTACCGTACGAAAAAGGAAATGTTTTAGAGTTAGACGAACTATGGAGTTTTGTATGCAGGAAGTCCAATAAATGCTGGGTTTGGATCGCCCTGTGTAAGCGTACTCGCCAAGTAATCTCTTAGGTAATAGGAAGTCGAGATGAAGAGCGCTGCCAGGCGCTTTGGAATCTAATTCCCCAAGCGTGTAAGCAGTCTATGGTATACACAGATTTCTACGCAGCTTACAATAAAATTCTCTCCAATGCGAAAGCTGAATTTAAATGTGTTGGGAAAGATAGCGGTCTCACCAACCATGTGGAAAGATGGAACTGTGCCCTTAGACAAAAGGTTGGGCGATTCGTCCGTAAGACCCTATCTTTTTCAAAGTGTGAGGACATGCATGCATTGATGCTCAAAATGTTCATACATGATTATAACATTTCACTCGTTAAGTATCGCTACCCTTTAATTTATATGGCCAGCTAAATGGCTAAAGTAGAGCTAAGTAGTTACAAAAAAATGCATCTAAAAACTTGCCTAAATGAAGGCAAACACCTACCTTTGATGCCAAGCGAATAGCGTGCCTTTCCCACTTATAGCTCAGGAGCAATAGCCTGAGTGGGCCTAGTTCAACTAAAAAGTTTGTACACAGTGCAGGTGGGCGAGGGCTTTGGGTGGATGAGTCGCAGACTTTCATTTGAGTTACTCCATTAAAAAAAATCTGACAAACTGATAGAAATGAGCAATATTAAAAGATTACCTAACTCATTTTCATTTATTCTAATTTTGACTTGTTTGTCTTTCTCGTCTTTGCAAGCTCAGGAGTTTGATTGTAAGGCAGATGTAGCGTTTTTAGTCGAACGCTATAAAAAAGACTACAGTGGTTTCCACGACTTCAAAATTTCACATCCAGGTTATGAGCAGCAGCTGATGTCTTTCATAAAGAAGTCAGCTTCAACAAATGACGTTTTAAAATGCCATCTAGTGATAGAAGAATTAATTTCATATATCGACAATGGACATGTAGTTTTCGGAGTCTTGGAAGATAACCCCAAATTTGACGAACTCTACGAAGATGACGATCGGGACTATTATCCTTCGCTTATTTTTCCTAATTCAAAAACGGCACTACTAACTATTAAAACGGGTAACATTGATTACAAAATAGATTTAGACACCTTGATTGAAAATAATCAGACAATCCTCGACAGCACTGAGCATCTTATTATTGATCTGAGAGGAAACACAGGTGGAGGGGATGACACCTACAACAATGTCATTCCATTCATCTTTACCAATCCAATTATCACACATGGTGCTTATCTGTGGTCTTCTGAAAATAACATTGCTCTATTTGAACAATATATTCATACTCCGAATATCCCCATAGAAACAAGACAAGAATTAGAAACCCTTGTAAGAAAAGGAAAAGAATACCCGAATTCATTTGTACTACTCGGTGAGAGCGAAACTGATACGCTTACAATTGATATGATAAAAGAATTTCCGAATAAAGTAAGTATTATAATTGATGGTAAATGCATGAGTGCCACAGAAGAATTTCTATTGAAAGCTAAGCAAAGTAGTAAAACGACCATTTATGGATATGAGCCGACGGGAGGTGCTTTAGATTATTCCAACCTTAATCCAGTAATTACCCCATCGGGCTATTGGTATGCTACAGTACCCACTACTCGATCGAGCAGAATCCCTGATAATCCAGTTGATCCAAATGGAATTGAGCCAGATGTTTTGGTCGATAAAGACATCAATAATCTTATTGAGTTTGTGATAAGCCAATACACAAGTGCTAAAGAATAAAAACAGGGGCACAACATTGTACTAAGAGCGTGGCTAAAGCAATAGCGGTTGCGGTTGTGAAATCAAGATCTGTGCATTTAATACCCTTTGGTGGTGGCGGAGAGATAATCACCTTGAAATCTCCCACTGCGCTTGGCTTGGCCGTTGTTGGTGCATATTTATCCTTGGCCATGTCTATGCTCATATGAGGTGTGAATAGGCGCTGATTTAGTTTGTGCCCCACAAGCCCTGCTCAAAATGGCATGGCACTGCTCCTGCACTTGCGTGCCCGTACTGAGTGCCCGTTTTAGTAGGGCGAGAGCCAGCGAGTGCGTACCGTGTCCGTATGGATGTACATTTGTGCCCAAATTTAGGTGAGCCGAATTGAGCATGGCTACCCCGCCCAAGTTCTTACTGCATTTTTCTCCGTACTTTTGCCCCATGCAAAACGTAAACATCCTTATCCTGGGGGCTGGCCCCGCTGGAGCGTCCACAGCCTTGCGCTTGAGCTACCTCGGCATCCCGAGTGTGTTGGTGGATAAATCCGATTTCCCACGCGATAAAATTTGTGGCGACGCCTTGTCGGGTAAGGTCAGCACCCTACTCGATCGCCTTGATCCAGCGATTATGGATCGCTTCCGCAGCCGATTTACTCCCACCGATGTTTGGGGGATTCGGTTTTTCCCTCCCAACGGCCGGCTCATTGAATTACCTTTCAAAGTAGGCTATGAGCGGCAAGCAGATGCCGCCCCTGGCTATGTGAGCAAGCGGATGGATTTTGATGCTTTCCTGATTGAAGAAGTACGCCGTCGCCCCGACATCACCCTCCTTTTAAATACCGAGCTAACGCAATTTGAGCGTAGTAAACGGGGCTACTGCCTCCGCTCGGCAGATGGGCAGCAAGCCTTCGATTGCCAGTTGCTCATTGATGCTAGTGGGGCTCACTCCCCTTTCGCACGCAAACATGCGGGGCTGGAAATAGACCCCAACCATCACGCTGCTGCCGTGCGCGCCTACTACCAAGGCGTGACCGGTTTCCATCAGGATAATTTCATAGAACTGCACTTCCTGGAGGAATACAACCCTGGCTATTTTTGGATTTTCCCCCTCCCCAACGGGCAGGCCAATGTCGGCTTGGGCATGCGTAGCGATATCGTAAAAAAACGGCAGGTCAACTTGCGAAAAGAACTAGACGTCATCATCCAAAGCCCGGCCTTTCGCGAGCGCTTTGCCCAAGCGACGCCTGTGGGCAAAACCTATGGCTACGGCCTACCACTCGGCTCCAAAAAACGCCAGCTATCTGGCGACCACTACCTCCTGGTAGGGGATGCCGGCCACCTAATCGACCCGCTCACCGGGGAGGGTATCGGCAATGCCACCTACAGCGGTTTTATCGCAGCAGAATTGGCCGAAAAATGCCTCCTAGAGCAACGTTTCGACGCCGACTACCTCCAGGCTTACGATGTTCGCATCGCCCGCGTACTGCGAACCGAATTGCGCTTGAGCTATCAGTTGCAGCAAGTAATGCAACGCAAAAGAATTACCAACTTCCTGACGGGTATCGTGGCCGACAACCCCAAAATAATCGAACTCCTCTGCCGTATGTACACCGACTTTGAGCTACGCAAACAACTGGTTAATCCGCTGTTTTGGTGGCGGCAATTTTGGGTGAGCCGCAAGCGGGCAGACATTCCAATGTAAAATTTTATGCAGCGGCCAACCTTTTTTATACTAAAATAGTCTTTAATATGGTTAGAAAGCTATAACTTAGCTGAAGTTTCATAAACTAGTGAGTATTAAGTGAGCCTCTCGCCCCTTCGGGCAGAGGTTCTTTTTTTGCCTCCCCCTTGCAACCCTCTCCCTTTCCCCTCGTCTTTGTTGGTATGGTCGTTGTACACACAGCAACGCAAAAAGCAGACGATTGTGGGACAATCCCCCATGCTACCCATTATGACGAACGCCGACGATTATCGCGATACACACCGCGATCTAGTACTAGGCTGTTGCCAAGGCGACCGCCAAGCACAAGCCGCCCTCTATCGCCACTATGCCCGCCCAATGTATAATTTGGCCATCCGCATGCTGGGCAATATGCACGATGCCGAAGATGTGCTACAATTGGCTTTCGTGGATATTTTTAGGCGCATCGATACCTTCAAATTCCAATCGTCCATCGGCGCTTGGATCAAGCGCATCGTCGTGAACCGCTGTATCGACCACCTTAAAAAGCAACGGCTACTTACCCAAGAATTGCAGCCCCAACACCAATTTATGGAAGATGACCACAGCGAAGAAGTAGAACCGGCCTACACCATAGAGGGGATCAAGAAAGCAGTGGAACAACTATCCGACGGCTATCGCGTAGTGCTCAGTCTATATCTCTTCGAAGGCTACGACCATGAGGAAATTGCCTCCATCCTAGAGATCACCCCCTCTACGAGCAAATCGCAGTACCACCGTGCCAAAAAGCGTTTGCAAGATATTTTGCGCCAAACCGCTCTGTAAAATGAAAAAGCCAATGTCATTAGAGAAATTTGTACAACACAATCTCCAGACCTTCGATAGCCAAACCCCTAGCCCGGAAATCTGGAAAGCTATCTGCCAAGAACTAGCAACGAGCGATACCGATCCGCTAGCGCAGTTTATTGCTGAAAACCGCCAGGCTTTCGACGAACAATCGCCGCCTGTCGGGCTGCTTGAAAGCATACAATCCAAGCAGCCAGGCCAGCCTGTCGGTGTCAGAAGGCTAATAGCCCGCCAGCAGTCTTGGTGGCTACAAGCCGCCGCAGTACTGATCCTAATCGGTGCAGCCCTCCTAGGAGGTCGCTTGCTAGGCTACCAAGCTGCACAAGATGACTACTTAGCAGTTATCCGCGACATCCAACCCGACTTCCCGGAGGCCGAAGCCTATTACCAGCAAAACATAGAAGCCCTGAGTACCGTCGTGTATAGCCAACATCCAGATTCCCGTCTGGTGGCCGACCTTGCGGACATGGATCGAGCCATTGAGGAACTGCGCCAAGAACTTCCCCAAGTACCACGGCAGCAACAAGGCCGGATTATAGCCGATCTCATCAAAACTTATCGCATTAAACTAGAAATTTTACAAAACCTCCTCGCTTCGCTACCCGAAGAAACCGAAGCCAACTACCAAACAAAAGCTTACGAAAACGATGAAATTTAAACTACTCCTTCCGCTATTTTTAATAGCCTTTTTTTCGCAACTAACCGCCGATACACTCTATGGGCGCAGTTTTCAAGATTTTAGCCGAACCATCGATAAAAGCTTCCCCCTCCAAGCCGACGGGAAGCTGGAGTTGGCCAATAAATACGGCCGTATCGATATCAGCAACTGGGATAAAAACGAAGTGGCCATCAAAGTAAGAATTGTCGTCAAGGCCCGCAGCGAGAAGGAGGCAGAAGCGACCTTCAACCGTATCCATATTGCTTTTGCCAACACGGCCAGCCTCGTAAGAGCGGAAACAGAAATTAGCAGTAGCAGTGCCTCCAGCTGGTGGAGCTGGGGCGGATCCTCCAGCAACAACGAGTTCAAAATCTACTATGAAGTAAAAATGCCCCAAGGGGCGCAGCTTCATACCCAAGCACGCTACTGCGATGTAACAAGCGACGCCCTGAGCGGCGAAAGCAAGTTCGAAGTCAAATACGGCAAACTCAGCCTAGAACAAACGAAGGCCCGAACAACTATTGATATGGCCTATGGCGACATCGAATTCAAAGAGGCCTTGGGAGCCACCGAAATCACCCTCAGCTACGGCAAGTTGAACATGGACAAGGCCCAGCAACTCGTGTTATATGCCCGCTACGGAGAAGCAAAAATCCGGGAGACCAAGAACAATGCCAAGCTCGATGCCCGCTATTCGGACGTGCACGTCTCCCGAGCCGACCATCTCGACTTTAAGGCTGGCTATGGAGAACTGCGGCTAGATGCTGCCAACAGCCTACGTGGCGAAAGCAACTATACCGACTATGAAGTAGGTAGCATCCGCGACTATGTGGACATCAATACCGACTACGGCGATGTGGAATTAGGGCCACTCGCTAGCAGCTTCACCAAAGTAGCCATCCAAAGCACCTACAGCAGTATTGAAATACGGCTGGATAAAGCGACGGGCTATACCCTAGACGCACAGGCGCGCTACGCTGGCATCAGCTACCCAGAGGCGCTAGCTATTTCCCTCAAAGAAAAGGCCAGTAATAGTCTGCACATCAAGGGAAGCCAGAGCGGTGTTGGCCAGGGCCAGATCATCCTCCGCTCTAGCTACGGAAATTTAGAGGTTGGATATTAAGGCAGTTGTTGGCTGCCCGTTTGTCTATGCCTGAATCAGGACAGATCGGCACACCGTGCAGGAGCCATGCAATACCATTTTGAGCAGTACTTATGCTGAAATCAGCCTGAACCGAAGCGTTAAAAGTGCTCAATAACGGAGCCACATCTAATTGAGAATTACTAGTTGGCTATGGCTTTGGCCTTTCTTTTTTCCACTCTCTACTTTCTACGCAACTAAATATTGAGGTAGGTAATCAGGCTATCGTAGCGCTCTTTGAGTACATTTTGCAGCTCAATTTCGTTGAAGCTGGCTTTAATCTCGTAGTTAAAGCGTTCGAAGGTGGCCAATATGTTGTTGATTTGTTGGGCGTTGAGCTTGATGGTTACTTCTATGCGGTTACTTTCGGCAAAAGATTGCAGGAAACTGGATAGAATCACGGCGCCCTCCCCTTCTACAATGCGCGCTATTTCGGCTAGGCTGTAGTCGTGGCGCCCCATTTCTAGGACGATGATGCTGCCTGGTTCGCGGAAGGAGCCGCTTTCGGCGAAGAACCGAATCAGCTTCTCTAGGGTGATAAGGCCTACAAACTTGCGCTCTTCGTTCAGTACGGGGATAGCCGTTAGGTTGTGCGCAGCTAGCAGGCGCATTACATCATAGAGATGATCACTACTCTTGACAAAGACAGGCTGCTGAGGTAGCTCGTAAGTACCTACAGCCACGAGGGCGTCTTCGTCCAAAATTTGGTCTTCGGAGATAATACTGAGCAGCTCGCCATTTTCTACCATGGGTAGGTGGCGGAGGTAGTAGTCGTTCATGATACCGAGCGCCTCATCTCCTGTATCGGTAGTATGAAGTGGTAGGATATCGTGGGAGATCAAATTTTCAGCTATCATAAACGTAGGAAGCTTGGTAGGAAACAAGGATTTATCCCAGCAGCTTGCGCTTCTGGTTAGCAAACTCTGCTTCTGTGAGTAGTCCTTTTTCTCGGAGCTCGCCTAATCGGCTGAGTTGTTCGAGGAGATCGCTCTTCTCCGAAGCGGCAGGTTGCTTAGTATTCATTGGGCTTAACATATCGCCTGCTTCTTTAGTTGTGGCATCAGGTTTTTCGATAGCGCTGAGGCGGAAGTCGTTTTCCGCAAAATTCAGGTAGGCAGGCTGCACACGAAGATAAGCAAGCGCATCGTGCTCGCGGATGCGCTCGAAGTCATCGAAGCCCAGCGCTACGGCTCTATCGAGGTGGTACATGGCTTTGTCGGCATCTTCTGTGAGGCTATAACAGCAGGCAATATTCCAATGGGTAGCAATATCTGTTGGCTCTTCCCGGAGGGAAAGTTCGAAGGCCTTGATGGCGCGCTCGTAGTCGTAGTCTTTGTAGTAGCGGATACCAGCTTCTCGGTTGGCATTGCCTCTTTTGTTGGCGATAGGTGCTTTTTTACTCGACAGCCCTCGGTGGCTGGCGGAGCGGTTGCGGGCGCTTTGGCCTCTGTTGTTGGCTGTGCGGGCACCGGCTCTCCTTTGGGCTTCTCTTTGTCGGTATCGTTCGTAGCGATCACTTGGGCGGGCGTAGGCATCGGCGCCTCGCCTTGGGCGGCCGGCCATATCTCGGTTGTATTTATCGTCGAAGGCCTCCTCGCTCATGGCTAGGAAAATAATAGCATCCAGCACCCCGATCATGGCGGCAATAGGGAAAATGATACAGTAAAAAATACCTAGGCCAATCTGCCCCAAGTAAAAGCGGTGCAGACCACACATACCCCCAAAAAATGCCAAAATTGCGGCTAGGTTCTTATCCTTCATATTTCGAAAAAGCAATCATTGCTATGTTAAACGTTTGCAGCTTTGTATTGGGCTGGCTGCTTTGCCGAGTGGGAAGCATGGCTCCGTTTGGAGAACACGGCTCCTGCATACTGCCAAATTTAGATCACCCTAGCCTCTCCCACACTGCATAGATAGGAACGAATAAAAGCCTTGTTTCGTTCGCTCTTTGGCTCTATTTCCTACCAATGCGGGCCATCGTTCTACCTATTCCTCGCTTATTCCGTTGAATACTCGGCAGGTGAGTACCGTGAGATCGTCGGGGAAGGCCCTATTGGCCCTAAAATCTTCTACTTTGGCGCGCAGTGCTCGGTTAAAGTCTTTGGCAGAACGACCATATTGCCGGCGGGCAAAGTCGTAGAGAATTTCTTCATCGAAATACTCGCCAGCCGGGCTTTGGAGATCGGTTAGTCCATCGGTGTAGGTAACGATGAGGGCTTGATCGGGCAGTAGCACCTCGCCTACTTCCAGCACCGGCAAATCGGGGAAGGACCCCAGCACCATGGTACCTTCCGTGAGCAATTTCAGCCCACTTTCTGTCAGCAAAGCCGGCGGCGGATGGCCGGCGTTGACATAATGCAGCGCCCCGCTGTTGAGGTCGTATTCCGCCACAAAAAAGGTAACGAAACGGTCTCCACCCGTTACCCGAAAAACGGCATCATTGATTTCGGTCACAAACTGCCTCAGTTCGGTTCTTTTGCGGATTAACGTTTGGAAGTTGGCCTGAAAGTTGGCCATCAGCAGCGCGGCAGCAACGCCCTTGCCGGAGAAATCGCCGATGCAAAATACCAGCTTGTCGTCATCAAACTCTACGTAATCGAAGTAATCTCCCCCAACCCCCATCACAGGCTGGTAAACCGCGCTCAGTTCGTAGCGCTCTTTGGTAGGCAGTTGTTTTGGAATAAGCAGCGACTGCACTTGCCCGCCCAGCTCCAGATCGGCCTCGAGGCGCTCTTGCTCCAATTGCCGCTTAAAGAGGCGCTTGTTCTCGATGGCTACGGCTATGACATTGGTAATGGTGGTGATAATCTGTACCCGCTCGTACATGTCCTCTTCCTCCTCAAAAGCCCCAACCAAGACGTAGGCAATGGGCCGCTCCTTGTGCAAGACCGGAATAATCAGATTAAACTTCTTCAAAAAAGGATGTGCCACTCCATGCAAGGAGGTGCCTGGCCGGCTGTATTGCTGCAAAACATCGCCCAGATCTTTAGGGCAGTCTTTGTCCTTGATACCAATATGAGCCACGCAGCCCCAGTGGCCCAGATCATCGGTTTTCACGAAAAGCGCCATCATTTTTAGCTGTAGCTCATTCTTCAAAAAGCCCCGATACATGGCGAACAGATCGGGTACGGCTACGTTGTTGTTGATGGCTTGGGTGATTTGCAACAGGCGCTGCACCTGCAACTGCCGCAAGTGCAATTCCCGCTCCAACCTGTTCACTCTGGCAAATCCGTTTGTCATAAGCGGTAAAGGTAGGGAAGATTAAGAAATTGAAACAAGTAAATTTTCTACCTTTACGACTGTATCAAATTCTTTTTTCTGTAGAAACAATTGCTTCAAATGATTCATTCCCCCTTCCTCCGCTTGTTTACATTTTTTTGCTTGTTTAGCCTCAGCGCCTCGCTGGCTGCGCAAGCACCGCTGTTGCGGCACCCCGATCTCTCCCCCGATGGGCAGCGCCTGAGCTTTAGCTACCAAGGCGATATTTGGTGGGTGGCTGCCAGCGGTGGGCCTGCTACGCGGCTCACCATCCATGAGAGCTACGAGTTTAATCCTGTTTGGAGCCCCGACGGGCAGCGATTGGCTTTTGTAGGCAACCGCCACGGCAACAACGATATATTCGTAACCGACCTCCAAGGCAAGCGGCCACAGCGCATCACCCACCACTCGGCTAACGACACGGAAGTGAGCTGGCTCAACGACACAGAACTACTTTTTAGCACCCGCCGAACTTTCGCTCAGATAGAACGAGAAAGCGAATTCTACCACGCCCTCCTGAGCGGTGGCACCCCCACCCGCTACTTGGATGCCCTAGGGAGCCAACTGCAAGTCTCGCCGGATGGCCGCTATTTGGCTTTCGTGAAAGGCGGCTGCCGGCTCAGTCGGGAAGCCTACCGAGGCCCTGCCAACCGAGACATCTGGATCTATGACCAGCAAAGCAAAGTCTATACGCAGATTACCACCGACGAAGGCCAAGATCACTCGCCCCGCTGGACAAAAGATGGGCAGCTCCTCTTCCTCAGTGCCCGCAGCGGCCGCTACAACCTCTACCGCACAAGCCCCAAGGCCGGTGCCGAAAAAACCGCCCTCACCAACTTTAGCGATTGGGGCATCCGCCACTACAGCAGCAGCGCCGATGGGCAGCAAGTGGTAATCGAAAAAGGCTCGGAGCTGCTGCGCTCTACCGATGGTGGGAAGACCTTCCAGGCCCTCAACATCCAAGTAAACGAAGACTACCGCTTCTACCCCACCGAAAGCAAAACGCTCAGTAGTGGCCTATCTGGCTATGCCGTCTCACCCAATGGCCAATATATTGCTCTGGAGACACGCGGAGAAATCTTCGTGAAGCCCAACGACAAGGAGAAAAAGCGCAGCCGCAACATCAGCCAACATGCCTACAAAGACCACTCGCCAGCTTGGTTGAATGATAGTACCCTCTTGTTTATATCCGATAGGCCAGCAGCGGAGGTGGGTAATAGCACGGCTCTTAACACACCAGCCTTGCTCCTGCGGCAGCCAAAAGAAAGCACCCAAAACCCGCTCTACCTCAGCTTTGAATACAGCGGTAGCACGCTACTCAGCAGCCCAGAAGGCATCAGCGGTTTTGTACTCTCCCCCAAGTGCGACAAAATAGCCATTGTGGAAGGTCGTGGTAAATTATCTGTTTATGACATCAATACCCAGAGCGGACAGCTTTCCAACCCAAAAGTATTGCAAGACGGCTGGGACATCCCCGGTGGTATTAGCTGGAGCCCCGATGGGCAGTGGTTGGCCTACAGCCTGAGCGACCTGGAATTCAACGAAGAAGTCTATATCCATGCCGCCAACAACAGCCAGCCCCCGGTGAATGTCAGTATGCACCCACGCGGCGACCGACAGCCCGTCTGGAGCCCCGACGGCAGCAAACTGGCCTTCCTGAGCGTGCGCAACAATGGCGATACCGACGTCTGGTTCGTCTGGCTAAAAGCCGAAGACTGGGAAAAAACCCAGCGCGACTGGGAAGAAGCCGACGAATGGGAGCGCCCCGACGAAAAAAGCAAAGCGAAAAAAGAAGTGGAAGTGCTCATTGATTTTGAAGACATCCACGAGCGCCTCGTACAGGTAAGCAGCCTGCCAGGCAGTGAGGGCGACATTGCCTTCGATGCCACCGGAGACTTCCTCTTTTTCTCCACCAACAACGGCAGCCGCGCTGGCAGCGAAGGCAAAAGCGACCTAATGAAAACGAAATGGGATGGTAAGGAAATGAGCGTTTTTATCGCCGACCTCAATCCCTCCGGTCTGGCCTTGGCGCCCGACCAAAAAAGCCTTTTCTATATCCAATCTGGCAAACTAGCTTCCACGCCTTTAGACAAAGGCAAGGCTACGCCACAAGCCTTTGAGGCTCAGATAACCATCGACCACGAAGCCGAGCGACGCTACCTCATCAACGATGGTTGGCGGGCGCTGAATGCTGGCTTCTACGATCCCGAATTCCATGGCCGCAACTGGGCTGCCCTCAAAGCCAAGTACGAGCCGCTGATGCTGGCCGCTTCCACGCGCCAGGATTTTGTCTTCTTCTACAACCAAATGCTCGGCCAGCTCAATGCTAGCCACATGGGCTTCAGCTCGCCCGTCACAGACGAAGACCTTCAAAGCGACCGAAGCGGCTTTCTGGGTATCGAACTGGATCGGCAGCGGCAAATCACCCACATCGTGCCCGGTAGCCCTGCCGATCGGAAGGAAAGCCAGCTGGTTATCGGCGACCGTATCCTGGCCGTCAACGGGCAGCGCTTGGAAGCCCAAGACAACCTCTATGCCTACCTCAATGGCCGTGCCAACGAACGCTTGCAACTTACTATTTTACGCAACGGCAAAGAGGAAAATATCCTCATCCGCCCCACCGCTAGCTTGAGCAGCCTCAACTACGAAGCTTGGGTAAAACAACAAAAAGCCCTCACCGAAAGCTACAGCGAGGGTCGTTTGGGCTACATCCACATTCAGGGTATGAACTGGCCTAGCTTCGAGCGCTTCGAGCGGGAGCTCACCGCCGCTGGGCAAGGAAAGGAAGGTATCGTTATCGACGTGCGCTACAACGGCGGCGGCTGGACGACCGATATGCTCATGGCCGTGCTTAGTGTACGCCAACATGCCTACACCGTGCCGCGCGGCGCCAGCGGCAGTCTGGAGAACCACCTCGACTTCAAAAAATCTTACCCCTTCGGTGAGCGGCTTCCCCTAGCGGCTCTTACCAAACCCAGCGTGGCCCTCTGCAACGAGGCCAGCTACTCGAATGCCGAGATCTTTAGCCACGCCTACAAGCAATTTGGCTTCGGAAAGCTCGTGGGGCAACCAACCTTCGGCGCGGTCATCAGCACTGGCTCCCATCGCATGCTGGATGGCTCTTCCGTCCGTATGCCCTTCCGCGCCTGGTTCGTGCACGGCACCGAAGAAAATATGGAAGGCGGCCCAGCGGTACCCGACATTCTGGTACGCAACGCCCCCGATGACAAAGCGCGCAACCGAGATGCTCAGTTGCAAGCAGCCGTGGAAGCTTTGCTGCTGCAGTTGGAGGAGGGGAAGTAGGGATTGCTGAACTGTCCGCCGCCTGTCCAATGGCGCTGCGATAAATTCTTGCTCAGGAGCCTGAGCTAGTCATTTTTTGGCCAAAAGGCAGGAGCAATGTTTCGACGCCGCTCAGCACAAGAGCAAACTCTTTTGAGCAGTGTTTCAACTACAAAAAAAGCCTCTATGGATGCACTCGCATTCATAGAGGCTTTTTACATAAACGAGCAGGCTAGTGCTCTTTCGAGGCTAAAACTTCGGGTTACCCGTGGCGCTTTTAGCGGCTACTCTTCGTTGGAGAACCCCTTACATAGTCCCGCTATGTGCGGGAACCTCCGCCTCGGCTAGCTACAAAATTCGCTAACGTTCAGCCCGAAAATTAACGCTTGACAGACCACTTAGTCCATCACACAAATTACGTTGCCATTGGCATCCAGCAAGACCTCGATATCGTCGTCGCTGTTGGGCGTGGGTATGATCTCGATGAGGTACTGTAGGCTGTTGTCAGCTAATCTCAAGAATTCCACCTCGTCGTCGTCATCCTCCAATTCATAATTAGGGTAGGCTGCTGCTAGGCCATTTAGAACCACAGTAGGAACTTGTGAAACGGGACCTTCCACACTTTCAAAAAGGAAGTTGCCCGAGAGATCAAAGTACACCTCGATATCTTCCCCATTCTCAACCTCTAGCTCCACCTCGATCAACAAGACACCGTTGCACCAGTCCTCCCGATCTACTGATTCAATCGAATAGTTGGGGTAGTTGGCTTGAAGATAAGCAGCGGCAATAGAAGGCAAACCTACGTTGCCATTGCCATTGCCATTGCCGTTATCGTCATCATCATCGTCATCGTCGTCGTCTTGACAAACGAAAATACCTCCGTTGGTAAAGTACAATTCGATGCTGCTATTGGCGAAATAAACTTCGATGTAGGAGAATCCGTATTCTGTTTCCAATTCGGCTCGAAGCATGCTGAGCTGTGGGTAGTTGGCGCTGAGGTATTGCGCAATACCATCCGGAAGATTGGCTAAAGAGAGGTCCACATCCTCTGTGTCCATACCGCTAGAAATCAAGGTACCATCGGCTTGGATGAGCAATTCGATGTCATTGGTCAGTTCAAGACCAAAAGCTATATTCCCCGCAGCATCTACGTAGCGATCGGCATCGTCGATCGATGCGTTCGGGTAGTTAGCATCCACGTAAGCGAGTACACTGACTGGCAAATTAGATTCGGATACGTCTTCATCCTCTAAGCAAGGAGTGTAGGCGAATACGGAGGAGGAGTTATTGCCCCCGCCTGGCGCAGGAGGATTGGGAGAAAACCCATCAAAGGGGGAAGTCTCACAGCCAATAAATGCTATCACTACGATGATAGCTGCAAAAAACTGAAATAAACGAGTCATGATTAAAAATTTGAGCAAAGGAGGCAATACGCTGTCTTGCGATCGTGCACAATCGCTAGAAAAATACCGCCTACTGTTGCGAGTTTATGGAATAATAGAAAGTTTACAAGATCGGATTCCTTCAGCAGTGTAAGCCCGGAGAAAATAGATTCCCGGTGCCAAAAAAGGAAGCGAGACCCCCACGCGCTGCTGGCTTTGAAAATACCAAGCGGGGCTCATCACGCGCCCATCTGTTGTGATGAGCTGGAGGGTTTTCAATTCATTTGATGCTATATTCAGGCTGACACTGTTGATCCTAGTGGGATTGGGGTACACCTGCAAAGGCAGGGCTGCCCCCGAGAAGGGACTAGCAGCGGTGCTAGAAACCTTCTCGCCAAGCATTACCCTGGCAGTCGTGGGCTTCACGGCTATGGTCTGGAAGCCCGTACTACTCACCAAGCGAATGCTATCAATTTGGATAATCAAGGTATCGGTAGGTAGGCCTACCACGATATCTTCAATGATAACCGAAAACTGCCCCAACAGACCACTGCCGCTTACTCCTTGCCGATCTGTTCTGGACAGGGCTACTTCTATTTTGTTAGGGTCGTTTTCCTCCGTCATGTCAAAATCTAAGAAGTTGTCATCACCTTGTGCTAACCAGAGGTCTTCTAGGGGATCGTGATCAAAGTCTAGATCGTCTAGTAAACTTCCGTTTACCGTGCGCACGCTGGCCTTGAGTGCAAGCCCATGAAAGTTCTGAATGGGCATTTCATCCGATCCCAGACTGAGATTGAACCTAGCCACCTCTCCCATTTGCAAAACATCTACCAGCGGAACAAGAGACAAAGCCGGAGCAAGGCTATTGCTGGGGGCGTTGGCGTAGCCATCCGTGGTAAGGACACCTTGCAGCAGGCCGAAATTGTCCTCTACGGCATCCTCCACATCATTTTCATCCACTACGCCATCCCCATTGGCATCTGCGAAGTAGAAATTTAGTCCATCGGGGAAGGTGTTGCTCCATGGAGCGGGTGCGGTCTGTGCCTCCCAGTCGGTAGAAATATTAGATCGCGCAGGGCCTGTTGCCCCAAAAGCCCAGCCGATATACAGCACATCCACACCGTTCACCACCCCATTGTTATTCGCGTCCCCTGGCCAAACTGCCTGCGCATTCAGCCCAAACACCAAGCACACCAAGAGCCCAGATAAAAGAAAACGAGAATAAAAAAATTGGTAGTACATCATATACTGCTTGTTTACGAATACAAAAGTAGGGGTGAACACTTGCCTAGTCAAATACATTTTTGTATCTTTGTCAGAGCGAAAATAAAATAATTAAAAAATACAAATGTATAAAATATTTATAATCAGCTATTTAATTATTAAAAAATGCGACAAAAAATAATTTTGTCAAAAATATACTTATATGGCCAATAGTATTTTAGCAGAATTCTGGGCAAAATGCAGCCCCAAAGAACGCAGCGCACTGCCTGATTTTGTTCGTTCGCCCTATTTTAATAAGCAAAAAGCCCTTCAGCGGCTCTTCGAAAGGCTTGCCGCCCTTGAAGCAAATGACTTACCAGAAAAAGAAGAACTTTTTGCCCTCGCTTACCCCAACCAAGCCTATCACTATGCCACCTACCGCTATTTGGTGAGCGACGCTGCTGCACTGATATTACAATATTGGAGCATTGCTTCCTACGAGGCCGATAAGCGTAGGCTTTCCATAGACCAGATGGAGCTACTATCACAAAAAGGTCTCCACAAAAGCTACCAGCAGCGTTTTAAACGGCAAGAAAAGCTGAGCGAGGCACCTATTGTGTTGGATGATTTTTTCTATCAGATGCAGTTGAGTGCGCTGGATGAACAACACTTCGAGCGGCAAGGCCTCCGAGTCTTCGATACTAAAATCAAAACGGCGGCTCTTGCCCTCGATAAGTTCTACTACTTTCAACGGCTCACCTATGCCTGCGGGATGCTGGACCGGGAGGCTATCTTCAGTACTCATTACGACTGCAAATTGCCGCCCGCTTGGTTTGAGCACCTAGAAGAACAGCAGTATTTCAACGAGCCTTTACTTGTGATGTATCACACCATTTGGCAAATGTTGGCGCAACCCGACACGGAGCAACATTTCGACCGACTCGTAGCACTGCTTGGTGCCATGCCCAAACATTTAGCGCTGCGAACCCCCTACCTAAGCGCCATCAACTTCAGCTTGAGGAAGATCCGCCAAGGTGAGGTAGAATTCATCTCCCAGGCACTTCATCTATACGAGACAGGCATTGCCAATAACATCCTCACCCAAGAAGACGGAAGCCTATCTCCCTGGACCCTGACCAATGTCGTTAAGCTAGCACTTCGCCAAGAGCGCTACCCCTGGGTCAAAAAATTTATAGAAGACAATATTCACCGCATCCCGCCAGCCTTTCGAGACAATGCCCTCGCTTACAACTTGGCTGAATACTACTACTACACAAAACTTTTCGACCAGGCCAAAGAAACACTGTTCCAAGTAGAGTTCAACGACATCAACTACTACTTGGGTGCCCGCGTGATATTGGCAAAAATATACTACGAGGAGCAAGAGACCGAGCCACTACTCTCCTTGCTCGCCTCGTTCAGCATATTCCTAAAACGCAACAAGGCTCTTTCCTCGAGCATAAAAAGCAGCTACCTCAATTTCTGCAAAATCCTTTCCAAACTGGCTCAGCAGCGAGCTGGCAAAATGGAAAAAATTAGAGAACAAATTGCCAACACCGTATTGCTAAATGATCGGGAATGGTTAACGCGGCAAATTCAGCCCACCTAAAGCCAAGAACCCATCATTTTTGTTTCCAAGCAGAAAGTCGCTATCTTTGCGAAGGCCGTTTAAGCTACCCAGGTATGGCTCTTGCCTCACCAGCACGGCTCCCGCAGTAGTGCAATAATCAACTGAACGCTCCTTGGTTACAGAGCATCCGCACCATGGCAAAGAAAAAAGTTACCCCCACTCCACCATCTCGGGCAGCCACACCAGCAGCAGCCACACCAGCAGCGCCATGGTTCCACCGGCCTGCCTGGCAGGCGGGGCTGCTCTTTGCCTTTTCTTTCCTGCTCTATGCCAACACCCTCGGGCATAGCTTCGCGCTGGATGATGCGATTGTCATTACCGACAACTTCCTGGTCAAAAAAGGCATCCGCGGCTGGGCAGAACTGTTCAGCTACGATACCTTTTACGGCTTTTTCCAAGACGAAAGCAAGGCACAGCTCGTAAGTGGCGGCCGCTATCGCCCCCTCAGCTTAGCGATGTTCAGCCTAGAGCGCAGCATCAGCCAAGGTCCTTTTATTCATCATTTTTTCAACCTGCTTTGGTATGGCATTTGTGTGCTGCTGCTTTTCGCTTTATTGCGGCGCATCGCCCAGCGATACGCGGGAACGGATAGCCCTTTCGCCACTTGGCTTCCTTTTTTGGCGGCACTGCTTTTTGCGGCCCATCCGCTGCATACCGAGGTGGTGGCCAACATCAAGGGGCGCGACGAAATCCTAGCCCTCAGCGGCAGCCTAGGCGCTGCCTGGCTCATCTGGCAAGCCGCTGAAAAACAGCGGTGGGGAGCGGCGTTGCTGGCAGCTTTGGTCTTTTTTTTCGCCTTGCTTTCCAAGGAAAACAGCATCACTTTCCTAGCCATCATTCCGCTTTTGCTCTTCTTCTTTCGCCGCAGTGGTGGCTGGCAACAAGGACGCTACCTCCTGCCCTTGCTGGCTGGTACGCTGCTCTTTTTATTCATCCGCCAAAGCGTTGTGGGAGGAGCTGCCTCCGCGTCTTCACCCGAACTGATGAACAACCCTTTCTTGAAATGGACAGGCCAACAATGGGTGGCCTTCAGCTTCGGAGAGTGGTCGGCAACAGTAGTCTATGGCCTCGGAGAATACCTGCGCTTGCTCTTGTTCCCGCTGCGCCTCAGCCACGATTACTACCCCCGGGCTTTCGAGATCATGTCCTGGAGCCAGCCCCTCGTTTGGCTGGCGGCTTTGGCCAATTTAGGGCTTCTCTTCTTAGGACTTTGGCAGTGGCGCCGCCCTTGGGTTAGCTTTTCGCTGCTCGGCTATTTCGCCACGCTCAGCATCGTGAGCAACGTCTTCTTTCCCGTAGGCACCCTGCTTTCCGAGCGTTTTTTATTTATGCCATCGCTGTTCTTCGCTCTGCTCGTAGCATATTTTTTATTGGTATTGGCTAGCCGTACATACGCACTCGATGGCTCTCGCCCAGGCGGGCACAAGTGCAGGAGCAAGGCCGATGAGAAGAGCCGTGTTTCCCCAAGCAGCCAGCAGCCTTCCCAGGCTATTCGCCCTTTGCCGATGGGGCTGTGGCTGGCCCTGGGAGTGCTCCTATCGCTCTACAGTATCCGCACCCTCAGCCGCAATGCTGTCTGGAAAGACAACTACACCCTTTTCACTCAGGACGTACACACGCAGCCCAACAGCGCCAAGCTCCAGAATGCGGCTGCCGGAGCCAAAATAGACTACTATCAAAGTCTCGCGGACGCCCGCAGGACTGGCCAGCGGCAGCTCCTCAGCGAAGCCTTGGATCATGCTACGCAGGCACTCCGCATCCACCCCACCTATAAAAATGCCCTGCTGCTGCGCGGCAATGCCAACGTACTGCTGGAACAATACCAAGCAGCCATTGCCGACTACGATGCCGCCCTGGAGCTAGACCCCGGCTACCGCGATGCCCAAATCAACCAAGCGATTGCCCTGCGCCAGCTTGGCCGCTATTACGGCGAACAGCAAGGCGACTTGGCCAGCGCCAAAACCTATTTAGAACGCGCCTATGCCTTGCAGCCGCAAGACTTCGAAACACTCCGCCTCTTGGGCGTCTTAAACGGCAACCTTGGCCAAATCAGTGTGGCCATCAACTACTTCACCCAGGCTCTCGCCCTCGACCCCAACAATGCTGATCTTTGCTGGACGCTGGGCCTCGCCCACACCCAGACCGGCCAAAGCGAGCTGGCGCAGCAATACTTCCAACAAGCCCAAGCCATCGAACCCGGAATCGCACAGCGGAAGGGGGGTGGGTAGGAACTCACGACTGGAGGAGCAGATATAAAAAAGCTACTGCCAACACCAGCAGCAAATAGAGCAGTACGGCCAGCACATTATGGCGCAGTATCTTAGTATAGCCAATCTCTGGCCGATGGATGACGGAGGTCACCATAATGATATTTTGTAGCGAAATAGCATTGCCCACAGCGCTGCCCGTGTGCAACAAGGCCAATAGAAGCGGCAGATTCGCACTACCATCTGCTTGTATGGCATAGCCAAAGAGAAGATTGCTCATGGTAGCACTGCCGCTAATGAAGCTGCCCGCCACGCCCAGTAGTGGATTCACCAACAGCTTGGTCGTTTGCTGCAAAGTAGTGTAGTGCGTATTAACCAAAACAGACATATCCTGCTGAAGAAGCTGCGCCAGGCAGACCAGTAGCAGAATCGTCAACATCGCCCTACTCGTACTAGAAAAAGTAGCTTTACTTTGCTTGAAGAATTGAGCGACCAGCTGATTTTTATCCGAAATCAGCAGGTACAAAAGCGCCGCCAAAACAAACACTGCCCCCGGCTGGTATAGCGATAAAACTCTAGCCCCTTCCGCTATCTGCCAAGAGAAAGCTGCTAGAAAATACTTGGCCAACAGCAATAGCAAAACGAAAATAAAGTAGGGATAAAAAGTACGAAGCCAAAAGCGCAGTGGCGGCCGCTCTTGCTTGGGCACAAAAAAGGAAACAAAGAGCAGCAGCCCCGCAAAGCCCGCCACCACAGAAGGGTACTCGATACTAAACAAACCCGTAAGAAAAAACGGCACGGCGAAAGAAACGCCCGCCCCAAAAATCATACTACTGCTCTTCCCCCAGCCCACGGCTGTTTGTTCTGTTTTACTATATAAAAATGCTAGTAAAAAAGGTAGTCCCAAGGCTGGCAAGACATTCAACACAAGACTTGCTAGTACGGTGGCATCCGGCTCATAAATCCCCAAGCCCACTTTCAGCGGCGTGCCCAGCGCCCCAAACGTAACAGCCGTTGTATTAACAGCCAAAGGCAAAACAATACTGCTCAGCGGTTTAAAACCCAGCGCCATTAGCAAGGGCGCCATCAGCATAGCCGGAATACCAAATCCCGCAATCCCCTCCATAAAACTTCCCATAAAAACACAGAGCAACAGCAATACTATCAACTTAGAGGAAAAAGAAGCAGTAACAGCTGTAAATGCTGAAAAATGCTGCTTGCTATCCAGCATATTATAAAATAGATAAGCCCCAAAGAGTAAGAGTGCCAGCTCAGTGGCAATCACCCCTCCTGAAAGCAAGGGAATATAGGAAAAATCAATCCCCGCCAGCAAAACGCCTTTGGATACCAGCACAAAAATGATAGCCAGCAAAGCCCCTAGCCAGAGCCGCTGCAAGGCAAATACGCCGAGCAACAAAATAACAAAAGCCGTGGCTGGGATCCAGTTTTCCAAGATCAAAATACTTCGTTTTCGGATTGTCCATTTTCCACCCACTGGTCTAGGTTTGCGATGGTTGTGCTAGCGATGCCTCCCAGCGCTTCGTTCGTGAGAAAAGCCTGGTGCCCTGTAAGGAGCACCTGAGGGTGACGGCGCAGTTGCTCGAATAGCGCATCGTCCAGCTCCGAAGCCCTATGGTCGTAGAAGAAGATGGGCTTTTCGTATTCATACACATCCAGGCCAGCCGCCGCTACAATGCCTTCGTCTAAGGCCCATAGCAAATCGAGGGTGTTCACAATGGCTCCCCGCGCGGTATTGATGAAAAAAACGCCTTTCTTCATCAGCGAAAAAGTGGATTTATTAAACATGTATCGGGTAGCCTCGTTCAATGGGCAGCTCAGTGAGATGACGTCTGATCGCTCGCATAATGCTTCTAGCGAAGTATATTCCAAGCCGTAGCGCGCTATCAATTGGGGGTCCTCTGCGATGTCATAAGCCAGTACACGACAGCCAAAGCCATGCATAATTTTTACAAAGGCGGCGCCAATTTTCCCCGTACCCACCACGCCTACTGTTTTCTTGTGAAGGTCAAAACCCACCAATTCATTTAAGCGAAAGTCATTTTGTCGGATCAGTTCCTGGCTGCGTATAATCTTCCGGTTCAGGGCCATCAACAGCGCCACCGAGTGCTCGGCAATGGCGTAGGGAGAATAGGCCGGCACATTGGCTACCCGAATGCCCAAGGCTTTCGCCTTTACCAAATCAACCTGATCATAACCAGCCGCTCGGAGGGCAATATGTCTTACCCCCAATCTGTGCAAGGCCTCCACTACTTCTGCTGCTGCACTATCCGACGAGATTAAGGCCACTGCCTCGCAAGTCTCCGCCAAGTGTACCGTGTTGATGCTCAACGCTTCCGGCGTGAAGATCAGTTCATGCCTACCCTCATTCGCTTTCTCTATAAATGGCCTATCAAAACCGTGGATGCTGTAAACACATGTTTTCATAAATATTTTTTTTGCCATATACTACAACTAATCGCAAAGGTAACCGCTCTTCACCGCTCTGTAAAATCTGAGCACTTATTTCCTCGGCCAATTTTACTCTCAGTAGCTAGTTGGTTTAGCCTGGCAAACCAGGCAATCAACAGCTTAGTACGGCCGACCCACGACAATTATTTTACATCGACTAAGCAGTAAAAACGGCTACTAATACGTTTTGGTAGCAATGATTCACTACACTGGCACGCGCTTTATTTTTAGGCTGCTGTGTTTGCTTGGCTGTTTTTGCGGTGGTTTAGGGACTTCTACGCTCTGGGGACAACAGCAAGAAGGAGGGGAGGCCTTATCGAACCTACGGCGTAAACAAGTGGCGGTGCTGCGCGCCGGCCAGTTGGTAGATAGCATGAGCGTAGTGCCCAACAGCCTGCGGATTTATACCGAGTGGGGGGAGGCGCCCTTGGCAGCGGATCGCTACCAACTGCATGGCCGCTTCCTGCGCTGGCTAGACCCGCCAGAACGCGATAGCGTATGGCTGCTATACCGAGTGCTGCCCTTCAATTTACTGGCCAGCAATCCGCTAATCGACACGAGCCAGTTGGTACGCAATGAACAGGGCCAACTCATTGGCAGCTACAAGCCCTATATCCGGGGCGATCTGTTCGATACCGACGGCCGCGTGAATTACCGCGGCGCTTTCAGTAGAGGCTTCTCTGTTGGCAACCGACAAGATCTGGTGCTCAATTCCGCCTTCAATTTACAAATGGAAGGCGAGCTAGGAAACGGCATGAAAGTAAGGGCTGCCATCACCGACGACAACCTCCCCATACAAGCCGCCGGGAATACCCAACAACTCCGTGAGTTCGATAAAATATTCATTCAGCTAAGCAAAGAACGCACCACCCTCACCGCTGGCGATTATGAGTTGCGCAACCCCGATGGCTATTTCATGCGCTATTTCAAAAAACTGGAAGGCGCCACCCTAAATACCCAAAGTGGCGCTAGCAGCCCCAGCGAAGGTGGCCGCCTCACCCAATCGGCTAGCGTAGCCATTGCCCGTGGGCAGTTCATCCGCAGCACCATCGAACCCGGCGAAGGCAACCAAGGACCCTATCGGCTGAGTGGCAATGGTGGCACCAATCGCTTTCTCATTATCCTCTCCGGCACCGAGCGCATCTACTTGGATGGGCAGCTGCTGCGCCGAGGGCAAGATGCCGATTATGTGATCGACTACAATCTAGCCGAACTCACCTTCACTAACCGCCGCCTCATCACCCGCGATAGCCGCATCACCGCCGAATATGAATATGCCGACCAGCGCTACCTGCGCAGCCTGCTGGCCGCCGATACCCGCTACGAACGCGGCCCCTGGGCAGCCTATTTCAACCTGTTCACCCAACAAGACAGCAAGACAGCCACCGGCGATCTGCGACTCAGCAACGAGCAGAAACTTGCCCTCAGCCAAGCGGGTGATACCCCCACTGGCGTGCTCGTAAGTGCTATCGATACCCTCGATGGACGCAGCGACCAGCGTGCTACCTACCTCCAAATAGATAGCCTGATAAGCTGCGGAAACCAGATGATTAGTGTACAGGTCTTGCGATTTACTACCCAAAACGAACCCAATCTCGTTACCGCTGCCTTCACCAACTTCGGCCCTAGGGGCGGCCCCTACGAGCTACTGCCCGCCGACCAAGCCAACGAGCGCGTCTATCGATTCGTGGGGTTCGACCCCAACAGCTGCGAACCCCTGGGCAACTACCGCCCAGAAATCCTCCTAGCCGCCCCCAGAAAAGATCAGCTGCTCACTCTCGGCGGCAGCTACCTACAAAAAGGCACCGACATCCGAATAGAAGGCGCTAGAAGCAGCCTTGATCTCAATAGGTTCAGCGAGCTGGATAGCGAAGACGACCATGGCCTGGCCGCCCGCTTTGATGCCAGCCAGCTAATACCCCTCGGCAGACAAGATAGTAGCTGGCACATTCGCCCCTCCCTACAATTCGAGTATTTGCAAGCTAACTTCCAGCCCCTCAACCCCTACCGATCGCCCGATTTCTTCCGCGACTGGAACCTCAGCAATCGCTTGGGTACCGAGCAGCCCGCGGCTAGCCAGGAACAACTTTTCGCTACCAGACTAGACATCCAGCACCCTCAATGGGGGCAAATCAGCTACACCTATGGCCAATACACCCGAGGGGATAGCTACAACGGCCGTCGCCATGGCAGCGCCCTGCGCCTCGCACAAAATGGCTGGACGCTACAAGCCAGCTACAACCAACTACAAAATAGCCGAACGGATAGCCGAGGTAGCTTCCAGCAGCCCCAGTTCAATATCCGCAGAAAACTGGGAAGCAATTGGGAACTCAGCGGCGACTACACCGCCGAGCGCAGCGAACAGCGTGGCCTGCAAAGCGACACCCTCCTGCCCTTCTCTTTTGGTTTCCGGCGCTTCTCGCTGGGAATCGCTGGCAGCCAAGCAGAGATCTACACCTTCAAACTGCAGGCTAGAAGGCGGACCGATGCCCTCCCCAACGGCAGCAGCCAGCTCCTGGAAGCCACCCAAGCCGACGAGTTGCTACTCGAGGGACAATACGAACCCAGCAAAAATTTCCGCTTTGGTGGCAACATGACCTATCGCTCGCTAGCAGTCAGCCAAGAAGAACTGGCGAACCAGCAAGCAGGACAAACCTTCCTTGGGCGCCTCGATATGGTCGTCAAGCTGCTACAAAACAGCCTGCGCAGCCAAACAGCCTACACCATCGGCAGCGGACAGGAGCCTCTGGTGGAGTTCCAGTACCTATTTGTGGGAGCCGGCAGAGGGCAGTACATCTGGCAAGACAGCCTCTACAACAACGACGGCCGCATACAGCCCAATGAAATGGAAATTGCGCCCTTCTCCGACCAAGCCGACTATGTGCGCGTAAGCGTATTTACCAACGACTTTATCCGAACCAACAACGCCGGCATCAATCAAAGCTGGAATTGGGACCCCAGTCGGCTGTGGAAAGACCCCAAGCCCTTGCAGAAATTTTTGAAAAAATTTGTTCTCCAAAGCAGCCTCAACATCGATCGGAAAACGCGCGACAACGAAGCCATTCAAGCCTGGAATCCCTTCCAACTGGGGGTCAGTGATAGCGTCTTGGTTTCCTTAGCAGCTGGCGGTCGCCATAGTTTGTTTTTCAATCGATCCAACCCCCGATACGATATCCAAATCAGCCAGCGCGACATCAGCCGCCGCCAGGTACTCACCACCGGCTATGAGGCCAACCGGCAGCTAGCCTACGAAATTGCCTTCCGCTACCGCCCCAACAGCCACCTCAATCTCGTAGCGGCCGGCAGCAGCGGGGAGCGCTTCAACGACTCGGAAAATTTCAACAACAAAGATTTTCAAATCCGCTTCCAACGCCTCAACCCCGCCATCGAATGGCAGCCCGGGGAAGATTTCCGCTTCGACCTCAATTTTACGCTAGGCAACGAACGCAACATCCTTGCGAGCGGGCAGGGAGAAAACACCCGAAGGCGAGAAGTCAAGTTTCAGGGGGATTTCCGTCGCTGGCTGCGGCTAGAACTTAGCAACATCAATATACAACTTGAAGGCCAGGCCAATAGCCCGGTGGGCTTTGCCCTCCTCAATGGTTTGCAGCCAGGCCGCAATTGGCTTTGGAACCTCAACGCTACCCAGCAGCTGGGCCGCTACCTACAGCTATCACTGGCCTACGAAGGGCGGCAAACAGGGCAAGCCAATACGGTGCATGTGGGGCGTGCCCAAGTAACAGCACTTTTTTAGCCGAAGCCCTTCCCGGCTCTTACACTGAATGCTTGCTCCTGCACTTGGTGCCCATTTCAGCAGAACGAGCACTACCGAACAACACTATTTTTGCACCTCGTGCAGGAGCAGGGTTTTTAGGAAGTAAAAATTTAGACCCGCTTTAAGGTTCCAGAATAACATTGTCAATGAGGCGTACCTCCCCCGCCCAAACAGCGGTGGCCAAAACGGCTCTTCGGTTGGCGTCATACTCCTCCAAGGGCAACAAGCTTTCCCCGTCGGCCAGCACCAAGTATTCCGGTTTAAAATCGGGGATTTGAGCCAGCTGCTCGATAGCCTGCTGGCAGCTCTGCTCCACTTTTTCGCCGGCTACAATGGCCGTTTTGGTTTCCTCCAAAATACGATAAATTTCAGCAGCCGATTGGCGATTTGCCGGAAGGAGGCGCTGATTGCGAGACGACATAGCCAAGCCATCGGCCTCCCGCACCGTGGGCACCATCTTCACCAGCACGGCCAAGGCGCGTTGGGCGACCATAGCCTTTATGATGGCCAGTTGCTGGTAGTCTTTCTGACCTAGATACAGCACATCGGGAAGCGTGAGCTCCAGCAACCGCTCTACCACCTGCGCCACCCCCGCAAAATGCCCTGGGCGCATGGCGCCTTCCATGGTCTGATCTAGGCTCCCAAAAACCAATGGTGTTTGCTTGGCTGCCCGCTCCTCCCATTCGGGAGAATAAACTTCCTCCACTTGCGGTAAAAAAACAATATCGCAACCAACCGAAGCCAACAACTCGAGGTCTTTACCAGGTGTACGGGGGTACTTTCGCAGATCTTCTGGATCATTGAATTGGGTGGGATTGACAAAAATGCTGACAACGGTCAGCTGCTGCTCCTGCTGCGAAAGCGCCACCAAAGACAGGTGTCCTTGATGAAGCGCCCCCATGGTGGGTACAAAGCCCAGCGAACGATTGTTGGTGCGGCGATCCGCCAGGTAGGTCTGTAAATCGGCAGTACGATGGAATACTTTCATGCTTAAATTCTCAAACAAAGGGCGAAAGATAGGTTTAAGTGCCTAATATTTCGTAACTTTGTGCTACTTATTGCCAAAGCAGCACGATGGTGATTGTTTTATGGCCAAATTTTATGACTGAGTACTGAGGATATGAGTAAAACAAAGGTATTAATCGTTACCCAAGAAATGGATCCCTACACTTCCTTATCGGAAGTATCGGCCACCGTCAATCAGTTGGCGCCTTATTTACAGACTAAACAGATGGAAATTCGCGTCTTGATGCCTCGTTTCGGCGTGGTCAATGAGCGGCGCCACCGCTTGCACGAAGTGGTTCGCCTCTCGGGGATGAACATCATCGTGGATGATGACGACTACCCACTGATTATCAAGGTAGCCAGCCTTCCAGGCAATATCCGGATGCAAATTTACTTCCTAGACAATGAAGACTTCTTCAAAAGAAAGCATATTTTTGAAGACGACAAAGGACAAATCTTTGATGACAATGCCGACAGAGCTGTCTTCTTCAGCAAAGGCGTGATAGAAACAGTTAAGAAGTTCGGTTGGGCACCCGATATTATTCATGTGCACGGCTGGATGACAGGGCTTATCCCCTTCTATCTAAAGACAGCTTATAAAAATGAGCCGATTTTCCAGCAAAGCAAGATCATCTACTCGCTTTATGAAAGCAGAATTGAAAAGAACCTCTCTGACAATTTCGCCATCAAAGCTAGCATCAACAACCTTTCAGAAGGGGATTTAGATGCTTACCTACAAGATGAAAAAATTGACATCCACCGAGGCGCTATTGCCTACTCGGATGCCGTTATAAAAAGCAAAGAAGCACTTTCCGACGATATTAATGGCTTTTTGGCAAGCCTCGATAAGCCCGTCTTGGAAGTACAAGAGGAAGACGGTTTGGGCGTGTATGTGGATTTCTACCATTCTTTACTAACTGAAGAAGTAGAAAACTAGCTTACAAAGCCTTACTTTTGCGCCTCCCTTTTGATAAACGAGGCGCATGAAAAATGTGCAACTACGCTCACCGTGGGGCACATTTTTTGTTTTCTACACCTCCTAGTTGGTGGATAAAAAACAAGATACCCTGCTGTTTATTTATTCTATTTGATCATACTATTATGCTAAATACGCTTTTTCGTTTCTTCGCTGCACACGCCTCCCTTGCTGCTCTGTTCTTCTTCATGCTATCCTCCTCCTGCGTTGATCCCATCACCGTTGGGTCAGATTTACTGGGCGCGGACCGCGCCACCATCGGTTATGAGGAGCAAGTAGCCATTGACCTCTACACCTTCGAGGAAGACTCTATTAAAGTTTTTGACGGTGATACCCGCGTCAAAATCAATACCCTCCACTTCGGCTCCCTGGAGGAGCCCGTCTTCGGGCGAAGCGAAAGGGCTGGGTATTTCTTTCCCGAGCTACCCAGAAACACTGCATCAGGCCTGATCATTCGCCCTCCCTTTGTCAATACGGATACCGTTTCTATCGATTCTATCGTGCTAATTATGCCGATAGACACCAATTTTTTCTACGGCAACGCGGTTGGGCAGGAATTTAATTACGAAGGCCAGGAAATTCTGGAAAACATCAACCTGAACCAAGATTATTTCAGCAATAGCAACTTCCAGTTGGCTACCAGCAGCATTGCCAGTGGTAGTGTACGGCCGCTGAGAGCAGCTTCTTTACTACACGACACCTTGGTGATAGATTCCATCCTAACCCCGCATGTACGCATTCGACTAGAAGGCGATCTAGCACAGCGCTTTTTAGCTGCGGATTCCAGTATTTATGCATCTGATGATGCACTGAGAAACTTCTTCGCTGGCGTTTTTATTCGCTCTGTTGGCACAAATGAAGGCTTGTTTGCCATCAATGCTAGCAGCGGTTTCGCTGGTTTCTACTTCTATCTTTCTGCTAATAATCGCAGTCCTACTTTCTACCTATTCCCCCTGGAAACGACCGTACCTAGCTATCGATTCAACAGAGCCGGTAGCCTGGCGGCAGACTTGCTGGCGCAATCGGTGAACAACCAGCATAGCTTGGTAGAAGGCGCTGCTGGCCTAACGAGTGTGGTGGAAATAAGCGATTTAGCAGCCCTAGAAGGTAAGGTTATCAACAATGCAGAATTGGAGTTCTACTTAGACGAACTACCAGATTACGACTACAGCCTGTACCCTGCCGCACGCAGCGTTTCTTTGTATTACAGAAACAGGAACGGTGTACTGGCTCCTATCGATGACTTTGCTGCGCTTAGTGCTAGTGCGGGTCTGGCGGCGCAAGAACTATTTCTAGGTGGCCGCCTGAGTACCGAGGCCGAAAGTGGCCGACAGAAATACACCCTTGGAATATCTGTACACCTGCAGCGAATTATCGATGGCGACTACGACCCGAGCATTTACATCCGGGTGGACCCGCCGCTACAAGCCCCCAATGGCATCTTCGGCAACCGAGATGCCGGGCGTGCTGTTCTATTAGGCCCAGCTAATGCCGATTTCCCGATGCGGCTGAAAGTAGCATTTACGGAGTAATGCGGTAGCGGGTGTGTTTAGTTGTTATCTAAATATCCCAAAAATTATGTGTGGAATAGTTGCCTACATCGGCCATCGCCAAGCAGCCGAAGTGATTTTGAAAGGCCTTCAAAGGCTAGAGTATCGAGGTTATGATAGCGCTGGCTTATCGATATTGAACGAGGGAGGACTCAAGGTTTTCAAGAAGCAAGGAAAGGTCAGTAAGCTTCGGAGGCTACTGGAGAAAAGCGACTGCCAAGGTACCATTGGCATCGGCCATACCCGCTGGGCTACTCACGGTGAGCCTAGCGACCGCAACGCCCACCCTCACCTGAGTAAGAACGGCCGGCTCAGCCTGGTACACAACGGAATTATTGAAAACTACGCTGTACTCCGTACGGCGCTGGAAGCAGAAGGACACACCTTCAGTAGCGATACCGATACGGAAGTGCTCACCCACCTCATCGGGAAAATACAAGAAAAAGGCCAGCTCACACTCGCTAAAGCAGTACGGCTAGCACTCAATAGGGTAGATGGAGCTTACGCCATTGCCGTACTAGATCGCAACGAACCCGATCTCATCGTGGGCGCCAGAAAAGCTAGCCCGCTGGTAGTTGGCATTGGCGAGGGGGAACTCTTTTTGGCCAGCGATGCTACCCCCTTTCTGGAATACACCAAGCAAGTAGTCTATTTAGATGATAACCAAGTAGCCACCATAAGCTTGGCGGGCGGGCTGCATATCCGCAATACCGAAAATGTGCAGCAACCAGCTTTTATTCAAACACTGGATTTACAGATTGGAGCCTTAGAAAAGAATGGCTTCGACCACTTTATGCTCAAGGAAATTCACGAGCAACCCAAGACCATTCACGATGCCATGCGCGGCCGCCTGAATGCTCGAGAAGGCTACATCAAAATGGGCGGCCTGGATGAGTATGCCAATCGTTTTATTCGCGCCAACCGCATCATCATCGTCGCTTGCGGAACCAGCTGGCACAGTGGCCTTATTGGGGAATACCTCATCGAAGACCTAGCGCGCATCCCCGTAGAAGTGGAGTATGCTAGCGAGTTCCGCTATCGCAACCCCATCCTTTCTGAAAACGATATCGTTATTGCGATCAGCCAATCAGGAGAGACAGCCGATACACTGGCAGCGCTAGAACTGGCAAAAAGTAGGGGCGCCTTAATTTATGGTATCGTCAACGGCGTGGGCAGCAGCATTGCCCGCCTCACGGATGCGGGAAGCTACATCCACGCTGGGCCCGAAATTGGTGTTGCCAGCACCAAAGCATTCACAGGCCAAGTAACGCTACTCACGCTGCTGGCGCTGAGCATGGCGCGGAAACTAAGCACCATCAGCCAGTCTCGCTTTCAGGAACTGGTCAATGAACTAGAGCAGATCCCTAGCAAAGTGGAGCAAATACTGCAAGCGAATGCCCACATCAAATACATCGCTACCGAGATACAGGACAATAGCAATGCCCTTTATTTAGGGAGAGGTTACAATTTTCCTGTAGCCCTGGAAGGTGCCTTAAAGCTTAAAGAAATTAGCTATATCCATGCCGAAGGCTATCCTGCCGCTGAAATGAAACACGGCCCTATTGCCCTTATCGATGAGAATATGCCCGTGGTGGTAGTGGCCACGAACAAGAGTGCCTACGAAAAAATTGTCTCCAACGTACAAGAGGTAGTAGCCAGAAAGGGCAGCGTCATTGCTATCGTGAACAAAGAAGATAAGGAAATCCGAAAAATGGCCGACCACGTCATCGAAATACCCGAAACCGAAGAACCATTAACACCGCTTTTATCGGTCATCCCCCTTCAGTTGTTAAGCTACCACGTAGCAGTGCTGCGCGGCTGCGACGTTGATCAACCCCGAAATCTGGCGAAGTCAGTAACGGTAGAATAAGCGAAACCTCCCTGTGAAATTACCTGTCGCTTTCTGGATATTTGCGTGCCTCTGCTGTGCTCATCCAGCTTTTGCAAAAGCGGCTGCTTACTACGCGCTCAGCCCCCTAGCCGTATCGGTCTATGAGGATATTCTTCGTTTGGAAATGAGTAAGGCTCGGGGCGGTATCACACAGCTACAAAGCCAAGAGCCAGAGAATTTAGCCTCTATTCATTTAGAGAATTACATCGATTTTTTCCAGCTCTACCTCACGGAGGACGCGGATCTATTAGCCCAAAGGCGCAAAGAAAAAGAGCAGCGCATTGCACTGCTAGAGCAATTACCCAACAGCAGCCCTTGGCGCAACTATGCCATCGCGGAAATCCGGTTGCATTGGGCCTTGATCTTCCTTCGCTTCGAGTCCTACCTACCAGCTTTCCGAGAAGTTAACAAGGCCAACAAGCTGCTGCTGGAAAACGCTCAGCAGTTCCCCGATTTTTTGCTCACCTACAAAGACTTGGGCTTATTACAAGCAGCCGTGGGCAATATCCCCGCTCAGTTCAAATGGGCCGTGGATATATTTTCCTCGCTAAAAGGCGACATCGCCGCCGGGGCAGAGGCGATGACCAAGGCGATGGCTGATAAAAACCACCCCTTCTACAAAGAAACAGCCGTGCTGTATGCCCTTCTTCAACTACACCTACGCAACGCCCCGGATACAGCTTGGGAAATCGTAAAGGGGCTGGGGCTTCAACCAGCCAACAACAAACTTCACTGCTTCGTACTCGCCAACATTGCTATGCGGAGCGAGCGAAACGACGAGGCCATTCGCCTATTGGAAAAGCAGCCCAGAGGGGGCAGTGCAGAAGATTTTGCCTATCTTGATTTCATGCTTGGCTTGGCTAAATTGCGCAAGCTCGATAACAGCGCCCGACTCCACTTCCAATCTTTTTTGTTGCGTTTCCGAGGCCAACATTTTATCAAAGAAGCTGTACAAAAAATAGCTTGGGCAGAACTGCTGCGAGGGCGTCCTGATTTGTATAGACAGCGAATAAGTGAGGTAGAAAAACGCGGCAAGGCGACAGCTGGGGGGGATCAAAACGCTGCCAAAGAAGCTACTACCAGCGATTTGCCCCATTTAGATCTGCTAAAAGCAAGGCTCCTCTTTGATGGTGCCTACTATGATCAAGCCCGAAAAATAATGGATGCCATCAACCCGCTGCTACTCGGCAAAGAACAACAGCAATGGGAATACTACTACCGAATAGGCCGTATTTTGCACGGCCAGGGCGATTGGGCAGGCGCCCTGTCTTTTTATGAGCGTACCATTAGCCTCAGCGCTCTGGCTTCCTCCTTTTTCGCCTGTAATGCAGCGCTACAAGCCGGCCTTATTACCGAAGAGGCAGGTAAAAAAGCACAAGCCAAGCAATACTTCGAACGCTGCCTGAGCATCTCCCCAGACGAGTATGCTACCGGCTTACACATCCAAGCGAAGGCAGGCTTGAACAGACTGAGCAGCCGATAAGGCCAGTACGCACCGATGAAACAGCCTAGCTGTTTAGCTTGTTGTAATTAGGGCCACGAAGCCAAACCTCAGTTATAACAAGCAAAATTTATCTCTTATGAGCAGTAAAAAATCAGCCTCCTTTCAGGAAATTATCAATGGCAGCACCCCGGTAGTAGTAGATTTTCACGCCACTTGGTGTGGGCCTTGCCATGCCTTTGCACCTGTTTTAACACAGCTAAAAAAGGATGCTGGCGACAAAGTAAAGATTTTAAAAATCGACGTAGATCGCAACCAAGCCCTTTGTCAGAAACTAGGCGTTCAGAGTATGCCTACCGTAATGATTTTTCAAGAGGGCGAGATGAAATGGCGTGCTTCGGGGGTACAAAGCTTAGGCACCCTGAAAGCACAGCTGGGCTTGTAGCGGTTGTCTCCGCTATGAGGTGCACAGGAGGCTTGGGTATTGCCCCAACTCTGCCTCAAATAGGCACCTATTTGGCAATATTCAAAGCTTTAACCTACCTTTGGGCTCGTTATGATAGGACAACTCAGCCCGTTATCCATTATTGGTATCATCGCGGCCTATTTCGCTTTGCTAGTTGGGCTATCTTGGTGGCTCAACAGAAAAGGAAGTAGCAATGACGACTTCTTTATCGGTAGCCGCCAATCCCCTTGGCTCTTGGTGGCTATCGGGATGATTGGTGCCAGCCTTTCAGGAGTGACCTTTATTAGCATCCCCGGCGCAGTGGGCGGCGATGGACTCAACAAAGCGATGAGCTACATGCAAGTGGTTTTTGGCTATCTGCTGGGTTACCTGGTGATTGCCACCGTCTTGATGCCGCTTTATTACCGCTTGCAACTCACCAGCATCTACGAATATCTCGGGCAGCGCCTGGGGGGGTCGGCCTACAAGATGGGTGCCTTTTACTTTTTGCTCTCCCGAACGGTCGGTGCCTCCTTTCGGCTTTTCCTTGTGGCAACGGTCTTGCAGCAGTTCGTGATGACCCCACTAGGCATACCTTTCTGGGTTACGGTAGGCATTACCATTCTTCTGATTTGGCTCTATACCTCCCAAGGAGGAATCAAAACCATCGTCTATACCGATGCCCTACAAACGGTTTGCATGCTAGGAGCCGTAAGCCTCACGATCGTATATGTTACCCAAGCCCTAGAGCTAGACTTCACAGGAATGATTGGTAAAATAAGGCAAAGCAACTACAGCCAACTATTTTTCTTTGAAGGCGGCTGGACAGATCCCAACAACTTCTTCAAGCAGTTCTTCAGCGGAGCCCTGATCACCATTGTCATGACAGGACTAGACCAAGATATGATGCAAAAAAACCTCAGCATCTCCAACCTGCGCGATGCTCAGAAAAACATGGCCCTCTTTAGTGTCGTCCTGGTCTTTGCCAATGTACTCTTCCTAAGTTTAGGTGCCTTGCTGTACATCTATGCCGCTGAAGTAGGCTTGGCCATCCCCAGCAGCACCGACCAACTCTACCCCACCATAGCGCTGCAGCACCTACCCATGCTAGCGGGTCTGTTTTTTATTATTGGCCTAATTGCTGCAGCTTACTCTTCGGCCGATAGTGCGCTTACCTCCCTAACTACTTCTTTTTGTGTGGACTTCTTGGATATCAAGAACCAAGACGGGACGGCAGCGCAAGTCAAGAACAAGCGCATAATCGTGCACATGGGCTTTTCGGTCTTACTTTTCCTTGTAATTTTATCTTTCCAGCTCATCCAAGAAGCGGCTGTTATCAATAGCCTCTTTAAGGCCGCTGGCTATACCTACGGGCCGCTGCTGGGGATGTTTAGCTTTGGGATGTTCACCAATTTGCGGGTGCGGGAATACCTACCCATCGGCCAGTTTAAGCTGCCAGCTATCGCGCTAGTCTGCGTCTTATCACCTGTACTTTCTTTATTCGTGGATACCTACAGTGCGGAATTATTAGGAGGCTTCCAGTTTGGCTTTCTTATCTTGGCTTTTAATGGCTTGCTCACTTTTGTAGGGCTCTTGATTCTATCCGATTTCAGCACCAACGAAGTGGATGAAGTTGCTTCTTAGCGTTCCTTGCTCCTTATTCTAAACCTTGCTCCTGCACTGGTGCCAAAAAAGCTGGCTGGGTGTAAAACCCCATTCGCCATCGTAAAATAGACACAAGTGGCGGCAAGACTGCTAGCATGGCAAAAGGCGTGTAGCCAAAAATTTGTGTACATTTGCGCCGCCTAACTAAACAGATACGATATGAGTAACATCCGGGCTATGATCAGCGGCGTACAGGGCTATGTGCCAGACTATGTCCTCACCAATGCAGAATTGGAAACCATTGTAGAAACCAACGACGAGTGGATCACCACCCGGACGGGCATCAAAGAGCGTCGTATTCTGAAAGGCGAGCACAAGGGAACCTCCGTGATGGGAATTGAGGCCGTAAGGGGTTTGCTGGAAAAAACCCACACCGACCCCGAGGATGTGGAAGTGGTGGTCTGCGCCACCGTAACAGGGGATATGATTTTCCCCGATACGGCCAATATCATTGCTCATGCGGTGGGCATCAAAAATGCTTTCTGTTTCGATCTCAATGCAGCTTGCTCGGGCTTCCTCTATGCGCTCACAGTCGGGGCACGTATGATTGAAAGCGGGAAACACAAAAAAGTGATCGTGATTGGCGCCGATAAAATGTCGTCTATCGTGGATTATACCGACCGCACCACCTGTGTTATTTTTGGCGATGGCGCAGGAGCCGTGCTTTTGGAACCGAGCAAGGAAGAAGGAATTGGCTTTATCGACTACGAACACCGCAGCGATGGTTCTGGTGCCGACTATCTGTACCTGACCGCTGGCGGCTCCCGCAAACCCGCGACGATTGATAGCGTGCTGGCGCGCGAACACTTCGTGACCCAAAACGGCCGCCCCGTGTTCAAAGCTGCCGTGTCAGGCATGACAAAAATGGTGCAAACCGTGATGGAGCGCAATCATCTTACCAACGACGACATCACCTGGCTAGTCCCCCACCAAGCTAATATGCGCATCATAGAAACAGTAGGTAGGATGCTAGACTTTCCCCTAGAGAAAGTGATGATCAACATCCATCAGTACGGCAATACTACCGCCGCCACCCTGCCCCTCTGCCTTTGGAACTACGAGGGACAACTAAAAAAGGGGGATAAGCTCATCCTGACCGCTTTTGGCGGAGGCTTCACTTGGGGGGCGCTTTATCTCACTTGGGCCTACTAGTTGCTCACTTGCTCCACAAACTGCATCTCGTAGAGCTGGCGGTAATGGCCGTTCTCGATTTGCAGTAGGGCATCATGGTTGCCGAACTCCTCTATTTTACCCTTGTTGAGCACCATGATGTTGTCGGCATTGCGGATGGTGCTCAGGCGGTGAGCAATCACGATACTGCTACGCTTCTCGATAAGCTTTTCGATGGCGTATTGGATAACCGCTTCCGTTTCAGGATCCACGTTGCTGGTGGCCTCATCGAGAATAAGAATATCCGGGTTAAAAACCAAGGCGCGCACGAAGGAGATCAGCTGCCGTTGCCCCATGCTGAGGGTAGCTCCTCTCTCCATTACCTGATAATCGTAGCCGCCGGGCAAGGCTTCGATGAACTTATGGGCTCCAATAAGCTTGGCAGCCTCCATTACTCGCTCGCGACTGATATTCGGGTCGCGCAGACTGATATTCTCGTGGATACTGCCTCCAAACAAAAAGACATCCTGCAAAACCATGGCGATGCGGCTGCGTAGCGAGAAGAGCTCGTAGTCGCGAATATCTACGCCATCTATCTCGATTTTTCCTTTCTGGAACTCATAGAAGCGATTGATAATATTTACAATGGTGGTCTTGCCAGATCCCGTGCTACCAACAATAGCCAAGGTTTCGCCAGCTTGCATACTAAAATTGAGTTCCTTCAGTATCCACTCCTCTTCGTTGTAGGCAAACCATACATCCTCGAAGCGGATATCTCCCTTTAAATTGGTCGCTTTCTGGGTGCCCGTATTGCTAGTTTGGTCGGTTCTATCCAGCACGCCGAATACGCGCTCGGCTGCTACCAGGCCCATTTGTAGGGTATTGAACTTATCTGCCAAAACCCGGATGGGGCGGAAAAGCATATTGAGATAAATCGGAAAGGCCACTAAGGCTCCCAGCGTAACGCCGCCGGCCTTGGCAACATCCTGAGCACCCCACCAGACCATCAGCGCCAGAGAAGCCGCAGAGATAATATCCACCGCCGGAAAAAACACCGCGTAGTAGTGGATGGCATCAATATTCGCCTTGGTATATTCGCGGTTGATGGTTCTGAAATCGCGGGCGGTTTTTTGCTCGGCACCAAAAATCTGTACGATTCGCATCCCCGATATCCGCTCTTGTAGAAAGGCATTCATCTTTTGTATCTGGGTGCGTACTTGCTGATAAGATGCTTTGATCACTTCCTTAAACCAATAGCTGGCCAAAATCAGGAAGGGCATCGTAGTCAGGCAAATCAGCGTGAGCCGCCAGGAAGTACTAATCATGATAGCCAGCACCGCTATGATCGAGAGCAGGTCGGCAAAGATGGTAATAATCCCCTCCGAGAAAACAGAATTGATAGACTGTATATCGTTGATGGTGCGGGTGGTGCTGGTACCGATGGGGGTTTTGTCGAAATAAGACAATTTTAAGCTGTTGATGTGCCCAAAAACCCGCACCCGCAAATCGCGAATCACCGACTCGCCTAAGAGCGAAGAGGCATAAATAAAAACATAGCGCAACAGCACATCCAGCAGCAGCAACACGCCCAAGAGGATGGCCATGTAGGTGAGTCCTGAAAGGTTGCTATTGAAGACATATTCATCCACCATTTGCTGAATCAGCCGTGGACGCGCCACCGCCAATGGCGCCAGCACTACTGCCAGCAGCAAGGTGGGCGCAAAAACCCGCTTGTGGGGCTTCGCCAAACGAACCACCCTTTTGAGGAGCGTGAAATCTAACTGCTTCTTTGACTCTTTCGACGACGACATACTGTGATGTTGGGCAGGGATACCTCCCCGCACCTATGAGAAATGCCTCAGCCGCTTGTTTAGTTTAGGCCTGGGCATAATAAGCTGGCCAAGCAGCCATAATCTGCTGGGTAATCGGCCCTGGTTTCCCGCTGCCAATAAGCTGCCCATCTACCTGCCTGATAGGCATCGCTCCTTTGGTGGAGCTAGCGATGATGGCCTCATCGGCAGCCAGTAGCGCGGCTTCGCTTACGGGTCGCTCCTCAGTGGGGATGCCCAACTGCTCCGCTAGTAAAAGGATGTGTTTGCGGGTAATACCTAGCAAAATATCCTCCACGGGCGTAATCAAACAGCCATCTTTGACAATGAAGAAGTTGGAACGATCACTCTCCCGTACAAAACCATCTCTATCTACGTAGAGCGGGTAATCGGCGCCTTGGGCCTTCAGCAGCGGCAAAATTCGGATGCCCTCTAAGTAATCAATGCTCTTGGCGCGAGGCAGTTGCCGCTCGTGCTCATGTAGCATCACCGCGCAGCCGTTTATAAATTGCGCTTCGCTAGGGAGCTTGAAATCATAAGCCATGGCCATTAGATTGGGGCTGGCCAACTCGTAGGCATCGGGCGAATAACCCCCCGTCATCACAAAGCGAATGCCGCCATTCGCTTGTTCGTTTCGAAGGATGAGCTGCTGCACCACCTCCGCTAAATCGGCCTTGGTGATGGGGCAAACCATGCGCATTTCCTCGGCACTTCTAAAAAAGCGATCGATGTGATCGTTCAAAAAACGCGCCTTCCCATCCAGGTAGCGAAAATAATCAAAGACCCCATAGCCTCTGAGAATAGATAGATCCGCCAGCCCTAAGCTGGCTTCCTCCCTAGAGAGGTAGTCTCCGTTGAGATAGACAATTGGTAGCATACTGTAAAATGTACTCAAAGGTCGGAAAAAAAGTATTCAGCGAGTGGCTTCTGACACTAATAATTCGTAGCAGATCGAAAATTAACTACCTTTGCGGCATGGATATATTGATTCAAGCAGGCATTTTCGTGGCTAGTATTGTTGTGCTGCTTTGGGCTAGCGACCGTTTTGTGGATGCCGCCGAAAAGATTGGTCTTTCCTTCGGTGTTTCTCCTTTCATCATCGGTGTTACGATTGTAGCTTTCGGCACTTCGCTGCCCGAGCTAGCCACCAGCATCGCTGCAGTATTGGGAGGCGAACCAGACATCGTAGTGGGCAACGTAGTGGGATCCAACATCACCAACATCGCATTGGTACTAGGGCTGAGTGCGGCCTTCGCAAAGGGTTTGGACCTAGAGAACAACCTCTGGTACTCCGATATTCCCTTCTTCTGGGGTTCGGCTTTCTTGCTTTGGTTTTTTATTGCCGACGGCGATCTGTCTATCCTCGAAGCCGTCATTTTCATGGCGGGCATCGCGCTTTTTCTATCTTACTCGCTGGAAAGCGACGGCTCCCCAAGATCCGATGACAACCCCAAGGCGAGTTGGAAAGACTATTTGCTCTTGATTCTGGGCGCCGCTTTGGTCTCCGTGGCGGCTACCTACGTCATCAGCTCCATCTCCAATATCAGTGCTGCGCTGGATATTGCCCCCAAGCTCATTGCGCTTTCAGCAGTGGCCTTAGGTACGAGTTTGCCCGAAGTGGCCGTTAGCCTCAATGCCGCCAAAAAAGGTAAAGCATCCATCGCCGTAGGCAATGCCATTGGCTCCAATGTGTTCAACACCTTTGTGGTGATGGCCATCCCCCGATTCTTTGGCCCGCTCACCATCCCCGCCGACATCCTCACGGTTTATCTTCCGCTCATGGTGGCCATGACCATCCTGGTAGGTGTGATGAGCAACAACCGCCAATTTTCCAGAATGGAAGGTTTGCTCTTGCTGCTTTTCTATGTCTGGTACTTTGGGCAGATCATTATCTCTGCGCTGTAAATAGGTACTGCTGCTGTAGGAACATCCGGATGGGCGCGAGCCATCTACAAGGCACCGTAAGAGATAACAATTTTGGCTACACGCAGGAGCCATGTTTTTCCCTAAAGAGCCAGGTTTTGGCCTCCCCCAAAAAAAATCAACCATGACTCCAAAAAAGATTACCAAATTTCCCGACTTCACCTACACCCGCCCCGATTTACCCGCGCTAGAAGAAGCATTCCAAGCCGCACTTACCCAATTCAAGGCAGCCAAAAACGCTGCTGAAGCCCAAGCCCAGCTCCTGGCGATGGATGCTATTCGCTCCAGCATTCAATCGGCTTCCAGCCTCGCCCATATCCGCTACACCATCAACACCAAAGATGCTTTCTACGCGGCAGAAAAAGACTGGGGAGATGAGCACTACCCCGCTACCGAAGCCTGGAAAACCGCCTATTACCAAGCCGTGCTGGATAGCCCTTTCCGAACCGAGTTGACGGAGGTTTTTGGTCAGCAGTTTTTCCGCGTTGCCGAGCTGAGCCTCTCCTCCTTCCGGCCGGAAATCATCGGCTTTTTGCAAGAAGAAAACAAGTATAGCAGCCAATATGTGCAGCTAAAAGCCGGCGCAGCTATCGAGCTGGACGGGAAAACCTACAACCTCTCCAACATCCGCACCCAAGAAATTGCTCCTGATAGGAACACGAGAAAACAAGCCGCCGAGGCCAAATGGGCCTGGTACGCCCAGCACGAAGATCAACTCAATACCATCTTCGGCCAGCTCGTACATTCCCGCACCCAAGCAGCCAAAATCTTGGGCTTCGAGACCTTTACCGGCCTGGGTTACGCTCGGATGCTGCGCACCGACTATACCGAAGAAATGGTGCAGTACTTCCGCAAGCAAATACGCCTCCACATCGTGCCCCTGGCCAGTCATCTCTACGACCAACAACGCCAAGCCCTTGGGCTGGAAGCTCTCTACCACTACGACGAAGAATTCCACTTCCCCAACGGCAACCCCAGCCCGCAAGGCGATACCCCCTGGATCCTCGCCCAAGCCCAACAAATGTACGACGAGCTCTCGCCAGAAACCAGCCACTTTTTCCGGATGCTACAAGAACGGCAGCTCATGGATGTGGATGCCAAAGAAGGCAAGGCCACCGGCGGCTACTGCACTTACGTGGCTCAAGAAGGCGCGCCCTTTATTTTCTCCAACTTCAACGGCACCAGCGGCGATGTGGATGTGCTCACCCACGAGTTTGGCCACGCCTTTCAGGTCTATTCTAGTCGCCACCTACAGCCGCTGGAGTACAACTGGCCCACCTACGAGGCCTGCGAAATCCACTCTATGTCGATGGAGTTCCTCACTTACCCCTGGATGAAAAACATCTTCGGGCCAGACGCCGATAAGCAGATTCGCAGCCACCTCAGCAGCGCCATCCAATTCCTCCCCTACGGCGTGGCCGTGGACGAGTTCCAACACCGCATCTACGCCCAGCCCGATTGCAGCCCGCAGGAACGCCATGCCATCTGGCGCGAAATGGAACAAAAATACCTCCCACACCGCCACTACCACGGCCACCCCTTTCTGGAAAAAGGCGGCTTCTGGGTGAAACAAAACCATATTTTTAGCGCCCCTTTCTACTACATAGACTACTGCCTGGCCCAAATCTGCGCTTTCCAGTTCTGGGAAAAAGACCAGCAAAACCACGCCCAAGCTTGGGCCGACTACCACCGCCTCTGCCAAGCAGGGGGCTCTGGCAGTTTCCTAGAGTTGGTTGCCCTAGCTGGGCTAGAAAGCCCTTTTGAGGAAGGCGTGGTGGCGAAGACTGCTCAGATGGTGGGGAAGGTGTTGGAAGGCTAATTTATCTGAATGCTGAGGCTTTTGCCCAAAATCCCCCCTGCCAATTTGTCGCCCCTATTTACCTTGGAACAAGCTTTGCGCTGTATAGATAATGCTGTAAATAGCGCTTTTTGATCGGCTCTCTGGGCAAGCACAAGCTGCCGAGCCGCAAAAATGTCAGCCCATTTAATTGTAAAAACAAGCGAAGACCAAAAAACAATACCATGGCCAAAGGAAAAATTCAGGTACAGACCGAGAACATCTTCCCCATCATCAAGAAATTCCTCTACTCCGATCAGGAAATATTCCTGCGCGAGTTGATTGCCAACGCCACCGATGCTAGTATGAAGCTGCGCACCATGCAATCAAAAGGCGTTTTTCAAGGAGACTTGGGCGAGCTGCAAATCGAGGTAAAAATCGACGAAGCCGCCAAAACCCTCACCATCTCCGACCGCGGCATTGGTATGACGGAAGAGGAAGTGAAGAAATACCTCAACCAAGTAGCCCTGTCATCGGCCCAAGAGTTTGTAGAAAAATACCAAGACGACGCCAGCGTCATCGGCCATTTCGGCCTCGGTTTTTATTCCGCTTTCATGGTGGCCGATAAGGTGGAAGTCGTTACCCAGTCTTGGCAAGAAGGCGCCGAAGCCGTCAAATGGACCTGCGAAGGCGACCCTTCTTATAAAATCGGGAAAGCACAGCGCGCCGATAGAGGTACCGATATTATCCTCCACATCAGCCCCGATAGCCAGCAGTTCCTGAAGGAAAGCACCATCGAAGAACTGCTGACGAAGTACTGCAAATTCCTCCCCATCCCGATTAAATTCGGTACCCGCACCGAAAAAACCTATGCTGATGAGGAGGATAAAGAAGGCACCGACGTCACCGTTGACAACATCATCAATAACCCCAACCCCATCTGGAAACAACAGCCGGCCAACCTCACCGACGAAGACTACAAGGCTTTCTATCAGGAGCTCTACCCCTTCTCGCAGCCGCCCATGTTTCACATCCATCTGAATATCGACTACCCCTTCAACCTCACGGGTATTCTATACTTCCCCAAAATTGGCAATAGCCCAGAACTGCAGCGCAACAAAATCCAGCTCTACAGCAACCAGGTGTATGTCACGGACAATGTGAAGGAAATCGTGCCCGAATTCCTCACCCTGCTGCACGGGGTGATTGACTCGCCAGATATTCCCCTCAACGTGAGCCGCTCCTACCTCCAGGCTGATAGCAATGTGAAAAAAATCACCGGCTACATCACCCGCAAAGTGGCCGATAAGCTCAACGAACTCTTCAAAGAAGACCGCGAGCAATACGAGCAAAAATGGAATGACCTGGGCGTTTTTGTCAAGTACGGCATCCTCTCGGAAGAAAAATTCTACGAAAAAGCCCTCAAAACAGCCCTGCTCAAAAGCACGAGCGGCAAGTACTACACCCTAGAGGAATACCGCGAGCGCGTGAAGGCCAACCAAACCGATAAGCACGACCGCCTGGTGGGCATCTACACCAACGACGCCAAAATACAGCACGGCCCCATCCAAGCAGCCCTCGAAAGAGGCTACGAAGTACTGGAGTTCAACCAGCCTTTCATCGACAACCCCTTCCTCCAAAGCCTCGAGCAAAAGGAAGATAAAATTACCTTCGTTCGCGTGGACTCCGCCACTCCAGACCAACTGGTACAGAAAGACGAAGCGGCCGTGAACCTGCTAGGCGAAGAAGAAACGAAAACCGTCAAGGAACTTTTCAGCGGCATCGTGGGCAGTGCCGGCACCGTGGAAGTGAAGCCTCTATCGGAAAAAGATCAAGTGGTACAGATCGTCAAGCCAGAATTTATGCGCCGCATGAAGGAAATGCAAATGCTGCAAGGCATGGATGCCAGCCTGTTCCCCGATACTTATCAGGTAGTAGTCAATGCCAATCACCCAATGGTAAAAGACCGTATTTTGGCCACCCAAGACGAGGAACAGCGCAAAGACAAAGCCGACTACCTCTACAAGTTGGCTCTAGTAAGCCAGCAACTATTGACAGGGGAGGAACTGACGAAATTCGTACAGCGCAGCCTTAGCATGCTGTCTTAGTGCGTCTCTGAATTTATACGGTTGCTCACGCCCATACCCAGACAGGCGTACCGGTCTGCAATCCGTATGGACGGGCATAAATGCAGGAGCAGTGGATACCAAAAGGAGCCATGTTCCTGAAAAAAAGAAAGGCCAAGGCGACAAATCTTCTATAAAATCATTACCTTTAGTGGCTCGTATTCACATACGAGCCATTTTTTTACTCCAAAGCTTAGTGTACATGACAGCTATCATTGGTCTTGAAGACGTTCGCTTCCATGCACCTCATGGTTTCTACGAAGAAGAGCACCTAACCGGCAACGAATTCAGCATCGACGTGGAAGTGGAGGCCAACATCTCTGGCGCCGCTACCCAAGACGATCTGGGCGGTACCGTTAATTATAGCACCATTTACTACCTGCTACAAGCGGAGATGAAAAAGCCGACCCAACTGCTGGAAGCCCTCGCCTACCGCATGGCCAGCCGCATCCAACGGCAGTTCGATCAAGTGAGCAGTGTGCGGCTGCGACTGCGCAAACTCCACCCCCCCTTGGGTGGGCAAGTGGGCGCTGCGGTAGTAGAAGTAAAACTAAGCGGCGGCAGCTCCTTACCACCCGCAGCAAGCGGCTTTGGCCAGATGGGCAGCGGCAAAGCCGTCTTTGATGAGGATGCCTACGAGGAAGCGCCCAGTGGTGGCTCCAACCCCTTCTGGGGCTTCGGCGCTGGCAGTGGCGCCACCTTCACAAGCCAAGAGGAGGACTACGATGACGAAGATTTTGATGACGAGGACTACGAGGAGGAAGACGAGGATTGGAATGAGGAAGATTGGAATGAGGAAGATTTTTAGCCAGGCCCAAAACCGTCACCCCCACGTCAATTTCCTTAGCCAAGTAGCTGGCTACTAAAATACCTTATTTAGACCAAGGCCAAATAAGTAAAATAGTGTATCTTTGCCTTGGATAAGTTATTCTTACACCGCCGTTGATCATGCTCATTTCATACATCATTTGCTTATGCCCACGACCATTCCGGCTATTGCCACCAGCTTAAAGCCTGGCCAAACCGCCATTATCGATCGCTTTATCAACGAAGATATGGCGGGCAAGCTCCTGGATATTGGTGTAAAACCAGGTGCCCACCTCGAGCTAGTGCGCCGCTCCCCTTTTGGTGGTTCTTGGTACGTAAAAATTGATAGACATCGTTTGGCACTTCGCAAGCAAGAATTGGCATGTATAGTAATCAAGTAGATCACCTCACCATCGGCTTGGTAGGCAACCCCAATAGCGGAAAATCCTCTATTTTCAACTACCTCACGGGCCTACACCAAAAAGTAGGCAACTTCCCTGGGGTAACGGTTGATAAGACCTCCGGCAACCTAAAAGTACCTGGCCTACCCGATGTGGAGCTGATCGATTTCCCCGGAGCCTACAGTTGCTACCCTACTTCTCTAGATGAGCGGGTGGTAGTACATGCCCTCATCAAAGGCCAAATCGAAGAACTACCCAATGCCCTACTCTATGTAGCCGATGTCACGAAGCTAGATAAGCACTTGCTACTGCTAACCCAACTGCGTGATCTCGACCTACCGCTCATCCTCATCTTGAACATGGCCGATCTAATCGAGAAAGACCAGCTCAAGGTAGATTTAAAGCTGCTGGGCGAACGCCTCGGGGTGCCTACGGTCTTGATGAGTAGCCGCACAGGGCAGGGAACAGAGGCACTACACAGCGCGATTAAAAAAATGATCACAGACCCGAGCGAATTCCGGCCCAAGAAACCGTTCTACCAGCTCACGGCGCTTGAAAAAGACGTTATCGGCGATTTGCGCCAACTGCTACCTGCCCGGAATGACTACCACGCTTTGCTGATGGTACACCACGCTCAGTGGTTGGATTTTTTTGATGTCACCCAGCGGCACGAAATCCAAAAAGTGAAGGTAGAAAGAGGCTTCCACAGCCTTCGGCATCAGGTGAACGAAACGATGTCGCGCTACGATGCTATCGAGCCCGTTGTTTTTGACACTGTCAAGCGGGGTGCCGAGCGGCAATCGTTAACCGATCGTCTGGATAATATACTGACCCACCAATATTTTGGGCCGCTGATCTTTGTATTCATCATGCTTCTACTCTTTCAGGCGCTCTACGCTTGGGCAGCGCTGCCGATGGATGGTATCGAATGGTTTTTCGGCACCCTGGGCAGTAGCGTCCGTTCCCTGCTAGGAGAAGGTTGGCTCACCGATCTTTTGGCCGATGGTATTTTAGCAGGCTTGGGCGGCATCTTGGTTTTTACGCCGCAGATCGCTATTCTCTTTTTCTTGGTTTCGCTGCTGGAGGAAGTAGGTTACTTATCGCGGGCCGCTTACATGTTCGATCACCTCATGCAGCGTTTTGGCCTCAATGGCCGCTCGGTAGTGGCGCTCATTAGCGGGCATGCCTGTGCCATACCAGCTATTATGAGCACGCGCACCATCGCCAACTGGAAAGAACGGCTGCTCACGATCCTCGTAACGCCCCTAACGGGTTGCTCGGCGCGCTTGCCCGTTTATACCATCCTGATTGGCTTTGCCGTGCCCACCACTTCCACCCTCCTGGGCGGCTGGCTAAGCTTACAGGGCCTGGCTTTTGCTGGGCTCTACCTGCTGGGAATTACCGCGGCTATGCTGAGTGCCCTGCTCTTCAAACTCGTCTTAAAAACGCCTGAGCGCAGTTTTCTGATGTTGGAATTACCGGCCTATCGCCCACCAGTTTGGCGCAACGTCTGGAGCACCGTTTACCACAAGACTAAGTCCTTCGTAGTAGAGGCAGGAAAAATCATCCTCCTCATCAGCATTGTACTATGGGCCTTGGCGAGCTACGGCCCCGGCAACCAAATGGCCGAAGCCGAAGCGGCCACTATCCGCACCGCCGAAGCCCAGGGACTGGGCGAAGAGGAGCAAGCTGCCCTGATTGCCTCCGACCAACTGGAAGTGAGCTATGCTGGCCACTTGGGCAAGTTCATCGAACCCGTGATTGCCCCCCTTGGCTATGACTGGAAAATCGGCATTGCGTTGGTGACGAGTTTCGCTGCCCGCGAGGTCTTTATCGGCACCATGGCCACCATCTACAGCGTAGGGAGTAGCGATGATGAGTTTAAAATCCGTAGTCGCCTCGCCCAAGAGATGAACCCTAAGACCGGCCAGCCCGTTTACAATCGGGCAACGGCTTGGAGCTTACTCATCTTCTATGTCTTTGCTATGATGTGCATGTCCACCCTAGCCGTCACGAAACGGGAAACCAAAAGCTGGAAATGGCCTGCTATACAGTTCTTCTTCATGACGGGTATTGCCTACGTGGCAGCCATGATTACTTATCAGATGCTTAGTTAAACAATCTCTTATGGCTATTGATACCGGCGATTTGCGCGTGGATTACCAACTCGATGAGCTGCTGGAAAGCACGGCCAAGGCCAACCCCATCGAACAGTTTGAGGACTGGTTCAAACTAGCTTGTGCCTCCAGCACCCCCGAACCCAACGCCATGGTCATTGCAACCGCAGATGCAGCGGGAAATCCGAGTGCCAGAGTTGTCCTACTTAAGGAAGTAAACGCCGAAGGCTTCGTCTTTTTCACCAACTACGAGAGCCGAAAAGGGAAGGAGCTCGTTGCGCGCCCCCAAGCGGCCTTGGTCTTCAATTGGCTGGAGCTACAGCGGCAGGTGCGCATCGAAGGGCGGGTAGAGAAACTAAGCGAAGAAGCCTCCACAGCCTACTTCCAAAGCCGCCCCAAAGGAAGCCAAATAGGCGCTTGGGCTAGCCCGCAAAGCGAAATTATCCCCAACCGAACGGTACTAGAAGATAAAAAAATAGCGTTAGAACAGTCCTACGCTGAAACAGCAGCCCTACCAAAACCAGCTAATTGGGGCGGTTTTCTGGTGCTGCCTCAGCGGATAGAATTTTGGCAAGGCAGGAGCAGTCGCCTACACGATCGCTTGCTGTATGAAACACAAGAAGACGGCAGCTGGCAGTTGCTGCGCCTAGCGCCCTAGGAGCCTCACCGCTAGCACGGCTCATTTTGTGTGGTCTTTGCTCCTGCATTTGTGCCCGCCGACACGCCCGTATGGGTATTGGGCGAGGGCAAAAAGCGCGTATAGAACATCCGTATGGACGTATATTTATGCCTGCCTCCTGTCCGTATGAACCTAGGCGTACGCATTCACCCCATATCAAACACAGGCCACCTACCATCCCAAATCCTACACAGTAGCGTGTACGTTCCTGGCTTTTGGTGTGAGGTCTAGCCGTCTGTCTGTTGTTCCTGCCCTACTAAAATGGGCATAAATGCAGGAGCAATATTTCAACGCCGCTCAATACGAGTGCCAAATTTAAAAAGAGCCATGTTCCTTTTATGAAGAAAAACCGTCCAATCTATATTGAATGACCCGATAAAAATAAGCCAATAACCAAAACGTCCTGTATGCTTGCCTTAAAAAATGTGCGCTTTCTCTACTATTTCTTCCTCCTCCTGCTAGGTAGCGGCTGCCTGTACGGGCAAGCGAGCACCTTGGGGTGCTACCCCCTGGATAAACCAAGCCTATTGGCCACGCTTCCGCCCGAGCTGAATGAAATCTCGGGCATCAGTCGTTCTTCCTCCCCCAACGAACTGCTGGCGGTACAGGATGAAGATGGGATTGTCTATCGATTATCCATGCAAGATGGTCGGATCTTGGGTCGCATTCCCTTCTATAAACCGGGTGACTACGAGGATATTACCCTTGTGGGCGAAGACATTTGGGTACTAAAAAGTTCTGGTACCCTCTTCTGTATCCAAGCCGGCAGCGAAGTCCTTAAATTCAAAAGCGATATTGACAAAACAGAAGATGCCGAAGGTCTTACCTACGATGCCGCCCAGCATCGCTTGCTCATCGCTTGCAAGGGTCCCAAAGAGGGGGAAGAAGATCAGCGCAACATTTATGCCTTCGATCTGGCTAGCCAAACGTTTTTACCCAAGCCCGTGATGAGCATACAGCAGAGCGCTGTTGCAGCGCTGCTAGAGAAGTTTCAGACAGCCAAATGGTACGAGAAGCTCAGCAATTTCTTGGTGGGAGACGACGAGGATTTTGGCCTAGGGCCCTCCGCCCTCGCCATCCACCCCATTACCCAAGCTATTTTTATCCTCTCTTCCCGAGGTAACTTGCTGCTGGAAATCAGCCCAAGTGGCGAATTACAGGATCTCCACCGCTTTCGGAAAGAGGATCTCCCCCAAGCCGAAGGGCTCTTCTTTCTGCCAGATGCTACGATGTATATCAGCACCGAAGCTAGAGGAGAGAAAGCTGGGCGCATTTACCGGCTGCCTTATACCCAAGATTGCCCCAAGCCCATCTGGAATGATTAAGACAAGCTGCGCTTCCTTTTCGTGGCTCCTTCTGTTAGCAGTTTTCCTAGTTAGCAACAGCAGCTGCGAACAAAACCGCGATATCAGAGATTATTATTTTCCCGTGCGCACCCTCACCCAAGGGCTGGTGTATGAGTACGAAGTACTGGCGGGGATAGATAGTTTGCCCATCTATTGGTACGCACTGGGCATGGACAAAGACACCGCCCTGCACTTGACCATCACCACTTATGGTAGTGATTTCAGCCCCTCTTCCCTAGTGCGCGAGCAGCTGTTCAAGGAGGGGGTGATAACCCAAGATGTACGAATTTACAGCACGGACACCATCGGCCAAAGTCAGGAAAGCCAAGCAGAAATTATGGCTGGCAATGCCTTTCCCTTCTACCTACCCAAAGCGGCACCACCCGCCTACGTCTATCGTATTCGCTATGCTTCCCCCGCTACGGATTCGGTTGTTTACACCCTCACCTACAACCGCCAATACGAAAGTGACACGACCATAGAGGTGCTGGGGCAGGTGCTTCCCGCCATTCGGCTTCGTATCAGCGGCGAAACGGATATTTACGACCCCATCAACGGCAGTTTAAGCCCCCGCTTCAACGGCTACGAAATCTATGCTAAGGGGCTTGGGCTAGTGGAAAGTTACCGCAACTTCAATGGTTTTGTGCTACACAATGTGCTTCGGCGCCGGCTGAACATGGAAGAATTTCAAGCCATTGCTCAAAGAGCCAAAAAGGAGCTTAGTAATTGAACTGCATGGTTTTGGTGGGATAGCGCAGCAGGTACTCCTCCTTGATACATTGGGCTACTTTCTGGGGCACTGATTTTTCCCAGTCGCTACTTCCATTTTCGATTTGCTGCAAGACCTCGGTACTGAAAATATGTAGGATTTGTGGGTTGTAGCCACTGAGGTCTTCTATCTGCCCACTATCTATCAGGTGGCGGTACAAGAACTTGACGCCTTCGGGGATGGGGAGGTTCTCGGCCGTCATCATATCTTCGCTGCCTTGTTGTTGGGCGGGGTAAACGTACATTTTCACGTTGCGATTGAAAATTTCGCCGAAGGCCGATAGCAATTGCCCATCGGTGTTGTTATAAAATTTTTCGCTAATCAGTTCTTGCAATTGCTGCACGCCCAGTACAATGCCTAGCTTTTCTACCTTGTAATTACGCAAATAGCTTAGGAGCTGACTGTGCTTATCGTAGTCGCTTACCAACACTGTTTGCCCCATCGCATTGAGCAGCTTTGCCCGATCGAGGTAGTCTTTCTCATCTAGCCCAGCACTTTCACGAAGGTTGGCTAGTGTTAATTCGGTGAGTAAGAAAGCCTTGGCGGGCTCCACATCGCTTTCTTCGCGGAAGTGGGTATAGCCGGTTTTTATCATATCCTCGTTCACCAAAGTAGGTGGGCGGAAGCTACCACGCACCACCATCACGGCCTTGCGATATAAAAACTCGCTGGGGTGGATCCCCCGGCCAGAAGGATCAAACATCGTAAACTTACTCAGGCCGTGTTTTACTAGCCAAAGACTTAGCAGCCGGTTGTCGATAGAAAAGTCAGGGCCGTTTAAGACGACCATATCGATCGCCACGCGACCTTGCAAGCCATCCAACAGCGATTGCAACAACAGCTCCGGGTCTTGGTGGTAGTGATATACGCCGTAGATCATATTTACCCCCAAAATGCCAATAGCTTGTTGTTGGAGTTGGTTATCATTATCAAGCATCCGGACGTGCAGCACCAGATCGTTGGGTAGGCTGTTGGGGCTGAGCTGAAAACGCAAGCCCAACCAACCATTGCCCCTGATGGTTCGGCTGTAGTTGATCGCCGCCACCGTATCTGCAAAAACGAAGAAAGTATTGTCTGGGCGCTCCTGCCGCAGCCGATCTACCATCAGGCCATACTCATGGTCTAGCATCTTGTAGATCCTGGCTTCGCAAACATAGCGCCCGGTAGCTTCCAGGCCGTAGATCTGGTCGGAATAAACTTTGTCATAGGCCGACATCGTCTTGGCAATGGTTCCCGCCGCCGCTCCTACCTGAAAAAAATAGCGCGCTACTTCTTGACCCGCGCCAATTTCGGCAAAAGTGCCGTAAATAAGTGGATTCAAGTTAATTTCCAATGCTTTCTGCTCCGTTTCTAATAATTGCCGTTGTGCCATCCTTTATTAATTCGCCTGCCTTGATAATATGCCACAAGATATCGTTTACCCGAGAACCGAAGTGCCTAGTCGGCCATTTTTTCTAGCATTTGAACCAAATCTTTCATCAGGCCTCTCAGCTTAGGCTCCACGGACTGTACGGTGGCAATCACCTTTTCTACGGTGGTTTCTTCTATTTCCTCAATCGGGTAGCTCTTGTTGCTCACAACCGATACAACGCAGATCGGCAAGCCCATGTGGCGCGCCACCAGTACCTCGGGCACCGTGGACATCCCGATGACATCGGCCCCCAAAATATGTGCCATTTTATATTCTGCGGGCGTCTCTAGGTTCGGGCCAGCAATAGCTAGGTAAACACCTTCGTGCGCGCGCAGGCCATGCTGTTCTGCCAAGCCAAGCGCAGTACTGTTCATCTGCCGATTATACGTTTTCACCATGTCTGGAAAGCGAGGCCCCAAGCGTTCATCGTTGAACCCCCGAAGCGGATTCTCAGGTAATAAATTGATGTGATCTCGGATAAAAACCACATCGCCTGCATTAATCTGCGGGTTCACACTGCCCGCAGCATTAGACATAATCAACTGCCTGATACCAAGCGCTTGCAGAACCCGAATAGGAAAAGTAAGTTGCTGCATGCTATAGCCTTCGTAGTAATGAAAACGACCAGCCATGGCTACTACCTTCACACCGTGTAGTGTGCCCAGTATCAGCTTTCCGGCATGGCTCTCTACGGTACTAATCGGGAAGAAGGGTAGCAAACCGTAGTTGAACTCTTTCTCTATCTCCATCTCTTCCGCCAAAGTACTCAGGCCGGTACCAAGTACAATGCCCACCACTGGCTTGAAGTTGGTGCGCTTGCCAATAAAGGCCACGCATTCTTGTATCTGATCGTGCAAAGTCATATTGTTTTCTTAAACGCTTCTTAGCTATACGGCGCAGCAACAAAGCAGCACTTTCTGCAAAGCCTATTTTAAACCGCCTGCTGGCTGTTAAAGTTTAGCACCTGATGACGGCTAGCCCGTTTTGCCTAGTGCTACAAACTGCATCCAATGCCAGACGAGCAGCGCACTTTCGCCTTGATAGTCTTGTGGCCGCAAAAAAGCTTGGTATTGTTGCATAAGCACCGCGTCCGCAGTAATAAATCGCCGCAGTGTAGCAAGCAACTTCACAAACCGGGGCACATCAGCCACCAGCGGAATATCCTGGGTACCCAAATTTTTCAGGCATTGCCGTAGCAGTGGCGTACTGTAAGGGGCATACATGGCAGGGTACTGGCAAGCCAAATAAAGCGTAGCCATGTGGTAATCATCATCGTGGTAATGATCGGGAAGTTTACTGCTAGGGTTCGCTTGGCGATATTGCTTAAAAAGCTCATCCCAATATAGCACAAAGCGCTGAAGACGGCCTTCCAGCATCCGACGCTCGAGGAACAGATCTTCTAGGCCTAGCCGAACCAATTCCTTATCCCAGGCGATCATTTCCAGTAAGGCAGCTTTGGGCTCGTAGGCACTGCGGCTATAATGACGGCGGCTTGTTTGGCTGCTGAGAGCCTTTGCATAGCTGGCGGCAAAGTCTGTCGCTAGCAAGTCGAAATGCTGCTGCCAGTGCTGCTGGGTCTCCCAATAAGGAAGAAAAGCTTTGGCAGGCTCCGTAAGCTGCCAAGCGCGATAGGCATGGAGATATTCCTTAATTTTAGCTACTTGCATCGAAACGTGAATTGTTTGATTTGCTTGGCGGGATCGTCAAATGGCTCCGAATAGCCCCCCCGAAACAGCCGGCTAAACAAAGCTATAAAAAAAATGCCGGCCAACGAATATCGCGGCCGGCACCTACGCTTACATGTGATAGCTCGTGGTGTAGAAAAACTGTTTACTTTTCCTTGTTGATACAGCTTTCTACTCATTTTTTTTGAATAGGTACAAATTCATGAGATTATGAGCTTAAAAGCGCCACAAATTATAGTTCTTTTCATATATCTAGTACATATAAATGCAACTATTTATTAAAAGGCCCCATTTAGGCCGAATGTGGTGACTACCATGATGCGATTTGTTTCGGCTTCCTAACCACTCTAGTTTAGGATAAATGCCTATTTTGTCGTCGAAAACTGATGCTTGGCACATGATACCCAATCTCTCTACCGTCTTACCCCTGGATAGTCCCCTACACGACCGCTTCGATTTTCAGGTGGCGGCACATGCTTGCGATCCTCAAAAACGCCTAAGTGTTCCCAGCCTGATCCGCGAACTACAAGAAGCGGCCTTGGCCTCTACCCTCCGGCTGGGCGTCTCCGTTTATGATCTAGAGCCACTAGGCTTGGGCTGGGTGCTATTGGGGCAAAGCATCCGCATACAGCAGCTGCCCGCTATGAACGATCGCTGCCAAGTAGTTACCTGCCCCGTCGGTTTCGAGCGGGTTTTCACCTTCCGAGATTTTCATTTACTCAATCAGCAGTCGGCTCGCGTGGCTACCGCCACCACCACCTGGATGCTGATGAATCTGGACAGCCGCCGCATGGCTCCCTTGCCCGACTTCGTAAAGGTGCTAGATGCCCACACCCCTCCTGCCGAGCAGCAACTGCCCCGCGCTGCCTACAAGCTGCTGCCCCTAGGGGCTGCACCTTTACCCGACAAAAGCTTCACCGTGGGCTATCATCACCTCGACACCAACGGCCACCTTACCAATGCCTTCTACGCCCAGTGGATGCTGGAGGGCCTGCCCTACGATTTTTTGCACAGCCGGCAACTCACCTCTCTCGATATCCAGTTCAAGCGCGAAGCCCGCTATGGCGATGTACTCCACATTAGCCTAGAAAAAAGGGACGATAAGCACTTTCAACACGCCCTATTTTTAGAAACAGAAGTGCTGGCTACGATGCAAACGAGCTGGAATCCCTAGTTCAATCGGAAACTACTCGCCCCCAACAAGCCAACGTCCGTAAAGACTTGCGCGCGGTAGAAACCCGCTTTTAGCTTCTGGTCTAGCTCGTAGGTAAAGTTGATGCGCTGGCTTTCCTCAATATCCATTTCTTTTACCAGTAGCGGCTGCAGATCCATGGGCTGCTGGTTGATATTAATCTTCACGGGAATGGTTTTTTCGCTGGTGACGGCCACGCTCTTATCATCCGTAACGACCAAATAGAGCGGCCGAACGCCCTGATATTCCTTCGGCACACCCGCTAGGTCGAAGCTTACTACTAGGCGCTTGCCGCGGCCGCTTTTGGTGGTGAGCTTGTCATTACGGCCGCGCGTCAGCTCCACTTGGAAGGCCGTCGCTTTGAAATTATCCAGCGTGAGCCGGTTGATTTCGGCCTGCATATTCCTATTGAGATTGGCCAATGCCTCTTTCTCGAATTCGGTACTGGCAAGGCTTTCTTCCAATACTTGGGTACGCTGCCGCAGGCTATCGTTCTGAGCGCTAATCACATCGATACTGCGCTCCAGATCGGAACGAAGCCGAATGAGTTCTTCAATTTGCTGCCGCATTTCGAAGGCCATGGCTTTCTCACTGCTATTGGCTTTTTGGGCTTTGGCCAGCGCACTCTTAGCTTTTTCCAGCTCGGCGCGGGTGCTGCTGAGGCTGCCCTCCAAGGCTTCGTTGTCGCTGGCAACGACCTCATACTGCAGGGTCAGGCTATCTACCTGCCGAGCCAAATTATCGCGCAGCAGGTTCATTTGCTCTAGCTCCACCTCAGTGGCTGCTTGCTCGGTTTGGGTAGTCGCTAAAGCCTTGCTGCGCCCAAAACCCCAAATAAGAGAGGCAATCAGCGCCAGCAACAAGAGCAAGGCAATAATGGGTAACGTTTTTTTGTTCATACTTTCATAGATTTATTCGTCAAATGTACGGCTTTTTATGTTTGAAACATGGCTCATAATAATAATCTTTGCTCCTGCACTTGGTGCCCGTATCATTAAGGCCACAGCCATGGAGTGCGTATGGTATGTCTAGTGCTCTGTCAAGGCTAAAACTTCGGGTTACCCGTGGCGCCTTTTGCGGCTACTCTTCGTTGGAGAACCCCTTACATAGTCCCGCTATGCGCGGGAACCTCCGCCTCAACTAGCCACAAAATTCGCTAACGTTCAACCCGAAAATTAACGCTTGACAGGCCACTAGCCAATACGACTACCATCTTTCTTAGCTATTTTTGTGGCTCGCGCCCATATCCATACGGACTGAAGGCCTATACCCATACGGGCACGGCGGGCACCAAGTGCAGGAGCCGTGTTTTTCTATCAAGAGCAAAGAATTTGACCTCATAACGGATGCAATACCCAATAAAAGATTACGTAAAAGCTTTTTTTGATGCGCTGAAATTCGGCTGCCGTGCTCGTTTTGTGGCGGCAACTGAATGGCTATCCAAGCAGCACAAAGGCAAGTTGGCGCTGCTGCTATTTGGTTCCCTGAGCTTGGCAATTTCTTTACTTTTTGTGCTTATCTATTTGGGGATTCGCTTGGGTTGGTATGGCGCACTGCCTTCGGAGGAGGCGCTAGCGGCCATCCGCAACCACCAAGCCTCCGAAATATACAGCGAAGATGGGGCACTGCTGGGGAAATACTATGTAGAAAACCGCATCGACGCCGAACTAGATGAAATAGCTGACTTCGTAGTGCAAGCCCTGATCGCCACGGAAGATGCCCGCTTTTTCAACCACAGAGGGGTAGATTTCCGGGCGCTGGTGCGAGTGGCCTGGAAGTCTGTTTTGCTAGGCGACGACAGCGCTGGCGGCGGCAGTACCCTGAGTCAGCAACTCGCCAAAAACCTCTTCCCTCGGCAGCGCTACCGCATTTTTGGGATGCTTAAAAACAAGCTGCGGGAAATGGTTGTCGCCTCTCGGCTAGAGAAGGTCTATGATAAGGAACAATTGCTGCTGCTCTACCTCAACACGGTGCCTTTTGGCGACAATACCTTTGGTATCAAGGTAGCCGCCCGTCATTTTTTCAATGTACTACCCGCCGATCTGAAAGCCGAGCAAGCTGCTACCCTGGTAGGGCTACTGAAAGGCAATACCATCTACAATCCCCGGCGCCACCCCGAAGCCTCCCTGGCCCGCCGCAACCTAGTGCTGGAGCTGATGAGCCGAAAGGAACAGCTAGCGGCCGAACAACTCGATAGCCTACAGGCACTCCCTTTGTTATTGGATTATGTTCCTGAAGGCCAAAATCAAGGCTTGGCAACCCACTTCCGCGAGCGGCTGCGCCTGGAAATCCAGCACCTACTGAAAGACAAAAAACACCCAGATGGCCGCCCCTATGATCTCTATCGCGATGGACTCAAAATATACACCAGCCTCGATAGCCGCATGCAGCAACACGCCGAAGCAGCTGTTGCCGAGATAATGCCCCAAGTTCAGCTTCAATTTACCAAAGACTGGCAAAAAACCGCGAAGCTGCCTTGGCAAGCTGCCTTCGAGCAGCAAGTTCGCCAAAGCCCTGTTTATCAAAAGCTGGCAAAAAGCGGCAAAAAACACGAGCAAATCCTCGCCAGTCTCCAAAAACCCAAGCCGATGCAAATCTTCAATTGGAAGCAGGGTATCGCCGTAGATACTGTTCTTTCCTCTTGGGATAGCTTGAATTATTACTACACCCTACTCAATGTAGGGCTGCTGGCTAGCAGCGCAGCAACAGGCCGAGTAAAAGCTTGGGTGGGCGGTGTTAATTACCAATTCCTGCCCTACGACCACGTCACTACTCGGCGGCAGGTAGGCAGCGCCATCAAACCTATTGTATATGCCGCAGCACTAGAGCAAGGAATGCGCCCCTGCGAATATACCCCCGCCGAGCGCTTCTCCTACGAGGATTATAACAACTATAATCCCGGCAACCCCAGCGGCGAATACCAAGGAGTGTATAGTATGAAAGGTGGTTTGGCCAAAAGCATCAATACCGTGGCGGTGAACATTGCTGTTCGCACGGGCCTAGGAAAAGTAGCCGCCAAAGCCAGGCAAATGGGCTTGGAGCAAGAGGTAAGACCCATTCCCAGTTTAGCCCTCGGCACGGCCGAAGCCAGCCTAATGGAAATGGTCAGCGCCTATACCGCCTTTGCCAATGCAGGTAGGCAGCACAAAAAGCTTCATTTTCTGGATAAAATCACCACTGCGGAGGGAGAAATCCTGCTAGAAGACAGCCGCCCGCAAGCCGCCGAGTGGGTGCTGAATGATAGTATTGCCGCCCTGAGTACCTTCCTGATGGCGGGGGTGGTCAATAGCGGCACCGCCGCTAGGCTGCGCGGCACCTATGGCCTCAGCGGCGCACTGGCAGGCAAAACCGGCACTACCCAAAACCAAAGCGACGGCTGGTTCCTAGGTTACACACCCAAGCTGGTGATAGGCACTTGGGTAGGGGCTGCCTACCCCGCCGTACACTTCCGCAGCCTGAGCCGAGGTTCGGCCACCTCCACGGCCCTGCCTATCTGGGGCAGCTTCCTGCGCCGCGTATTTCGTGATAAAAAACTGACCGCCTACCAAGGTGGCGGCTTCCCCCCGCTCGACGAGCTGAGCCTAGCGCTGCTACAATGCCCCGACTACCTGGAGGAAATGCCCGTGGTGATCCTCGATTCGCTGCGCGGCGATGTGCGCCTGCGCGAGATAGACCCGCTGCTACTACAAAATATGGTGGAACAAAAACCCCGCCGCGAGCGCGAATCCCTGGAAGAATACACCGAACGCATCGAGCGCCTCCTAAGCAAGGAAGAAGGCCGCGAAGAAAATCGCGAAAAACGCAAAGCCCTCTGGAGCAAAATCCTTTTTGGAAAGAAGGAGGAGGAGTGAGGGGGCTAGCGCCAAAGCGAAGCAAAAGCAAACTTATCTCCATCGAAAAGACCCCGATCGCTCATCTTTAAGGCGGGGATCACTAGGAGCGCCAGAAAGGACAAAGTCATAAAAGGCGAGCGCAAGGAGCAAGCCATTTCTTGCTGAGCGAAGTGCGTGATTTGGCTGTATTGCTGGGCGACCAAAGAGCCCTCAGCGTTGGTCATGATGCCGGCTAGCGGGAGAGGAAGGACTTCTTCGCGATGGCCTTTTACGGCTGCAATGCCGCCTTGGGTGGCAATGAGGGCATTGACGGCGCGGCAAATGCTATCGTCGTTGGTGCCTACTACCACGATGTTGTGGCTATCGTGGGCTACGCTGCTAGCGAGGGCGCCTTCCCCGAGCTGCACACCTTGCACGAAGCCGAGCGCTACGGGGGCGTTTTGGTAGCGATTGACCACGGCTATTTTCAGTATATCGCGGTTGGGATCGGCTTGTGCGTAGCCATCCACGATGAGAGCCTCTGCGTAGGCACTGCCGGTTACTAGCTCGCCATCTTGGACGGTTATGAGGCGTATTTGACGACCTTGGACTGGAATGTTAAAATCAGTGAGACGCTTCGTTTGGCAGTGGAAATTATTGAGTAGGGGGGCACTTATGGGCGAAAGGAGGATCTTGCCTTTTTCGGCGATCTTTTGTCCACGGCGGTAGGTGGCTAGCACATCGAAAGTGTGGAGGTTATCGAGCAGAATAAAATCGGCGGGGTCGCCTACTTGTAGTTGTCCTACGGGAAGGCCATAATGCGCCACGGGATTACAGCAGGCCATTTGGAGGAGTTGCCACAGGTCATGGCCATCGGCGATCGCGCGGGCGAGCAGTTTGTTGATGTGGCCTTCGATGAGGTCATCGGGGTGGCTATCGTCGGTGCAGAACATCATCTGCGAGGCGTGATCGGGGATCAGGCTGTGGAGAGCGGCGTAGTTGCGCGCAGCACTTCCTTCCCGGATGAGTATTTTCATGCCTGCGGCCAGCTTGTCTTGGGCTTCCTCGGCCGTGAAGCATTCGTGATCGGTGCTAATGCCAGCAGCGGCGTATTGTTTGGCATCTTCGCCTCTCAGTCCTGGGGCGTGGCCATCGATGACTTTGCCTAGTTTTTTGGCTGCTTCGATCTTAGCCATTACGTCTGGGTCTTTGTGTAGCACACCGGGGTAATTCATCACTTCGCTAAGATAGCGGATCTCGGGTCTAGCTAACAGTTGGCTGACTTCCTCCACGCCGAGGGTAGCGCCAGCGGTTTCGAAGCTGGTGGCTGGCACGCAGCTCGGGGCACCGAAATTGATACTCAGGGGCGTATTTGCGGCATTATCTAGCATATATTCTACGCCAGCCATCCCTAGGACATTGGCTATTTCATGGGGATCGGATACGGTGGCGATGGTGCCATGTGCAGCTGCTAAGCGGGCAAATTCGGTGGGTAGCAGCATACTGCTCTCGATGTGTACATGCGCATCCACCAAGCCCGGCAGAATGAATGGCAAGGAAGACTTGTTTGTAGCAGCACCGCTTTGGCGATAGATTGCCTGAATCTGGCCTTGTTCATTGACGACTACTTGGCCTATAAAAATTTCCTTGCGAGGTATATCAACAATTCTTCCTTCTATTGTTTGCATGGAGCGAAGATAAGCATAAAAAAGCGCCGCCCACACACTGCGGACGACGCTTTTTTAATTTTCCCCATGGAAGAAGGAAGTTGCTGGAAATAGATTAGCGCAGCGGTGGCCAGTCCGTACCATCGGTACGGGTGATGAGCGTAGTAGCCGCCTCACCGTAGTCGTTGGACCATTTAATGCGAAGGGTTGGGCCATCCACCCCTACTTCTAGGAACTCATAGACTTCGCCCCAGCGGCTAGCGCCAATAGGCGCTAGTTTACCACAAGCGTCTTGTATTTGAAGCGATCCCCCGGGTAGGGTGGCCGTACCAGCGCCCGTTTCTACACCTTGGCAACCATAGTAGGCACCAAAAGAAAAGTCAGGTACTTCATACACACCAACCCCCACGGAGGTAAAAGTCGTTTCTCCCGTCCAGGTAGCACCGGCACAAGCATAAGGCCAAGGCAAATCGGGCGTTGAAGATACCGTATAAGTACCTGCCAGATTAGAAGGACAGATAACGGCCTGATCGATAAGGAAAGTACCACGGAAAGCAGCGCCAGATATGACGTTGGGACCTGTATTAGCACGCGTGAAAGTACGGCCATCGTTCATGACGATGGTGGCTTCGAAACGGATATTGTCGCCGCCTGCGATATCATCCGTCGTGAGTCCTAGAGCAGCGAGAGATTCTGCCAGACTAAACTCCACTTTTACAGAAGGTAAACCAAACTGAGAAGGCGTGAAGCTAGAGGCGGGGATAGACCGAATAGCCACAGGGCCATGATTATCGCCACCAGAGTTACTGATATGGCTTACTGTCCAGTTATACTCTGATACATCACGACCTTGGTTGAGGTCATAGAACTCGACGGTGAAGTCGATGACAGAAGTTTCCGGCGCGAAGAAGTCGAAGACTCCATTTACGCCATCAATTCTGCGGGCGAAGGCACCAGTGGCCACATCATCGTCGCCAAATTCAGGGAAGGCACGTTCTTTTTCCTCACAAGCCGTGAAGGCTAGCAACAAAAGTACGATTAGCCCAAATTGGAAGTTAATTTTCATAATTGTTTTTTATTGAAGCCCTTTGGGGAAGTGCTAGTGGGAGTACTAGCACTTCCTGAAGGGAACCTTAGTTAATGGAAGTAAGCTAGTAAATAAAACCGGTAGCGGGGTTAGTATCCCAGAAAACCTGCGTCGTTAGATTAGCTCTTTGAGTCGCATTCTGGTTACGGTTGACGTAGTTGGCTGGATACCAAAAAGTACGTGGGAAAGGACCTGCGCCGTCTATCTCTGTTGGCTGTGCGTTGCGGGGTGCTCCCGTACGACGATAGAGGTTGAAAGCGTCGATGCCCATGCCGTGTAGGGCAAGGAAGAACTCTTTACCGATGACCGCCATGCGCTCTTCATTCGTAGTAGCGGCATTGTAGCTGTTTTCTACCGTAGTGATGTAAGCTGTCACATCATCGTCGGTAGCGGCAAAATCGACCGCTACCTGTCCTCTTTGAAAGTTGGTTACCTTGTCCATGTGCAACTGAATAGCCGTTTTGAGCAATTCCAATGGGTCGCCATTTACACCGGGTATCGTGAGTGCAGCTTCTGCAAGTAGGAAGTGCGTCCAAGCAGCTAGAGCAATTGGCTGAATACCTGCTCCTCGAGCACCATCTGCGCCATTATTTTGTACAGAAGCACAATCATCGGCATCAAATTTGCCACCTGCGGGGTATAGGCCAAAAACGGTACGCTTAGGGCCATCTGGTGGAATACCGTCAGCGTTGCCGTGGTCGCGCCCCCAGTAGCCGCTGAAATCGGCATCGTCCAACGAAGCGGTACAGAATGGGAATCCATTAGGCCAATGAGAAGGGTAAGGCTCTGCTACACAGTCCAATGTAAAGGCATTCTCATCGGTTTCATCACAGTCTTGGCGGTAGAAGTAATAGCGCAAGCGGGGGTCTGTTACTGGTTTATCACCGAATAGTAGCCACATATAGTAGTTGCCATGATAAACAGCGGGGGCATTGGAGTAGGCATCTTCGTAGTAAGGGTGGCGAGAATCTGGGTTAGCTAGGCTAGTGCCATATTGCCACTGGAAGTCTTCGCTAGTTTCGTCGATGATGTTACCACTGCTCACTATGGAGTTTATGGCTCCTGCGTCAGCATTTACCAAACGCGTTTGCACCAAGCGGCGCAATTTGATGGTATTAGCTAGTTTCAACCAAGCTTCTGCGCTACCATCGTAGTACAAGTCATTGTCGAAAGACCCAGTAGGTGTAGAAAGGTCGGCAATGGCCTGCTCGATTATAGCATTAGCTGCATTATACACATCTACATCGCTATCGGCACGCGGAGAAGGGTTATTGATACCTTGCTGTGCTTCGCTATAGGGAACAGCGCCGAATAGATCCACTAGCGTGTAGAGCGTGTAGGCCTTCATTACGCGGGCAGCACCAGCTACCAAAGAGAAGCCCCCTTCGTCGGATTGATTGATAACTAAGTCCATATCGGGGATAAGCTCGGCCTGAGCGCGTTGCCACATAAGGTCAAAGCTAGCAGGCTGGCGGTGGTTTTCGTATTGCACACTACCAGTCATGGCTATCAGTCGGGAGTAGCGTGCCGTTTGGTCGCTGGCCAGGTGTATAAAGCGAGTAAAGTCGAATTGCACCCGATTCATTACGAGGGCTACCTCGGCGTTTTCTGGCGCCACATTGCTGGGGTCCACCAGGTACTCGTCTAGTTCGAATAGGTTACAGGCTGCCAAGCTCAAGAGCATGGCGAGCAAACCTAGTTTATTTAGATAGTTCTTCATATTGTGAAGTACTTTAGTTGTTTAGTTAAGTTAGAAAGTAAGGCGAACGCTGCCACCAAATTGTTTAGCCGTAGGTACGTTCATCAGCTCGAAGCCTTGGCCGTTGCCTACACCCAAAGAAGATACTTCGGGGTCGAAGTTGGCACCTTTCGGGAAACCTAAAGCACGGAACCATAGGTTTTGGCCGCTCAGCGTGAAAGTAACATTGCCAAATGGGCTGTTAGCAATCAAAGACTTAGGCAGGCTATAAGCTACAGAAACCTCACGCAATTTGATGTAAGACGCATCATACACCCGGTTTTCCTCAACGAATACACCACCGTTCTGCCAGTAGTGCTGAGTAGGAGTGATTTGGATGTCATTAGGCACGTAAGTACCATCTGCCAACTGGCGAGCACCCGGAGCAATAACGGGTACAAAGCGATCGAAGCCCGTTTCTTCCAAGATACCACGACCCATCAAAGTGGAAGGCGTTGTAGCGTACATCACACCACCGTCTTGGTAAGTCATCAAGGCATTGAAAGTAACACCGTGTACGCTTAAGTTGAACCCATAGTTGAGGATATAAGCAGCATTAGGATCGCCTAATACCCCGATATCTGGTGTTTCCAAATAAGTACCGTTGCTAGCAACCAAGCGTTGACCAGCAAGAGGGCCTGCATCCTCTGGTACCCGACGGATTTGAGCACCTTGGATAATGCCATAGGGCTGACCAACGATGGCGAAGTTGCCCAAGAAGCTATAGCCTGCAATGCCGATCTGGTCGATACCATCTGCGATGCGCGTTACCTCACTCACGTTGCGGGTAAAGTTACCGTTGATGGTGAAGTCCACTTTTTTAGTGCGGATCAAGTTCAGGTTAGCACCCAGCTCGATACCTTTGTTGTTCAGTCCTGCCGCGTTGATGGTTGTGTTGGTAAAGCCCGTGGAAGGGTCCAAGTCCAGCGCAATGATCAGGTCGGAAGAATTTTTGTCATACAAAGAAAGATCGATACCCAAGCGGTTGTTGAAGAAGCGACCTTCTAAGCCAAATTCCAATTCTTTGTGAATTTCTGCTTGCAGATTGGGGTTACCCAAGGTGTTCGCTATAAAGTTGGAGTTGATTACGGTACCATCGTTGGTAACAAACGTCCGCGTATTCAAACCCAGCACACTGCGTGTAGCGTAGGGGTCTGGATAACCAGCCGACGTACCATAGCCTAAACGCAGCTTTAGGTAGTTGATGGTCTTATTGTTCTGCAAGCCAGCAAAAGCTTCCGTAGGGATGAAAGACGCACTCACACTGGGGTAGAAAACAGCGCGGTTGGACTGCTCCAGCGTAGAAGTCCAGTCGTTTCTGGCCTGTACGTTCAGATAAGCAAAATTGCGGTAACCCAACGACACTGTACCATAAGCACCAATGAGATTTTCATCTATTTGACGGCTGGTATTCAAGTGAGAAATGAAGTTGTCGTGAGTCAGCAAGCCATACACAAATTGCTGATCGGAAGTAGCCGTGGTGCGGTAGAAGTTATCTCTACGCACATTTACACCAAATACCCCATCTAAGGTGATATCATCAGATAAGCGCGTGTTGTATTGCAGGTTGAAGTTGTGATCCTGGATGAAGTTAGCCCGCTCTGAAGTACGTAGAAGACCTAATGGTAACTGCACTCCTCCTTTGTTAACATGGAAGCGCTTGCGCTGGGTATAGCCATCTATACCAATGCGGTAGTTGGCACTCAGCCAACTAGCGATGGGATAAGACAAGTTCACAGAACCGAAGAAGCGGCGGACAGCCTCTTCATCGCCCGTATTATTCAAAGTCCAGTAAGGGTTTTGAATATCATTACCTCCCCGATAGAAGATAGACTCTCTGGTTTGTGGGTTTTCGAAAGGCATGCCGTTCAAGTCGATTGAACGAGGCACATAGAAAACATTCGAGAACAAAGAAGCCTCTCCCGCTGGGTTGGAACTAAAGGAGATGGACGTAGGCGGAGCCGTACGGTCTGTGTTCACATAATTGAAAGTGGAGTTGATTTTCAGGCCGTTGCCTAGCTCTGTTTGAAAACCGAGACCAAAGTTGTGGCGGGTAAAATCACTCAGGGGCACGAAGCTATCTTCGTCGCGAAGACCATAGCTGAAGTTGACAGAAGTGCCTTCACTTAGGCGGTTAGAAATGTTGATAGCCGTGGTTCTGATGAGGCCGTCATCGAAGAAGCCCTGCAAGTTGTCGTAGGCACGGTAAGGCAAACGCGCATCTGCGAATTCTGGCAAGACATCCGCATAACGCTGGTAGGGGTGCGGAATAGCACCATCAGCCGCTAAGCCAAAACGTCCAGGGGTATCGAAAGGTGCGCCCCAGTTAGAGAAGGCTGCGGACGCCTCGTTGTGGAAACCGTTGCCATACAAATCTTGGTCTTCAGGCAAAGAAGCGATACGAGACACGAAGATGCCTTGGTCAACGGTAACCTCCATTTTCTTGTCAATATCACCCGCCAAACCGTTTTTGGTGGTGATCAAGATTACCCCGTTGCGGCCTTGCTCACCGTAGAGAACGGTAGCAGAAAGCCCTTTCAATACACTCACTTCCGCGATGGTATTGGGGTCGAGGTCGGCAAACCGACTAGAAGCAGAGGCACCTCCATCTACAAAGTTTTGGTCGGCATTGGTGTTGGAGTTGAAAGGCACCCCGTCAATGACGAACAAAGGCTGGTTGGAACCCAGGATGGAGGTATAACCCCGGATGATAACATTGGTACCAGAACCGGCCAGACCAGAAGTTTGGGTGATGTTTACACCCGGCACTTTACCACGAAGTACCCGGGTAACGTCGCCTTCCGGGCGAGCTTCCAACTCTTGGGTACCTAAAGTGGTGACGGCATATCCGAGGGCTTTCTTGTCCCGACGGATACCCAGACCAGTTACTACTACTTCGTTGAGCTGGGCCGCATTCTCGTCTAGCACAATGGCTACACGGGAAGTGCTGGCGTCCACCTCTACTTCTTTGGTGGCGTAACCGGTGTAACTCACAACCAGCGTGGCTGTGGATGTAGGAACGGCTAAGGAAAAACTACCATCGATATCGCTGACGGTACCGGAGGTGGTTCCCTTAACCAGAATGGAGGCACCGATAAGCGGCTCGCCGGAAATATCGGCAACCGTACCGGTGACTGTCTTCTGCGCCGCTACAAAGCTGAAGGCGCAAAAGATGAGTGCAATCACTAGTGAAAGTCTTTTCATAATAATAATCGTTTTGACTACTAGTTTGGTTAGAAAAAATATGGTGAACAATCGTTTACCTCTCGCTGAAGGTAAAGTTTCTTTAGTTCCTCATTGGGGATTATATACACGAAGCTGGTAGCGCTTGCAAACAAGTGCTACAATAAATACCGACCTTACTTTAAGCTTTGGTTAAATCAATGTGCGTGAAACAGTCATTACTTGGTGTCTCAGCCGACAAAACACTTATTTATAACAAGTAAATGACATAATCTTAACGCAAAGTTAATAAAGTTCGCTGCTTTTGCAAGTGGGAAACTTATTATTTTCTTATTCGAGATCAAGGCCGAAAGAAAAAGAGGCAGTGCCACCACAGCACTACCTCAGCCCTAACCAAATAAAACCAAATTAAAATTTAGCAAGAAAACCGCACAAGTACTAGCCTTTCGGAAACTTGCTGATGCAAAGATAAGGCACTTATTGTATTTTTTACCCTTAGTCAATCCAAAAATAGAAGCCAAATTTTTAGTGGCCAACAAGTTGCACTGTAAAATATTCCATCATATCTTGCACTCAAAGCCCCAATTTAAGTTGGCAAAAACTAAATTAAGAGAGAAACTCGTAATCTCATAAAAAGCAAATATTCCGACTAATCCAAATACATAAAATTAAATTTTTCCATGCTTTTTAAATCCAATTCAAATTCTGTTTTAGAATTCAACACTTCTCGCCAATTCGGTAGTCCTCTAGACGGCTTTGCCCGCGTCCAAAACAGGAAAGCGATCGTAAAAAGCGTGTTTTTTGTGCTTTTTTTTGTGCTTTCTATGGGCGCACTTAGCGCACAATCGGACAATAATCAAACAGCTTTCTTCATAAAAGCTTTGCATGAGAAAGCCCTCACAGAAGGGGAAGCACACAATTGGCTACATAGCCTTTGTAAGCAAGTGGGCCCTAGGTTAGCAGGCAGCTCTGCTGCCGCAGCAGCGGTAAGGCTCACACAGCAGATTATGGACACCCTTGGTTTTGACACCGTGTACCTACAAGCCTGTTCCGAACCGCGCTGGGTAAGAGGCCCGGAGGCCAGTGCGCAAATTGTTGGCAGTAAGAAACTGGGCGATGTGCCGCTGTTTGTTAGCACACTCGGCAACAGCATCGGCACTGGGCCAGCAGGTATCACCGCACCTATTATAGAAGTAAAAAGCCTAGATGAGCTAGAAGAGCTGGAGCCAAGTCGAATAATAGGAAAGATCGTTTTCTTCAACCGCCCCATGGATCCCGCCCTACTCAATACCTTCGCTGCCTACGGCGCAGCAGTGGATCAACGAGTATATGGCGCCAGCCGAGCCGCCAAGTACGGTGCCCAAGGCGTGATCATCCGTAGTATGACGGTCAACATAGATGATATTCCGCATAGTGGCACCATGACTTACGAAGACGGTGTGCCCCAAATACCCGCCATTGCCATCGCCACCCGTCAGGCCGCCTTACTAAGCCAGCTCTTGCAGGAAGAGGAGGTAGTGGTACATTTCAAATCCCACGGCCGTATTTTACCGCCCGTAACAGGCTATAATGTTATTGGCGAAATAAGGGGCAGCGAATTCCCCGATGAAATCATCCTGGTAGGCGGCCACCTCGATAGCTGGGACATCGGCGAAGGCGCCCACGACGATGGTGCTGGCTGCGTACAAGCCATGCAAGTGCTGCCGCTGCTCGAAAAGCTCGCTTACCGCCCTAAACGGACGCTGCGCTGCGTGCTCTTTGCCAACGAAGAAAATGGCTTGGCCGGCGCCAAAGCCTACTGGGAAGCTAGCTTTGCCGCTAAAGAATTCCATCTACTAGCGATCGAAAGCGATCGGGGCGGCTTCACCCCCAGAGGATTCAGCGCCCAAGCAGATGAAAGTGTCTTCGAAGCCTACTACAAACGCCTAAATTCCTGGCTGCCCCTCCTAGAACCCTACGGACTGAGCTTCAATACCGGTGGATCCGGAGCAGATATCAGCGGCTTAAAAGCACAAAAAGGCTTATTATTGGGCCTCGTACCGGATAGCCAACGCTATTTCGACTACCACCATACCGCTACCGACGTCTTCGAGGCCGTCAACAAGCGCGAGCTGGAACTCGGCGCAGCAGCTATGACCTCCTTAGTGTATTTGATAGACAATTATGGACTCCAATAAAAATACCGTACAACTCAACGATCTTAGTTTTGAGGAATACCTCTCCGCAATAACCATACAAAGGCGGGTGACAGCCCTGGGGCAAGAGCTGGCAAAGGAAATGGTCGAGAAAAATCCCGTTTTCCTGATTATGCTCAAAGGGGCCTTTGTTTTTGCTGCCGATCTCATCCGCGCCAGCGGCCTGAATGGAGAAGTAGATTTTGTACGCACCTCCAGCTACGTCGGTACTGTGAGTAGTCGCGAGATCAAACTCTTGCTACCTCCTAGCCCCGAACTAATCAAAAACAGGGATGTCATCCTCATTGAAGACATCGTGGATAGCGGCTACACCATGCAAACCTTCTTGCCCCAATTGGAAACCCTCCGGCCCAACTCCGTGCGCCTCGTGACTTTGATGCACAAACCGAGCGCACAAAAAGTAGCAGTACCCATAGATCATATTGGCTTTAGCATTCCCAACAAATTTGTAGTCGGTTATGGCCTAGATTACAATGGCTTAGGGCGGCAACTGCCTGCTATTTACCAGCTGATGGGGAAATGATAAAATCTCGGTAGAGACAAGGCATGCCTTGTCTCTACTACCTGGGCAATAAATTATCTTCGTCGGGGAAGGCTACTTTGGGCTCGAATGCCCTGGCCTCGTCCTCCGTCATGTAGGCATAGGCGATGATAATCACGATATCGCCCACCTGCACCCGCCGAGCCGCAGCGCCATTGAGGCAAATAACCCCCGAGTTTTCCTCGCCTCTTATAGTGTAGGTTTCGATTCGCTCGCCATTGTTGTTGTTGACGATCTGTACTTTTTCGCCTTCCAGAATGCCCGCCGCATCCAACAACTTACCGTCGATGGTGATGCTCCCCACATAGTTGAGGTTGGCTTCAGTAACGCGAACGCGGTGGATTTTACCCTTGAATCGTTGAATAAGCATAATAGTACGGAATAGCATTTTGCACCCTGGTGCGAAGTGTTTGGATTGCGCAATTTAGACTAAAAAATGCGATATAGTAACAAATTTTATGTGGCATAGTTTCATTCCGCAGTAAATGTACAAGGATTTTAGAGGAAGTAAGCAAAAATATAAGAAGCCAAACTGCCTTCAAGCCCCGATAGATGGCCGGTCATCGGCGCTCACCCCGAACAGCGTAGGGCCTAGGCAGGCATATCGGCTCATGCCCTCCGTATGCGTACATACGCGTTTCAAGAACCACTAGGCACACCGCCACGCCCGCCTCCAGCCCGTATTGAGTATGGGTATCTATACCGACAAGGTGGGTATGGAAGCAGCTTGGACGACGAGCACGAACTATGCAAGCTGGAAGAGGGGCATTCATGCGGGAGCAGTGTTCACTATTTTGAGCAAGGCCTAATAACAAAAATTGATAGCCCATGAAGCCCACACAAACAGCAGATAAATAAAACGGCTTTTGCTGGGTAAAACCCACGAAAAACGGTCAGTTGGACGGGTCCATTTGACCAAAAATGGGTAGGTGTAGAGACGTTTTAGGTGTAGAGACGTTTTAATAAAACGTCTCTACACTTTTTACCTCATCAACTGCACCATTTGGCTATGCTGCGTCTCCAGCCCATCTGACCAGCGGAGGCGGAGATAGACCAGGTAGCTGCCCGCTGCCGCAGCCTGCCCTCGGTGATAGCCATCCCAGCCTTGGTTGTTTTCGTCGGGGCGGAAGTTCTTGGCTTCGTAGAGCAGCCCTCCCCAGCGGTCATGGACCTGCATGCTGATCACCTCGAAGGTGGCCGCTTCACCATAGACTTCTAAGCGGTCGTTGATACCATCGAAGTTGGGGCTGAAGGCGGTGGGCAAGAAATGCCGCTTCGGCCGATCAACGACCACTAGCACCGAGGCCGTATCCAAGCAGCCCAAGGCGTCGCTGATTTCCAAATCGTAGCGTTGGGTGATGGGCGAAGAGAAGACTTGATCGCTTCCCGTTTGGGTAGCCAGATAAGTGCTATCTCCCCCGAGCCAGCGGTAGGTGTAGGGGGCGTTGCCGCCTTGGGTGCGGACGCTCACCGAAGCCGTACGCTCTTCCCGAATCAGTAAGACTTCGGGCAAATCGGTGAGGATGGGCGGCAGGGCGGTCAGCTCGATATCGAAGCCCTCGGCACAGCCCGTTGGTCCTGTCACTTCCAGGCGATAAGTGCCTGGGCGGAGCTGGTTAAAATCAGCAATTTCACCCGGATCATGCATCGCCTCGCCTAAGCGGACGGCCAAGCTATCAGTATAAACCAAGACCTGTCCATCCTCGCCAGCGGGGCAAGTAACATCCAGCAGCTCGTAGGCAGGGAACCAATCGATATTTTCCAGCGTGGAGACATCTATCTCCACCGTATCTAGCATGGTGCAGCTTCCCTCATCGAAGGTGATGGCGAGGATGTAGGTGCCTTCTCCGGGCGGCAGATAGGTAGGGCTTCGGCTGCTATCTTGCCACACATAGGTGGCCTCAAAATCGGGCGGCACCAGCGGCAGGAGGGATTGGATGTCGATGGTGTCGCAATACAGCGTATCCGCACCTAGAAAGCCGGGGCTGAGGGAGAAGATTTCTTCTTGACAGGGGTCGTAGGCGAGCGTCCAGTTGTTCGCCGCAGCATTTAATATCTGGCTATTTGAGCCAGCAAAATAAGGGTTATCACTACGGCCATTTGGACGAGCACGCGAGAAATGAACATAGTCGGTTTTGAAGCAAGTGCTATCCGTAAAAATGTATTGCGCAATAGCTCCTTGGGGCTGTATGGTGATCGGTTTGCAAAGATTGCCTACGGCCTCAAAGTATTTATTGACAGTCAGTTGCCTAGCGCCAGTAGACACATAAGTGCCGCCTTTAGCATAAATAAGGCTATCAGTTTTAATCCGCCCACTTAAAACACCATCGGAAGCGAAACTAAGTTTATTGAGTTCCATCGGTTCTACCCGCCGAAGCTGCTGAGAGACCAAGAGTCCCCTGCCTTCGGTGGATTCAAAATGGATATCGCAGTTTAAAGCCAAGTTGGGTAGAACTAAGATTTTATTAGGGCTTGTAACCCGGATATTAGCGTCATCAGCTAACAAAAGTCCCGTGGAATTATCCGATACATGCGCCCACACCGCTTCACTGCCCACTGTTCCGTCGATTGTATTGGTTTGGTAGCCTGAATGAGAATACCCCAGCTCTGTCCCCATGAAGATCTGGCTGTATGGAAATTGGAAAAATCCGTCATAGTCGGCTGGACTTAAATTATTGCCACTAAAAACAACTTCACATCTACTGAAATCAAAGTGATAACTAGCGTCCCAAGTGTAAGGAAAATAGTGGATATAGTGCAAATGCATATCCTGCTGCTGGCTATTTAAATTTCCACGCCTAAATACCAGCAATTTCTTTGATGCCATTGTTAAAGGACCGACTAAATTATAGGTTCCCTTCCCGCCCATCAGCAAATGAGGCATTTCCAAATCTGCCGTATGCAACTGATGATCTCCCCATCCGCTCAAGCGGGTCAGGCGTACGTCGTAATCCAAAAGTGGCGATAGATATACATCCCCGAACAGCCACAAATTGGTGATGTCTATTCGGATGCTGCTCGTTATTTGTCTGGCATCGAAAGAACGGCAAAGGGCGGCCACGCCTATGCCTTCATTGACTAGCTGATTATAGGTGATCGTAGCGGCTCCGTCGGTAGAAAGTCCGTCTATTATCACATCATCAAAGGGCGTGGGCGGGCATTGCCCACCTACTCCACCTGATTGCAAAGACCAATGGCTAGCATCATACCAATCGCCAGAGCCGCCTACCCAATATAGCGTTCGGGAGTCCCCTTGCGTAAATTGGATTCCTTCTACCCCCCCTAAATCGGCGCTTGCGATGGCCGTCCAGCCAATTTCGCTGTCGGTATCGCCTTCCAAAGGGCGAAGTATGATGTCCTCCAATATCACATGTTCCAATGTTGCTGGATAGGTACTTCTTATTTCAAAACGCCCCAAGCCTTGGATGCTGATGGGGCGGCCGCATTCGCCACTAGCACTAATATAATGTATGTTTGAGCGAAACGATCCTCCTGCTCCAGCAGATGCCCTATAGGATGCTCCCCCGAACAAGTACTTACTCTCAGGATAGAGTAAAAAGCTATCTATCGTGCAGCCATCAAAATTGAGTTCAGCCGACGTGTTTAAGTCTATCTTACCAAAATAGACCGCCTCATCCAAAGAGAGCGTTAGAAAGTCAGATGCTTCAAATCTGCCAAAGCGTAAACTGTCCCCTAGCGCAAAGCTACCTATTGTAAAGGTACCCCTTGATGCCTCCCAGAATATATTAGTCTCGTTGTTAGACAAAAGAGTCCCCAAGGCAGCTTTACTTATTATTCCATCATTTGTCAACTCGCTACTTCCTTTGACGTAAATAGAAGACCCCCTGATGTCCAATGTATCTAGTGGCCGTGCGAAAAGGGCTATTCCACGCACTACCGAAATATTGTTTCCTTGAGTGGCATAATTACCCCTAATGGTGACAGTTTCAGCCACTAGACTATCCTCTTGAATAAAAGTACCGCTCCCGTAAAAATCGAGGATAAAAGTTCGTAACTTTCCATGTGTTCTTATTAGCATAGTATTTTGAGAGCCTGTAAAATACATGTAGCCTGAACCATTAAAATTTAGTAAATCTGATAACAGTAAGCCACCATTTATATACATAAATATAAAGAAATTGTCCTGGGTGAATACTACTTGTTTAGTTACCCCAGTAGCGTCAAAATTTCTAAAATCGTATCGATCATCAGGACGATCTAAATGCACCTGGTTATTGTCCTCCACAAAGCTATTTTGGTCAAGGTAAATATCATCATTTTCGTTGGGCAATTGAGTGTGGTAAACTGTGCCTCCAGAAGTGGTCGCCCAGTGGCTAAGGTCGCTCCAGTTGCCAGAGCCGTTGACCCAAAAATAGTTAGCAGCATAAAGAAAGGTATTTAGTCCAACAAAAAGGATAAGGAAAAAGGATTTTTTTATCACGATGGATGGCATGGGATTACGTTTAGCAATTTTAATAAAGAAACAGTCATCCTAGCAACCTTTCTGCTGCTAGGATGACCAAACTACTTTTCGTAAATTGCTTATGGCTCCAAAGGTGCCTCCTCGTCGTCACAAACAGACGCCAGTACACAATCATAACTGGAGTTCGTATTGCTCGCAGGAAACCTGAAATCCCAGCCTGGCGTTGCTGTAGCGGTAGCTATTTGGGGAGGCTGTGGAAACCAAGTAGTAGAATTTGAGGTAATTCCCCCAAAAGTACTAGACCCGGAGCAACTTATCGTGTAAGTGAATCCAACCGAGGGGACGTTAAGTGTTCTCGCTCTGAATTGCAACTTCTTTAAATCTACTTGATTTACCTCTTCGAACTCTATAGTTGCTGGAAGGTTGGCTGCACTAGCCATACCGCTTAGCCTTAGTACATTGCTGTTACAAACGTAAGCGGGTACTGGCAGATCGAACAATTGACCTGCGAGGATAGACTGTATTTCGATCGTAGCATCGTTCCTAGTCATTGAGTTAACTGTCAGACGGCATCCGCTACAAGGAGGGGTCAGCGCTGCGCCCCCTGGTGGCGCTTTCTTTGCCGCTATCTCCATTTCGTCGGGAACTGCTTCGAAGTCCTGCAGCGCAGCCTCTTGCTCACAACTCCACATCAGCGAAAGGGCTACAAATAGAAGAAGGAAGGAAGGTGAATAAAAAACAGAATAATTTCTCATGACGAGGAATTTTGTAAAAACAGTGCCGAGCTTATGTAAGGGCTTGCTTTCTGGTGTAAAAGATTTTTTGGGTGTTGTTTTCTCTGTTTTCGTTCGTTCCAAAGCAAATAAAGGAGATTTTTTACTCAGAAGCATGGGGCAGAGCGTGTTTTTTTCCTTCTTTGTCGGTTACATTGCTTTAAAAAGAAGGCTTTGCTCCTGCACAACGTGCCAGTATTGGGGTGTGGGGTATAAAGAATAGGGTGTCGGATGTACCGCTGGCAAAAAACGCCTTTTACTGGGTAAAACCCACGGAAAACGGTCAGTTGGACGGGTCCATTTGACCAAAAATGGGTAGGTGTAGAGACGTTTTAATAAAACGTCTCTACACCTTTCACGGCTTTGCTAGCGATAACTATGCCACCCCTCTGTTTTTTTACCTTTTATACACTTGGGCTACGCTACTTCGGCTACGCTCAGCACGAGTCAGCACGAGTCAGTACATCGCCTTTCTAAGCCTTACCCCTTTTCCTCCTTTATTTCAAGAAACCGTAGCATAGAATAAACTCAACTATGCCTATCTTTGCCTGATGCGAACCAAACAGGCCTTCTTTTTTTTTATGTGTTGCTGCCTTACCTTGGCAAGTGGCTTAGGCGCTCAATCGGCAAATGAGCTAAAAAAACAGCGGCAGAACCTCATCTTAGAACTGCAAAAAACCAATCAAGTACTGTCTAAGACCAAGGCGGAACGCAGTGTTGCACTCAGCCGCCTACAGCTTTTACAGCAACAAATAGAGCAAAGAAGAGCCTTGATCGCTACGCTGCACCAAGAAGTAGCCATCACCGATTCGAGCATTGCTAGGAACGAAGACGTCATCCATTCGCTGAACTTTGATCTGGATAAAATGCGGCAGGAATATGCCCAAACCCTGCGCATAGCCGATCGGACCAAGCTCACCAAAAGCTGGCTAACTTTCCTCTTTTCTGCTACAGGCTTGAACGATGCCTTCCGCAGATTTCAATACCTGCGGCAGTACCAGGATTACCGCCGAAAGCAAGGAAAACTCATCTTAGCGACCCAAGCCACCGTCAGTAAACGCGCAGCCAACCTCCAAGAAATAAAACAAGAAAAAGAGGCTCTCCTCTTATCGGCCGAAGAACAAGGTGGCGAAATTCAAAAGGCCCTCAACACCCAGAGCAGCATCGTGCAAGCCCTCAATAGCGAAGAAAAGAAGCTGCTACAAAAAGTAGAGAAGCAACGAAAGGAAGAACAAGCGCTGGAAAAATCTATCGAGGCGGCCATCTCCGCAGAAATAGCGGCCGCTAGGACCCGAGAACGCAGCAATAGCAGCACAAGCTCAAGCAGCAGCGCTGAAAGGCCTAGTTTGGGCAGTAACTTCGCTAGCTACAAAGGCAAATTAACTTGGCCGTTAAACGGAAATATTGTAAAAAAATTCGGCAAGCAGCCTCACCCCGACGTACCTTCCGTGACCATCAATAATGGCGGTATCGACATCAGCGGAGGCTCCAATGCCCGCGTACAAGCGGTCTTCCCTGGCGAAGTACTGAGCGCACGCCTCATACCCGGCTATCGGCAGACGCTGATGATTCGCCATGGCACCTTCTACACCGTTTACTCCAACTTGGATCGGGTGCTCGTACAAGTAGGCGAAGAGGTGGAGGCAGGTGCCACCATTGGCTTCACTAGCCCAAAGGGGGAGGCTCTGCACTTCGAACTTTGGAAAGGCAAAGACCGCCAAGACCCAGCTAAATGGCTAAAAAGTCAGTAAAAAAATAGTGTTTTTTTGTTTGTTAAACAAATGGTGTTTATATTTGCGTTAATAAACAAATACCCTATGCGAGAAGATTTCATCCACTACCTCTGGCGGCTAGGCCGCTTTGACCTGCGCCATCTCCAAACGACCGAAGGCGAGACTATTCACATCCAACAATTTGGCACCCACAATACCCATGCCGGGCCCGATTTCAGTAGTGCCCAACTGCGCATTGGCGGCATTCAATGGGTAGGCAACGTAGAAATGCACTTAAAGGCCAGCCAATGGTATGAACACGGCCACCAAGACGACCCAGCCTACGACAGCGTCATCCTGCATGTGGTTATGGAAGAAGACCGGCCCGTCTTCCGCCGCAATGGGGAGCGCATCCCCTGCTTAGAAATGAAAGGCAGAATACCGCCCGATTTGGTGCACACCTATTGGCGAATGCTCAACAATGAATACTGGATTGCTTGCCAACACCAGCTACACCGCGTGCCGAAGCTTGTGAAAACTGCTTGGTTCGACCGGCTTTCCGCCGAGCGGCTAGACCACAAAACCAGTGCCATCGCAGAAAAGCTAAACGCCAGCCAACGCGATTGGGAAGCGATTTTCTACCAGTATATCGCCCGTAGCCTTGGCGGAAAAATCAATAGCCATGCCATGGAGATGCTGGCCAGAAGCCTGCCGCTGCGCATCCTCCTCAAACACCAACACAGTCGCCTGCAAACCGAGGCATTGCTGTTCGGGCAAGCTGGCCTGCTACCCCAGCAAAGCGATGAAGACTACCCCAAGCAGCTGGCTAGAGAATACCAAGTACTAGCTATTAAGTACCAACTACAAGCCCTGCCCAATACCGTATGGCGCTATTTGCGCCTTCGGCCGGCTAATTTCCCAGAAATACGCATCGCACAACTAGCCTGTCTTCTGACCAATACGGGACAACTGTTCGGAAAAACCCTTGCAGCTACTACCATACGAGAGCTGGAAAACATGTACGACCTCGGCCTTAGCAACTATTGGCAAACCCACTATCGCTTTGGCCGAGCAACCAAACGGCAGAGTAGAAAACTGGGCAACAGTAGTATCCGAAATATCATCATCAACGCCGTGGTTCCCTTCTGCTACCTATACGGTCAGCTCCGAGCCGACGAGCGCTACCAAGAAAAGGCTTTGTATTTCCTCCGAGCGCTACCCGCCGAGGAAAATGCCATTCTCCAGCAGTGGAAAAGCCTAGGTATCGAGGTAGAGGACGCTGCTAGGTCACAAGCGCTACTGGAACTTAAGCAATCATATTGCGACCAGCGTCGCTGCCTCTCTTGCGCCATAGGCTGCTCCATCCTAGGCCGAGAAGGGGAAATGCCCTTGCTCAGCGTAAATGAAGAAAGCCTTGTTTATGCACTTACAGGTTCTTAATCTTCTTCACCGGTCGATTCTTGATCTTGATTGAGTAAAGCCAGCAAGCCGCTCATACTGGCCACCACTTGATTGGGTCGATAGTTGAGATCGTAGCGAATTTCCTGCAATGCCTTTTCGATCATGAAAGTATCCAAGAGTACATTCAGGTCTTCCTCGTCGGCAGGTAGCAACCTGCTGCCGGCAGCCGCTTTTCGGTAAGCCGTAAGGAATTCTGCCGCTAAGCAGCGATAGGTAGCCTCCAACCAGGTGCGCAGGTATTCGTTAAGACTCTCCGAAAGGGCGGCATGCTCCTCTGCCACTAAGCTAGCGGCATAGTGAATGCTTCTGAAAATGTTGGCAATATCCTTGGCGGGTGATCGGCGCAGTCGGCGCTGACTGAAGGCCTGCTCGGGGTCGCCATCAAAATTCTTAATCAAGAAGCCTTCTTGCGTAAGGTGTACTTGCTCTAGCGTAAAATCGCCATGTATTCTTACCTTATCGGCTTCGATTTTGTGCCGGAAAATTCGCTTCAATTGCTGCTGCATTTCCGCTTCCCGCGCCAGAATTTCCTCGCCTAACAACTGGGCATCGGTATTCAGCAAGGGTATCTTTTTACGCAGCAAAGTCAATGTGCTGCGTATCTGCCCTTTGTGGCTGGCATAAAGGCTGCGCTGATAGTGTAGGGAAAGTGCTTCGACCGAAAAGCTAGGGTTCTTCACCGTTGCTACTAGTGAATGATAGCTGGCTACTACCCTACCGAAATCAGCCAACTTCGTTACCGAGGCTGCCCCCATGATTTGTTGTATGGCTTCGGGCATTTTGGCATACACCATCGGGTCGCAAAGCGAGATCGTTGCCGGATCGATCGAGGCTTGGAAATCTTCCCTGCCACTGCGCTTAGCAGCCAAGATATCTTCGGCAAATCGCTGAAACTGATTGTATATCTGATTCCACAAGAAACCCACCGTTTGTGCTCTTTCCTCGAAAATGGCCAGCGTAGAAGACCAATTTTTTTGAGGTGAAAAATGTAAAGTACCCAACAGCCTAGGCGCTAGCAAATTGCCTTGGCTATTGAGTATTTCCTTTACTTCCAGATCCGGCACCCACTGGGTATCTATCCTCCTATAGTACTTTATGTTGATATCGCTAGTGCCCAGCAGCATATACTCCGTACCACTGTGCTCAATATTTACCCTTTGTCCCTTTGCTGACAGGAGCGCGTCCCCTGCTTCGAAGGTGAAGCGGTGCGCCTTATCCAAATCGCCCCAGCCTTCCAAGAGGCCAGCGCGATATGGCTCGTCGTAGAGCGCATCCAACAGTACATAGGCTGCCGTTTGCGTTTCTGTGGCCGTTTTCGTGCTCATCTGTAGCTTGCAGAGCACGGCTTCAGAACTGTGGTAATCTGCCTCTGCTTGGAAAGGATGCAGCGCTAATGGCAGCTGAATGTATTCCGGCTGTTCTTCTTTGTAGTAAAGCTTCACGAGCAACCAACCGTAGTGCTGCTCTTGGTATTTATACATTCGGTGATAGACCACTTCCGTCCTTTCCAACCGTTCTGCTTTTGCTCCTGTCCAGTTCACCGAGCGCAAGTAGATCGGCAAGATTTCTTTTTGCAGCAGGCGCAAATTGGGCTTGCTGAAAAGATCGTGCGGATGCTGCAAATTCATATAGGTCCGATCAAAACGGCGCACATCTCGGCTAGTCGTCTCGGTGCTTTCCAGCTGCATCCAATAGTAGCCATGACCTGCCAAGGTGATTTGGTAAGGCCCCTGCATGATATCATTGAAATGGGTGCGCCCAAAAACCTCTCGGAGCTTCATGCCTTGATAGGGCGACAAATCCAAAGAAACCGATTGGGCATGCCGGCTGAGGTTCACCACCACTAAGACTTTTTCGTCCTCATACTCCCGGATAAATGCCAGCACACGGCCGTTCTCGGGATAGAGCCAAGTGAGGCTGCCACGGCCAAAGACTTTATACTCTCTTCGCTTGCTAAGGATTTTCCTCGTCCAGTTCAGCAAGCTATTCGGGTTCTCTTCCTGCCGCTTCACATTCACCCATTGGTAGCTGAATTCCGTATCTTGTATCACTGGCAAATACAAAGAATGCGGATTGGCCTCGCTAAAGCCTGCATTAACATTGTTGTTCCATTGCATGGGCGTACGCACCCCGTCTCTATCCCCAAGATAGTAGTTATCTCCCATCCCAATTTCATCACCGTAATAAAGGACGGGCGTGCCGGGTAGGCTTAGTAGCAGAATATTGAGTAGTTCAATTTTTTCCCGGTCGTTGTCCATCAGGGGGGCTAGACGGCGACGGATGCCGAGGTTGATGCGCGCTGTTTTGTCTTCGGCATAGACCTTATACATAAAGTCGCGCTCTTCATCGGTAACCATTTCTAGTGTCAGCTCATCGTGGTTGCGCAAAAAAGTAGCCCATTGGCAGTTCTCGGGGATATCGGGCGTTTGCTCAAAGATATCGGTAATGGGGTGCCGCTCTTCCATTTTCACGCTCATGTATAAACGAGGCATGATGGGGAAGTGGTAGTTCATGTGGCATTCGTCCCCGTCCCCAAAATAGCTAGCCGAATCTTCTGGCCACATATTAGCTTCGGCCAAGAAGAGGACGTTCTCGTAGCGCTCGTCCACATGCTTGCGAAGTTTTTTCAGGAAAGCATGGGTCTCTGGGAGGTTTTCTCCATTGGTGCCCTCGCGCTCGAAGAGGTAAGGGATGGCATCAAGGCGGAAGCCATCGATGCCCATTTCCATCCAGTAGTCTAATATCTTAAAAATTTCTTCCTGCACCAGTGGGTTGTCGTAGTTCAGGTCGGGCTGATGATGGAAAAAGCGATGCCAATAGTATTGGCCAGCTGCTGGATCCCAAGTCCAGTTGCTCGTTTCTGTATCGGTGAAGATGATGCGAACATCTTGGTATTTTTGATCGGTATCACTCCAGACGTAGTAGTCGCGCTCGGGGCTGCCCAGTGGTGCTCGGCGCGCCCGCTGAAACCACGGATGCTGATCGCTGGTGTGGTTGATCACCAGCTCGGTGATAACTTGTAGATTCCTGTCATGGGCAGCATCTAAAAAACGCTTAAAGTCGTCTATATTGCCATAAGCTTCGCGGATATTGTAATAATCGGCAATATCATAGCCATCGTCTCGCAGCGGCGAGGGATAAAAAGGCAATACCCAGATGGCTGTTACGCCCAGGTCTTCAATATAATCGAGCTTTTCCTCGAGACCGGCAAAATCGCCGATACCATCGCGGTTGCTATCGTAAAATCCTTTTATGTTGATCTCGTAAATGATGGCGTCTTTGTACCAGAGGGGCAGACGGCGGTAGTTTGGCATAGTAGCTATTCTTGAACGGTTTCCTAAAGGAAGGCAAAATATAGATTTCTTTTGAATCTATGCTCATCCTGGTAAAAATATTGCTCTTTTTCGACAGCCCGGCTCCTGCCGAATGGCCATACTCAATACAAACCCCGCCCCAGCCCGCGATAGGTAGGCAAGCGCTTTTGATCCTTTTCTTGGTTGGGGACGCAGCGGTGTATTTTTGCCCCAAGGGCTCAGGCGGGTGTTCCGACAGGAGCAAAGATTGGAAAAAGGAGCAAGGCTGCTAAAAGCTCCCCCAGAAGGCATTCCCCACAAGCGTTGCCGGAAGGCCAGCCCAAAAAGCAAAGTGCGACCGCCGTGGAGAGGAGGACTCGGAAGGGAGGCCAACCTCTTCACAACGGTCGCCTACTGGGAAACGGAGGTTCGATATCTGCCAGGACCAGTGGCTGAACGATCCGCTAACTAGCATCGCATAAAGTGAAGACAAAAATACTAAAATCTCAATCTAAAATCGTAATCTATTCTTATATATAAGTACCTAATTATGAATACTTTATTATTTACAGTTTATACTTTTATGAAACAAGCGTTACATCCACCAAAACGGTGTGGTACATGCCATCATTATGGCAGCGATAGTGCCCTGCTTGCAAAGCCCAAGCTTGTTCGCCAAGGCCAAAAGCTACCCCCAGGGCACTGGGCAACCGCAGCGGAGCCTCAATCACAAAGTCTCCTCCGGGAAAGAATTTTTCGTACTGCTTTGGCGAAAGGCTGTAGTTCAGAAAGTGGAAATACAGCTTATTCTCCCCTTGTAAACGCAAGAAAGCAATACTCTTAGAACAACTACACTCATTGGTTTTCAAGGCATTAGGTCCAATAACAGCTCTGGGGCCTATGTGTACCTTGCAAACACCCATATTCCTGCATCCAACTTGCGGATTCCCAAAAACAACCTCGGCTAATATGCCTTTTTGTGCTAGGTTAATGTATTGGGCGATTTCGCTTTGGTGAAACATCGGCTTCTTTTTTGGTAGTTGTGATTTCTATTATTTCCTTTCGATGATACAAAGATGCAGGCAAAAGAAAGGCGAAGCAAGGATTTTCTTGCTTTTAGTGTTCCACCAATTTCAAGCTATTTTTTACTATAAAAGCAAACAAAACACTGATTATCAATAATATAAATAATCAAAATTACCTAAAAAAAGGCTCATTTTAAGATCACAATAGTCTTTGTTTTTTTTCTGTTTATGGAGGGGGATTATACCAAGTAAGAAAGGGTACACAGGGGTTTTGGCTGTTGCACTTAGCCGAAATAGAACAGCAGGTCATCACCCTTTACGGGCTGACAGCGGAAGAAATCGCCTTGATGGAGAAAGTCTAAACGCCCCCTACTTCTTCACAATCGGTAAACGTATTTGCGAGGGGTATTTGGCCGAATGGTGGATGTTGTTGTGTGCCACCACGCCTTGGCTTTCGTCGTAGTTGTTGCCGCCGGTATTGAGGTTGCGCTCGAAGCGGGGGAAGTTGCTGCTAGAGACCTCGATGCGGATGCGGTGGCCAGGGGCGAAATAGTTGCTGGTGGACATCGGTGTGAGGTCTATTTTATACACTTCGCCAGCTTTCATCATCACTGTTTTGTCGTAGCCTTCGCGATAGCGCACGCGCTGTATGGTTTCGTCGAGGTTATAAGCCCGGCCATCGGGATAGACATCGATGAGCTTGATGGTGAGGTCCGTATCTTTTACATCCGAAGACAAATAGAGGGTGCTCTCGATGAAGCCACTCACCTCCACGCCATTGGGGAAGGGATCGGTGGTATAGACCAATATATCGTGGCGGGTTTCCATCACTTGCTGATCGAAGGAGCCGCCTTTGACCGCATCGCCTGTGCAGCAAACATTCCCTCCGTAGGAAGGAACCGGATTGTGGGGGTCATACACAAAGCTATCGGGCTGGTCTTTTTCAGGAGCCTTGCTCAGCAGCCGGCCATCGCCGTAGGCACTGTTTGCCTTGCCATTGCTGGCTAGGTAGTAGGTGGTAGGGACGGTATTGGCCGGTGGCCACACATCGCTACTTTGCCACTGATTGCTACCCATGGTGTAATACTGCACTTTAGGTGTTTTCCCCTTGAAGTCGTTGTTTTCCCCTTTCAACCAAAGATCGAACCAAGCGTAGATTTGCTCATCGTAGTTCAGGCGGGCATCGCCCACACTGCGCTCGCCAACAATGGTATTCTCGGTAGCGCGGGTGTAGGCGCAATGCAAGGTGGGGGCAATAACGAGGTACTGGTTGTCTCGTGCTGCCGCAGAAACCGCTTGGTTGCGCACATGATTGTACAGGGCAAGATTGGGGCTAATGGATACATCGTACCAACTGGCAAACCAAAAGCTGGGCACATCAAAAGGCATATCATCGTGGTACAAACCGCCTTCATACCATTTCTTCGTATTGGGGCCTCGGGTAATCATCTCTTCGTAGATGCCCTGTGGGCCTTGTTGGGCTTCGATGATGTCTTCCACGGGCAGTGTTCGCAAGCCTTCCGACCATTTGACAGCTGGATACTCTGGCGACATATCGTAAAAACGCTGCAAGCGCAGCAAGTCGGCTGTACTGATATCTTCCGGGAGGCGGGGCCGCATCGGGTCGTGTTGTACATTATACAACCATGCTGTGAACAACATCTGCTGCGCGCCACCTCGGTACCAATTGCCTTGCTCGAAGTACTTCCCAACGCGCCCTATACCCGCACCATAGCCTTGGGGCACGATGGCTTTGAGGGCTGGATGGCTCAGAGAAACAGCCGCCATCTGCCACTCGGCCGTACTAGAACAGCCCAATAGGCCAATACTACCGTTTGACCAGTCTTGCTCGGAAAGCCAAGTGAAAGCATCCCAAGCATCCGTTAGCGGCAAGCCCAAAATATCCCACTCGCCTTCGCTGAAGTAGCGCCCCCGCTCGTTCTGCACCACATAAGCATAGCCCTTCTCCACTGCCTTTAGGGCGCTTTGGTAAATGCGATCGCGCTCCTCGCCATCTCCCCAGGTGTTGAAGTTGTAGGGCGTGCGCGAAAGAATGATGGGCACTTGCGCCTTTCCTTTGGGCCGGTAAATATCCGTACACAAGCGGATGCCATCGCGCATCGGCACCATCACTTTTTGCTCGATGTGTGCCACCGCCGCCAGCCGCTCTTTAGCAGAAGACTGCGCCAACACCAGCTGCGAAACACAGCTCAAAAGAAAGAGAAAGATCAATTTTTTCATAACTGGAAAGAATTATACAAGAGCAATCAGATCAGTTCCCAATCACTGTTGTCACGCACTTAAATAGATTTGATTGGAGCAAGGTACAAAAAATTAACACCTCCGTGCATATTTTTCCTCATGGATGGAACTTTTGCCACAGCCCCCGGCGTTCCCTCGCTGTAATAGCACATTTTGGGAGATACCCTCCGTGGATTACAAAGCACCTACAATTCTTTGTCTTTGTCATATTACTCACCCAACAAATCTCCAAGCAGATGCTAGAAAAAGAACGCAACCGTATCTTCGAGACGGAAATGATTATACACTACAAAAGTGTATATAACTTCCTGCTGCGTCTGTGCGGAAATATTGAACAAGCAGAAAACCTCACCCAGGATACTTTTGCCCGGGCTTTCACCAAGCTCGAAAAGTACATGGTAGGTACTTCCGCCCGCAGCTGGCTATTCAAAGTAGGCTACAACCTCTTTGTGAGCGACTACCGCAAGCGGCAAAAGCAAGGAAAAACCAACCTCAACGACGGACTCGACTACGGCCAAGACGAGCGCGAGGAAGACAGTGTTGACTTCTCCTTGGAACCCGAGATGTTGGGCAATGTCTTTTCCGACGAAGTTCAACAAGCACTGCTTGGTTTGCCTCCCAAACAACGCGAAATCTTGCTGCGTGCCGATTTGTTCGACTTCACCGAGAAAGAGCTGGCCGATGAGCTAGGTCTTACCCTCAATACCGTCAAGTCGCGCACCCGCCGCGCTCGGATCAACATGATCAAAAGCCTCCAAGGCTTCGCCAAATTCCAATACGGTATCAGCAATACCAGAAATCTTGAATAATGATCGGCGCCACCTCTAGCCCCACGGGCAGGATGTGGCGCTTTTTTTACTTCCCTTTCACCACTACATTAAATCCAGTTGCGATGCAAAAGCACAGAAATCAAGTAAACGGCCAGCAGAGCCACCGCCGCGCCACCGATGGCGTAGAAGTAGGCCTGATATCCAATGACCCGGTTCTCTCGCCCAGAGAAGCCGTCCGGCCAGAAATAAGCTCGCTAAGTCCCGAAGAGCAAGCCGTCAAAGATTTTAAAGTCTTTCTAAAAAAGCATCTGCCCCAAGAAAAACCCGCGCCCGACCTTTTAGTAAAAATACACCAGCGAATAGACCAGCTACAGCATAAACAGTAGCCGTCTTCGCGGAAATATCCTCAGCTCCTTACGCCAAACCAATACTCGGTTGTCTCTCTATATTCTTCCTCGGGCCACAAAACAGGAGAGGGAAAATGCGCATGATTGGGCGCGTCCGGATAATGCTGGGTCTCTAAGCAAACAGCGCCATGCCGCAGCAGCGGGGCGCCACCTCGGTGCAGAAAAGCGCCATCCTCAAAATTGGCTGTAAACAGTTGTATCCCCGGCATGGTGGAGTAGCAAGTTAGGCTCCTTCCGCTAGTTGGCTCGTACAAGTAGGCACGCTCCCGAACCTGCCCATCGGATTGGCCAAAGGCATAATTGTGATCGAAGCCACCCAGGCGGGCTATTTCCTGATGCTCGGAATGAGGCAATACTTCACCTAGCGGCCTGAGCTGCCGAAAATCGAAGGGGGTGTTGCCTACGCCCAGCAGCTCGCCAGTGGGGATTTGGTCTTGGTCGGTAGCGGTGATTTTATCGGCCAAAATTTCCAGCTCGTGCTCGTAGATGCGGCCGCCGCCAGCTAGGTTAAAATAGCTGTGGTTGGTGAGGCTCACGATGGTGGGCCGCTCGGTCATCGCGTGGTATTCGATAATCAGGGCGCTTTGGTTGGTCCAGATGTAGTGGCAGCTCACCGCTAGGCGACCAGGAAAACCATTGGTACCGGCAGGGCTGATGTGGTGGAGCTGTAAGCTGGCTTCGTCTTCCTCAGTACCGGCATAGAGGACATCCCAAAGCTCGTGGCCGAAGCCACCGGGGCCGCCGTGTAGGCAATGCTCGCCGAGGTTGGCAGCCAGTTGGTACTCCGTCTTGCCAATAGCAAAACGGGCACCCCCAATGCGGTTGGCATAGCGGCCGACAAGGGTACCAAAATACACGGGGTTCTTCAGGTAGGGCGCAAATTCGTCGTAGCCGATCACCACTTCGCCTAGCCTCCCCGCTCGGTCGGGTACTTGTATCGACTGAACGGCCGCCCCGTAAGTGCTGATCCGCACTCGGTGGCCCACATCATTGGTGAGGGTATAAATATCTACCTGACCTTGCGGAGCGTCTCCAAATTTTTCGTGTTGTATGCTGGGCATTTTTGTTTGTTTAAATCCTCTGCTAAGTTTTCCGATGTAGTTTTTACCAATCCTTGCTCTTGTTAAAAGGAAACCTTGCTCCTGCACTTGTGCCAATCTCTTACGGACACGGTAAGCGCGAACCAAAATTTTATCTATTCCATGGCTGCACCCTGCTAAAATGGGCATGAATGCGGGAGCCGTGTTTTCTTAAAGGAGCAGTGTTTTTAAGCCTTGTTCAAATTGTCGCGTATCCAGACCTCGGACGAGCATAGACACGTCCGAGGGCAAATCCGTACCGACAATTTGGTTGAAGCCCTGTCTTTTTTAGCCTTCCTCCTTGGTTGGTGCGTAAACTTAGATGGACTGTACCTCTGCAAAGCCCCCTTGTTCTTCAATTTCCAAGAACTGTTCCCAAGCGCTTTTGGCCAGTTCGTCGGTAAGGGTTTCGAGGAAGTAGGCGCCGGCAGCGGGGTCTTCAATGTCCATCAGCACGGATTCGAGGCGAAGAAGCTGCTGTATATTGCGCGACATCCGCCGCCCGAAGGCGGTCTCGCCGCCATCGCTCGCCACATCAGCGGGGTGGAGGAAGATCACATCCGCGCCGCCAGTGATGGCCGCCAGTGCTTGGGTGGTGAGCTGCAACAGGTTGTTGCTCACATCGCTGCTGAGGCTGTCTATGCCGCTATGGGCTTCGAGGCGCGGCAGCCGCGGCTTTTCTATGCCAAAGCCCTTGAGTACATTTGCCCAGAGGATGCGCAGGGCGCGTTGCTTCGCCACATCCACGTAAAAACTCTTCCCAAGCGAGAGCGAAAACTGCATGTGCTGGTTGGCCACTGCCGGCTCAACGCCTCGGCTGCGGAGCATATTCAGGTACTCGACACCCTTAGCGATCGTGAGCGCTAGCTCCGCATCGGCCCGCTCGGAGCCCGTATTGAAGGCATTGCCATTGACCTGCAGCACCCGGAAGTTCGGCATGTAGCGGGCTACAAAACGCAGTAAGCGGCTGAGGGCCTCGATGGGCGGATCGCTCCAATCAAAAAGCGGATCGAAATCGACTGCTCCGCTGATTTCATCCAAGGGATAGCCTTTTTTGCGCAAGTAGAAAATGAGGTCGCGAAACAGCTCTGCCGGATCGCGATCGGGGAAAAACAAGCTGCAATGCAGCGAGATATACGGCAGCTCGATGTCTTGCAAGATGCGGCCGATCTCCTCCAAATTCGGCTGGTAATGGAGGTTGAAAGAGATGGCTTCGGCACCGCCTGCCAGTTCTTCCAAGGCGCGGCTGTTCATCTCGGCGCTGTTCCCCGAGGCCACATAGCTGCCGGGCAGCCAATCGGCTAAGGTATCTAAAGGAGACTGAGCTAGGCCTTCTTCAGGAGTGTAGAGCGGGGAAAGGCGAATCCTTTCGTTCAGCGCCCACTCCATCTCGGCCATGTCCTTGCCCTTCAATTCTTTGGCAGCCCGTGCTAGCCAATCCGTTTTCCCCATTTGCGGAAAAGCCGTCGCGTCCTTCATACATTCCTATATTTTCCAAGCATCCACTACACGCTTGCTGTGTTCTTATTAAGATACAAAGTATAAAGGTAAGTATTTGTCCATAATTTGCAAACCAAAATTGCGGAAAGGCACTTTTCCTACGCCAAGAAGGAGCTGCTCTGGCCGAACCATCGCCTCCAATGATTCGTTTATGATAGTATCATTTGATACTATCATGCAGCCTCCGTATATAATCAACAACGAAATACTAGCATTGCTAACGACTATTTCGGAAAAAATAGGTGCTATCAATGCCTACCGCCTGAACAAGCCTTCCCCTGGGCTAAGAAAGCGCAATAGAGTGCAAACGATTAAAGCATCTTTAGCCATTGAGGGCAATAGGCTGTCTGAGGATCAAATTACGGCCATTATCGAACAAAAGCGCGTGGTTGGCCCTCAGAAAGACATACAAGAAGTACAGAATGCCATCGAAGTGTATGAGCAACTCCCCTTGCTCAAAGTTGCTTCTCTATCGTCTTTCCTACAAGCACACGAGCGCTTGATGAAAGGCCTAATTGATGCTCCTGGCCAGCTCAGGACAAGGGCTGTGGGTATCTTTAAAGGAGAGCAAGTATCTCATATCGCCCCAGCAGCAGCCAACGTACACTATTTGATGGAGCAGCTTTTTGATTACCTAAAGCAGTCGGACGATCCTGTTCTCATCAAAAGTTGTGTGGTACACTACGAAATAGAATTTATACATCCCTTCCTGGATGGCAATGGCAGAATGGGGCGTCTTTGGCAAAGTCTGATCTTAATGCAAGCTTATCCCGTTTTCGAGTTTTTACCCTTCGAAACCCTGATAAAAGACCGACAAGACGCCTACTACGAGGCCTTGGAGCAATCAGATAAAGAAGGCTCCTCTGCTAAGTTTATCATTTTCATGCTTCAGGCCATCCATGACGCGCTAGAGGAATTACTCAAGACCCAAAATAAATTAATTAGCCCTGACGATCGCTTGGCCTATTTCATCGCCATTTGGGAAAAGCCCACTTTTGTGAGGAAAGATTATCTGACAGTTTTGAGCGACATCTCTGCGGCCACTGCTAGCCGAGACTTACAGTATGGCGTAGAAAATGCCTGGCTCCTTAAGGAAGGGGATAAGCGTACGACTGTTTATCATTCATCAAAGAAGCGCTAGAACGCGCCCAAAAGCATCCTTTTATGTGGTTCAAAAAATTACTTGGTTTTGAAGAGCGAACGCCCGAAGCGGTGCGCGCCCAATTGGTAGTAGAAGGCAACAGCTTCCGCTCGAAAGCGAACGGACAGCGCTTTCAGCACGGCCGCTTAGAAATTGCCAGCTTAGCAGATTTACAAGCGCAGGCCGCTGTGCTTCCCACAAATCCGGGCAGGCTCCGCGTGCAGGAAATCGTAGCAGACGTACAAGCCCTGCACTGCGACCCAGCCAATGCCCGTGCCCTATTCCAAGCCGCTTCGCAGTTCAACCTGCTAGAGATGGTGAGCCCTGATGTCACCCCCGAGCAAGGCGTGAATGGCTATGAACACGATAAAACCCAAGGCCCTGCCTGTGCCATTGCCTGCGGCGCTGGCACGATCTACCGCAATTACTTGGTGCCTTTAGGTGGCCAGCTAGGACAAAGTAGGCACCGACAAATAGATTGCCTCGCCCCCATCGGGGAAGCCCTCGGCAACCAGCAGCAACGTTTGTGGGAAATGCGGAATGGCTACGCCCTCCTCCAATCCCAAGGCCTCCAGGAAATCAATGCCCTACTGGAACAAATGGACGAAGAAGCGAGAAAAGCCCTTCAGGGAAAACTACAAATTGGCCTGCAATGGGATACGGCCGTTACCCTCTCCGCCGAGGAGCAAATTGTTTCTCAGGCCTATTGCTCCGCTTTGCCCGTTGCCTATTCAGACATAGCGGCCATTCATTGGGCACCCTTTTCCTCGCTCATTCTGGAAGCTACTTACCTCGCTACTTTGTACGCCGCCCAGATCAACCTAGCCACAACAGGCTGCAACAAGGTCTTCCTCACACTGGTAGGCGGCGGCGTATTCGGCAACGAAACTGCCTGGATACAACAGGCGCTACAAAAAGCCTTGCAGTCGTTTCGGCAGCTGCCGCTGGAGGTCTATATCGTCAGCTATGGGCGGTCAAACCCGATGGTGCAAGCGGTGTGTGGAGTGTTTGGTTGATTTTGGGGGCGCGAGAGCAGACTGGAGAACAAGCTTTATTAGGCTAATGATGTTTTTCTAACGGTTTCGGGCTTGGCGAAAGTAGCGCTTCTCAACACAAACGTTGATGCAGAGAACCGAACTTTGATTAATCACAAATGTGTCTGCGGAG
>DAITME010000003.1:0-97058 GCA_036835305.1 Lewinella sp.
TCACGCCAGATGACCACACCCATATGCGGTTGGCTAAACACCCTGAATAGTTACGTTTTTTCGGGTTAAGAAAGGGGAAGTAGGCTCCCCGTGTTTGTTTTACAAAAATACGCGCAATTCGGCAAGGGCGCAAGTCACTGCTTTCCCTAAACGATAGGGGTGTTTTTTACGCTTACTTACTTATTTTATAAAACAAATAGCAGATAATCAATAATTTATAAATGTTATAGACTAGTAAAAGCCATCAAAATCAGCTTGTGAAAATAAGATAAAAAGATGAAATTTTGTCGTATTTAGTGCAAAATGAGCGTTTTTGAGCCGCTAAATGCCCCCTTCTCAAGCGAGTAAGCAGCGCCAAAATTTAAACACAATAGCACGTCAATTGTAGTAGTGGGACGTCCGTTTTATTAAACGGGCTTGCTCATCACCTAGTGCCGTTGGCTAGTAGATGCCCTTTGTGCGCTGCTGCTACCGCTGCTGCATTATAACGACTATGAAAGCCGATGCTGGTTTGGACGCTACTACCACTCCGCAAAAAATATTTCCTAGCGCCTTCTTCGATATTATCCGCTACAGGCCTTCGCGCTTGTTTGTGCTGCTGGCCGGCTTTTTTGTGGCCAATGCGCTGATTGCGGAGTTGATTGGTGTCAAGATCTTCGCGCTGGAATCTACCCTGGGCTTACGGCCCTGGAATTTCAATCTCTTTGGCGAGCAGGGTGCCTTGCAGTTCTCTGCGGGGGTGCTGCTGTGGCCAGTGGTGTTTGTGATGACCGACCTGATCAACGAATACTACGGCAAGCGGGGCATCCAGCTGCTCAGCTACCTGACGGTGGGCCTAATCAGCTATGCCTTTGTGATAATTTTTGCCGCCATATCCCTTGCTCCGGCCGATTGGTGGCAAACGCAGTCGGTGGAGCAAGGGGTGCCGGATATGCAGGCGGCTTTTCGAGTGACTTTCGGGCAAGGGATGCTGATCATTGTGGGTTCGCTGGCGGCATTTTTGCTGGCCCAGCTGGTGGATGTATTTTCCTTCCACCGCATCAAGCTAGCCACGGGTGACCGCCTTCTTTGGTTGCGCGCCACGGGTTCTACGCTTATTAGCCAGCTGGTGGATAGTTTTGTGATCCTGATCATCGCTTTCAAGCTAGGCCCCAGCCTTTTTGGCGGCACTATAGAACCTTGGCCGTGGTCGAGGCTCTTGGCCGTGGCAACGGTACAATATACTTACAAATTCACGATGGCCGTGCTGCTTACGCCCGTTATCTATTGGGCGCATCAGCGGATCGATCGCTACCTAGGCGAGCCCACTGCCTCCGCAATGAAGGAGCAGGCCGCCCAGTAGGAAGCATGGCTAAAAAGTGTGAACACTGCTCCTGCATTTATGCCAGCACATACGCGTCTCTAGGACCAGAACGCCCGCCTGGGTTTAGTAGCGCGTGATCCACACGGAAAATTACTGACCGAACAACTCCACTTATTGCAGAATGATCTTCTCCGTCCATTGCTGCTTCCCATCCTCGCAGCGCAGGAAATATACGCCCTTGGGTAGCGCCCGTAGATCGAGGGAATAGATTCCTTCTTCCGACAGCGGGAGGCTAGCGGCTTCCGTCACTTGCACCGTCTTACCTTGTAAATTGGTGAGGGTAAAGCGCGGCTGTGGTTGCGGACTACTGCCACCCATATTGGGCAGTTCATCCCGCGCGGGCGATATCACAGAAAGGATACCCGTGCTTGGATTAGGGAAAACAACTGGATTGGCATTGAAGCTCAGGATACGGCAGCGGCGGCGGTTACAAGTTTCTCCATTTTGAGCTGTCCTAAAGACCTCCATGCAAATAGAGTATAAAGCCCCACTGGGGAAGGAGTAGGTCAACTGTCTTCCGGTACCCATCAAGAAACGGTTAGGGGTTCCCAAACGCAAAGCCGTCCAAGCAATAGAATCACAAACACCAAAGGCTCCGTTGGCTTGAAAGTTGACGGTGCTGCTGCCCGGAATTATCTGAGCAGTATACAGCAAGTCCACCTCCTCGAAGAAATCTGAATCGCAATCGCAGCTAAGCGGCTCACAAGGTCCTGGGGTAAAGGAAGTCACCCCGCCATAGAAAGTAGCTACACAGCTGTTGCTATAGGTAACACCATCGCAGCCACAAACCGGTTCGAAAATAGCGGTACAAATGGTACTTTCGTTGATCTGGTTGGGATCAATACAGCCAATGTCATCGCAAGCAGGCATCACCAAGACCGCCTTGAAATCGCAGCAGTTCAGGTGGTTGTCAGTATCATTCGTTTCATGTAAATAGACCTGCACACAAATGGTATCCCCCGACATAGCAGGTGGGCCGATGGTAATGCTGATCGGTGCCGAACCACCTGGCGGAACGGGCGTGGAAAAACTGAAATTGGTGTTGTAGGAACTCAAGCCACTCGCAGGATCAAAGACAAGATAAGCTTCATTCATTGGGTAATTGGATGTATTAAAGAGCATTCCTTGCCAAATGAAGTTGCCATCTTGGCAAACGATGCTTTCCTCCAGCAGATAGCCACAGTCGGGATCGCACTTGTATTCTATGGTATCGCGGCAGACGACGCTATCGCCTTGCATCCACTTAATTTCTAGTTCAAAGATCGGCGAGATGTTGCCCTCTTGGCAAATGCGGGGCAGGCTGAAGTTGCCGTTGGGTAAAAGACCCGCAGCGGGCTGCAGTTGCAGACTGTTGCTTGCGCCGCTTGTAGCAATCCAAGGCCCACCCAGCGAAGTATAGGCGGTTAGGGTGCTATTGGGGTCTAGCGGACACACCACAATTCCATCCAGTGCAGGACTCGTTACATTGTTGAATAGCGAAACCACGAAGCAGCAGTCTTCCTCGTCGCCTGCGCCATCCACTGCTATCACCCCTAGGTCGTCGCAAGGCTCGCAATCTGGGAGCACTAGGCAATAAGTATCCTCACTTTCGCAGCACAGCGCGGCCGGATTGATCCGCGGATCCTCCGTATGTGCTACCACGGTATAGCAGAAATCATCGCCTGGCATCGCCGTGGTGGTGAGAACGACCGTGATGGTGGTGCAGGGATTGGTAGCCGTCAGTGGAGGATTAATGACAAAACCTTGTGGTAGATCAGCGGCCGCAGCACTGCTGTGCGGCAGCAGCTCGATAAAAGCCACATCAAAATCAGCCGTCAGCGGTCGGCAGACGGTGAAGGTGAGTTCGTAGGTTTTATCGGGCGTGCAAGTGATGGTGTCTTGCGTTACATAAATGCAAGGAGGCTCGGGGGTGCAATCTACCAGGAAGGTATCGCTACAGAAAGGCAGGAGATTGGCATCCAAATAACTAATAATGATTTGTTGCGGACTACTACTAGGATCTTCCAAGCAGAAGTTCAGAAGGCTTCCCGGGCTATTGCTTGGTATTGCCCTGCCAGCTGGGTTGCTCCCTATTTCAAAGGTGTTGCCATCTACGATATAAGGCTGGTATCCCCCTGCTAGGCTGGTGACATCCACATTCAGCAGCGCGTCGGGGGAGTTGATTTGTACTCCAAAAGTACCAGCAGGAAGATTGAGGTAGGACAAGGCATAGCAACAGCCTGTTTGCTCCAGAGAGGCGAGGCGGGTGATGATGTCCTCGCAGTCACCGTTGCCACAATCGATCATTTCCAAAATAAGGCTATCGGTCGTGGCGGTGCAGCCAAAGCTGTTGGTTACCTCCAGATAGTAGGCGCCAGAAAGCGTGGCGATATAACATTGGTCGGTACTGATGGGGTTCCCCTCGAAATACCATTGGTAGGTGAGGTCCGCTCCGTCGGGGCCGCAAATGGTATCAGGGCGGCAACTTTCGTAGCACCCAAAAGGTACGATGCAGACGTCTGGTATCGGGTGGATATCATAGCTTGCAGTGCCAATGCAGCCCGTAGCAGGGTCTAGTGCCTGCACGGTGTAAGTACCCGCAGCCGCAACAATCGTAGAGGGGCCAGTCTGGCCGGTGCTCCAAGTGTAAATATGGTTGGGATCAAAACTAGCTGGGTTGATGCTAAGCGTATTGGCTTCGCCTTCGCAGCCTGAGCCGCTGCTGAGATCAATGAGGGGCTGAGGGCTGTTAGCTAGGCTGAGGTTGATGGGGGCACTACTGCTTTGGCAGCCGTTGGCATCGGTCACGAGCAGCGTGTAGGGATTATTGGCTATGGCAGCTGCACCTAGCGTGATTTGTTGGCTGCTGCCCACGACCATATTAGCGCCGTTGATCCAGCTGTAGGTGTAAAAACCACTTGGCCCGCTTAGCGTAACCGCTTCGCCATCGCACAGCACGCTACTGCCCAATACGGTGGCGGGGGGGCCAGGTAGGAAACTTACTTCCACCTCATCGCTCGCGTAACTACAGCCATCTGCGGTGGTGAGCGTCACGCTATAAGTCCCCGCGCTGTTGACGGTAATGCAATTCCCAGTGGCGCTGTTTGACCAAGTGTAGGTAACACCTGTTTCCACAGGCACACAGAGGGTAATACTTTCCCCTTCGCAAGCAATCAGGCCGGGACTAGCTGTAATACTCACCTCTAAGGGATTGGGAGCGATCGTGACATTTTCGCTAGTGGTAGCGGTGCAGCCAGCAGCATCCGTCGTCGTTAGTACGATGGTATATGAACCAGCACTGAGGTAGCTGTGTGAAGGGTTGGGGCCTATGAACTGGCTATTGTCCCCAAAATCCCAGAAATACTGAATCGCAGTATTCGCAGTCCCTTGCATACTGATGGCATCGCCCACACAGTAAGGCGCTGGCGACAGGGTAATGACGGGGTTCATTAACGTTCCGGTCGTGATCGTTTTACTAATCGTCGCCATACAGCCTTGGGCATCCATTACGGTGAGGGTAACAGTGTAAGTTCCGCTACTGCTATACACATGGCTAGGCTCAAAGGCCGTGGAAGTGTTGCCGTCGCCAAAATCCCAAGAAGAGGTGAAAGTAGTGGCACCCAGTACAGTGGAAGTATTGGTAAAGGTCACCGTATCACAACTGCTAGCGTATTCAAAATCGGCCGCCAAGGGCACACAGACATTGATAATGGTATCGCGAAAGCAAGTATCACCCCTAGGGTTTACAAAAGTGTATCTAGCCACCAAATCATAACAATCGGCCTGACTGAAAGCGACGGTAAGATTGCTGCCGCTCCCGCTTACTACGCTGAGGGGCGTACCAAGGGGCCAGCGCCACTGAATATCAATGACGGGGGCCACCACCGTAGCGTTTAAATCTACCACATTACAGTTAGGAAACTGATTGGAGGCCGAAGCATTGAACGCCACCGTGCCTTCACATCCTGGTCCACCGTTGCAATTGCTGTGCACCACTCGCTTGGTGAGGGAAGTTGCTTGGCAGCCAGTAGTGATGTCGGTCGCTACATAATAATACGTAAAGACAGCATCGCTTGTGTTGGTCACCGTATGCGTAAAGGTCGCAGAAGTTTCGGCTTGGAGCACACCATTGCAGTACCATTGGAAGGTGTAATTGGGATTGTTGAAGGCCAAAAGATTCACGGTGGTGCCTACCGATTGCGGCACACAATACACCTCAGGACCCTGCCGAGCCAACAGTACGGTTGGGGCTACCTGCTGTTGGGCAGTGTAGCTTGTTACGGCTTCACAAGCATTCAGATCGGTGGTGTTGACCACGTAGGTACCTGAATTGGTAATCGTAATACTAAAGCCAGCTCCCCCGGGCGACCAAGTAGCGGCGCTAAATAGACTGGGGTTCACACTCAGCGTGGCGCTTACTCCTGGACAAAGGCCATTGCTCTGGCTGATCATTGGCTGGCTAGGTACATTGAGCATCAGGTTCTCGGTGTAGGTTTCCGTCTGTCCGCAAAGCTCCGCGACAACGGTAATGGCGGCATTGCCATTGCTATTGTTCCATTGAATATCCACCTGCTCACTCCCCTGCCCGGCAATGACGCTGCCTGCGGTGGCGGGGCTGATCGTCCAGTGGTAGTTGGTTTCGGGATGTTGGCCAGGCAATATAGAGTAGGTCTGTACCTGATTAATGCAGGCTGTCGCAGGAGCAAGGCTGGTTAGAGGGAGCAAGGTTTTAGCCGCCGCAGTAATACCAACTGGCGTGGAAGAACAGAAGGGCGCCGAGGTCTGCGAAGCAAATACGGTAAGCGTAGCCGTGCTATTGGAAGTTAAGTTCACGACAACCTGGGGGCTGCCATTCCCGGAAACAAGCGTACCGCCGCTCACCGTCCAAAAATAGTTGAGGCCAGCTTGTGGGGATACAATACTGTACACCGCGTCCTCTCCGGGGCAATACTCCAAGGGGCCGTCTATCCCTGCGGCAGGGGCTTGCCCGATGACCGATATCACCCTTGTTTGGCTAGCAATACAGTAATCGGCTGGGCCAGGACTCAAAGGGGTTGCGGTGACGGTGTAGGTACCTACGCCTGGGCTGCTGCTCCAGTCGATACTAATACTGTTTCCAAAATCGGAGAAATTCACTGGCCCAGGTGTGATCGTCCAACTAAACGTAGCCCCCGGGAAATCACTAGTCGTAAAAAGGAAAGAGTTGCCATTTAAGCAGGCCCGGCCATTAAAATTATCGATCAATTGCCAGTTGCCTAATATATTGACGGTGTAGTTGGCACTGCCGGTACAGTCGATGCCGCCGTGGTTCGGTAAGCCTGCCAAGAAATCGCTGCCGTAAGTAACAGAGATCGTCCCTGTGCCCACACTGCCCCATTGGACAATAATTTGATGACCCGTATTGCTGCCTATAATGCTGCCGCCGCTAACGTTCCACTCATAGGTAACACCAGGCCATTTAGGCAAACTATACACCTCGGTGGCTCCCTGGCAGACGTCTTGATCGCCGCTAGTTTGCCCACTGCTAGAAATAATGGGCACGGTAACCGTCGTACCTTGCGGGCAGTACTGCTGGCTGCATCCGCTGCTAACTAAGCTGATGTAACCCTCAGGACCAGCGCCCCAGTTGACTTCGATGGTATCGCCAGCTACGTTCGTGGTGAAAGGCAGGGATGCGCCATTGGCATCTGTTACCGTCCAAGTATAGGTACTACAATCAGCATCTGTCCAGTAGAGGCTATTGTCTCCTTCGCAGAGGGTAGAAATCCAATAGATATTTGGGCCAGGGCGGGGATCGATTTCTATATCCATCGTAATGACATCCGTACAGCAGCAAGCCAGGCTACCATCGGGGTTGGTGCCGCCTGCCGAGGTGGCCGATAAGGTTACCGTGTAGTTGCCGCCCGTTGAATATTCATGGCAGGGGTTCGCATCGGTGGAAAAATTGCCATCGCCAAAGTCCCAGAAATAGGTAGCCGCGCCTGTGGAAGTATTGGTAAAACAAACAGGGCTGTTCACACAGCCAGTGGGCGTAAAATTAAAACCAGCAATCGGGCTTTCAGCCAATTCTACGCAGAAGCGGAAGGTATCCTGGCTACCATTGGGGCCGCCAATAATCAGCGATAGGCTACTGTTGGCTGCCATCGGTCCCCAGTCCACTTGAACTTCAGCGGGGGGTGCTGCGGTGTAGCTGACACTGCCATTGAGCGCCAACCAGTCGTAGGTATAGCCTGGCTGGTAGGAAACATAGTAGGTGGCACTGCTATTTTCGCAGGCTTGGATACAATCCCGATGCCCTTGCTCTCCCGTAGGATCGGAAGCCGAAAGTAAGGGATCTAAATCCACCCAATCGCAGTTGGGCTTGGGGCAAATGATCTTGACAAAGACCGTCGATTCACAGGCGCCATTGGGGCACTCGACACCGAGGTAGCGGTAGCGAATCATGTACTCGCCGCAGCAGTTGGCTGTAGGAACCTCAGGAAACCAAAGCCGCCCCAGCTCGTTGAGTACTAGGCAGGGCGTCTCTAGGTCAGAGACGACGGAAACGCCCGCTGGTATAAAACCGTCATTGGCCGTTACGCTACCTATGAAGAGGTTGCTGGCATTAATGGTATCGAGGCTAACACAGAAAGTGTCGGGGCGAGGAAAAAAATCCGATTGGGATTGGGCTTGGATGGGTGAGAGATAAGACAGTAAGACCACAAATACAAGCAGTAGTGATTGGGAAAATTTACGCATAGGAATGACTGTTTTTGTTTGTTAAAAAACTTTGTTCATCATTAGATACGCGCGCCGTGTGTCACCTTACCCTTGGAAGATGAAAATATTTTCTTCAGAGAAAACTAGATTCAAAAATCTCCTAGTCGCTACTTCATCCCCGCCACCACCCAAATGGATAGGTCCGTGAGATAGGGAATTTGCCGATTGGGACGCCAGCGGAGAAATTGCTGCTCCTTGGTGTTGCTGCTCGCAAGCATGCGCTTGCTCAAAACGCGGGCAAAGGTATAGTCTCCACCGTGCTCGGCGGCTAACCACAAAGCGATGGCGTCTAAATTGTCATCACAAGTTAAGGGAAAAGCAGCGATATCACAAAATTTTGACGGATTTTTATTCTTCATATCCGAAACAAAGGAAGCATAAATAGGGGAAAAATTTATTTTCTTGAAATAATGAAGCCATTCGCGATACATTTGCGGGCTATTATTTCCCGCCGCCCCAGCGTAAGCAATCATCATTCCCAGCGAGGAAGCGGTGGGGTCTAGCTTGCAGCGATCGTCGGCACTGAAGGCCGAGCAAGGCAAGTGCGACTCAGCATACTCCAGCTCTCGTTGGGTGTAAGCAAGCCAATCCACCAAAGCGCGCTGGCTCAGATCGGTAGCGTAGTACTGGTCATAAAGCGAAACAGCATACAGTGCCGCCGCATTATCTGCGGGGCGGATGAAGTTCTCTTCTGGGCGGCTTGGGATATTCTTGTATTTAGCACCCAGCAAGGTATTCCCCAGAAACTCCCCACATTGCCGGAAGCGTTTGCTGTGAGTTTCGTCTTTGGTAAGCAGTTGGTAGTGCCCTAGAATAATGCCAGCATGCGCCAGAAAAAAGACCTCTTCATTCCATCGCTTAGACCTAGCCCACTGGCCGAACGCTCGGCTGTCAGCCACCCAGGCCGCCCAACGAGCCATCAAAGGCGCCACCCGCTCCCGCTGAGCAGGAAAGCGCTGAGCACTGTAATACATCGCTTGGCTGGCTAAACTGACTAAGTAAAGATGTACGTCGCTGGACTCGGATAGCAACAAGTTGCCAACTTCCTCCCGTTCCAACAAGCGCAGTAATTGCTGATAATCTGCCAGCGCCTGCCCATGCCCCCGAGCCGTGCCGTAAATTTGTAGAGCGTATAAAAACAACAAAGCGCCCATGCCAAAAGGCAGCAAAGCCCACCAGCCTTTGCGCCGCCAAACCAGCCAGCCCAGCAGTAAAAAAACGATCGCCAGCAACATGGCCGGTAGTACTCCAACTATTGACATGGCCGAAATGTAGGAAGATTTTGCACTTTCACACCGTAAAAAATCATTTTTCGACTTACTTTTTTTTCTCAAAAGTTTGGCGAACTTAAAATATCTGTCTAGTTTTACATCATCAATTGATTGGTAGAGGCCGATCATAGACAGATCGAACAGATGAATAACAGCTACTTTTTTGGTTTTGGCTTTTACTTTTATGGCTTTAGGCCGTACAGGGACTGCTGATCTTTTGGAGTAGCGAACAAAGATATTGAGTGGCCCTGAAGTTTCCTTCAGGGCCACTTTTTTTTAGCCTGCTGCTTGGTACCATCCAACCAAAAAGCACAAACGCATCGCGTATATGCCTAGTATTACACATGAAGTAGGTAAGCAAAGCCCACACAGTCCGAAGGCGCTAAAAGAAGCGCTACGGATCAGCATCCAAGGCTACCAAGGTGCTTTTCATGAGATTGCTGCCCGCAGTTTTTTCACCGACGAGGAGCTGGATATTGTCCCCGCCCACACCTTCGAGGAAGTGGTGGAACAAGTCTTGCTCGACAATGGCTGCGATGTGGGCCTGATGGCCATCGAGAATACCCTCGCCGGCAGCCTCATGCCCAACTACCAACTGCTCTACGCCCACGATCTACGCATCACCGGCGAAGTGTATCTGCGGATCAGGCAAAACTTGTTGGCCTTGCCTGGCAGCCGCATCGAAGACCTGCGCGAAGTCTATAGTCACCCCATCGCGTTGGCACAGTGCCGCGAGTTCTTCAAAAACTACCCCAACATCCGCCTCATCGAAGCAGCCGATACTGCCCTGAGCGCCCGCCATGTGCTAGAGCAGCAAGACCCCAGCAGAGGCGCCGTAGCCAGCACCCTCGCGGCCGACCTTTACCAACTCCAAGTCCTGGCCCACAGCATAGAGACCAACAAACTCAACCATACCCGCTTTTTGGTGCTGGAAAAAGGCAGTTACATAGGACAAAACACCGGCGACAAAGTAAGCTTGAGCTTCTCGGTAGCTCACGAAGCGGGTAGCTTGTTTCGGGTGCTCGCGATCCTAGCCGCCTATAAAATCAACTTGACCAAAATACAGAGCACCCCCATCGTAGGCTGCCCTTGGCAATATCGCTTTTTCGTGGATTTTGTCGCCACCGGAGATATTTCCTGGCAACAAGCCCTAGAAGGCATCGACCCCATCACCGAAAACCTGAAAGTGCTGGGCGTTTATGAGCAAGGGGACAAGCCTTAGTCCGATAGCTGAAGGCTCATTCCTTCCCTGCTCCTTCTATTAATCTTTGCTCCTGCACCTTGTGCAAAAAAAGATATAATCACGCAGAAAAATTCGTAAGGAATGACTCTCGCTCTACTAAAATGGGCAAAATTGTACATACGCACTCGCTGGCTCTCGCAGGAGCAAGGTTTATTTTTAAGAGCAATGATCTAACAAAAAAAAACAAAGCACCATGTCTGCTACTACGGATATAACTACCCATGCTGCCCTCATCGCTCCGAGCCAACGGCTGGGAAATACCGAGGAATATTACTTCAGCAAGAAGCTGCGGGAAATTGCCGAGCGCCGTGCCGCTGGCCATACGATCATCAATTTGGGTATCGGCAGCCCCGATTTGCCCCCCGCTCCCCAAGTCATAAAAGCGCTGCAAGAAGCGGCTGCCCTGCCGCAAAATCACGGCTACCAATCTTATAACGGTATCCCAGAACTGCGACAGGCTTTTGCCCATTGGTACCAGCGTTTTTTCCAAGTTGATCTCGATCCTAACAAGGAGATACTGCCGTTGATCGGCTCGAAGGAAGGCATTATGCATATTTCGATGGCTTTCCTCAATCCGGGCGACGAAGTGCTCCTCCCCAACCCGGGCTACCCTACCTACCGATCCGCTACCGAACTGGCCGGCGGCATCGCCAGAAGCTACGCCCTCAGCCCCGAAAATGGCTGGCTGCCCGATCTCGAACAGCTCGAAAAAGAAGGCCTGGAAAAAGTAAAAATCATGTGGATCAACTACCCACACATGCCCACGGGCACGGAGGCCGCACCCGATTTTTATCCGCGCTTGGTGGCTTTTGCCCAGCGCCACCGCATCTTGATCTGCAACGACAACCCCTATGCCTTCATCCTCACTGATCGGCAGCAAAGCATTTTGTCTATCCCTGGCGCCAAAGAAGTAGCCTTGGAGCTGACCTCCCTGAGCAAAGCCCAGAATATGGCTGGCTGGCGAATAGGTGCCCTGCTAGGCGATGCCCACTACCTGCAAACGGTGCTGCGCTTCAAAAGCAATATGGATAGCGGCACTTTCCGCCCCATCCAACTGGCAGCCGTGGAGGCCCTCTCCCTAGGCCAAGATTGGTATGATGCACTCAACGCTACCTACCGCCGCCGCCGCGAACTGGTCTATCAGATTTTCCACGCCCTCGGCTGCATCTACGATAGAAATCAGGTCGGCTTATTCGTTTGGGCGAAATGCCCCGAAGGAAAAAATGGCTACGAAATTAGCGATTATGCCTTGTATGAAAAAGACATTTTCCTCACCCCCGGCGGGATTTTTGGTAATCAGGGTAACGATTATGCCCGCATCTCCCTCTGCTGCGATGAAAAAACACTGGCCGAAGCCCTCGAACGACTTCAAAAGAAATAAAAACAAATGATTGTTACCATTATAGGCATTGGACTCATTGGTGGCTCAATGGCCATATCGCTTAAAGAAAGCGGTTATGCGCAAGAAATTATTGGCGTGGACAAGGAACAAGCCAACCTCGATAAGGCCATCCGCAGGCGCCTCATCGATCGGGAAGCCAGCCTGAAAACAGGTATCGCCGAGGCGGATGTGGTAATTTTAGCCACCCCCGTAGATGCCATGCGCAGCTTGCTGCCTGCCATCCTGGATGCCATACAAGCTCATCAAACACTGCTAGATGTAGGCAGTACGAAAGAACAGCTGCTGGAAATGGTAGAGCAGCACCCGAATCGCAAAAGATACGTGGCTACCCATCCTATGGCGGGCACCGAGTACAGCGGTCCAGAGGCCGCCATACCGCATTTATTCGACAACAAAGCCTGCGTCTTCGTAGATATCCACGATAGCGCGCCCGATGCCGTGGCAACAGCAGAGACTCTCTACGGCGCCTTAAAGATGAACATCAGCACACTCGATAGGAAATCGCATGATGTTCATTGTGCCTATGTATCTCACATCAGCCATATTGCTAGTTTTGCCCTTGCTCTTACGGTTTTGGAGAAGGAAAAAGACGAGCAGCGTATCTTCGATTTGGCTAGCTCGGGCTTTAGCTCTACGGTGCGGCTGGCCAAGAGTTCGGCAGCGATGTGGACGCCCATTTTCCGGCAAAACCGCGACAACGTCTTGGATGTGCTAGACGAGCACATACAACAACTTAGTGAGTTCAGGACTTTGCTCATCAAACAAAATTTCCAGGCCTTCTACGACAAAATAGAAGCCGCCAATCAGATAACAAAAATCTTAAAATAAGCAAGTATGGAAATGCATGTACAACCGGTATTCGAGAAAAAAGCCGGACAACCCATCATCATCGCGGGCCCTTGTAGTGCCGAGACCGAAGGCCAAGTGATGCAAACCGCCCGAGAGCTGGCTGCCCAAGGCAACATCGCGGCCTTTCGCTCTGGCATCTGGAAGCCCCGCACCCGCCCGGGCAGCTTCGAAGGCGTTGGCAAAGAAGGCCTGAGCTGGCTGAAGCGCGTCAAGGAAGAAACAGGGCTAAAAGTCACGACGGAAGTAGCCAATGCCTCTCACGTCTATGACTGCCTGAAGGCGGGCATTGACATCCTCTGGTTGGGTGCGCGCACCACCGTTAACCCCTTCAGTGTGCAGGAAGTGGCCGACGCCCTGAATGGTACAGACATCCCTGTGCTGATCAAAAACCCCATCAACCCAGATTTGGGGCTATGGATTGGTGCTTTGGAGCGGATCCACAAAGCAGGTATTAGCCGTATCGGGATGATTCACCGAGGCTTTAGCTACCACGGCGAGACCATCTACCGCAATGTGCCGCGCTGGCAATTGGCCATTGAAATCAAGCGCCGTTTCCCAGATATTCAAATTTTGGTGGACAATAGCCACATCTGCGGCCGCCGAGACCTCCTAGCGGGCGTTGCACAAGAGGCCATGGATCTCAACTTCGATGGTATCATGACTGAAGTACATCCCCGCCCCGACGAAGCCTGGAGTGATGCGGCACAACAAATCACCCCAGCCGTTTTCAAAACCCTCGTGGATGGGCTACAACTTCGCCAAAGTAGCAGCGATAACCCCGTCTTTATTGGACAGCTAGCGGAGCTACGCCGGCAGATTGACGAAATAGATGAGGAGATGATCGGCATGATTGGTCGGCGCATGCGTCTGGCCGAACAAATTGGCGAATACAAGAAGGCCAACAATATTGCTATCTTGCAGCCCGACCGCTGGCAGGAGTTGATCGACATTGCTACCCAAAAAGGAGGCGCACAGGGCTTGAGTCCTGAATTTATGCAAACCTTCCTTCGGGCTATCCACCAAGAAAGTATCGACCACCAAGAGGCGGTAATGAATAATAAACTAGCGTAACCAATAGCAAGTGCTTGGCTCCCCCGGCCAAGCACTTGCTTCTAAACTTTAGGCGATCGGCACTTACTTATCTATCCTCCTGTGCTTGTTCTTCCCAGCGCTTATCAATTGGGCCGTTAGGAAGCCGGGCTTCCCTGCTTGGATGAGCAGTATTGTAGCCTGCTATTTGGTAGGTATTATGGTGAGCAACCTACGCCTATGGGAAGTACCGCAACCGATTGTGCGACAATTGGCCGAGGGAAGCATGCTGCTGGGGCTGCCGCTGCTACTACTGGCTATCCGCCTCAAGGAAAGCCTGCGTTTTGCTAAAAAGATGCTCTTTTCTTTTGCCTTGTGCTGCCTCGCGGGTATGTTGTGCACCGCTTTGGTAGGCTGGTATCTGGCTGGGCAGCTGGCTGATAGTTGGAAGATTGCTGGTATGCTGACGGGTCTCTATACCGGCGGCACACCGAATGTAAACGCCATTGGGCTGGCGCTGGATGCCCCACCCAGCTACCTAGTGCTGGTGCAGGCAGCTGATGTCTTACTAGGTGGAGCCTACTTATTGGGGCTGATCTCTTTCCTTCCTGCTTTTTACAGTCGGTTCTTCCATCCTACCCCCGTACGGGATGAATCGCCGATATCGGAAGCAGCTCCTATGGTATCTGACGGCTCAAACAGCCTGTGGGTCATTGTCCGATACATCCTATTGGCCTTGGCTATTACAGCCAGTAGTCTGGGCTTGTGTTATCTGTCCACAGGTGCCCTCAGCAATGCGACCCTGATCATATTGCTTATCAGCACGCTGGGTCTGGTAGCTAGCAACTGGAGCCTGCTCAAAAGCTGGGGCGACAGCTACCCAATTGGCGAGTATTTTATTCTAATTTTTTGCGTAGCCCTGGGCTTACTGGCAGATTTTAGGCAACTCGCCAGCGAAGGAATGGATTTGCTTTATTTCTCTGCCCTGGCGCTAGGTAGCACCACCCTACTCCATCTCCTACTTTGCTACTACTGGAAACTAGATCGAGATACGGTTATCCTTAGTTCCGTAGCGGCTTTTTATGGCCCGGTATTTGTGGTACAAGTAGCCACGGCCATTCAGAATAAATCGCTCATCGCAGCTGGCTTGGCAGTTTCCTTGCTGGGTTTCGGGCTTGGGAATTATCTGGGTATTGGGGTGGCTTATGCGGTGAGGTATTTTTCGGGGGCTGGTTTTTGAATAAAGCACTGTAAAAATCCCGCCTAGATTTGCTTAGATTAGGCATCTGTTGTTATGTTGCAGCGATTGTAGATAGTATCTCAGTCATGGCGTGTGTGTTTTGTGGCAAACCAAAATTACACGCTTTTTTTATTGCTAGCAAGCTCGCCTCTTTTTTTAGCAAACTGTTGCCAATAAATACCTGCTATGAAACCAATTTTTAACTTCCTCACTATACCGGGGACGAACTTTCTCCTCGTCAAGCATCTCTTAACTGTTTTTGGCTGTTCTTTTTTTTTGGCAAAAATTGTACGTACGCACTCCATGGCTGTCGCAGGAGCAGTGTTTTCTTTTTGAGCAGGATCGTGCAGGCGGAGGGGATGCTGGAGGTCTGCCTGACGCTTTGCGATGCGTTTTTGTTCAATGCGCTGCCTGTGAGCAACATCGCCTATGCCCTGTCTTGTTGGAGCTACACGACCCGCCGACGCTGCTGTAACCCAGCGGGTAACTATTCAGGGGCATTCCCCCGCCAAATTCTAAAAAAGGAATATCTTTGACCATAAATTTCATGGAACTGCAACTTCAGATCAAGAAATTAGAGCCTACGCTAAGTGCGGTAGGTCTAATGCTTGTTGAGTTGTTTATGCCGTTGTGTGAGGCGCTGTGAAAAGAAAACGCCGAACTAAAAGCCAAGGTAAAGAATCTAGAGGACAAGTTAGCTATCAACAGCATGAATAGCTCCAAGCCTCCCAGCAAAGATGATTTCAAAGCTACCAAGGACAGATCGCTGCGTAAGAAAAGCGGTAAAAAGCCAGGTGGCCAGCCTGGCAAGCTTGCGCTTGTCTATCATCAAGTCCACTGCGGGCTTCTTTGATGAAACAGGAATCAAAGTCCGTGGCATCGGACACTGGGTACATGTAGCAGCCACTAGCGTATTCAGTTTTTTTCACTTCACCCCAAGCGAGGTCGCGAAGCCCACGACAGCATGGGCATTCTTGCTTTTTTTAGAGGTATTCTACATCGCGACGATTATCATTCCTACCTAGACGCTATACATGCATTGTGCTGCGCACATCTTCTGCGAGACTTGATTTACACTATTGAGCGTGATGGGCAGCCTGAATGGGCTGACCCGCTAATAAAACTGCTGATAAAAATAAAAGAATAATCTGAACAATCACCTAATGGAATAGTGGATCCGTCTTGGCAAGGGCGACATCGTAAAGCGTATCAAAAATTAGTTACCCAAGGCTTAGAAAAGAATCCTCCAGTAACAAAAAAGGATGGATCTGTACGAGGACGTACGGCACAAAGCAAAACCGTAAATCTTTTATTGAGATTGCGCGATAAGGAAGATGAAGTGTTGCGCTTCATGACGCATGAACACGCCCGCTTTGATAACAATCAAGCCGAGCGAGATTTACGAATGAATAAAGTTAGGCAAAAAGTATCTGGAGGATTCCGTTCCTTACAGACTGGAAAAGAGTTTATCGATATTAGATCATTTATTGCAACAGCTATCAAACAGGGCCGCTGATCCTATTGAAGAGCTTGATCATCTATTTACGCCAAATGATCTTACTTATATGCGGCTGGCTCGGCACCCTGCATAGTTACGGATTTTCAAAGCTTATTTACAAGCACGACGAAAAAGTAATGAAGCTAAGTGAAGAAGAACGCTTTAACTACCGCCTTGAACACATGGAGCCAATTTATCAGCGCTTCAAAGACTGGGGTGATGCGGTGGCTCTCATCGTGACACCCAAAAGCCCGATGGGGAAGGCTATGACCTACCTACAAAACCAGTGGCCAAATTTGCGTACTCTATTTCAACATGCCAAAATTCTAATCGATAACAATTTGATCGACAATAAAATTGGACCACTTGCTTTGGGACGGAAAAATTATTTGTTTGCTGGCTCACACGAAGGGGCACAGCGGGCGGCTATGATGTACTCTTTTTTCGCTACTTGTAAAGCGCAGGGTGTCAATCCGCAAGAATGGCTCACGAAAAAACTGGAAAAAACATCCGATACCAAACTATCCAAACTACATACCCCCTGCTATCAGGCTACAAGCCAGAGTAAAAAAAATAGACCTGCACTTGCTCGGACGCTTACGGTTGTAATTGTTTCACCATTCGGACAGGAAGTGACTAGAATAACGAGAGAGACTGCCATCAAAAAAAATGAAACCATCATAAAGTTAAGCGATCAAATTACAGCTGGGTACCTATCGCCCAACGGGAAGTTGGACAGACTACTACATGATAGAGAAATTGATCATGTATAGGCCTACACTACATCCTAGCTACTATCAAAGGAAAATCAAATCTCCACCACCTCATAAGGCCAAGTGTAATGAGTGGAAACAAAGGGCCGATCCCCGTTCGTGGGCTGGATGATTTTCGCTTTGATCTTGAACTTCGTACCCACAGGATAATCACTCGACATAGCCTTGGAGCACTGCACATACATCGTGTCGTAATATGGCTCTTGGTTGGGGAGCGGCATGATCGCCAAGGAGCCTGGCTTTCCTCTTTCGTTCACCCAAACGCTTTGGACAATAATTTCTCGGTATTCCATGATGGCGGCTTTGTTTTATTTGTGATGGGCTCCCCACCCCCCAAAAATACAAAAAAGCCCCAATCCCCCAAAAACAAAAAGCCCCTGACTCACGTCAAGGGCTTTCCAAAAAGTCGGGATGAGAGGATTCGAACCTCCGGCCTCTGGTCCCCCAGACCAGCACTCTAACCGGGCTGAGCTACATCCCGAGATGTAAAGGGGGCTGCGGCAAAGCGCACGCAGCTAACAGCTTGAGAAGTGGTCGATACTGGATTCGAACCAGTGACCCCTGCCATGTCAAGGCAGTGCTCTAGACCAACTGAGCTAATCGACCCTATGAAAAGTACACTAAACAGGGCTTCACTTCCAAAGCGGCTGCAAAGATACTATGGAAGTAGGGAATTGTCCAAATTTTTGAAGTAGATTTTTTTGACCCAGACCGTACAGGAATTCTGGTCTTTAGACAGGATTAACAGGATTAACAGGATTTTGCCTCCGGCTCAAGCCAACCATCCCACCCAAAATTCGTTCAAAATACTTTATCATTGCCCACGCCGTCCTTCATTTTCAATTTTCAACCTTCAATTTTCAATTCAAAAATGTCCCCAACCATCGTCTCTTTCTTCCTCTGCTTGCTCCTGCTAGGCTGTGCCAACGAGCCGCCCCAACCAACAGCCACCCCCAACATGACCAGCTTCCTCACCGCGCCCCCCGGAGCCGACTACCGCATCTACGATTCCTTCGAAGCGCTGCAGCCTATGCTGGAGCTACACAACGACACCACCTATGTAATCAATTTCTGGGCCACCTGGTGCAAGCCCTGTATTACCGAAATGCCGCATTTTAAGCAATTGGCCGAGGCTTATCGGGATAAAACGCTAACCATCGTGTTAATTTCACTAGACGACAAGGAAGGCAGCAGCGAAAAACTCAGTCGTTTCCGCCAACAACAGCAGCTCGACCTCCCCATCGTACTGCTCGATGCCGCTCAGCAGACCGATTGGCAAAAAAAGCTCGACAAACGCTGGGACGGCACCCTACCCGCTACGCTGATCTACAAAAACCAACTGCGCTTCTTTGCCAATCAGGCCTTTTCCACTTATTTTGATCTGGAACAGATGGTGAGCCCACTTGTAAAATAGAACCTAGCTAGCCAAAACAAGCAAGCCCAAGCCGATAAACTCGACTTGGGCATACTAATGAGCGCCAGAAAAACAGCTAGACCCGAATTAAGCGATGGTCTTCACGAAATTAGCTAAACCACTCTTGAGGTTGGCTGCTTTATTCTTGTGCCAGATATTGCGCTTAGCCAAACGGTCGATCATGCTGTACAGACTTGGCAGCATTTCGTCGGCAGCGCTCTTATCTTCCAAAGAACGGAATTTGCGAATCGCCGTACGCGTTGATTTTTTATAATAGCGGTTGCGCAGACGCTTCTTTTCGTCCTGCAAAATACGCTTCTTAGAAGACTTATGATGTGCCATTTAATTCTTTATTTTTCCGGTTTTCCAATTCGGTGTGCAAAGGTACATTGGCCTTTTTAATCTTGCAAGCTTTTGGGAGGATTATTTTCCTGCGCTCACCAGCATTTTGCCTTGGTCTTTGCTTTCCAGTACGGATTCGGGGCTAGCTTGCAGGAAGGCATCCACGGCTTTGGCGCACTCGCGGCCTTCGCTGATGGCCCAAACCACCAGGGATTGGCCGCGGCGCATATCACCGGCGGCAAAGACCTTAGGAATATTAGTGGCGTACTGCTCGTTGGTTTGTACGTTCTTGCGCGGGTCAAGGCCAACACCCAGACTGCTCAGCATGCCTTCTATTTGAGGGTGCTCGAAGCCAGCGGCTATCAGCAGCAGATCACAAGGCCATTCCCGCGCAGTATCGGGCACTTTGACGAAGCGGTTCTGCCCCAGCTCGTCTTTGCCCCATTGAATGCGGACGGTTCGAATGGCTTTTAGTCGGCCCTGCTCATCGCCGATGAAGGCTTCGGTGAGCAGCGCCCACTCGCGCTGGCAGCCTTCCTCATGGCTGGTGCTAGTGCGCAAGATCATCGGCCAGTTCGGCCAGTTGTCTGGCGCGCGCTCGCTCGGCGGCATAGGCATGATCTCGATCTGGGTTACGCTGGCAGCGCCCTGCCGGTTGCTGGTACCCACGCAGTCCGCTCCCGTGTCGCCGCCACCAATAACAATAACGTTTTTGCCCGTGGCTAATATCGGCGCTTGCTCGCTAACATCATCCCCCGCTTGGCGCTTGTTGTTTTGCTCCAGGAAGTCCATCGCAAAATGAATGCCGTCTAGTTCGCGCCCTTCGGCGGCAATGTCGCGGGGCTTGGTGGAGCCACCCGCCAGCACCACTGCATCGTGGTCATTCACCAGCTTCCAGGCATCGACGTTCACGCCCACATTCGCATCCGTCACAAAGCGGATACCCTCGGCTTGCATCAGTGCCAGACGGCGATCCACCACCCATTTTTCCAGCTTAAAATCAGGGATGCCATAGCGCAGCAGCCCCCCAATGCGGGTATTGCGCTCATAGACCGTCACGGTGTGGCCAGCGCGATTGAGCTGATCCGCCGCTGCTAGTCCCGCTGGACCGGAGCCGACCACCGCTACCCGCTTACCCGTTCGAATGGCAGGCTGTATTGGGCGGGCGTAGCCGCGTTTGAAGGCTTCTTCAGCGATATTTTTTTCGATGTGCTCTATGGCCACCGGCGGCTGATTGATGCCCAGCACACAAGCCGACTCGCAAGGCGCCGGACATATACGCCCCGTAAACTCCGGAAAATTATTGGTAGTCTTAAGAATTTCGTAGGCCGTGCGCCAGTCGTTCTCATACACCGCATCGTTGAACTCCGGGATGATGTTCCCCAGCGGACAACCACTGTGGCAAAAAGGCACGCCGCAATCCATACAACGGCTAGCCTGCTGCGTGGTCACCTCCAGCGGCACTTCTTGGTAAAGCTCCTTATAATCGCCCAAGCGTTCTTCCACCGGGCGGGTGGGCGGTAATGCCCGGTCGTGTTGTAAAAAACCTATTGGATCTGCCATAACTTTTATTTTTCAAAATCCGCGCTTCTCAGCAAGCAGCTAGGGATTATTGTTATTGTTTGGGCTCACGCCGGAGCCGTCTTTTCTTTTTTGAGCAAGGCTCTTTTAGGCGGAAGGCTCCATTACTTCGTTCGCTTTGCCCGAGGGCAGGGAAAGCACTCCCCTCATTCGGAAAACATTACGCTTTTTAAAAAATATTGCTCCTGCGTGAGCCATACTTTTTAATTCTTAGATTACGCTTACAAATCTAGGAAGGCTTCGCAGGCGGCTTTGCTAAGGTAAGTTTACAAATCCTTGTAGGCTTCGTAAACGTTACACCTCCGCCACTTTCACGGCAATATTCGGGAGGCTCTCCTTCTCTTGCAGCACAGCTTTGTAGTCGCGAGGCATCACTTTTACGAAGTGCGACAGCGCCGTGAGCCAGTCTTCCAGCAGGTTGTAAGCCGTTTTGGAGCTGGTGTAGGCGAAGTGATTGCGCACCATGCGTTGGAGCAGTGCTTCGTCGAATTCCTCCAGTTGTTCTAGCTCTACCATTTCCCGATTGAGTCGTTTTGGGAAGACGCCTTGGGGGTCATAGACGTAGGCTATGCCACCACTCATACCAGCAGCGAAGTTCTTGCCCGTTTCACCCAGCACCACCACCAGGCCGCCCGTCATGTACTCACAACCGTGGTCGCCCATGCCTTCCACCACGGCTTTTACGCCGGAGTTCCGAACGGCAAAACGCTCGCCTGCCATGCCTTTGATATAGGCTTCGCCAGAGGTGGCACCGTAGAAAGCGACGTTGCCAATGATGATGTTCTCGTGTGGATTAAACTGGCTCATCCGATCCGGCACCACGATGAGGCGCCCCCCGCTCAGACCTTTGCCGAAGTAGTCGTTAGCTTCGCCTTCTAGCAAAAATTCAATGCCTTTGGCCCCGAAAGCCCCAAAGCTCTGCCCAGCTGAGCCCCGAAAACGGAAGTTGATGGCGCCATCTGGCAAGCCTTCCGCGTAGTAGCGCTTGCTGATTTCATTACTCAGCATCGTGCCTACGGCGCGGTCGGTGTTCTTGATGGGAAAATTGCTCTTGACCTGCTCCGTTCTTTCCAGTGCGGGCAAGGCAGCCTGGATGAGGCGGCGATCTAATACCTGATCAATTTCGTGGTCTTGCTCGACGCGCTTGTAGAGGCCAATGCTCGGGTCGGCTGGTTCGCGGTAGAGGATGGGCTGAAGGTCGAGGCTCTTGTATTTCCAGTGCTCCACAGCTTGGTTGAACTTGAGCATATCGGTTTGGCCCACCATTTCGTTGACAGTTCGGTAGCCCAGCTCGGCCATGATTTGGCGCATATCTTCCGCTAGGAAACGGAAGAAATTAACCACATGGTCGGGATCGCCTGTGAAGCGTTTGCGCAGCTCCGGGTTTTGGGTGGCGATGCCTACGGGGCAGGTATTCACATGGCATTTGCGCATCATGATGCAGCCCTCTACCACCAAGGCGGCGGTAGCAACGCCATATTCTTCGGCTCCTAGCAGTGTGGCAATGACGAGATCGCGGCCGGTTCGGATCTGCCCGTCCGTTTGCAGTACCACGCGGTCGCGGAGCTTATTTTTCACAAGGGTCTGATGACTTTCCGCCAGCCCTAGCTCCCAGGGCAAGCCCGCGTGGCGGATGCTGGTGAGGGGGCTAGCGCCGGTGCCGCCATCGTGGCCAGCAATCAGGATGGCGTCAGCCTTGGCTTTGGCTACCCCGGATGCGATGATGCCCACCCCTGCTTTGGAGACCAACTTGACATTGATCCTCGCTTGGCGGTTGGCATTTTTCAGATCGAAGATGAGCTGTGCCAAGTCTTCGATGGAGTAAATATCGTGGTGGGGCGGCGGCGAGATCAGCCCCACGCCGGGGGTGGAGAGGCGTACGCGCCCGATCCAATCATCTACTTTGTGGCCCGGGAGCTGGCCGCCCTCGCCGGGCTTGGCTCCTTGAGCCATTTTTATTTGTAGCTCGTCGGCATTAGACAAGTAGTAACTCGTGACGCCGAAGCGGCCGGAGGCAACTTGCTTAATGGCCGATCGGAGATCTTCGCCTTTTTCGTTGATTTGGTAACGGATTTCGTCTTCGCCGCCTTCACCGCTATTCGATTTAGCACCGATGCGATTCATCGCCACGGCCAAGGTGGTGTGAGCTTCCCAACTGATGGAGCCGAACGACATGGCGCCGGTGGCGAAGCGCCGCATGATATTTTCGGCGGGTTCTACCTCCTCCAGCGGTACGGGCTCGCCCTTCCGGAAAGTGAGCAAGCCGCGCAGCGTCAGGGCTTGCTGGGTTTGGTTGTTGATGAGGTCGCGGTAAGTATTGTAGGCTTCCTGATCGTTTTTCCTGGCCGCTATTTGTAGGTAGTGGATGCTCTTGGGGTTGAAGGTATGGGCTTCGCCCCGGCGTTTCCACTGGAAAAGACCGCCTTCCTCTAGCTTGGGGTTGGGTACTTTCCGCTCGGGAAAAGCCAGATGGTGGCGCACCAGTACCTCGTTGGCCAAGCCATCGTAACCAATGCCTTCAATACGACTGATAGAGCCTCGGAAGCATTCGTTCACTACCTTGCTGTTGATGCCCAATATCTCGAATATTTGCGCACCTTGGTAAGATTGCAAAGTAGATATCCCGATTTTAGACATGATTTTCAGCAGCCCATCGCCGATGGCTTTCGTGTAAATGTTCAGGACTTTTTTCAGCGAATAGCTTTTTTCATCAAATTGCCCTCGGCGATGCAAATCAGCCAGGCTGGCAAAAGCCATGTAGGGGTTGATGGCGCTGGCACCGTAGCCCAGGAGCGTAGCGAAGTGGTGACTCTCGCGCACATCGCCGGCTTCCACCACGATGGAGGTCTTGGCGCGCAGCCCTAAGCTAACGAGGTGATGATGCACAGCACCCGCAGCCAGAAGACTCGGCACAGGCGCATTGAAGGCATCGGCCTTGCGATCGGAAATGATTAGGATGTTGTAGCCGCTGCGGGTAAGGCTCTCTGCCTGTGCCTTGATGTTCTCGATAGCAGCAGCGAGGCGGCCAGCCTGTCCGTCTGCTCGGAACAAGCTGTTGATGACGCCAGACCGGTAGCTATCGTGGTTGATATCCCGAATTTTATCCAGTTGCTCGTTCGAAAGCACCGGGCTATCGAGGTGAATGAAGCGTGCATGCTCCGGCCGAAGCATGGTAATATTATCGGAGCTCCCTAGCATAGCGTAGAGCGACATGACGCTGCGCTCGCGGATGGGATCGATGGGCGGATTGGTTACCTGTGCAAAGAGCTGTTTGAAATAGTTGGCAATGTGCTGCGATTGCAAAGACAAAACGGCTAGTGGCGTATCGGTTCCCATGGAGCCAATGGGATCTTTGCCACCTTGTATGGTTTCTTCCAGCCATACTTTGAGGTCTTCGCGGGTGTAGCCAAAGAGCTGCCAGTTCTGAAAGAGGGTATCTGGGTCGAGGGCCACGGGCGTTTCCGTAGCGAGTGGCAGTTCATCGAGTCGCAGTTGGTAGGTATCCAGCCAGTCGCGGTAGGGCAGCCGTTGGCAGATGATGGATTTGAGTTCCTCATCGCCGATGATGCGGTGCTCGTCGAGATCGGCAATCAGCATGCGCCCGGGTTGCAGGCGGCCTTTGAGCAGCACCTTGGCCTGGTCGATGGGTAGGGCGCCTGCTTCTGAGGCCACCACCAGCACATTGTCATCGGTAAGGCAGTAGCGGCTCGGGCGCAGGCCATTTCTATCTAAGGTGGCGCCTACGAGGATGCCGTTGGTGAAGCAGATACTGGCAGGACCGTCCCAGGGTTCCATGATGGCTTTGTGGTATTCGTAGAAGGCCTTTTTGTAGTCGGGCATCTCCTCATCATCTTGCCAAGCCTCCGGAATCATCATCATGAGGGCGTGTGGCAGGCTGAAGCCATTGAGTGTCAGGAACTCTAGCACATTATCGAAGCCAGCCGAGTCGGAGAGTTGTGAACCGCAAACGGGATAGATTTTCTCCAGTTCCTCGGCCGTGAATTTATTGGAGGATTTGATGAGACTTTCCTTGCTTTTCCACCAGTTGAGGTTGCCTTGAATGGTGTTGATCTCGCCATTGTGAGCAATCATCCGGAAGGGCTGTGCCAGTTTCCACTTCGGCACCGTATTCGTTGAGAAACGGGAGTGAATGAGCGCGATGGCCGATTTAAAATCTAGGCTTTGCAGATCGTGGAAATAAGTCGGCAGCTGCCAAGTGGTGAGCTGTCCTTTATAAACGATAGTCTTGTAACTGAAGGAAGAGAGGTAGAACTGATCGCGGCTTTCCGGGTAGGTTTGGTGGATATTGTGGGTGGCGTATTTCCGCAATACGTACAAGCGGCGCTCGAGTGCGTCTCGTTCCATCGCAGTCCGAGGCTTTACGAACACCTGCTCCATGCTAGGCTCGGCGCCTTGGCTGGTGTCGCCTACTTCTTCGTTGTCGGTGGGGACTTTGCGGTAGGCAATAAGGTCGAAGCCCAGCTCGTCGGCGTAGTCGGCGAAAAGGAATTTACACTGCTCGCGCAGTATTTTTTCGGCAGGAAAAAAGATCATCCCCACGCCGTACTCCCCAAAATCAGGTAATTGGTGGCCTTTTTCCGATAGCTTACGCTTAAAGAATTCATGTGGCAACTGCACTAAAATACCAGCACCGTCGCCGCTGTTGGGCTCGCAACCGCAAGCGCCACGGTGCTCCATATTGGCCAACATTTGAAGCGCATCCATCACCAACTGGTGGGTAGGGATGCCATCCAGATTGGCGATGAAGCCCGTGCCGCAAGCATCTGATTCCAGCTCGGGGGTGTACAAACTCTTTCTATTCGAACAGCTCGGTTCCGCAGCACCCGTAGTCAGAACAGCTGCCTCTGGCATCATGCGATGGTTTTCATTACTTTGTGGGGCCATATCCTTAAATTGTTTCTTTAATGGAGATCTGGCTCTATTTGGTAGGCAAAATATACGTAGGGAGCGCTTGGTTGGCGCCTCAATAGCATTGCAAGGTAAGGCAGTTTATCCAATAAAGTTGGTGTTGGAACACAATATTCAGGATATTGTTGGCAACTTATTTACGATGCCCAAATCATTTTGCCTAGATATTTGGCTGCTAGAGATAGCGTTGGAGGATCGTTTGGAGGCGTTCTTCGCTGATATTTTTTTCGAGAATACCTTCGCGGGTAAAAGAGATTTTCCCACTTTCTTCCGATACGATGAGGCAGCAAGCGTCTGTCCGCTCGGAAATCCCTAGCGCCGCCCGATGCCGAAGACCAAGGCTTTGGGGGATTTCGGTATTCTCAGACACAGGCAGAATGGTGCTGGCCTTGCGTAGCCGCCGGTTACGAATGGTAATCGCCCCGTCATGTAGTGGACTTTCTTTGTGAAAGATACTTAGCAAAATTCCTTCGCTGATGTCTGCATTGAGCTCCACACCACCGGTTATGAAAGTGATAGGATCTTCATCATCCAACAACACTAGCAGGGCACCAGTGCGCCGCCGCGCCAGCTTTAACAGCGCATTCTTCAACTCATCATGGGCCGCTACCAAATCACTCGACCCACTATCTTCCCTCCCCAATAATCTGTTGATCATGGACTGCCGCTGCCGAAGGGTACTATTCCCTAGCAGGAGCAAGAAGCGCCGAATCTCTGGTTGAAAAATAACAATAATCCCAATGAAACCTGCACCCAAAATACTAGACATTAGCTGCGAGAGCAGATCCATTCCCAACAACTTGAACAGCTGATAGCTCAGCAACAAAGCGCCAATACCTACAAAAATCTTGAGAGCCACGCTGCCTTTTACCAATCGGTAGAGTTGATACAACAGAAAACCGACGATGAAGATGTCGAGCACATCCCATAGGTCAATCGGTAAAAAGCCTAGCTTAAGTAAATAGATAGTAAACAACAACATGCAGTACTATTCGTGGTTAAGTTTATTTGCTCGGTTCGTGTAGCTCGTTAACATAATAAGACAATTAGACAAACCAAAAGTTATTGCTAGATAATGTTCAATGTACCATGTGGCCGAAAGCAAGCGATTAAAAGCTACAATTCAGCCCTTTATCATATAGGCAAAATCAACCCAAATTCTTAGAGATTTACAATAATTGTCAATTGTCCATCGTCAACTGTCAATTCAATAAGCTATCTTTGAGTGATCTTTCCCAATAAAAAAAACTAAGCGACATGAGACTACTTCTCCTTTTGTGCCTCTTTGGCCTCTTCGGTATGGAGCTGGCAGCGCAAGTTATTCGTACACATGCCGACGGTTCAAAAATCATTGTGGATGCAGATGGCAGCGCTCGGTATTTCAATACCAACGAGCCGGTGGAGGACTACAACGGCAAAGATGGTAACGGCGGAAGTTACCCGGTTATTGCCGTGAAGATAGAGCCCTTATCGTCGGCAGTAGCCGTATCGGAGGAAGACCTCAAGCGCATAGCAGTGCGCAAAATGCAGTTGGCGGAGGAGGCGAGCTTATTGGCCAAAGAGCGGGCGGCAGCGGCTACGGCCAATCGGCAGCAACTGGAAAAGCGCTTGGCCACAGCGAAAAGCCCGCAGCAACAGGCCCAAGCAGAGCAGCTGCAGCGGCAGTTACAACTCGCCAAAAAGATCGAGCGGGAAGCAGCCCACGAGCAAGCTAATGCGCAGAACAAATTACAAGCGGCCAAAGTAGTAGTGGATCAAAAAAATTATGTGGAAGCTTACAACAACAGCCGCAAAGCCCAGCGAATAGCCGCCGAAAAAGGCAATCGAGGCGAGCTTGCTGTGCCTCAGGCCCAGAAGCTTTTCGGCTTGCCAGAAAATAATTTCACTGGCTACGGGAAGACGGTGCACTATCAGGGAAAGCTGCCGGAAATTCCCTGCCAGCTAGCTTTTGAAGGCACAGATGAGACGAATGGACAATATATGCGTTTCAGCCAGGCCGAACTTTTATTTACACACACCGATGAAACACTGCGCCCCTACTTAGAGGGGAAAGAATACCTCAGCGTTCATGCATCTGTCCTAAGCCAGGGAGGATATCGCTATCTCAAATTGCGACTGAGCTTCGCCAACCCCAATGCCATTCAAACCTACGGCTATCTCGATAAAGGTAGTTTGCTAAGCCTTCACTTGCTGGATGGTAATTTCCTGCATCTCCGATCTGCGGCAGTCTCTAATGGTATCTGGGACGAGCAGCGGCGCGAGCTTTACTACGAAGTGGATTACCCCATAGATCGCTCTATGATTTCCACCTTACGGCAAAGTGATCTAGACTACCTACAGCTCTTCTGGAGCAGTGGCTTTGAGGAATATGATATCTATCAGGTAGATGTACTACAGCGCTTGCTTAACTGCTTATAAGCCGCTTAATCTGTCACCTCTACCCATCGACCGAGCGTTGCTGCCTGTACATCGTCGTCGTACATCGCTTCGGCAACCTGAGTGGGTAGGTAATAGCGTCCGGGATACGCTGCGGTGAGCTGAAGATAATACTCGTTATTAGCCCCGTTGTTAAGATCGAAGAAAGTAGCTACATGGGCATCCTGATAATCTCGGTAGGCATAATAACTTTCATTTCTGTTGTTTTGTAGTAAGTCCATGCGCTGGTTGACAATCTCCCAGCCGCTAGCAACGGCACTTTTGAGTGCCATTTCTCGGTAGTGACTTGCCAAGGTACCGGGGTTGGTGATGGAATAAATGGCGTAGAAATCTGTACCGGAGGCCAGCTTACTTACGTCGATCGCTTGGCCTTTCATATCGGTATAACGGATATTCATTTTCAGATTGCTTTCAATGGCTTTTTCCTCTCCTGGGAGGGGTTGCCCTCGGGTAATGAGACTGGCGAAGATGGGTACATTCCCTAGGTTGGTCAGCTGGAAACTTCCGCTGCTTTGGGTGGGGAGCTCTATCTGTAGGATGGCACTGCTACTACCTAATTCTTGGCTCCTGCCTCCGGCCAAATTAAAGCGTACAAGCACCTCATCGGAAGTACCTTTGCTACCTACCACCTTGCTCATGGCATGCAAGATAAAACCAATTTCCTGCGTACTCAGCCAGCGCCTTTTGTTTACGATATTGGCTAAGCGAAGTGCCATATCGCCCGCTTTATCGGTTTCTCCTAGCAGCATTTGCATTTCCAGTACCATAGCCATATCGCGCAGCTGGCTGCCGTAGGTATAGGAATATTCGCGGTAGGGTGTCAGCGGGAGGGTACTGACCTTACTGATGAGCTCTTTGGCTACGTTTTGTTGCCCTACCAATGCGTAGGCTCCCGCTAGGCGGTAGGCGGCGGTGGCGGGCAGTTTGGCACTGCTCCGTAGCCTGTTCATAGCACCTAAATCAGGCTGCTGCGCCAATGCGAGCGTATAGAGCCGGTAGGCCTGATCAGTATGCCGCTGTTGGTCGTTCACGTAGTAATCAAAAACATAGGTTTTCCAATCGGCAGCGGCGGCTTTTTGGAAGCTCAGCAGCTGTTCTTTTATTTTCAGGGGCAGCTGATAACCAGCGGCTTCCGCCTCCAACAGAAAATGAGTGGCGTAGGAGGTCGTCCAGGGATTGGCGCGATTGCCGCCCGGCCATGTGGACAAAGAGGAATTAGGGTTCAGGAATCGGACGAGATGGTTGATGGAACCTAGGATAATTTTCCGGCGGTCTTCTTCTATTTCCGTGGATAGCTTGATCAGTTTATCGACGTACAGCAGCGGAAAGGCTTTGGAGACCGTTTGCTCGGCACAGCCATAAGGGTAGCGGAAGATATACTGCATGTGCTGCATCAGATTGAGCGAAGGCAGGCTTGCTACTTCTAGGGTGGCTATCCGAGTGGAGGGCATTCCAAAAGGCTGGTAGCTGACGGTTTTAGATTCGCCGGCTTGGAGGCTCAGAAGCTCGGTATTGTTTTGGAAAGTATTGGGGTTGCGCACATCAATTTCGATGCTTTGGGTTACGCGCTCGCCATTGCCTTCGGCTATTACATCAAACTTGGCAATACCCGTTTCTGTACCTACCTTGATAGGAAAATAGAGCGTTGCATCGCCAGGTTGACTGAAGCTTTGCTGCTGGCTTGCCTCGCGGCTATTGCTGCTATTGAGGAAACTCACTTTGCCGGTACTTTCCCTCACCGTCACTTTGGCATTCTTCACTTTGTTCGTCATGGCAAACACATTGACGGGCATTTTCACCTCTTCACCTGGGCCTAGGACTCTTGGCAGCGTGGGTAGTATCATGAGCGGTTTGCGCACAGGGACTATTTTTTCGGCCTTGCCATAGGCATGGTTTCCTGCTACCACAGCCATGACTTTCACCGCCCCGATGTAGTTGGGTAATTTCACCTTATGGGTAGCCTTTTTGCCTGCTGCTAATTGAAAGGGGCCGATGTGCCGCACCACTGGTTCGAAGCGGTTGGCACGCGGATTGGCGGGGGTGGCGCCAAGGTCCTCATCGCCGCCGATGGCCAGTACGCGGCTGGGGCTGCCGTTGGTGGCTCCCACTACCTGATTGAACAAATCGAAAGTGCGCACACTCAATGCTTCCTTGGCGAAGAAGCCCTTCCATAAATCGGGGGTTGCGAAGCGGGTAAGGCTCAGCAGGCCTTCGTCCACAATGGCGATGGTATAGCTCATGGCCTTACCATTTTTCTCGCTGAGGGTAAGACTTACTTCTTGTTCAGGCTGGTATTCATCGGCCGTAGCGATGAGGGGCTGCAGTCGGGTAGCGGGATCTTCTATGAGGATGGGTATGACACCATACATCCGCAGCGGCCGATCGTTGGTGGTATTGGCGTGGGGTTGGATGAGCATCACTTGTGCATAGACGTTGGGCAGCATGCGTTCGTCTGCGGTGAAAGTGTAGGTATTATCACCCGCCACGGCTTGTATCCATTCGCTCTGCAACACCCCAGCACTGTTCTCTAGGCTTAGCAAGATGGTGGCATCCTGAGAAGCAGGAATATTAATACTTACTTTATCGCCTACATTGTATTGTTCCTTGTCTGCTTGTAGTCGTAGAATGCTAGCAGCCTCCCGATCCATCTCCCCAGCACTGGGGGAACCAGCATAGGCATAATCTCCTGTACAATGGCCGCTGGCCGTATCGCATACTTTCACGAGGTAGCGCCCCCATTTACTCACTTTCACTGGCAGGCTGAGCTTGCCGTCTGATCCGGTGGTGACCTCAAAGCGCTGATCCGCTTCCTTGTGGTCGCTGCTGCTGTACCGGCTGATGTTGTCGCTACCACTTTCCCACCAGTAGCGCCATTGCACTTGATAGACCCCCACGCTGAGCTTACGACCCGCGAGGACTTTACCATCTTGATCTACAGTTACCACGCTTAGCTTGTTTTCCTTTTCTAGCTCCAGCATGTTACCCCCCCATCTACTTTTGGGCAAGCTCAGCCCCACAAACTGGTTAAAAGGCATATATTCTGTGCTGATATTGTCCACACTGAAATTTCCGCCGGGTTCAAAGACACGAGTTTTGAAAATGGCTTTCATCCTGCCGGGTAAAGCTCGGCCCATATCGGGCAGACGGAAGCTGCTGCGCCCCTCCTCATCGAGGCTGCCTTCAAATATCTTATTGTCGTAGGCAGTGCCGCTGAATCTACTGGGGTCGCGAAAAACATAGCCTGGCCAGTCTGCAAAACCCGTAGCCACCGAAACAATTTCCAAAGCCACATCTACTTTCAGATTGCGGGCAGGAGCACCATGTAGCCAAATACTTCGGAGTTTTACTTCCGTATTTGTTGGAGAAAGCACTTGCTTGTTGAAATCCAAATCAATACGAAGCCGGTTGGGCTTAACTGTTTCTACCTTAATGTTTTTGGTGAAGGTTTTGCCTCCCACACTGACGGAGGCTCGCCAGCTACCGGTAGGATCGTCGGGTTGGGTAGCAAAGTGCAGCGCATACATATCGCCAGCGGCGGGCGTAACGATGCGCTCCTCGCGCAAGCGACCTTTGGCATCGAATACGGAAAAGGCAAGGGGATAGGCAGGTGGTAGTTTATTGTAGCGGTCTTCGAGCACAAAGTTGAGAAAAATGCTGTCTCCTGGTCTCCAGACTCCTCGTTCGCCATAGATTTGGCCTTTCAGCCCGTCTTCTGCCGCAACGCCCCCTACATTGAATTTACTCATCGATAGCGCCGTGGCATAGTCCACTTTCAGGTAGGCCACGTCGTTGCCCCTGCTAGCGATGGCGAAGTCGGGACGTTGGTCCGTAATGGCTTCCACGAAGCCAGAGGCATCGGTGCTACCACTAAAAATTACTTGCCGCTGGGCGTCGTAGAGTTTTACCTGTGCAGAGGAGGCAGCCTTGCCTGTTATTAAATCTGTTGTAAGCACCACCGTTCGGCGTTGGCCATCTTGCTTCACGATCATTCCCAGATTGGAGGAAATCAGTGGCTTAGATAGAAAGCGCTGGCTGTTGTAGTAAGCTGGTTTACAGGGCTCATCTCGGTCTTCCCAATTCTGGCCATCGTAGTAGCCATATATGCCGTAGTAGTCACCAAAAATAGAGTTGGGTTCCTCCACAAAGCCAATATTTATGTCTTGCTTCTGTTGCCCGAATTTAACTTCCTGAATGCCAAAATCGGCTAGTTTCTGATCGCAAACACGGCGAATATCCTCCATCCCAAACCCAATCCGAACTTGGTAGATCGCTTTGGGATCCGCCACGAAGAACTTGCTGAGGTCGAGTGTATAGCGCGTCCAGTTATCTAAATCATTTTCACTGCTCAGCGCACTCAGCAGTACCCGGTCTTGGCTAACGATCCGCCCTACCCTTTGCAAGCTGTAGTAATCATCGCCATACTCCAACTGATTTTCCTGCAGGTACTGCTGGATGTTGTTGTCGAATATCTTAAAAATTTCCACCTTTACAGCCGTAAGACCGATGGCTTCGAAGGGATACAAGCGAGGGCCCTGGTAGGGCATGATCACTCCCTCCCCTACCAGTCGGAGCGCCGGGTCAGGGCGGGTAAAATTAAGCTCCCACACCACATCTCGCCCTAGCGCTGCACCTACACTATTTTTGATCCCACTGTGAATGGTGAGTTGCTTAGCACCACTAAGACCTGATTGTACAAATACCTTTATCAAATTTGACTTAATGCTGTACTGCGAAAGGGACGCCCCCAGCAAACTAAGCAGTCCGTTGAGATCTTGGCGCTCATCAAGAGGGTCGGAGAAGCGGATGGCTATGTGAGGATTCTCCTCGTTTTCATAATGCACTTGTAGTACTTTGAACTCTCCAAGCGCAGGTACTTCGACTGTGGTGCTGCTCTTGGCTACGCCCATTTTTATCCCTTGGGCATCCCAAGAAAGCTGTACCTCGGAAGGCTCCTGCCCTCTCTCAACGCCCGTGACAACAAAGTTGAAAGTCATTTCGCCGCTTCGTTGATAAACGACTGCTAGCTTCCGTCCTGCCTGTTCTGCTACGATCAAGCCTTCCAGCGAGCCTTCCTCCAGATAGTCATTAGCTTGTACCTGCCCGCCGATAGCTTGTTCACTTAAGCGGCTTGGCTCTGGAGTGTATAGGCCGTCGAGCACAACGCGCAGGCTCGATTCTTGTACAGAAAATTGAAAGCTATAGGACTTGGGGCCATTCTTGAGGGTGTCGATGGCCGAAGCTAAATCGACGGTGGCAGTGTACACCTCCCCCGCCGTCCAAGTTTCCGAGGGAGTAAAAGCTAAGGTGCGCGGACTTTCCCAAACGGCCGTGCCGTTCATACTGGGCGAAAACTTCAACAGCGCCCGCGGCTCCGTTTGTCCCACTTGAGCAGCGGAAGCAATATTGGTAGCAAATTGCACACGAACAGCTTGCTTTTTGCTTATCACCCCAGCGGTAAAACCGCTTAGATAATTGGATAGAACCTCTGGTGAAATATCAGCGACTTGCTTCTTACAAGCCGAAAAACCTAGGGCAAACAAAAGCGAAACAATGGTAAAAAAGGAAAGGAAACGGATTCTCATAGGTGGTATGGATGAAAAACTGAAATAATGAACAATATACGCCCATAAATACTTCTATGGTACGTTTGCCCGTACTTTTTTTGCTGATCGCTCCAAAAAAGATAAAATGACTTCTATACTTCCGTTTTTTCCCCTCCAACTGGTGGTTTTCCCCGGCGAGCAACTGAACTTACACATTTTTGAGCCTCGCTATCGCCAGCTCATTCAAGATGCGGAGCAGGAAAGCATCACCTTTGGCGTGCCCACCGTTATCAACGGGGAAGTCAAGCCCATCGCAACCGAAGTGAAACTACTGGAAGTAAGCAAGCGCTACCCGGGCGGAGAATGCGACATAAAAACCCTCGGGCAGCGCATATTTCGGATAAAGAGTTTCCAGCCCAAACTCGAACCTAAGCTCTATGCCGGTGGGAAAGTGGATTTCCTAGAAGTGGATACTAATGAGAGCCTGGTTTTAAACCAGGAAATTGTAGCCTTGCTAAAAAAAATCTATCAGATGTTGAAGATCGACAAGCCCATTAAAGACCCCCTCTCGGGCTTCAATACCTACGACCTGGCCCACTATGTAGGGATGAATCCCTTGCAAGAATACGAGTTCCTCACCCTATTAAATGCCCATGAAAGGCAGCACTATCTACTAGCGCACCTACGGCAAATTCGCCCCGACGCCACCGCCCACCTGGATATACAAAAGAAGGTAAAACTCAATGGCCACTTCAAGCACCTGGCGCCCCCGCTGTAAAGACGGCTCCTTGAAGAAAACTTTGCTCCTGTCGAAACACCCGCATGAGCGCTTGGCGCATCCCTATAAATTCAATTTTTCACCACAATATTTGCAGTAAACCGCGTCGTCGTCATGGCCCTCGTATGTACAGTGGCGGCAGACTTGCGTGTTGGATGGCATGCGTTTACTGCCTGTCAATAATTCGTTGGTGACAATGCCCGTAGGCACCGCAATAATCCCATAACCAAGGATCATCACAATCACGCTGATGAATTTCCCGAGGCTGGTGAGGGGGGTAATATCCCCATAGCCCACCGTGGTGAGGGTAACAACGGCCCAATATACCCCTGCTGGTATGCTGCTAAAACCCGGGTTTTGCGCTGCCTCAATAAAATACATCAGCGTGCCAATAATCAGTACGATGATGATCACAACAAACAGGAAAATAAATATTTTGCTGCTGCTAGCCACCAAGGCTTTCCGCAGCATATTGCTCTCCCGCAAATATTTGCTAAGCTTAAAAATGCGAAAGATGCGCAAGAGCCGCAATGCTCTGATTAGCGTAAAATACTGGCTACCGCTAAAAATTAAACTCAGGAAGGTAGGTAAAATAGACAACAAATCAATAACGCCATAAAAACTCGTGGCATAGCGTAGCGGCTTGAGGGTAGCGTAGAGCCTCAGCGCGTACTCCACCGAGAATAGTGCCGTAAAGACCCATTCTAGCGTTATAAAAAGCTGCTTCATCGAAGCACTCCAGCCTTGCATACTTTCCAGCATCACCACTAGCACACTCAGCACAATCGCTACCAGCAACAACACATCAAACACCTTACCCGCAGGTGTATCGGCCTCAAAAATGACTTCATGTACGCGGTTGCGCCTCGCTTCGTCTGCTTGTTTATCTGCTTTCATCTGGCTGCAAAAGAAAGGAATTTAATGGAAAAAACTGTATATTTGTAGCAAAATGTCGTTAATGCAGTCCTTACAATATCCCATTGGCCGTTTTAGTGCGCCTGCGGCCATAAGCACGGAGGAGTACAGCAGGTGGCTGGAAGATTTTCGGCAACTACCCACTGAATTTCAAAGAGCCGCTCAGCAAATAATAGATAAAGGTCGGTTGGAGCAAACTTACCGACCCAACGGTTGGTCAGCTAAACAGCTCATCCACCATCTAGCCGATAGCCATTTGCACGCCTACCAGCGTTTCAAATTAGCGCTAGTAGAAGATCATCCCACTATTACCCCTTACCAAGAGGCTGACTGGGCTCAGCAGGCGGATTATACAGCTGATGTCCTACCCAGCCTCCGTCTTTTATCGGCCTTGCACGAAAAAACCTACGCGCTGCTATCCAACATTAGCCCAGCTGAATGGGAGCGTACTTTCCATCACCCAGGCGATAAACGCAGCGTTCAACTCAAGTATAATATTGGACTGTATGCTTGGCATGGTCGCCATCATTTAGCTCATTTACAGCTCGTCTTGGCACAATAATTTCATGAACGGCCACTCCCCTTACTAGAGTATTGCTGATTGATGGATCGAGTACATATCTATACAGACAAGCGGTGGCCAAAGGCAGGAGCCATGCCACAAAATAGGAGCAATGTTCTTTAAAAAATCACAAAAATGGTCAAGCTTTCTTCAATTCCACGTCAACTTCTTCTTGTTTTGTGCCTACTACTAAGCATGGGATCGCTTTCCCTCAGCGCCCAGCAATCCCTAAACATGCAAGCACTCGGCCAATGGGATGACAATACGTTGGTCTTGCACGGTGGCATCAGCTACAGCGATGTCTGGGGCTACGCCGCCAACGGCCGGGAATATGGCCTCCTCGTTTCCAGCCGCTTTGCGCACATCTTAGACATCACCGACCCCACTAATATTGTTGAAATCGAGCGACTCAACAATTTTGCCGCCTCCAACTCCCTTTGGCGCGATATCAAAACCTATCAACACTACGCCTACTGCGTGGCCGACCAACGAGCGGAAGGGCTGCAAATCATCGATCTGAGTGCGCTTCCCGCCTCCGCCAGCATCGTGTACCAATCCACTGCTTTCTTTCAAAGAACCCATAATATTTTTATCGATGAAGCCGCTGCCCGGCTATACGCCTTTGGTTCTAATAGCAGAGGCAACGGGGTGATCATTCTTAGCTTGGCCGACCCGGCCAATCCCAGCCTACTAGCTAGTGTCCCCCTCAATGGCGGCTATATGCACGATGGCTACGTCCGGGGCGATACCCTCTATGCCAACCACGGCAACAATGGCCTCTATATCTACGATGTATCTATCCCCACTATGCCCATAGAGTTGGGGCGCCTCACCGTCTATGCCGAAGCGGGATACAACCACAGTTCTTGGCTCACCGACAATGGTAACTATCTGGTTTTTTGCGATGAAACACCCGGAACGGCTGTTAAAATAGCCGACGTCAGCGACCCCAGTGATATAGAAATCACCGATCTTTTTCGCTCGGTTCTGGAAGCCCCTGCCGCTACCAACAGCCTAGCGCACAACCCAATTGTGATGGGCGACTCGCTGGTTTTTATCAGCTATTACGACGATGGCATCCAGATTTTCGACATCCGCGACCCCAACGAGGTAACCCTAGCAGGCTACTACGATACCAACCCTAGTAATGTTGGCGCCTACCCGCATGATGGGTCATGGGGGGTATATCCGCTCCTGCCTTCTGGCCGAATCCTGGCTAGCGATGTCCTCAATGGGCTTTTTGTATTGGAATATTTCGGTTTCTCGGAGCCGCTGCCCGTAGATTATCTTTCTTGGGAGGTCAAAATTTTGGATAAAAACAGCGCACAACTTCAATGGACCACCGCCGCGGAGACCAACAACCGAGGCTTCGAAGTAGAACACAGCCAAGATGGCCGGCAGTTTCAGCGCATCAGCTGGGTGGCTGCGCTGGCAGGCGAAGGCGCTACCTATACCTACCTACACCCAGGCCTAGAAGCCGGCACTCACTACTACCGCCTTCGGCAAATAGATCACGATGGCCGCCATGAATACAGCCCCATCGCCAGCATCAACGTGATACAGCAGCGCTCAGGACAAGTCTGGCCCAATCCCCTAGCGCAGGGGCAAGCCCTACAAGGAAGGAATGACATTATCCGATGCTACAACGCCTTGGGGCAAAGTATTGATATTCAAGAGCTCGGTGCCCTACCGGGCACCTACTGGCTGGTGGATAGGCAGGGACAGTGGCATCAGTTGTTGGTGGAGTAAGAAAGGTCGGTTGAAAAACTCCAACCGACCTTTTTTACCGCTTATTCCGTCGTTCGCCCGCTGATGGCATCGCCAAAAAAGAGGGCGTTCAGGAAGAGCTTATTCGTGCCGTAGAAGAAGGCCCTGAAATTAGGGTTATCTGCAAAGCAGATTGTTTTCCCGCCTCGACTACCCGACACGATGATGGCTGCCGAACCAGCGGTCTGTTCAGCAAATTTCCGCGGGCTATAGCCACTCAGCAGCGGTTGGTCAGTATAGACCAAAGGTGTAGCGTAGTGGTTTTCTGAGGGTTCAAACAAGAGGGTGCTCCGCTTAAAAATAGGAATTTCGGGCCGTTGATAACCAAAGAGGAGCGGGTGCGTCAGGTCGCCTTTGGCTTCAAAAATAGCGCCACCCAGTACCTGTGCACCTCGGTCGCGTTCCCCCATGCCGTAGGGTCGCCGATGGCTGCGGTCTTTTTTCTCGTCTTTGTCTATTTCGTAGGTGCGGTTGGTGATCTTGGCCAAGCCGTTGGACGCTGCCCAAGTAGCCGCTCTTTTGTGGGTAATGAGCACATTGCCAGCACCCATCCAATTTTTAATTTTCTCCGTTCCGCCGCTCCCCAGCCCGCTGTAATTGCCATCTACCATCACAATGGTATTGTAACGGCTCAGATCGGCGTAGGCCACGCGGTCTAGCGGCATTTTAGTTACTGGCATATCAAAGCGCTGGTCTAGTAAGTGCCATACCTCACCAGCGTCTAAAGAACTAACACCTCCCTCTATAAGCAGCAAAATCGAAGGTTTACGCAGCGCAGCAAAATTGTCGCGGCTACCCATCATGGATCCTGCTGCCACGCTTCCTGTGGCTAGCGGCACGATTTCTACTTGATGGCTGATAGCCACCCCATTGAGGAAGCTATGCAGATCATCGGCAGACCAGCCCTCCTGATCTTCAGCCGGAATAAAAACGGTACCGGCGGCCATCTCGCGGCCTTCGGTGGTAGTAAAAGGCGCATAGCTGAGTTTGGTGCGCAAACCCGCTGCTTGAATAGCATACAAGGCCTTGGGGGCATAGTAATCGTTCCAGTTAAGCAAGTAACCATAGGTGCCTTTACCGATTTGGTAGTTGGCATCGCCCGTTCCGCCTAAGGGCATAAATCCGCTAGGAGGGCTGCTTGTCTGCCGCGTGGGCAGGTTAAAAGCATAGGGTAAAGACCAGGTAGAGATGTCGTAGAAAATACTATCCTCGAAAATATTGATGGGCTCGAAGATCGCTTTTATAAATTGGTGCTGAGCCTGATCGAGCGGCACGTAGAGCGCCGTGGGTTCCTGATCTCCGTACTGCTTTACGGCTATGTCGTGGCGGCTGAGTAGTTCCGCTAATGCTTTAAGGCGACCGGGGTCTTGGTCGCCTTCAATGACATAGCCGCCTTTGGGGCTGTTTGATTTGCGGTAGAAGTCGCGCTGGTACGCCAGCAATTCTTCCCGCAGTTCTACCAGGGCTTTGTGGGTGCTCAGCGCCGTTGTAACTTGGTTCCGAATGGTGAAGGGGAAGGACAGCAAACCATTTTCTGTTTCCTGTAAGTGCCCCCTAGAGCTAGCCTGCTCAAAGAGAATGCCCACGCAGCCTTGCATATCGGGGTAGGTAGAGCCTTTACCGACATAGAAATCATCAAAGCTCTCGCCGCTATAATAAAGCGAGCCTATTTTGTCTAGGGCCGCAGCGTGGTATTCTCCAATTTTGGCTGTGAGTGTTTGGTTGATTTTTGGTGTGCCAGGAAAAGTGCGGGTGGGCACACCGGGCATAAAAAAGAAAGTAGCATCCTTCCCCATCTCGTGGTGGTCGGTGAGCACATTGGGGCGCCATTGCTGGAAGAGCGCTACCCTACCCCGACTCTCTGGGTGCTGAGCCAGCAGCCAGTCGCGATTGAGATCAAACCAATAGTGGTTGCTTCTTCCTCGAGGCCAAGCTTCGTTGTACTCCCGGTCTTCGCCATCGGGGTTGAGGTGGCGTGCCTTGTGGGTATTCACCCAAGAGGCGAAACGATTGAAGCCATCCGGATTGTAGCAAGGATCGAACAAAATGATATTGTCCTGCAGCAGCCCCCCTAGATCGCTCATGGGTGCGGCAGCCAAATAATAGGCAACTAGCAGCGCCGCATTGCCGCCACTTGGTTCATTGCCATGAATGCTGAATCCTTGGTATAATACAGCCGGTACGCCCTTTAGGGCATCGCTTCCGGCCGTACCCAATTGGCTAATACTCAAGTGTTTTTGGCGAAGCGCCTCGAGGTTTTTATGGTTCTCAGGGCTGGTAAAAATCAGCACCAACAGGGGGCGCTGCTCGTAGGTTCTGGCGTATTCGATGAGCTGAATGCGGTCGCTAGCCGCCGCCAAAGTACGCATATAAGCCTGTTGTAAATCGTGGCTGACGTGCCACTCGCCCACCTCATAGCCCAAAAAAGAAGCTGGTGTGGGAATGCTGGCATCGTAGGCCAAATCAGGCAGAAAATAGTTGATTCCCAAGCCATTGCCCTTGTTGGCCGTTTGTGCCAAAAGAGAAAAACTGAGAAAGCATACATATAAAAGGAAAGAAATTCGCATAGCAGAAGATTATTTTAGATGTAAAGTAGGAATAATTTCAGATATCCTACTGTTGGCTCGCGCCCTACTAAACCCAGACGGGCACTGCGTGCAGGAGCAAGGTTCTCCCAGCCGAGCAAGGCTTTTTCGCGACACTGCTCCTTTTAAATCAGCCTGGCTCCTGCATCCAGTGCCAAAATCCTAGCTTACAACAAACCCTCATACAACCAATCGGCCAGCAACTGCCGATTGCGTTCGAGGATGATGCGCTGCTGATCGGATTCATTGCGAATATTCCCCAGCTCAATGTAGATCCCTGTCGGGAGCGTTTCGCGCAACATATGCAGGTCTCGGGGGGTAACGGAGCCTTCGTAATCTCGGCCGCGCTGATGCTTGTTGTATTTATCTCGAATCACAGCTTGCATCTTATTGGCTCGAGCTTTGCCTAGCAAATCCGTTTCGTGATGGTAGAAAAAGAGATCAATCCGCTTTTTGCTACTGCGGCTATCGACATGAAAACATATCAAGGTCTGTTTGGTGAAGCCTTTTTTCTCGTTTTCTTCGTAGAGCTGATTGACAATATCTGAGCGTTGCTCCAAGCGCGTTTTTTGGCTCCGAGCCATTTTTACACCTCCCCAGAGCACTTCATCTGTATCACAATCAAGGTATTCGCCTGGGCGGATGCCGTCGTTATCATCTCGATTGATCATATAAGCGATGCCTCCGTGGGAGATAATATTTCGGCAAAAGCGCAGGGCGACATCGTAGGCGTATTCGTCTTCGCAGAGATTACGTCCGTTCCTGACGGCCATGGCACCGGGGTCTGGGCCGCCATGACCAGCACTGATATAGAAGACCTGTCCGCCCAACTTGTTATCAATCAAGGGCGTTTTAGCGTAGTCCTTACCAAATATATCAAAAGTTCTGTATGCACTACTGGTTTTTTGGCTAGAGGAGGGCTCTGCTTCACCGAGCTCTTTGCTACTGGGGGCGATCAATGCCTTTCCTAGTTGATTGAGGTCTTCCGGACATTGGAGCAGATGATGCGGTACCCACAGGATTTTATCTTTCCTAAAATCATCGGGTTTCAGGCCGATCGCCAGCATCTCATCATTGTAATCTTGAATAGCAAGAGCCAGCGTCCAGTCTTCTCGCCCAATGGTGGAACGAATGCTTTTGCCGTTGTAGGTAAAAATCTGCAGCGGAACCTGATAGCTTTTTCCAATGTGCAAGACCGATTTGTTGTTGAGCTTGTTCAACGCATAGAACTTAGTGTAGTTGCAGTTGTGCCTTTCCAAGCCAAATTGGCGCAACAAAGCAATAACGCCATCGCCTCTTTGGGCTTCTACCTGATAGTGTAAAGCGTCTGGTTGCTCCGGCTCCTGCTGGCTTTGAGCATACAGGTACCAGGGACTTCCAAGCAGGCAAAGAAGCACAAGCAGTAGCCTTGCCCACGAGCAGTACTTGGAAAATACAGGAAGAAGGCAGTGGAAGGAGTTTAGTATCATCCCCTCCCGCATCCGTTGTTGGTATGTAGCCATGCTTGAATGATAAAACAGCGAAAAAAGGGACAGCAAATTGATGAAATTCTGTGTTGCTTATTGTGATGCGGATTAAAATTAGATGCGAAGATAAGTAAACTCTCTACCTTTGCTCGCCTGATGAATACATTCTATCAAACGCTTTGGTTGTTACAGCAGGAGATTCGCACAGAGTTGCGACAGCCCTACACGATGGCGGGTATTCTCTTGTACGTTGTGGCCGCCACACTTATTGCCTACGTGGCACTTACACAGTTCAGCGTGATGACCTGGAATCCGCTTTTTTGGATTTTGTTGTTCTTCGCTGCTATCTCTGCTACGAGCCGAAGTTTTGGGCAGGAGCAGGGCCGCCGGCATTTGTATTACTACACCCTCGTGAGCCCAGAGGCTTTGTTGCTCAGTAAACTTACCTACAATAGCCTGGTTTTGATGCTGCTAGGCTTTTTGCTTTGGGGCTTGCTGAACCTCTTCCAAGGCAGTAATCTCATTGAGCTGCCAGGGCTTTTCACCTTAGCTATCTTCTTGGGTAGCATTGGTCTGAGTGCAGCTTTTTCCTTCGTAGCTGCTATCGCCACGCGCGCAGCCGGCAACGCCACGCTGATGTCCATTTTAGCCTTTCCCTTAGTGATACCATTGCTGTTGGTCTTGGTACGGGTAGGAGCCTACGCCATCGGTTTACTCTCCGGCGACACGACGCAACTGCTCAGCCTCTTGCTAGCAATAGACTTGTTGCTGATTGCCAGCGGCATGCTCTTGTTTCCCTTTGTCTGGCGGGATTAGAGTTGCTCTTCTACCGATTCAAAGTCTTCCTCTGAAGCGAAGGGAAAGAACTTGGCCGTTCTAGCCCTGGCTTTCTCGCGGACGTCCTTGTTGACAAAAGCAGCGATCGTAACTAAACCAAAACTCAGGATGCCTAAATCATCGGTAAGACCAATGAAAGGACTCAAATCTGGTATAAAATCGAAGGGCATGATTAAGTAGCCAAGCGCCCCCAACACAATTCGCTTCGCCCAAGCAGGGGTTTCTTTTCGCTGATAGGCATAATACAACAGCAGTGCTGTGTAAACACCCTTGATGCCCACTTTCGTAGCAAATTGGCTGATTTTTTCCCAGAAACCGAACTCTGAGAAATAAGCTCTAAACTGATCCAACTGTTTGCGCATCCGTCATAAATATTAAACAACGAGCCCCTATGCTCTACCAAGTAGAGATAAGCATACGCTATAAACGCGCAAGGCCGCCGATAAGTTGGGAGCCAAGAAGATTAGGCTTGTTTGTAATCAGATAGCTCAATGTCTTCCCTATCCATTAGTTTGATCAGATCTAAGGTGGTGACAATACCAACCAAATGGTTGTTGGCGCCAACAATTGGCAAAGCATGAAACTTATTGAGTGTAAATAAATTAGCCGCGGTTCGCACCGTGTCGTCTGCTTCTAGTTTGGCCAGCCCTTTGGTCATCAACTCCCCAACGCTGCTGAAGCTTGCCCCATGGGCCTTGAGGTAATCCGACTGGCTAAGCATGCCTATGACAGCTCCTTCGGGATCTACAACAGGGAGATGATGAATACGGTGTTTAGCAAAAAGCGCCCGAGCCTCATCTAGAGAAGTAGAGGCCATCACAGTAATGGGATCGGGCGTCATGATGCTCGCAATTTTAAGAAGAGGGTTCATATTTTCTATGTTTTGTTCGGTCAAAGATAGACGAAATTTTGAAAGTGGCTGCTGATAAAAATCAGTTGGGGGAGGTGTATTTGTCAGTAAAAATGAAAAAAAAATAATGCAAAAGTACTATCTTTGGCATCCAAACTACATCTACCATCATGCCAAGCCATAATTTTCTTTTCTTACTTATTCTACTCAGCCTCATGGCCGCCTGCCAAAACGAAAACAAGGATCCCATCGCTTCCACCGCCCCCGACGTAAGCTGGACATTAGAGGCTAATCATCAGTTAGAAGAGGGCAACGAATACAGTGCCTTTTTTGTGCTCAACAATCAATCAGGAGCCTTCAACGGCAGCGGATGGGCGCTACATTTCAATGCCTTCCTCAGCAGCGTCAAAGACCTCGATCCGCGCTACCAAATTGAACACCTCAAAGGGGAGTACTGGCAGCTACGCCCCGCAACAGATTATTCAGGCCTCCAGCCAGGCAGCATCGATACCATCCGGTACCGAGCTAGCGGAGCCATCATCAAAAATGTGATGGCCCCCCGTGGTTTTTTCCTAGTAAAAGACGGCCAAGCCCAAACCATTAGCTGGCAACAAAGCCCCATTAGTAAAACAGCTGCCTTTGGGGAGTCGCCACTGCCACATTTAAAGCAATACGACGAAGCAGCTGTGCTCTTCCATACTTACGCCAATCTGCAAACGGAGCCCAAGCACGGTCATCAAATAAGCCCAGCTCCTGCCAACACCCCCGCCTGGACATCTATGCCCATCTTTACCAATTCGCAAGGCGAGGAACAGCCCGCTGATCAGCCCCTCGTGCTGGCCGATCTCCAGGCTCAACAGCCGCAAGCTCACCTCTGGTACAGCGGCAACTTGTGGCAGGCACCCATAGAAGTCTTCTCAGAATGGCTGGATGGTTTTTACCAAACTAAACTCGTGCTGCACGCTGAAGAAAAGCCCCAAGTTCCTCATCTAGAACTGCACTACGACGGCAATATCCCGCCGGAGGGCTATGAAATTTTCCAGATGAGTCCCGAACTGACCATACTCTCTGCCAGCAGCCAAGCCGGAATGCTCTATGCCCTGGCCACCCTTATTCATGGCCTCAGCCTACACAAGCAGCAGCTCGTCTTACCCCTTCAAAAAGTGGTGGATGCCCCTCGCTTTGCCTATCGTGGTCAGATGTTGGATGTGGCACGCAACTTCCAAACTAAAGAAACAGTCCTCAAGCTACTGGACCTCATGGCGCTCTTCAAGCTTAATACCTTTCATTTCCACCTTTCTGATGACGAAGGCTGGCGACTGGCGATACCCGGCCTACCCGAATTGACCGAGCTAGGCGGGAAGCGCGGCTACACCACCGATGAACACAACCACCTCCAACCCGCCTACGGCAGTGGCCCCTTCCCTAACCAAAGCGCCGGAAGCGGATATTTTAGCCGCGAGGAGTACATTGAAATACTGCAATATGCCAAGGCGCGCAGCATCGAAGTTATCCCCGAAATCGATCTGCCCGGCCATGCCCGCGCCGCCATCAAAGCCATGGAGGCTTTCGAGCGCCGAACAGGCAGTAGCCAATATGCCATCAGCGACCCCCTGGACAAAAGCCAATATAATTCCATCCAAGATTATCCCGATAATACCATCGCCGTTTGCCAGCCTTCAACCTATCGGTTCCTCGATAAAGTGGTGAGCGAAATCCAACAAATGCACGAAGCCGCCGGCCATCCCCTCACCCAATTGCATACAGGTGGCGACGAAGTGGCTAGCGGCGTTTGGGTGGCAGCGCCTACTTGTACCGAATGGCTCCAGACACAAGGAATTACCACTCAAAACCCAGAAGACCTCAAGAATATCCTAAGTGCCTATTTCCTCGATCAGTTTAAAACCATCCTAGATAAATACGGTCTCCGAACCGCTGGCTGGGAAGAGATTGCTATGCAACGAGAAGCCAATGAAGCGGGGCAATATCGCTATGTCGTCAATCCCGAAAAAGCCAAAGACCAACTCCTGCCCTATGTGTGGAACAGCTTGGGCAGCAACGTCACCCTGGCCTACGAACTCGCCAATGCGGGCTACGAAGTGGTGATTTGTAATGTCAATAATTTCTATTTCGATCTGGCCTACAACTGCGCCCCTGAAGAGCCAGGCTTCTACTGGGGCGGTTTTGTGGATACCTACCGCGCCTGGGCATTTGCTCCCTTCGATGCTGTAAAAACAATGCCCCCGCTCTGGTATGCCAATAGCCCCTCCGAAATGGAATTGCGCAAACAAACAACACCGCTCCTGGCCGCTGCAAGAAAAAATATCCGAGGTCTGCAGGGTCAGCTCTGGTCGGAAACGGTCACGAGCAGTCAGATGACCGAGTACTACCTCTGGCCTAAAATGATTGGATTGGCCGAGCGCGCCTGGTCGGGGCCAGCTCCTTGGGAAGACCTTTCGGAGGCCGAAGCCAGAGCGAAGGCAATGGCTGCCGACTGGGAAGACTTCGCCAACCGCCTGGGGCATTTCACCCTCCCATTGCTAGATCGCTATCGCCACGGCGAGGGAGTCGGCTATCGCGTTGGGTTACCAGGAGCGAAGCAAGAAAATGGCTTTGTGGTAGCCAAGGCAGAATTCCCTGGTCTGCCGGTCTATTACAGCCTCAACGGGGCTGATTTCCAGCGCTACGAAAACCCTATTCCTGTAAAAAATGGCGATCAGTTACAATTCCGTGCCCATCCCGATTTAGTACGACCGCATTCCTTGAATAGCGAGCTGGCTACACGATCAGGCGCAAGTGATGGCTCGCGCAGGAGCAAGGCCAACGAAAAGAGCAGGGTGAGTGAGTTGAAAGTGGAGCCGTAGAGCCATTGCACTATTACAAGTGTGCATGAAAATAAGCGATGTTGAAGCCAGACTACAGCTCCAATAGCACGAAATGATCGGTATGAAACTCAACTTTTATGGCCTTTTAATCCTATTTAGCTTGTTTTCTGCAAGGGATACACTCAGGACGCAGGTAACACTGAGCAACTTCTTTCGTGATTCAAAAGATGCTCCCCTTTTGATTTGTGGTCATCGGGGAGGCAGCGCGGAAGAAGCTCCTGAAAACAGCCTATCCCGCTTTTCTGCTTTGGCCGCATCTTTCTATCCGCAGCAGCTTATGATTGAGCTAGACGTACGAAAAAGTGCTGATGGGGAACTCTTTGTTTTACATGACGCTACGCTCGGTCGTACCACCGCTGGCACAGACAGTATTCACTTGGTTCTGGCGGAAAAGCTGCGAGAAATCCAATTGAAAACCAAGAGCGGTAAAATAACTGAAGAATATCTACCTACTTTCCGAGCTATCTTAGTTTGGCTAGCGCAGCAGGAAAATGTATTTCTAATGGTTGACGCGAAACTGGAGTGCTGGGTAGAAATAACGAGCCTTATTCAGGAATACGGACTCATTGATCGTTGCCTCCTACTTACTTTCTCGCTGGAAACGACTAAAAAAGTGTACGGTTTACTGCCTAATGCCTGGGTCTCAACGCTGGTTAATGATGCTGCAGCTTTCCGTAAGCTACGATCTATGAAATTCCCTGATGCGAAACGAGTGGCCTACGTCAATAGCAGCACGCCAACACGCATCATCAGAAGACTGCAAAGAAGGGGCTTTATACTGACTACCGACTTAAGTGAGCGCCGTCGTACAGATGCCGATCTACTAGACACAAAGTTCTACCAAGCTTTCGCCGCGTCGTATCATCTAGGCATCCTAATTAGTGATTTCCCTCTACGCGTGAAGAGGCTGCTATCGGGAAAATGATCTACATTAAATAAGATCCTCTTCCCGATAGCCTTTGCCAGGCACTTGGGGAGCCGTTTGCTGCCGTTGAGGACGATTAAAGTCATCTAAATCGAGGGGGTCTTCGAGGTCGAGGGCTTCGTCGGTATCTTTCATAGGCCCGAAGAGCGACCAATATTCCATCAACACACCCAAACCCCAACCAAGGATGGGGTAAATGGCCCAGAAATGTCCTGTGGGTGTCAGCACATTGAGCACCACAAAGAAGATGCTCATGGCCAAATAGGTACGGAAATGTTTGAAGAAATCTTGTCTTCGCTCTGCGAGGCTTTTGTTGGCCTTATCTTTTCGTCTGCTCATTTATACGAGGTCTTTGTCTTTCCAGAGGGGATCGTAGGCTTCCCCTGCAGCACGCCTTTGGGGGCTGCTAGCTTCCGGCCCTTGGGCTTTGTGTGGGTAGCGCGCCTGAATCCAATCGAACCAATCATCGCTCAACCAGCCTTTGGTGCCTGGCACCCCCTGAAGACGAACATAATGAAGCCCCAGAGAAATAGCAGCGAAAGCCGCTACAAGGCGAAAAATATCAAAAAAATCGGAATCGATCAAAACGGCAGCCGCAAAGATGGCTGACAGCGCCATCAGAAAGCCCCGCAATTTTTTGTAAAACCTGGCTTTGGATGAAAGGGACGAAGCGGCGCAGCCATTATTTGATGTACACATAATCATTGAATTTAGAGGCAATTTATGGATAGCAAGATCACTGAGACTAATTTTTCCGATCAATGGTTGCTTTTTCTATACAATTGTGGCAAGTGGGGCTAGCAGCGCTTGTGTTAGTCAATAGAAATGACGAACTTTGTACGTCTAAAATTATTTAGAAAAGCAGCTGCTTATTCCAATATAGCAGCCTTACTGCTAAAAACTTTCACTTTGCTCCCGCCCTTGGGGCGAAAAACAAAAAATCACCCACATGGCTAGAGGCCTTAAAGCGAATCCGAACAACAGCGTCAACTTTTCTGATCTCTCCCCCGATACTTCGTGGGTCTTAGTAGCCATGCTGGTTTACCATGACAGGATCAGTATATCTGTACTTATCAGATTACTCACCAAAGCCAACATTCCCGTACGGAACAAAGCAGGTTGGTCAAAAGACCACCTAGAGATTGTACTAGATGATTTATCCAAAGCGCGCTTTGTAGAAATCGTTGCCAAGGGCTACCGACCAACAGCCGTCAGCAAAGATCTGATCTACGAAATACTACCTGTCAGTCCGGGCGGCGTAAAAGACCTTGCAATCCAGAGTATTGGTCTTCTCGATTTGCTGAAAAAAGACCGCCGTTACCACTATTACTATAGCGAGGAGCACTTCAATAAATTCTACCAACTGGCACGGCTGCGGCTATTGGAGAATAATTTTATTGGCTTCTCCTCAGCACTGCAAGAATTGCAGCAGTCCAGCCGTTATTATAGCTATTACTCCAAGGATGCGCTGGAATCGATTGATAAGCTCTTCAACAACTTCCATCCTGAATTTTGGTTGGCTTTAGTGCCGCAATTTCAGCGCTTCTTGTTTAGCAAGCACAGCCTGCAGCTGTCACTCTCTAGTACCCCCACCTATTCGCAAAAGGTTTTGGCCTTTGTTCGCCGAAGCTTCGATGCGGCCCATTGGGATGAGGCAGCCAGAAACGAACTCCTCGATCTTGCCACACTTCACTTGCATGCGATAGAAGCAGATGAATTAGGTAGCTATCCGATCCCCTTGCAAGCCTTGTACAGCCTGACCCAAGGACAAGAAGCGGCGGCTCTCGATATATTTCTTGCACACCCGATGGATAAAGCCAGCCTTTCTCTCTATGCTGGTTTGGGCTGGCTACTGCGCTTTAAAAAGGGGCTGGTTAGCGCCAAAATGGCTTCTGTGGCTTTGGAAGAAAGCAAGGAGAGTACCTTCAAATTACTGGATCCCTTGCTGCATGCTTTCTTCGTTGGTAAGTCTGGGCAGATAGAAAAAGTAGAGGAATACCTAGACAACTTAATCTCTAAAATACAACATCCGCTGGAGATGACTGCCATGCTCTGGCTCTATCAGTGGCTAGGGATTTTCGCCTCCGAAGCATTGCGCACACGCACGGAATACCTACTGAAAGGCGAGTGGACAAACACTTGGCATTGGCTTCACCAAGAGTTGCGATATGCTGCCAACCTGCTCTTTCCTCAAAATTTTTCTGCTAGCATTGATACAGCTGATCAGCCAACCGCTGATAAGTTGGCCACTTGGAAACCGCTGACCCTACTCTTCTCAGCCCCTCCTGCCTGGGAAAATGCATTGCAATTGCTAGAGACCGTTGCGCAAGACAAAAGCAGCAACAAATCGCAAGGAGAACAAGCTGGATTGCAAACCATCTGGATTGTGGACTTTGAAGACAAAATCGCCTACCCCAAGGAGCAAAAAATGGGCAAAAAAGGCTGGAGCACAGGTAGGAAAATGAAATGGACGGAACTGATCAGCCCTGACAATACAAACAAATTTGAAGAAGCAGACCTCCTAGCTGTCAATGCGCTGGAAGCTTACGACCGAAAGGTGTATCCCTACAGCAATGTATCGGAAGATGCCATCAGCGTCAGCTTTGGTCATTTGCTCTATATCATTGCTGAGCACCCCCGAGTTTTCATGGATGACAAAAAACGTATTCCGCTGGAACTCAAACGCAGCACAGCCGAGCTGAGCGTGATGGAAACGGAACAAGGGCTGCTGCTACTCAAATTCAACCCGCCCGTCACGAAAGCTGGCTATATATATAGAAAGGAAACGCCCACCCGCTACGCCGTCTATCACATCACCGAAGATCAGTTTACCATGGCCAGAGCCGTGAGAAACGGCGTGGAGGTGCCTGCGGAAAAACGCTCCCTAGTAGAACAACAACTGGAAGGACTGCGCAACAAAGTAAGCGTACAATCTTCCACCGACCTACAGGACCTTGATCTAGAAGAACTGGCTGGCTCCACCCAGCCATGCGTACACCTGCTACCTTTTGGCGATGCTTATAAACTGGAAATATACGTCAAGCCCTACCCCGAGGAAAGCTATTACTTCAAGCCTGGCGATGGGCTACCCCGAAGCATCTTGATTCGGGAGGAAGGGAAATTCATCTGCCTGCGCAACCTCAATGAGGAGGAAACAAGAACTCGGCAGCTCATAGACCAGTGCCCTACCCTGCTAAGTACCCCCCATCAACAATTTGAGTGGCAGATTGACGACACCTACGACGCGCTGAAAATACTCCTGGAACTCCGCAAACATCTGGAGGAAGGCAATATCAGCCTAGAGCACCCCAAGGGAGAAAAGCTAAAACTTGTAGCCGAAGCCAGTAGCCAAGACCTCTCGCTACGCATGGGACGGCAGCGCGACTGGTTCGAAGTGGGTGGTAGCTTGCGAATTGATGAAAATCGGGTGCTAGACTTCGAGTTCCTACTAGAGCAAATTCGCCTCAACAACAGTAGTAACTTTATTCAACTAGCCAACGGCGATTTCATGGCGCTCACCAATGAGCTAAAAGAGCGCATCATCGCTATGGAAGGTATGCTCTTTCAGCGAGGCAAAAAAATGCAGCTCCCTACCCTGGCCGCTGGTCACTTCGCGGAACTCGCCGAAGGCTTAGAAGATGTGGAAGCCGACGAAGCATGGCAGGAAAGCTTGGATCGCATTAAAAAAGCGGGCGACCTCCAGCCCGAAGTACCCAAGGAGTTCCGTGCCGAGCTGCGCAGCTACCAAAAAGATGGCTACAACTGGCTAGCGCGCCTAGCGGAATGGGGAGTAGGTGCTTGCCTAGCGGACGATATGGGTCTGGGAAAAACCATACAGGCGCTGGCCATCCTCACCAGCCGAGCCAGCCAAGGCCCCGCTCTGGTCATCGCGCCCGCTTCTGTTACGCGCAATTGGGTAAACGAAACCAATAGCTTCGCGCCCAGCCTGATCCCCATCTTGATGGCTGGTAGTAAAGATACGGAAGTACTGAGCGAACTCGGCCCTGGCGATTTACTACTGGTGAGCTACGGCCTACTACCCTTCGTAGCCGAAGAACTCCAAGCCAAAGAATTTGCCACTATCGTGATCGACGAAGCGCAGGCAATCAAGAACGTCAACACCAAACGCGCGAAAACTGTCTTTCAACTGCAAGGCGATTTTAAGCTGGCAACCACCGGCACACCTATCGAAAACAACCTAGGGGAACTATGGAGCCTTTTCCGCTTCCTCAACCCCGGCTTACTGGGGAGCCAAGAGGCTTTTAATCAAAAATTCAACGGCCCTATCAGTAAATACCAAGATCAGGAGAAGCAACAGCAACTACAGAAACTCATCAAGCCCTTCATTCTGCGCCGTCGAAAGGATGAAGTACTCAAAGAACTGCCCGCCAAGACCGAGATTGTCCTCAATGTTCTTCTTAGCCCTGAAGAGGCCGCCTTCTACGAAGCACTACGCCGCCAGGCACTAAAGGAAATCGCAGAAACCGAAGACAATAATACCCGCCAATTCAAAGTACTGGCGCAGCTCACCAAACTCCGGCAGGCAGCCTGCAATCCCAAGCTAGTAAAACCTAGCTCCAAAATTGGTAGCGCCAAACTAGAACTCGTTCAAGAAACTGTGAAGGAAGTACTAGAAGGTGGGCACAAAATTTTGATCTTTAGCCAATTCGTCAAACACTTAAAAATTGTAGAGGACTGGGTGAAAAGCGAGGGCATCGCCTATCAATACCTCGATGGAAGCACCAGCGGTAAGAAAAGACAAGATGCTGTGGAAGCTTTCCAGGCTGGCGAGGGCGATATCTTTCTCATCAGCCTAAAAGCAGGGGGTACTGGACTGAACCTCACGGAGGCCGACTTTGTCTTCCATCTCGACCCCTGGTGGAACCCCGCTGCCGAAGACCAAGCCAGCGATCGCGCCCACCGCATCGGGCAGCAGCGCCCCGTTACGGTCTATCGATTTGTTAGCGAAGCCACCATCGAAGAAAAAATCATTGCCCTACACAAGGAAAAACGCGACTTAGCCGACCAGCTCCTCAGCGGCACCAATCATGCAGGGCAATTGAATGTGGATCAAATATTGGAATTGATTAGTGGTTAGAAATTCCACACCCACAATAAGGCCAGTAAGCAGAGCGAAGCATACCCCAGCAGGATGCGCCAATTACAATACTGCCCCAGCGAAACACCCTCGCTGCGATAGAGGTAATAGGCAGCCAGCAGCTTATCTGAGGTATAGACAATAACGGTAGCCCAGACGATGCCAATAAGACCGAAGTAGAACAGCAGCCAATAACTGAGTGCTATGTTCAACACCAGCTCCAGCAGGCCAATACCCAACAAGGCTTTGCGGTGGCCCATGGCCGTGAGTACCACGATAGGCGATATCACCCGGCTAACGCCCACCAAAACAAAGACTTGGAACAAGGGCAGCGCCGCCGCGAAGCGATCGGTAAAGAGCGGTGCCCACCACCAAGGGCTAGTGAGCAAGAGCAGTAAAAGGAGGGGAAAAATTAGGTGCATCAGCCGTAGCGTACTGGCTTTAAGCTGGGCTAAGCCCAGCGTACGGTTCGCCACCAAGGCGGGTAGTACGGCTTGGTTGATTCCATTCGTCACCGCCATTAAAAAAGGTAGCTCCCGGGTGCCATAGCGATAAATAGCGAACTGATCGGCATCGCCCCCATACCAATAGTTGACCAACCAGGGGTCGAGGCTCACCACCAAAGTACCCAAGACGGCATAGCCCATCAATGGCAACGATACCCTTAGCAGCTGGCTAGCAGAGGGGCGCAAAGCAGGAACGGAGGCAACCTCCGCTTCCAAATTCCCATCCAACCAAAGACGGCGATCTAACAAGAGCAGCAAGGCTTTTAAAAGCGCCACCCAACACAAGCAAGAAAGCGACAACTGCCAAGTGTAACCTAATAAAAGTGGCAGCAAAATGGCCAGCCCCAAAGTCGCATTGCTTAAAACGGCGACCCAAAGTAGCCGCTTGGCACGGCCCTGGGCAATCAAGACTTGCTCGTACATCAAATAGGGCCAGTGCGTGAGCAGAAAAAGTAGATAATACATCCAACCCGGCAACTGCTGCTGCCCACTAAAAAATTGTAACAAAGGAGACTCTAAACCAATAAAAAGTAGCCCTATCCCCACGCTGATTCCCAAACTGAGGCGCATCACCTGCCTGCTGAGCAGGGCAGCCCGCTGCGCGCTGCCTTGTTTTACTTCCGCTAAATACGCCTGCCCCAAGCCCGCCAACCAAGCAAAGCCCAAAACATAACCAATATACTGAAACTGCTCCCAAAGGCCTATATCAGCCCGAACCAGACCCGACATACGCGGCAACAGCAACGCCAAAGCAATCAGCGTCAACTGCCGAAGCCCCTGTGCCAGCTGGCTGGCCCGCACCAGGGGATCACCAGCCGTCCAGTATGTTTTCAATGGCTTTAGCACCAGCAAATATCGCTAGTCCTCAAGGTCAATCAATTGGTCGCTAAAGACCAAACCATATTCCTCCAACTCTTTCAAGACGGGTTCATAGACCTCTCGCATCGTGGGGATATGAACCCCCGTGGACTTAATCAGCTTCTCGCTGATAAGCCGAACGAAGATCCCCATCGGCAAGCCAACTGTACGCGCCATGGCTGTATCCTCCGCGTTATTACCCTTGTAAATTAAGTTGGAAATTTCCCGCTGCTTACGGCCTTCCAACTCGAAATCAATTTGGTGCTGCATCACAATCATATCCCGATCTTCGGGCTGTAATTGCCATTTCTCCAGCAACAATTTTTCTAAGATAAAGGCTGGTGTAGCGTCCGATAGCTTAATTTTTCGCTTACTAAAAAGCCCCAGCCACTCTAGCTTATCCATCACAGGGCCTTTAACGGGCTCCTCTAAAAGCTCGGCAATGCGTTCTTTCACAGAGCCATTGCCTCGGGGAGCAAAGGCCTCCATCAATTCGTGATAGCTTAGCTTCTCGCTGTTCAGAATAGGAAAATCACCGTCCGTCAGCCCCAACGTCACCAGTGCATTCCAAGCCTGACAGAAGCCCGGATTGCGAAGCGTGCCGCGCAAAATAGTAGGAATATGGTGCAAATTATATTGCTCCCGATACAGCAGACTATCGCGGTTGGCATAGGCTTCCATCTTTCCCAGCCCTTCAATCTCCACAGGCCAGGGCTTGTAAAACAAACGAGAGTAGGGGATAAACTTAAGTTTGCCGTCTTTCAGGTACTGGGCAGTGCCTTGGCCTGCCAACACCACATTGCGTGGGTTCCAGGTGAATTTATAGTTCCAAGGGTTGCTGTTGCTTTCCGGCGCAATGAGCCCTCCCGTAAAAGAGCGGAAAGCCAAAATTTTGCCGCCCCTCTCACGAATAGCATCCAAGCGCTGCATGGCCGACATGTGGTCGATGCCCGGGTCTAGGCCCATTTCGCCCATGAAGATCAACTCCCGATCGCGGGCCTCATCACCCAATCGGTAAAGCTCTTGGCTCACGTAGCTGGCTGTAATCAAATGCTTCTTAAGGCGAATACAATCCTGGGCGACTTCCAAGTGAAGATGCGCCGGCAGCAGGGAAACCACAATATCCGAGCGACCAATAAGCTCGCGGCGATCGTTCACTTTCATCACATCTAACCAAGCAGGAACACCTCGGGGATGGCCTTTAATTTTGGCTTCTGCAGCAGCAGGATCAGCATCCGCAACGGTTACTTGCCAGCCATAGGAAACAGACTTTTCCAGTACATAATTAATTAAAGCACTGGAGGAGCGGCCTGCGCCAATAATTAGGATTCGGTTCATAATATAATTTTAGTAGGACGGGGCAAATATAGGGCAGCGGTAGGGATAAAATAGCAGCCTGGCTCATTATTACCAACCTGGCTCCTGCACTTTGTGCCAGTTTAGGGCGTACGCCAAAAAAAGTTATTCATAACAAAATAGCTGCCCAAGCGTTTTATTCCTCCGCCTTTGTGTTTTTCATTGCTTTTTTTGGCAAAAATGCTGGAGCCATGCCCAAAATTAGGAGCCGTGTTCCCTGAAACAAAACATCCCCCCTGCCGAGGCGGCAAAAGTAAGACTATGCCACAAAAGACGATTACGCTACAATTCGAAAGCTACCCGGATGCCAACAGCTTACCTACCGCTGCGGCCGGGCTCCTACAAGCGGCCAAAGAAGCGCTTTCTAATGCCTATGCTCCCTACAGTCGTTTTCAGGTAGCTGCCGCCGCTTTGCTGGAAAACGGGCAAACCATCACGGCTTGCAACACCGAAAACGCAGCCTACCCCATGTGCCTATGCGCCGAGCGCGCTGCCTTGGCAGCCGCCGCCAGCCAGCTCCCACACGGCAAAGTCATCCGCATGGCCATCACCGTGAAAAGCCCTAGGCAAGTGCTATCTACGCCCGCTAGTCCCTGCGGAGCCTGCCGCCAAGTACTAGCAGAACACGAGAAAAGACACGGCCACCAAATGGAACTCATCCTCCAGGGAGAAAGCGGCCCTATCTACTGCCTACACAGCGCCAGCGATCTGCTTCCGCTTGGTTTTAGCGGTGATTTACTATAAGTATGGCGAATTGCTGCTAAGGTGATTACGAACTAGACTACACTGTGCCTTAATCTGTGTTGTTTTGTGCTAGGCTGTGGTGATCTTCAGCAATGAACAAGTGACGGTGACCAAATTCCGCTTGCTAGGTGGGGTAAAAATTAGGGAAACAGCCTCTAATGCGATGGTATTATCGCCTTGAAAAGGATGCAGCGAACCATAGAGGGCATCCCCCATGATTGGGCAGCCAATGGCCGACAGCTGTGCCCGGATTTGATGGAAGCGCCCCGATAATGGCTTGACTTCCAGTAAGTAGCGGCCGTCCTTATTTTCTACCACCCGATAATCTAAGACACTCTCCTTGGCGCCTGGCAGCGGCCGTGTAGCCACGATGGCTTTTTTCCCGAATTTATCGCGCAGCAAGAAATGCCGCAAGCGGCCAACAGCTTGCGGGGGCGCTTGGTTGACGATAGCCCGATAGGTTTTCTCCACTTTATGCTCCGCAAAAAGTAAATTGAGGGCTACTAGCGTGGACTTGTTCAGCGCCAGTAATAGCACACCGCTTACTGGCCTATCCAAGCGATGAACAATGCCTATAAAAGGAGGCTTGGTGGCACCTTGGCGCTGAAAAATTTGCAAAGCGCGTTGTTCTACCGTATCATAATCAAAGTGCTTTTCCACACCAATGCCCGCAGGCTTGTAAACCGCTACCCAGCCTTTGCCTTCTGCCAGTGTTTTTAAGCCAGCCTCCATTAGTTTAGGGCTTTGTCGAGTTGATAACCAATCCCCAAGCGCTCAATCTCGTTGATAAAGTCGTTGTCGGCCTCAATACTGCGTTCTGATGCTGCCATTTGCAATTTGTGGCCTTCCTCCGCATCATAGAATACCATACTCATTTTATGTGGTCCGGGATACTTCCGGCACACGGCATCCAGCGCTGCTACCAACTGGGGGTTGATGATGTGCAGCGGCATTTTCAAGGTAATCTTATTGGTCATCTCCCGCCCCAAGCCTTCCAGTAATTTTATTTCGCTGACGTTAATCTCCAACTCATCGCTCTGCCACTTTTGTTTGTAGACAGCTTTTACGAATACAGCTTTGCCCATGTCCAAGAGATGGCGATACTTCTGGTAGTCTTCTCCAAAGAGCTTGAACTCGATGGCTTCGTCGAAATCGCTGAGCTCAAAAATGCCCCAGCCATTGCCGTTTTTAGAGACCATGTGCCTCGCAGCGGTGATCATTCCGGCTAAGCTGAGGTTGGTGCGGGCGTGTTTCTTGGGATCCAGATCCGCTAGCGAACAGGTCGTAAAATTATCCACCTCCATTCGGTAGCCGTCCAGTGGGTGGCCACTGACATAAATCCCTGTTACATCTTTTTCTTTGTTTAGCTTCACGGGTAGTGGCCATTCCTTGGCAGGGGGCGGCGTGGGTTCTTCCGGCAGAATTTCGTCTTGCATAGCACCAAAAAGGGAGACAGCCGCTTGGGCTTTCTGAGATTGGTAGGCGTTGGCATACTTCACTAGGTGCTCCAGGTAGCTATCGTACTTATCGCTGGGGGTGAAGTACTGGGCACGGTGTACCTGCTCGAAGCAATCAAGCCCCCCACCCATCACCAGTGCTTCGAGTACCCGCTTGTTGACAGTTCCGGTATCCACCCGCAGCAGCATATCGAATAAACTCTCGAAAGACCCTGCCGCTCTGGCTGTGAGAATCGCATCCACAGGGCCCTCCCCTACACCTCTCAGTGCGGTGAGGCCGATGCGAATTTGGCCTTTTTTATTGACGCTAAAATCGGCTAGGCTTTCGTTAACATCCGGGCTTAGCACCGTGAGCCCCATCCGCTTGCACTCCTTGAGGAAGAAAGTGAGCTTGGTGATGTCCGATTTATTGTGCGTGAGCACCGAGGCCATATACTCGGCTGGATAATGCGCTTTGAGATAGGCTGTTTGGTAGGCCACCAGCGCGTAGCAAGTGGAGTGGGATTTGTTGAAGGCATAGGAGGCAAAAGCCTCCCAATCTTTCCATATCTTCCCCAGCACTCCTTCTGGGTGGCCATTGGCTTTCCCGCCTGCAATAAACTCCGGGTACATCTTGTCCAGAACGTCCTTTTTCTTTTTACCCATGGCCTTCCGTAGCGTATCGGCCTGGCCCTTGGTGAAATTGGCGAGCTTCTGGGAAAGCAACATCACCTGCTCCTGATAGACCGTGATGCCGTAGGTGTCTTTGAGAAACTCCTCCATCTCCGACAAATCATAAGTAATGGGCTTACGACCATGTTTGCGCTCGATAAAATCAGGGATATACTCCAGCGGCCCCGGACGGTAGAGGGCGTTCATAGCGATGAGGTCATCGAAAGTGGTGGGCTGCAGCGCTTTCATGTGCTTTTGCATTCCGCCAGATTCATACTGGAAAATACCATTGGTTTCCCCACGCTGAAAGAGTTCGTAGGTGCTGCTGTCCTCCAGGCTGATGGTATCTATATCAATATCTGTACCATGGTTATTTTTAACCATCACTAGGGCATCTTTGATGATGCTGAGGGTTTTCAAACCCAGGAAGTCCATTTTTAATAAGCCGGCATCTTCCGCTACGGAGTTGTCGTACTGGCTAATATACATGCCCGTATCCTTGTCCATCGTCACGGGTACATGCTCGGTAATATCGCTAGGGGTAATAACTACTCCACAAGCATGGACACCGGTGTTTCGGACGCTGCCCTCTAGCTTCTTGGCCGTTCGGATTAGCTCGCCGATGTCATTTTGCTGAGCGGCTAGTTCCCGAAATTGATAGGCTTTTTCCTTATCGTCGCTGTTGAGTTTTTCTTTCAGTTTGGGGCTGATGTCATTTTCCGCCAGTACATCCGCCAGCGTAGCACCCAACTGCGCGGGAAAGGATTTGGCTACCCGATCAACCTCGCTGAGCGGTACATCCATCACCCGGCCTACATCACGCAGGGAAGAACGAGCCGCCATCGTGCCGTAGGTAATGATCTGCGCTACCTGCTGCTGACCGTACTTTTCAATCACATAGTCGATTACTTTCTGGCGGCCTACATCATCAAAATCGATGTCAATATCGGGCATAGAAACCCGCTCGGGATTGAGAAATCGCTCAAAAAGCAGATCATATTTTATGGGGTCTACGTTGGTGATGCCCACACAGTAGGCTACGGCCGAACCAGCTGCCGAGCCCCTGCCGGGCCCCACGCTAACCCCCATTTGGCGCGCCACAGTGGTGAAATCCTGCACAATAAGAAAATAGCCCGGATAGCCCGAATTTTTGATCACCTGTAGCTCAAAATCGAGGCGCTCTCGTACCACCTCATTGATCTCTCCGTAGCGGCGCTTGGCTCCCTCGTAAGTGAGATGGCGTAGATAGTCATCCTGTGTTTTGAAGCCGGGCGGCATAGGGAAATTGGGAAGCAAAACATCGCTTGCCAGATGGAGGGTATCAATTTTATCTAGCACCTCCATGGTATTATCTAAGCTTTCGGGCACATCGGCGAAGAGAGCGCCCATCTCTGCCTGCGTCTTGAAGTAAAAATCGGAGCTGGGGAATTTGAAGCGCTCCCGATCGTCCATCAAGCTCCCGGTGTTGACACACAAGAGGATGTCGTGGGGCAAATAATCGTCCTCTTCAACATAGTGGCTGTCGTTGGTACAAATAACCTTGAGATCGTACTTTTTGGCCAAGCGCAGCAACTTTTGGTTGATGTCTTCTTGACTTACACCCAAGCCATCGATGTCTCCCAGCCCTCGGTGGCGCTGGATTTCAACATAGTAATCCTCCCCGAAGATATCCACCCACCAGCGAAGGGCTTTTTCTGCTTCATCGTCTTTGCCCTGGATGAGAAGTTGCGGAACTTCAGCACCGATACAACAACTGGAAGCAATCAAACCCTCGTGATATTTCAGAATAAGTTCCCGATCTATACGCGGATATTTACCATAGATTCCCTCGATATAACCCAAGCTGCACAGCTTACTAAGATTGGCATAGCCTTGCTTATTTTTAGCCAACAGTAACTGATGAAAACGGACATCCTTCTCGCCTTGCGCCCGGCTAAAGGCCTTTTTGTGGCGGTCGTCCACCAAATAGAACTCGCAACCTACCATGGGCTTTAGACCGCGGCGGCTGGCTTCATTGACAAATTTGAAGGCACCGAACATATTGCCATGATCGGTAAGTGCTACACCTTTTTGCCCGTCTGCCAACGCCTTGTCCATCATGGCTCCGATGGGGGCGGCCCCGTCTAGCAATGAGTACTGGGTGTGGCAGTGAAGGTGGCAGAATTCGGGCATAACAAACGGCTTTGTACTGGTCAGCTAAAGGGTGGTAAAGTTACACCAACAAAACGTTTTAGTAGCCAAAAACACAAGGAAGTTATCCACATTTTTGTAGATTTTTGCGCCGCCTTCCTTACCCGCCAATGATGCGCTTTTTCATCAACTGAAATTCTTCCTCTGTGATGATGTTTTGTGCTTTCATCTCGGCCAACTCACGGAGCTTGGTGAGGGATTCATCGCTTACACTGCTACTAACCGGAGGAGGCGTTGCCTCAGTGGAGCCAGGCGCGGCAACTTCGGGAGCTGGCGAACTCGCCTCGGGCTCCTTCGCCTCTTCTTTCCATTTTGTTGCAACCGCCTTCCCTTTCTCAAACTGCTCTTGGTACATTTTCTTGAGGCGTTCTACATCGAAATCGAGGATGGTTCCGCCTGTACTAAAGTGTTTTTTGAAGACCTGCCCCAGCGCGTATGTACTAGCGCCATTGACCGCTGCCACCGTGATGCCTCCTACGATAGTTCCCAGCCCGGGAACGAGCTTGATAAGCGAGCGCGCGCCCGCTCTGGCCATCGTGCTGGTGGTGAGGCTACTCACGATCGCCTTTCCTTGGCTCTCTGCAAAATCCAAACCATACACGCGGGTGAGCTGCCGAATCATATCCAACTGCAAAGCGGAAACCGCAAAAACATCCGCTACGGGCAAAGGAATAACATAACTGGCTCCCATCGACCATAAAACGTGGTTGCGAATGACCGTATCCGCGTGGGAATCTTTATCGTTGTTGTTGAAGTTCATGATTTTTTTCTTTATTTGCTGAGTAGCAAAATCGGTGACTTGCTTTCGCATTTTTTTGGATTGTTCTACCTGCTGCTTCTATAGCGCATGGAAGATGGTTGGTGGACGAATACAGTTAGTACAAGATTTTAAACCACTAAGTTCTTGTATGGCGGGGCTAAGCCATAGTTTCCTAGATGAATGGCGCGGTTAATTCGACCAGCAATCGTTGGGCGTGGAAAGTGGAGGGTGGAAAGCCAAAAAGTGATATGGCTCACGCAGGAGCAGGGTTTGCTCCTGTGTGAGCCATGCTACTGCCAAGCATTTCGGGATCGGCGGGCTGGCGGCCAAATCGAAAACATCTACAAGCGAGCTGCCGGCGCCACATCCTGGGCTGCAAACAAGCCTTTCTGATACTTGAAATGAGCCGTTACGCCAATCATGGCGGCATTGTCAGTGCAGTAGGCAATTCGGGGAATATATATCTGCCAGGCATCGGTGATTGCCTTAGCTTCTAGCGCATCCCGCAGGCCGCTGTTGGCCGCTACCCCTCCTGCAATGGCTACTTCCTTGATACCCGTTTGCGCTACAGCCAGGCTGAGTTTGTCCATCAAACTTTCGATGATAGCCTGCTGAACAGCGGCACAAATGTCGGCCAAGTTTTGCTCCAAATAGTCGGCTTGCTGCGCTATTTCCTTGCGCAGGGTGTAGAGGACACTGGTTTTAAGCCCACTAAAGCTAAAATCCAAACCAGGCAATTGAGCTTTAGAGAACTGGAGGACTGCCTTTCCCTGCTTCGCTAAACGGTCTATCTGTGGGCCCGCGGGATAATCTAGCCCCAGCATTTTGCCCGTCTTATCGAAGGCCTCGCCCGCGGCGTCGTCAATGGTTCGGCCTAAGATGCTTTGATCGAGGTAATCCCTGACCAACACAATTTGGGTGTGGCCGCCAGAAACGGTAAGACAAAGGAAAGGAAAGCTAGGCTTAGGGTCTTCAGCGAAGTGGGCCAAAACGTGGGCTTGCATGTGATCGACCTCAATCAAGGGCAGTTTCCGAGGCAAGGCGAAGGCCTTAGCAAAGCTCACACCCACCATGAGTGAGCCAATCAAGCCTGGCCCTCGGGTAAAAGCCACTGCGTCGATCGCTTCCGGGCTACAGTTGGCCAGTTGCAACGCTTGCTGAACGGTAGGGACAATATTTCGCTGGTGGGCTCGGCTAGCATGCTCGGGCACTACCCCACCGTAAAAAGCGTGGATGGCTTGGGTGGCCATGAGGTTGCTGAGAACTACCCCACCCCTCACAACAGCGGCCGAGGTATCATCACAACTCGACTCAATAGCCAGTATTGTTTCAGCCATTTTTGAACGTATCTTTTGAAATTTCCGATCGCAAAAGTAGCCAAAACCGCCGCTTCAACTATTTTTTTCGTGTCCAAACACCAAAATTTATACCCTTGTACATCTATATTTTGAGAAATGTTCTATACTTGCACAAACTTAATACCACACTATGCGTAAAATTTTCAATTTGCTGTTTTTGGTGCTGGCTTTCGGCCTAGCTTATCTGCTCTATAAAAGTATTGAAGAGCCTATTGCTTTCAACAAATACAAGACCGAACGGAAGGATGTTGTTGCAGAAAAATTACAGACTATTCGGAAGACCCAAGAAATGTTCCGGGATATCACCGGGCAGTTCGCCCATAGCTTCGATACGCTAGAGCAAGTGCTCAGTACCGAGAGCTTCACCTTGGTAAAAGTGATTGGTGACCCCGACGATTCCAACTTCACTGGTGTCATCACTTATGATACGCTTTTCCGGCCTGCAATTGACTCCATTCAAAAACTGGGCATCGACCTGAAGTCCCTGCGCTACGTGCCTTTTACCGATGATAAAATCGCCTTCGATATTGATGCCGACACGATTCCTTACCAATCCACCACGGTTCCTGTCGTTCAGGTAGGTACCCCCTGGGGCAATTTCATGGGGGATTATGCCGATCCGCGCTTCTCGCAGTACGATCGCCGCTACGATCCCAAAAACGCCATTAAATTTGGCGATATGAGCAAGCCTAACCTCAGTGGTAATTGGGAGTAAGTAAGTACGACATCATTGCCAGCAATTTTGATCGGAGCAGAGCCGATCAATACGAACTGTCCATCCTGCTCGGGATGGACAGTTTCAGTTATGCCTTCCTGGCTCCGAATACGCGGCAGCTCATGGCCGTGAAGTCCGTACAACTTCACACCCCCAGCTTCGCCGATTGGGTTCCTTATTTTTATCGCTCCATACAGTCGGATGAGTTGCTGCGAACAGGCCTCACTAAAACAGTCTATCTGGGGATTCACAGTGATCGGCTTTGCTTGGTGCCGCAGCGGCTATTTACAGCGGGCGAAGAGGCTAGTTACTTATCCAGACTAACAGAAATTAGTTTGGATGATCGCTGCAAGAGTGATGCCATTGCCGAAGCAGAGATACAACTAGTGTACGCCATCGGAGACGAGCGTCTGGAGGCTATGAGTAGGCGGCTCTCGCCCAGGCGCATACAGCATAGTGCTACCGCTGTTTTACATCGCTGGCTAGCGCAGAGCCGACTATTAGGCCACAAGGCGCTGTACGCTTGCCTGCGCGATAATATGCTCTCGCTAGCTGCCCTACACAATGGGCAATTACTCTTTTTCAATGTCTTCAGATTTCATACGGCAGCGGAAGTAGTATATTATGTCCACCTAGCTTATCAGCAGTGCGGTTGGTCGGCCGCGCGTATGCCGTTATATCTGTGCGGAGAAGTAATGGAAGCTTCAGATATTTATCAGCAACTCTACCGTTTCATAGAGGATATTCGTTTCCTGCAGCCGCTGGCTTCCCTAGCTAAGATCGATGAAAATATGAGCAGCATCCCCAGTCATCTGTACTATGATGTGCTGAGTCAGTTCACCGATCTGGATTAAAGCCCAAACGAAGCTAGTAGGGAAAGCCTTGCTCCTTTTAATATCTTTGCTCCCGCACAGCGTGTCCGCCTTCCATCCAGGCAGTTCTGGGCATGAGTAAAAAATAACTACCCCATCTCAACAAAAGCATATGCGCATCATAGGTGGCCAGTTCAAAGGCCGAAGATTTTCCCCTCCAGCGGATAACTGGCCTACCCGGCCTACCACCGACTATGCCAAAGAAGGCTTGTTCAACATCCTCCAAAACCGCTTGGACTTTCCTTCGCTGCGCGTCCTTGATTTATTTGGAGGCACCGGCAGCCACGACTACGAGTTTGTCAGTCGAGGATGCCAGGATGTTACCTATGTGGACAAGCACGGTCCGGCGGTAGCCTTCGTTAAAAAAACTGTAGCGACGCTAGAAATAGAGGACTACCTGAAGGTGATCAAAACGGATGTTTTCAAGTTTTTGGCGATCCCGCCTAGCCAGCCGTATGACTACATATTCGCTGGGCCCCCTTACCCACTGCCTAATATTCCCGAAATCCCCGAGATCATTTTTCAGCAAAATTTCCTAGCAGAGGACGGCCTTTTTGTCCTGGAGCACAACCCCCACCACGACTTCAAGTCTCACCCCCGCTGCACGGAGGTCAGGAACTACGGCAAGACGATTTTTTCCTTCTTTCAATAAGCCATGGCTGCCTGATCTAAGAACCAGTAAAGTTCACCATTTTCAGGACCAACGTGGGCTGCCGGATAGGTCTTGTAGCCGTCTTTTTTTCCCAGTATTTGGTCTATTTTCGGGGCTTTATTAGCACCAGCTACGAGAAAGACTACCTCAGCGGCTTGTCTGATGAGCGGCCCCGTGAGCGTCAGCCGCTGCTGCCCACTATCTGGATGGGTAGCAATGGCCGTGAGCGCGCTGCTATCCAACAAGGCCATCTCGTGGGGGAATATACTGGCTGTGTGACCGTCGTCCCCCATACCCAACATAATAAGATCGAAGCGGTAGCGGCCCTGCTCGTCGGTGGCAACACACTGCGCTATTTGCTGATTATAATCTGCCAAAATAGCTTCGGTATCCCCTAGCATATGGGTGGCTACGGGGTGGATATTTTCAGCTGGCATATCAATATGATCGAGTAGCAAGCGCTTCGCAACACCGTAGTTGCTATCGGGGTGATCGTGAGGAAGCAGGCGCTCGTCGCCCCAAAAGAGCTGTACCTTGGCCCAGTCGATTTGGGTAGTGTAAGGTGCTTTTGACAACAAGGAGAATAGTCGTTGCGGCGTACTACCTCCCGAGAGTGCGAGCGTGAACGTTCCTGCCTTCTCGGCGATGCGCTTGGTGAGGAAATCAGCGAACAACTGGGCTAGGGCCTCTGGGCTCGGCGCAATTTTAATGATAGCGGTGGCGGCGGACATGTGGACTAGGTATAACGGATTAAATTCAACAATTCTTCGGTATCTAACTGGGCGCTTTGAGCCGTACCTGCCAAGAGGCTATCGGCCAAATCGCGCTTGTCGGCATGCAATTTAACAATTTTTTCCTCAATCGTATTTTCAGCAATGAACCGATAGACGGTAACGGGCCGATCCTGTCCGATACGGTGGGCGCGGTCACTCGCCTGATCCTCCACGGCAGGGTTCCACCAGGGATCAAGATGAAGGACATAATCCGCAGCGGTAAGCGTCAGGCCAGTACCACCGGCGCGTAGGCTAATTAGGAAAACATCGCCCTCTCCAGCTTGGAAAGCTTGTACGGCCATATCTCTTTGCTTACCTGTTGTGCTGCCATCGAGGTATTGGTAAGGAATACCAGCCTCATCGAGCCACGCTCTGACAATGGAAAGATGCTTTACAAACTGGCTGAAAATCAGCATTTTGTGTCCTCCCTCCCGCAGCTCCTCCACGGTTTCGGCCACCAAGCTTAGTTTGCTACTGCCGATATTCAAGCTAGGGTCTATTATTTGTGGGTGGCAGGCCGCCTGCCGCAGTTTTATCAGCTCGGCCAGCACGTGAAAACGGCGGTTGGGTCCTTCTGCCCCTTCGATATTGTCGATGGCGGATTGCCGCAGGGCTTCGTAGAAAGCTCGCTCGGCAGCCGAGAGCTCCACGCTCAGGTTCACCTCCGTTTTGGGTGGCAGCTCGGTTAAAACCTCGCTTTTCCGCCGCCGAAGGATGAAAGGCTGAATGATTCTACGAAGTTGTTGGCGGCGCTCTCCATCGTTGTTTTTCGTGATCGGCACGATGAATTTATCCGTAAACCGCTGGTAAGTTCCCAGCAAACCAGGGTTGAGGAATTGAAAGAGGTTCCACAGTTCTCCCAAATGATTTTCGATGGGCGTACCCGTTGTAACGAGCTTAAAATCTGCCTGCAGATTCATGACCACCTGGCTGCGTTTGGTTCCTCGGTTCTTGATGGCTTGCGCCTCGTCTAACACGATGGTAGCGAACTGTTTGCGTGCCAGTATCTCCCCCTCAAAGGGCAAAAGGCCGTAGGAAACAATGAGCATATCATGCGGCCCCACCTGCTCGATGATTTCTGCCCGGTCGCCGTCGCCCAGTAGGACAGGCCGCAGGGAAGGAGCAAATTTTTCCGCTTCTCGTGCCCAGTTTCGGGTGACTGACGCAGGAGCAATGATCAAGCTAGGGCCGTGTTCTGCGCGAGCCGCCAAAATCGCCAAAGCCTGGATGGTCTTGCCCAAGCCCATGTCATCCGCCAAACAAGCGCCTACCCCCCAATTGGCCAGTCGGCTCATCCAGCGGAAGCCATCCAACTGATAGGGGCGCAACTCGGCCTGAAAACTAGCTGGTACGCGCAGATTGATTGCCTGGAAATTATCCAAGCGTTTCAAAGTCTCCGCCCAAGCCATATCCGCTTCGAATTCGCCCAGATAATCGGTAAAATCGTCTAATACCCCCGCTGCAAGGGGGTGCAGGCGAAGGTCTCCATTGGGTCGCTCCTCCACCAAGCCCTCCATTTCGCGCAGCTTTCGCCTTAGCTGCTCGGTGAGGGCTATAAATTGCCCGTCGCTCAGTTGTACGAACGGAGAGTTCGGCGAGGCTTCCATGTGTTCTAGCAAAGCCCGAAAACTCAATACCTGCTGCTCGTCGATACGCAGCGTTCCCTCCACATCAAACCAGCCACCACTACCCTTTAATTTCAGGCTGAGGTCTGCAAAATCCGCGGAGCCTACAAGGCGCAGTTTTTCGCCCCTGGGGTGTTCCAACACAATTTGCTCGCTGCTGCGCAAGGGTTGTAGCTCTAGTAAGATCTGTAAGCAATCGTCCACTTCGTCGATTTGCCACTCGTAGTCCCGATAAACTATTCGCTGCAAGCTAGGGCAAGCAGCCACCACTTGGTCAGCAGCCTCCACTTCCTTTTCTAGGGATCGGCTAGCAATCTGCTGAAAACCATTGACTTCCGTAAAGACTTTTTTCCTTCCCTCGCCTGGCTTATAATATTGTGCATCGGTAGCCACGGGGCGTACAAAAAACTCCAGTTTAAAGGTCTCTGCGATGGGCAAGAGGTGTACATATATCTTCTCACTGGCCTCCATCTTATCGATGTCATCTACTTGGCCATTGAGCGTTGATTGTATCTCCACAATATGCCCCAGGTGTCGGCTTACCTCCAATAGGCGATGCCGTGCTCGCTTGGGTATCACCAGACCACTGCCTATTTGTTGCAGGATGCGGGCGTGGTTTTCGGTCACTTCAATTACTTGGTAGCGCGTCGGGGTTTCTTTGATCAGTTGTACCCCGGGCGCAGAAAAGTTTTGAGCAAAGCGCAGGGCTAGGTCACCCTCATTTTCTTCTATTAGCAATTGCGGGCTGCGTTTTACCAGTTCAACATTCACATTGATGTTTTGCGCCAAAAAGACCAAAGGGTGGTTGACCAAGGCCAAGATGGCCTCCTCATAGCGAATAAAAAAAGTTCCTTGTGGATAACTGCGAACGGTCTCTTCTTCTATGGTTTTAGCCACTGCCAAATCTTGGGGCTGTAGGTGTTGGAATTCCCCTTCCTTAATTCGGCGCAGTGCTACTTTTCTGCCCTTAGACCAAGTTCCGCTCTTTCCGAGACTTTGCTCCCGCGCCTCGATCTCCCGTTTGGCGACATCGATTACCCAAATGAGCCGGCTGGTTTTGGGTCGTTTTTTTTCCTTACTACGGTTCTCCAGGCCCAAACTGCTTAGTACCTCGAGAGCGCGTTCCCATTCTTCGATTCGCGGCATGGCATTCACCAACGAGCTTATTTGTAGTGCTTGCTCGAGGTCTTGTGCTCTTTGGCTGTAGGCACTTTTGAATTCTTCGTAGTGATGTGCGATGCTGAGTACTTTAGTCAGCTCCATTTCTACCCAACGGTAACCTGCGAGCTGCGCCCGATCGCGCAGCCGATCAATACGCTTTAGAAACTTACTATCTGCAGCCTGCCCTGTCCACAAATTATAAAAAGCTTCAAAAACGACAGAAAAACCATTCTGTGGAGCCCCTAAGATGCCGCTTTCTGCCATCTCCTTTACATCTGCTTCATTTCGCAAAAAGGCTTCTAATGCCTGCATTACAAAATAAACACCAGAGAGATGAGGCCGATCCAGAATATCTGTTTGCGAGAGTTGTAAGCCAATTTTATCGATGTGTTGCACCCCGCCATTGCGAAGTAAAGACAGGTAGTAGAAATAGCCGGATAAATCCGCGGGATAGCTATTTTTTTTCTCTTGCTGATAAGCTGGCAGCAAGCCTTGCATCAAGATTTCTACTTTTTCATCTTCGTCTTTTACCACCCGATAAATTAGCTGGAGCGCCTGTCGGCGCCAGGGAGTAGATTCCAGATCGGCCCAGAGTAGCAAACGAGACCACTCTCCTTTTAGCATATAGATTTCACTGAGCCATTCCCGATGTTGCTTGTAATCAGGCTCGCGAATCGCGTGGTGGCTTTCCAAGAAGCTCAGAAGCCCATCGAGGGATTCCCAATTCTCCAGGGCTTTGTTGTAGGCAGCTCGTATGGCGATCATCTGCCAGTTCAAGGGCAGGGTTTCTACCCAGCGGGCATCAAACTCTTCAAAAAGCGGGTTATAAAAATACCCCTCACTAGCTTTTGCAGGAAAAAAATTAGCAGCCTCTTTCTGCATCCGATCAAATAAAGACTCGTTTTGTTGATAAAAGGCCATTCGGATTTCCCGCATCAAGGGCTCTGCAGCGTGAGGCTGATAATAAGGTTTGTAGGGCAACTCCCTGCGAACATCATTGAGCAAAAATGTGAAATCAGGACGCATACTGGCCATTCGCATTAGTGCTTCGCTGTGGGTAGTACTAATGATCCAGCCTTGCTCGGGATGCCGCTTAACAAGCCCCAAATCGTGTAGCTTTTCCGTTACTTCCTGCGTGAAGGCATGGGTAAAGCGCGACGCTTTGGCTGGCGGCAACAAGCTGATATTGTTGAGCAAACGAGCGAAATCTAGCACCGTTTTAGCCTCATAGACCATGCTCCAAACAATGGCAATGTCCCGTTCAGCGGCCGAGAGTGATAACCAAATCTCCTTGAATTTTTGCTGCATCTACAGTGGTAGTGATTAACCCATTATAAAGGAAAAAGACAAAGGAATAGTTCATCTGTGTTAAGATTTTATTTTCTGAAGGGAAAAAACAGACACCATTGTGCCATATCTGCGTCATCTATATGTCAATTGCTTAGCCGAACAAAACAAATTTAGTATCTTTGGAGCGGACTTTAAACGTACATATGTACGCTCACAACCATAAAGCTAAAGTTAAATATGCCAGCACAACGATTGTTCGACTTCATCTACCACCAGCAAGCTCATCACCCCTTACGCCAATCTGTAGGGTATCGCCACGAAGGCAAGTGGGTCTATTTCAGCACCGACGAAATTATTGACATGGCTCGGCAGGTCAGCTGTGGATTGCTCCGCCTAGGCATTCAGAAGGGCGATAAAGTAGCGCTTGTGGTCTATCAAAACCGGCCTGAGTGGGTAATTATGGATATCGGCCTTCAGCAAATAGGTGCCATCAACGTGCCCGTGTATCCTACCATCAGTGCCAAAGACTATGAATACATTTTCAAAGATTCGGAAGTCAAGCTCTGTTTTGCTGGCAAAGATGATCTGTACGATCGTGTAAAAAAAGCACAAGCCAATGTCCCATCATTGAAAGAAATCTACACTTTTGATAAAATGGACGGCGTGGCCTACTGGAAAGACATCTTCACGCTGGAGGGCGAGGAGCAGATCGCAAGCTACCAAGCAGCCGTGCAACCACAGGAACTCGCCACCATCATCTATACTTCCGGCACCACCGGCCTGCCCAAAGGCGTAATGCTATCGCATGAAAACATCGTCAGCAACGTTAAAGCAGTGGAAACCCTCATGCCTATCAGTCGCGGCGATAGCGTGTTGAGCTTCCTGCCGCTCTGCCATATCTTTGAGCGCACCGCTTCTTATTCCTACATCAATTTAGGGGCTAGTATTACTTTTACTGGCACCGACAACCTAGGAGGCGAAACTGGTGATTTACAAGCAGTTAAACCCCACTTCTTCACCACTGTTCCTCGCTTATTAGAAAAAGTTTACGAAAAAATATACGGCAAAGGACTAGCGCTCACAGGGTTGAAGAGAAAATTATTCTTCTGGGCTCTGAGCCTTACAGCAGATTATGAGTACGGCAAGCAGTATAGCGGCTGGCAGGGTTTTCAACGAAAGCTAGCAGATAAACTCATTTTTAGCAAATGGCGCGAGGCCTTAGGAGGCAACATCAAAGGTATCCTCACGGGTGCTGCCCCCTGCCCGATGAGCATCAAGCGAGTCTTCTCGGCAGCGGGTATTCCAATTCGGGAAGGCTATGGCCTTACAGAAACTTCCCCAGGCCTAGCCATTGGCCGATATACGCCAGACGGTGCTATCTTAGATGCTGTGGGGCCCGCTATCGATGGCGTCACACTTTATATAGATGAGTCCGATGGCAACTACCGATCCGGTGAAGGCGAAATACTAGCCAAAGGCCCTAATATTATGATGGGCTATTACAACAAACCCGAGGCTACTGCTGAGGTCATGAAAAATATCGATGGGCAAAACTGGTTTTGCACGGGAGATATTGGCCGTCTCATTGATGGTCCCAAGGGTGAAAAATTCCTGCAAATTACCGATCGGAAAAAAGAATTACTCAAAACTTCCGGCGGCAAGTACGTGGCTCCGGCTCCTATTGAAAGCAAGCTCAAGGAAGACTTCCTTATTGAACAAATGATGGTAGTTGGCGATGGTCAAAAATTTACCGCCGCCCTCATTGTACCTGCTATGGAAGCATTAAAAGACTGGTGCGAGCAAGAAGACATACCCTGGACTAGCCGTGCTGAAATCATCCAGCAGAACAAGGTGCTAGCTAAATATCAGGAAATTATAGACAAATACAACCCGGCCTTTAGTAAAATTGAGCAGATCAAAGCCTTCCGGCTGCTGGATGCTGATTGGGAACCCAACAAAGCAGATGGCGGCCAAGCAGAACTCACCCCCACGATGAAGCTCAAGCGGCGGGTGATCATGGAAAAGCACGCCCAAGAAATAGCAAGTATCTACCAATAAAGCCATAAATACAATGTATCTTGCAGCCCACTTTCCAGCTTCACTATGCACTTAGGCTTTGATGCCAAACGATTGTTCAACAACTTTACTGGCCTAGGCAACTACAGCCGCACACTATTGCGCGACCTGGCTGATACATCGCCAGAACACACTTACTACCTCTTTTCTCAGAAGTTCATAGCAGGAAAAGAAACCGATTTCTTTCTTGCCAACCCTTCCTTCCAACTGGTGCAACCTAGATGGAAAAACGAACCGCTCTGGCGAAGCTATGGTATCAAAAAGGAACTGCAACGGCACAAAATTGACCTGTACCACGGCCTCAGTCACGAGCTCCCCAGCCAAATCAGTAAAATGGGTATCCCCAGCGTGGTAACCATACACGATCTCATTTTTCGTCATTACCCCGAGCAATACCGCCTTTTCGATCGGGCTATCTACGACTACAAATTCCGCAGCGCCTGCCGAGAAGCGGATGTGGTAGTAGCCATCAGCGAATCTACCAAGCAAGATATTCGCCATTTCTTTGGCACACCCGAAGCCAAAATCCGCGTCATTTACCAAAGCTGCGACGAGCGCTTCCTGCTACAACGATCCCCAGCCGTATTACAAAGCGCCAGAGAACGCTACGGACTTCCAGAAAATTTTAGCCTTTATGTAGGCAGCATCACAGAGCGGAAAAATTTATTGGGCATTGTGGAAGCCCTAGCCATGCTGCCATCCAGCCTGCGCGGGCCCTTATTGGTGGTTGGCAAAGGCGGCAACGCTTACCACCGGAAAGTAGAAGCACGTGCCAAATCGCTGGGTGTTTGGTCCTTGCTGCATTTCAAAGATATTAGTTTTGCCGATCTGCCTGCTGTGTACCAATTGGCCAGTGCCTTCCTGTACCCCTCTTTCGCCGAGGGATTTGGTATTCCCGTTCTCGAAGCCCTTCATAGCGGCGTGCCCGTTGTTACCTCCAACCGATCTTCCTTGCCAGAAGCGGCTGGGCCCGATAGCTACCTGGTAGATCCCAGCAATGCCGCGGCCATCAGCAGCGCTTGGCAGCGTATTTTGGGTGATAGCCAGCAGGCCGAGCAGATGCGCCGCGCAGGCCGCCTGTATGCCGAGCGCTTCCGCTCCGATAAAATCGTGCCACAATGGCTGAAGTTGTATGAAGCCTTAGGTCACTAGCCCCCCGCCCATACACGGCTCCTATGGGCTAACACGGCTCCTGCACTTGCCTGCAGCCCTTACTGGGTACCCGTCTGGGGCCATGAGCAATATATCTGTGCGATCATCAACAGCCTTCTTATTATATCAACTAGCTCCACCCTAATCGGCTGACAGTATAGTTCATGCCTATCACCTCAATCAAGCACATTTACACACTATTGGCTCGCGCAGGAGCAAAAACTAAAAAGAGGAGCAAAGTTTATGCTCAATAAGCGGCAACATCCCAGCCCAAGGGAGGATGTTGTAACCATTTTCGCTTCAAAATTCGACTACCGACGGCCTTATCATTCAGGCTATTCATCTTCGTGTGCGCTTGTTGAAACAGACTTTTTATCCAGATTTTTTGTGGACAATAACAAACCGTCTTTCGATTCTCCTGTTCAGAAAAATAGATTGCCTTGGGGCAGGATGGGGAGCTCAGCTGGGTATTGTTCTCGGCGCAATGCAAAAAATGCTCCGGTAGCGGTAAAAACTGAAGACTGGCGGGTGGAAACATCATCTTGTGGCCTGCCGCGGATTGATGCTGCAAATAAGCACTCCCATCCCCTTCTATATGTAGTACCCATCCCTGGGCATCGTACAAGCGAAAGTAATCCAGCGGGTAGGCCGTAGCAGAAGTCCTGCTTTGATAGTCTCTACAACCTGCCGCTAGTAGCGAAGCCATTAACACCAAAATGTAAGAAGTGAACGGAAGGCTGTTCATGTGTGATAGATGCTTCAAGCTTGTTTTTTGGTGTATCTTTGGCTTTCTAATTTATAATTACCCCATTTGCATAAAGCTTGCTATTTTGATTCAATACGAACATTACACTTTGGCCAACGGCATGGAAGTTATTCTGCACCCCGACGAGAGCCGGCCGCTGGTGGCGCTCAACATCCTGTATAAAGTTGGGAGCCGCAACGATCCGCCCAAACGAACAGGCTTTGCTCACCTCTTTGAACACCTGATGTTTGCTGGCTCCGAGAATGTGGACAACTTCGATGACCACCTCCACTTAGCTGGAGGAGACAACAATGCCTTCACGACCAGCGACTTCACTATCTACGACGATATCGTACCTGCCGAGAACCTGGATACCGTCCTCTGGCTGGAAAGCGACCGTATGAAAGCCCTGAATTTTTCAGAAAAAATCTTGCACACTCAGCAAAAAGTGGTGGTGGAGGAATTCAAAGAAACTTGTCTGGAGGAGCCTTACGGCGATGCCTACCACCAACTTTACGAGTTGGCTTATCGGAAACATCCTTATCGCTGGCCTGTTATTGGCCTCAATTTCGAAGATATAGCCGCAGCCACCTTAGATGAAGTAAAGGCTTTTTTTTACCAACACTACCGCCCCAACAAAGCTATCCTCTCGCTATGTGGTAAATTTGATACTGCAGTGGCTAAAGAAAAAATAGCCTATTGGTTCGGCGATATTCCTCCGGGTGAAAACGGTCTGGAAGCAGCCTTTCCAGAAGAAGACGCCCTCGGAGGCCTACGCCAGAAAACCATTGTGGCCGATGTTCCTACCCCAGCGATCTACTTGGCTTTCCCGATGCCTGGTCGTTTACATCCCGATTTTTATCCCTTGGATGTATTGGCTTTTCTATTGGGTGGTGGCCGTTCCTCCAGGCTCTACAAAGCCCTTGTCCGCGACCAAGAACGCTTTTACCACCTCGAAGCCAGCCTGAGTGAGAGCTTCGATCCCGGTCTCTTGGTAATAGAGGGCCGCGTCAATGAAGAAGAAGACCCCCAGGCAGCCTTCGTAGCCCTTTTAGATACTATTGTTTCAGTCGTGCGGTCGGCGATCGCCGAAGAAGAGCTCCGTAAGGTGATCAACCACCTAGAGGTACGCGACCATTACAGCGATTTGAGCCTTACCAATTTGGGTAGTGAATTGTGCATCTATGCTGCCCTGGGTGACCTAGAGCGCATCAATACCGATCAAGAAAGGTACCGAGCAGTCAGTGTGGCTGATCTTCAGCGCGTCGCTACTACCTACCTGCAAATTGACAAAAGAATTGAGCTGATTTACCTGCCCAGCGAACAACACGAAGAATAATAGCCGCTCGTAAAACTTTTAGCAACGCTAGCTTTTTCTAATCCTATGAAAGATCATGAAGCGATTATCCATCCATTAGTTGTCCGAGACATCGCATTGTACCCCGGCCAATCCAAGATCGTAGATTTGGCCGTTGGCGAGCTACCCAGCGGCACCAACATTGCGATCAAAGCACATGTCTTCCGATCACTTAAGCCAGGGCCCGTTATCTTGCTACTGGGCGGCGTGCATGGCGACGAAATCAACGGCATCGAGATCCTACGGCGTGGCTTAGCGAGTGCTATTTTTGAACAGCTTCTGGCAGGCAGCGTCATCGTTATTCCACTACTGAATGTGTATGGCTTTATCAATCTAAGCAGGGATATGCCAGACGGTAGAGATGTCAACAGATCCTTCCCCGGACTAGCCAGCGGTTCTTTGGCATCTAGGGTGGCGCATGCGCTAAGCAAAGAAATACTCCCTTTGGTAGATTTTGGCATCGATTTTCATACTGGTGGAGGCGGTATCTACAACTATCCACAATTGCGATACAGCCCGGATGACGAAAAATCTAAAGAAATCGCAGCGGCTTTCGGTGCTCCCTTGATGATTGCTAGCAAAGCACCTGTGAAGTCGCTGCGAAAGACTGCACAGAAACTACAAATTCCCATCCTCACCTTTGAAGGGGGCGAAAACCAGCGCTATGATGGCTTTAGCCTACAAGTAGGCTGCGAAGGTATTCAGCGGCTGCTTCTCCATTTTGGTATGCTCCCCAACAGCAATAGCGCACTGGCACATGCCGTAAAGAGTAGAGAAATTTACAAAAGTAGCTGGCTGCGCGCCCACCAAGCAGGACTTTTCCGCTGGTTTAAATCGAGTGGGAACCAAGTAAGGAAAGGGGAGCCACTAGGCGTTATTTGCGATCCACACGGAAGCGCCAAGGACAAACGTATCTTCTCACCAAAAGACGGTTATTTAATTGGGCACGTCAATTCTGCCGTCGTCAACCAAGGGGATGCACTCTTTCATATCGGCGAATTGGAGGAAGAATGAGACCGTCGCCGTACCTTCGTGCGCAATGGAACTAATAATCAAAACAATGGCCGGCTTCGAGGAAGTCTGTGCCCAAGAAATAGCTGCGCTGGGCGGGACGGAAATTGAGATAGGTCGGCGAATGCTCCACTGCCAAGGGGATTTGTCGCTGCTCTATGCAGCTAATATCCATTTGCGATCAGCATTGCGGGTGATGCTACCGGTCGCTAAGTTTATGGCCTACGATGAGTCTTCTTTCTATCGGATGCTGGGAAAAACAGATTGGAGCCAATACCTCCACCAAGCAGGAACCCTCTGGATAGATACGGTGGTGCAAAGCGAGCGGTTCAACAACAGCCAATTCGTAGCACGCCTAGCCAAAGACGCCATTGTTGACCAGTTCCGCGAAAAAACCGGTGTACGTCCAAGTGTGGAAAAAGAAAATCCCGATCTGCGGCTCAATATTCATATTAGCAAACTGGGGCATACCACCGTGAGCCTGGATAGCTCTGGCGATGGTCTCCACCGCAGAGGCTATCGCCAAAAAGGTGCTGCGGAGGCTCCCCTAAATGAAGTGCTGGCCGCTGGTCTGCTACTCCTCGCAGGCTATGATGGCGAGCAGCCATTTATTGATCCCATGTGTGGGTCTGGCACCCTTGTTTGCGAAGCGGCCATGATCGCTACCCAGCGGGCTCCAGGTGCTTACCGCAACTTCGGATTTATGAACTGGCCCAATTACGACGAAGCCCGCTTTATTGCCTTACAAAACGAGGCACGCGCCCAAGAGCGGCAAGCACCTCACCCTATTGTGGGTAGCGATAGCGAATATAAATCCGTAGCGGATACGCGAGAGGCTCTAAAAAGTATTGGCTTGCAGCAGCAGGTTCAGCTAACAACCAACCGTATTCAGGAAAGTGTCCCACCAGCTCCGCTGCCTAACCAAGAGCCCGGAGCGATTCTCCTAACCAACCCTCCTTACGAGCTACGGCTGCGCACCGGTAATATTGAAGGCTTATACAAAGAAATTGGCGATGCCCTGAAACAGCGATACCAAGGCTATACCGCTTGGCTGTTTAGCGCCAACCGCGATGCCCTCAAGCACGTGGGTCTGCGGACAAGCCGTAAAATTCCCCTCATGAATGGTCCCCTGGAAGCGCGACTACAGAAGTATGAGATGCGGTAGGGAGCAGCGAAACCTTTTCTTTTCACTATCCGATCCTTTCTTTATTATAAGCCATAGTCGCCAAGTTAAGAATAGAAAGGTATCAAACTACCACTCTATTGGCAATAGCCGGTAACCTAATGTTAACATTGGGGAAAAAACCCCAAGGCCAACTGTTTTGTTCAGCGATGAATTGAGGCCACGCCCCACGAATTCGCTAGGGTTTCAATCCGATATCTTCTTCAAGATTCATTGTAAAACTTCCTTTTCAACTACCGTATTCGAACAAGTAGTGCTTGTGGCACTACTTAATCAAAGTAAAAATCAAAAATCACACGTATGTCAAAAAAAATTAAGGTAGCCTACACATGTGCCTCCGTTGGTACTCACCTCAACTGGGATACACAACTACCCGATACCTACACTCCCCAAATCGGCGACGTGGGTCTCTTCCGTGTAATCGACTGCGATGGTAAATACATGAAAACTCCAGCAACTGGAAGTACTTACCTCTTTACCAACGACCTCATTATGGCAACCTTCGGAACCCGCTACGCAACCAACCAATACGAGGCTTACCTCCCAACACAGCCTACGCGAGCGGTTGAGTTAGTAGGCCGTGGCGGTGTTGTGGCACAAGTCGCCAGCCAAAACCAAACCTACATCGGCCAAGCCCTTCCACTGGAACTATTGGCTTTCGCAACCGCCCCAGATGGAAAGGTGATCAATACACGCGCCTGCCTGGTACCTTTTCGGGCAGATACGCAAAGAGCAAAAGTAATTCTCTCTGTTGGCTCCTCTATGGACAGCGGAAAGACAACTACCGCAGCCCATCTTTGTGCCGGGATCAGCGCCGCTGGCTACACCAGTGCTTACATCAAACTCACGGGAACAGCTTATCCTAAAGATACCATTTATTGCTTCGACCGCGGAGCCGATTATGTCACCGACTTTTCTCAGCGGGGCTTGCCCTCTACCTTCCAGCTTGGCATCCCCACGCTATTATCCCTCTACCAAGACCTATTGGATGAGTGCAATCGCCAAGTTGCCCCAGACTATATCATTATGGAAATAGCAGATGGCATCCTACAGCAAGAAACGAAAGAACTGCTACTCAGTTCTGAATTCATGGATACCATCTCGGGCGTTGTTATGTCTTGTGGCGATAGCCTTGGCGTTATTTCTGGTTTACAGCTACTGAAAAGTTGGGGCATCCGCCCCTTGCTTGTAAGCGGTTTATTTACTGCCAGCCAACTGCTCATGAAAGAAGCAGAATCAGCCGTCGATTGCCATATATTCACCGTTCAAGAACTCCTCCAGGGCAAGATGATGACACTGTTAGAGCAACATTTCGCTCCTGAACCGAGTAGGGATACCCACAGCACGAGCCAAGAGCAACCATACGAAAAGGTAGATGCTTTGCGAGCATAGCACTTAACGAAAGGCTGGTAGAAAGGTGTTGCACAGTAGCACTTGATTTGGTCGCAGCGAATTCCTAGGCTATCTCTCCCACCGCAATAGCCAAGCGGGCTGGTCTCCCAACCCATCCTGGTTTCCAGCTAGGTTGGGAGGCCCATAAAATAGCTGCAACTGGTATCCTTTGCTCCTGCGTGAGCCATTATAAGAATTGCTGCCTCTCCCGAATAGAGAAGATAAGTGAAACACTATAGCGATCAGCCGCTTAACTAAGCCACCGCGTGAACTTGGTTGTATTCTTGAAACGACACCATGCGCTTAGTATCCTCACACCAAAGCTTGTGCTTCATGAAGCTTAAGCTTTCCCAGAAGCCAAGCGTCAGTACATACTTACTGAGAATGGGATTTTCCTCCACACAAGCCTTTAAGTTGTAGCTGGGGATACTGGAATTGAGGTGATGAATGTGGTGGTAGCCAATATAACCCGTGGCCCACATCACGATAGCAGGCAAGTCATAGAAAGTAGTGCCCCGGATGGAGGCGATGAGGTGGTCCCAGTTTTCTAGCTCCTCATTGTAGTTCTCCTCATGTTGGTGCTGTACATAGAAGAACCAGTAAGCAATCAGCCCAAAGGTAAATAAGATGCTCCCCTGAATGATCACGAAAGCTTTCCAGCCTAAAAGGTAGGAAAGCAAGGCATAAAACCCGAAAATCAGTACATTATCCAGCAAATGAGAATTTTTCACATCGGCCCATGTTTTCAGACGCGGAAAAGGAATCCGAAGTGTTACCGTTAGGTAAATAACGGGTGATAGAATGAACTGAACGAAGGGATTTCTGAATACACGGTACATGAACTTTCCCCAAGGGCTCTTAGCATTGTACTCTGCTACGGTAAGGAAATAAATATCTCCCAAGCCGCGCTGCTCAATTTGTCCGTTATGTACATGGTGATAATTGTGCATCTCGCTCCAGTAATGATAGGGAACACTGGTGAACAGGCTAGAGAAAAGCCCCAACCGATTGTTTATTTTCCGATTAGCAAAAAAGGATTGGTGACCACAGTCATGCTGTATAATGAAAATTCTCACCATGAAGAAAGCATTCAAGGCCCCTAACACCAAAGTCAGCCACAAAGACCAGCTGATGGTGTAGTACATCAGACCCCATAAAGCTAGGAAAGGAAGGAAAGAAGTGAGAATTTGTAGAATCGCCTTTCTATTATTGGTTTGTTGGTAAGGACGAATAATTTTGCGCCAGCCGGCTAAGTCGGTTGAAATCTGATGATCTGTCATTGAACTGTGTTTGATGATAGTTGCCAAAAAAATGACTCCGGAACAGCCGAAATCATGGGCAATAAAATTGCATAGGCAAAAATAAAGACATTCCCCATTTTTGCCAAAATAAAAAAAGGGTATCATAGCCGAGGCCACGATACCCTTGTCGATCTATAGTTCTAACGAACAACTACCAACGGTTGGATTGCTCCTTGCGTGGCTCTGCTTTTTTAACAACGATCGTGCGGCCATCCAACTCTGAGTTGTCTAACTCTTGGATAGCAGATTTAGCTTCGTCGTCGTTATCCATTTCAACGAAACCAAAACCTTTGGAGCGACCAGTAGCCCGGTCTGTGATTACATTAGCGGAAGCAACTCCACCGAAAGCTTCGAATGCTTCCCGAAGGTCATCACTCTGGGTATCCCAGCTAAGCTTTGCAACAAAAATATTCATCTAAAAACAAAATTACGTAAAAAATAAAAGTACTACGCAACTACAGACACCGGGAAGGAAAGCCCTCAAAGCAGAAACTACGAGGGCAAGCCATCTGCCGTGGGGCAGTTGCGCAAGCTAACAACAAAAGACTTAAAAGAGGACAACAACACCAGCCAGAACGGCTAGTTTTACTTTCGACTATTAAACGATATTCCTATCAGCCGTTACAAAGGTAAGCATAATATTCGGCTTTGATACTAATAGATGTAATTTATTTTTAAAATATCCTCTTTGAGTGGCCAATAGTAGGATAAAAACTAGCTTTTATCTATTTTTCCTATACTTTTGTTTCCAAGATTTTGATGTTGCCCGTTGGGTGCTGATCTTTCGCTTTCAAAACAAGCTTCGTACTATGTTAAATAAATACACTGCTGGTATCCTCGGCATCTTGCTGGGAGGCTTTGGGGCACATCGCTTTTACCTCGGGCAGCACTTCTGGGGTATCGTGCGATTTCTGGCTTTCGTGGGCTTGGTAATTGTAACTTCCGAATCCTACAGCGATGCACCAGGCATCCTCTTGGGTATGCTTTTCCTTTCTGCTTTCCTCGAAGGGCTCTTGTTCCTGGTGATGCCCAAGGAACGCTTCGATAAAAAATACAACAAACACCAAAGCCAAGTAACGGCGCCGCTCAATATACAAGACCTTAAAGCAGAAGGAGTGGACTACTACCGCAGCGGAGACTACGACTTGGCAATCGAGGCTTTCAGCGATGCGCTGGCCGTCAGAGCAGATGATCCGGGTGTACATTTCAACCTAGCTTGTGCCTTTGCTCAGCTGCGAAAGCTACCCCAAGCGCTCCACCACTTAGAATTGGCCATCAGTTATGGGCTGATAGAACCTGAACGAATCGAAACCCATGCAGCCCTAGAATGGCTTCGGGCACAGCCTGCCTTCGCTAGCTTCCGACAAAATAATTACCGACAGCTCAGTTTGGTGCCCGCAATGAGCAGCAACGAAACTGAACTCCAACTTCCTGATTTAGACCAATCATCAGACGAGCCGACAAGCAATACATCTGATTTGCTCCAAAGCCTACAAGCCTTAGGCGAGCTACACGAACGCGGTATCATTACTGCTAAAGAGTTCGCTGAACAAAAGGAAAAATTATTGGCTTAGTCGGCTAAGCATACATCTTATCGTAGTAATCCATGTAGGCGCCACTCGTTACTTGGCTGAGCCAATCGGCATTGTCCAAATACCACTGAGCCGTCATTTTCAAGCCTTCCTCCACCCCAACACTGGGGCGCCAGCCGAGGCTTTTCTGAAGTTTGCTGGAGTCGATGGCGTAGCGGCGGTCGTGGCCCAAACGATCGGTCACGAAGCTGATAAGCTGTCGGTTGGTCCCCGCAGCACGCCCTAGCATGGGATCCAATAGATCGCAAAGGGCATGTACAATCTCCAGGTTTTTACGCTCGTTATGTCCTCCAATATTGTAGGTTTCACCAACGCTACCAGCGTGATAAATCTGGTCGATCGCTGTACAATGATCACCTACCCACAGCCAGTCACGCACTTGCTGCCCATCGCCATACACAGGTAGAGCTTTGTTGTGCTTGATGTTGTTGATCATTAGGGGCAATAGCTTTTCAGGAAACTGATAAGAGCCGTAATTATTAGAGCAATTGCTGATAACAATGGGCAAACCATAAGTATGGTAATAAGCCCGCACAAAATGGTCGCTACTCGCCTTACTAGCCGAATAAGGAGAACGCGGATCGTAGGGTGTTTGCTCCGTGAAGTAGCCTGTTGCCCCCAAAGAGCCATAAACTTCGTCGGTAGAGACGTGGTAAAATAATTTGCCCTCAAAAGCATCCCTCCACGCTGCTTTAGCGGCGTTGAGTAAATTGACGGTTCCCAACACATTCGTAAGGATAAAGGCCGTAGGGTCTTTGATGGAACGATCTACGTGACTCTCCGCTGCTAGATGGATGATGCCATCGAAGGAAAACTCCGTGAACAGCGCTTCTACAGCAGCAGAATCCTGGATATCCAGTTTTCGGAAATGATAGTTGGGAGCATCTTCTATCTCGCGTAGGTTCTCAAGATTGCCGGCGTAAGTGAGGGCATCGGCATTCACAATTTGATAATCGGGGTATTTGCGCACCAATAAGTGCAGCAGGTGGGTCCCAATGAAGCCTGCTCCACCCGTGATCAATAGTGTTTTTTTCATTTCCGAAAGACTTTATTTTGATAACTGCAAAGTTAAGGAAATATTGGGTGTTGTTGTGAGCTTACTTTTTCCAACAAAATATTAAAATATATTTTGTAATTATAAATTTTAATGTATTTTTATATTTTATTTGCGCACACACCGTGGAAGGTGTTGCTGAATTGCTCTGGGGCAAGAGCGTGGTTTCTTCCCTAAGGCTTGGGTTTGGACGACTACGTTGATACGTTAATACGTCTATGGACGACTACGTTGACGTAGTCGTCCGTGGATCAGAAATCTCCCCCAAAGGCCAAATCCAACAAACCAAAGGCAATAAAAAATGCGGACAGCGCAACAGCACCTCGGGCGTCCAAAAAATGAGCAAATCACTCAAGGTGCTGGCATCTGCATAAGACCACCAGCGCGCCATCGTGGTAAGCAAAGCCCAAGGAATGATCCAGAGCAAACCTAGCAATTGCAGCTTCCGAAAAGGTAGCAACAAAAGGAGCGCGGAAAAGAAATCGAGGAAACCCGCTATTTTCAGCGCCGTCCGCACGGCTCCTTCCGTCAACACGGCTCCTGCACATAGTGCCCGTATTGGGGCGTGAGCCATTCCCTCCGAAAACATCCACAAAAAATGGTGGGGCACTGGATAAAAACCCACTGCATACAAGCCATGGCCAATAAAGGTAAGAGCGATAAGCAGCCGTATCCCCAGGTGCAAGCTCGCCGTGAGCCCGCTACGCCAGTAAGCGGCCAAGACCAAGGGTGAAGCAATTTGAAGCGCATGCTCCACAAAATAGCCCCAACGCCAAAAATTTTCCTTGGTTTGCAGCAATATGATCGTTCCCAAAAGCAGCGATAAAACGAGCATCGAGCGGTATGGAGGCCTATTTTCCGTTGCGCGCAACAAGCTTAAAAACGCCCAAGAGAGTATAGCTAAAAAAACAAGCTTCAAGCAGTAGCCCAGCTTATTTCCGCCTCCTTGCGCGCCCACCCAGCCGGCCCAAGTGCCGCCGCCGCGCTCTACCCAAGGCCGCAGCAAACCCTCGTCCCACAGCAAGCTGCGGAAAGGCAAATCCGCTGAAAAAGCCCGAAATGCGTAGCCCAATACCAGACAAACAACCGCTATCCACAACAAACGAAGTATCCCTGCTGAGCGCAACCTACCGAGCTTTTCCATTCCCTAGTAGCTCCCAGTGGATAGCAAAACCAAGGTGCAAGCCTGCTCGGTTTCAATTCCCTTTTCCTTTGCCAAACGCATCAGCACTGGGTTCTCCGTGCCCGGATTAAAAATGATCCGGCGCGGCGATAGGCCAAGTAAAAAATCGTAGTAGCTCGCTTGATGCTGTGGGCCCACATAAAGTGTTACGGTATCTATTGGTTCTTCAATCTCAGGCTGCCCTAAGTGGATAGGAATGCCCGCTACGTCCCCCTCGCGGATACCTACCAAAACTACCCGATGCCCGCTAGCCAGCAGGCGGCGCGTGGCGATGTGGGCATAACGACTTGGGTTGGTCGTGGCGCCCAAAACCAAAGTGGTGGGGGAGGTATTTTCCATCGTGAATATTTTTTTGAGCTTTTACCTATAACGAACAAAGGCCTGCACCTCGGTACAAGCCTTTGTATATTTTCAGCCAAGCAGCTTAAACCAGCAAGCGAATGGGGTCTTCCAAAGTCGCTTTCAGGTCGTTGAGGAAGGCTGCCGCGCTAGCGCCATCCACCACACGGTGATCGGAGCTAAGGGTCACCTTCATCAGCTTACCAGGCACAATTTGACCATTCTGCACCACAGGCTTGTCGTTGATGCCCCCAACGGCCAAGATACAGGCGTCGGGCGGGTTGATGATGGCTGTGAACTCCTCGATACCAAACATCCCTAGGTTGGAAATGGTGAAGGTATTGCCTGTCATTTCCTCAGGAGCGAGTTTCTTGCCCTTGGCTCTGCCCGCTAGTTCTTTGACTTCTACATTAATTTGTGAAAGCGATTTCATGTCGGCGTAGCGCACCACCGGCACCAGCAGCCCATCGGGAATCGCCACGGCTACCCCAATGTTCACATCGTGGTTGACGCGGATCTTATCGCCTAACCAAGAGCTGTTGATAGCCGGATGCTTACGCAAATTAATGGCACAGGCTTTTACTACGAGATCGTTGAAGCTGATTTTTACTGGCGCTACCTCGTTTAAGCGGTTCCTTAGCTCGCTCACCTTACCCATGTTGATCTCCACAGTCACATAGAAGTGAGGTGCCGAGAACTTCGACTCGCCTAATCGGCGGGCAATCACTTTGCGCATTTGGCTAACGGCTACCTCTTCGTAACGGCTCTCGCCAGCACCAAAAGAGAAGCTGGGTACCGCCGCAGGAGCAGCTTCTGCTTTCGGAGCAGATTCTGTTTTGGGAGCAGGGCTAGACGCAGGAGCAGGCTGAGCTACTGCGGCGGGGGCGTCCATGGCTGCCTCCACATCGCGCTTTACAATACGGCCATTTTCTCCACTACCCTGAATATGAGCCAGATCAACACCGGCTTCTTTCGCCATCGTTCTGGCTAGCGGACTGGCTTTTAGCCGATCTGTTTCGCCGCTGCCAGATGCGCTTGGCTCTGCAGCTGCGGGTACAGCTGAAGGAGCAGCAGGCGCCGACTCGGTTGCAGCCGATTCTGTCGCAGCTATTGCTCCACCTTCTTCAGCGGCAATGGCAGCTTTCCAGTCCTCCCCTTCTTCGCCGATGACGGCAATTACGCCATCAATAGGTACGGTTCCTTCTCTCACAGCAATGTGCAGCAAAACACCATCAAAATAGGAGTCTAGCTCCATCGTTGCTTTATCGGTTTCAACCTCCGCCAGCGTCTCGCCGGTTTCTACGGTATCCCCTTCACTCTTGAGCCAGGCAACGATGTTGCCTTCTTCCATCGTGTCACTCATGCGGGGCATGCGGATTACCTCTGCCATATTTCTATTGTACTTTTAAACTGTGTATTGCGCTTTTATTGGTTTGCCGCTTTGGCTCGAAACCAAAACCACAAAGCGCCGCAAATTTGCCACCAAAAAACTTCTTAGCAAAATTTTGAGCACTCTTTATTAAGAAAGAAAACTACCTAAGGCCCGTATTGTTGACCCAACAGCACTTAAAATGTCGTAAGTTCTCGCTACTTTTGTGCCAACGCTAGATCAATTTATGCAATTCAGCTCCCAACTTATCGCCGATGCCGTGGAGGCTTTTGCCAGTTTGCCCGGTGTAGGACGCAAGACAGCCCTGCGCCTTGTACTACACTTGCTCCAACAACCGCGCGAAACAACCGAACAATTCTCGGGTGCCCTGCTGCGCTTTCGCAACGAAATTAAAAGTTGCCAGCAATGCCACAACCTCAGCGATTTTGATGTTTGTGGTATCTGTTCCGATAAAAGCCGAGACCACAGCATTATTTGCGTAGTGGAATCTGTCCGCGACCTCATGGCCATTGAAGATACCCAGCAGTATCGTGGGCTTTACCACATCTTGGGTGGGGTCATATCCCCCATCGAAGGCATCGGCCCCAGCGATCTCAATATCGAAGACCTCGTGCACCGCGCCCAAACCGAAGCGGTGAAGGAAATCATTATGGCCATCAGCCCTACCATAGAAGGCGATACCACTATTTTCTATCTCCACAAAAAATTAGACGGCTGCCAAGTACAGGTAAGCAGCATCGCTCGGGGGGTTAGCTTCGGCGGCGAACTGGAATATGCCGATGGCATTACCCTCGGTAGAAGCATTTTGGCTAGGAAGCAGTTGGAGTAGTACCAAAAACTAAAATCCTACAATCACCCCATCCTCCAGACGAAGCAGCCGCCGCACTGCCCCAAACGATGAAGCTGCCGCCCGCGGCACCCACACTACCTCCCATGGCCCAAGGCTATCGCGCTGCTGAGCCAATTGCAGCGCCGCCGCATCCTGCCGCCCAATGCGGGGCAAGACCTCCAATTCGTTGCCTGCCAACAGCCACTCGGTATCGCTCAGTGGAAGGATGTCATTGACGGCCGTGATTTGCAGCGCGTCGGCTAGCGGAATGGCTTCCCATTGCCCTCCTGGCTTGGACCGAAAATGGGTATGCGCCAAGGTGTGTGCGCGCAGAGAGGATGCCCCCACTAGCGCTGGAAAGTTCTCCGCAAAGCTGCGGCCAGCAAAATCTTGATAACTCAAATTATTCTTCCGTAAAATGGGCAACTGAGCGCTGAGCTCGTCCTTATCCGCCAAAGTATGCTGCTGGCCCTCGCAGTAATAGGTGATGATGGGGTCGGGCTTGCCGTTCTGATCGAGGTCGGCCAGATAGAGTTGGAGCGGCTCTTTGAGGCTAGGCCGCCCCAAGGCGCTGTTCCAGCCCCAATTGGCCGCCAGAAAACTGCCATCTGCCAAGGGAGTGAGCTGCCGCCATAGGCCTTCGCTCTCGGGGATGATGGATCGCTGCCAGCCTTCCTCGCTTCGTTCCAACAAAGAGATCGGCATCCAGTCGCCAGCCAACACCAGACGCTGCTCAATTGGCTGCCACAAGGCAGAAGTAACCATACCTATATCCGTAAAAGCCCATGCGGGATCATAGCTAAAACGCCCCTGACCGTCGTTCAGTAAAACGCGACTCTCGCCTGGCTGGCCGTAGTAGCCCGGCCGCCCTCGGCCGCCCACAAAGAGATCAGGAAAACCGTCCCCATTGAAATCGGCCGAAACTACACAACTGCCATTGGCCCTGAAATCCGTCGGTAAACAGTCTTCACAGCGCTGCCAGCCAGCCGCGCTGCCCCAGTAAAGACGATCAGCAAAAAAAGCTGGCGGAGAATTGACCTGCCCACCGCCAGACACCACATACAAGTCATTAAACCCATCGCCATTGGCATCGAAAAGCAGCGCAGCCACATCCTCAAACAGCGAATCGCGGCCAATGGCTGATTCAGGGCTAAAAGGCTTAATAACAAGCCTACCGTCGGGCGAATACTCTATCCACCCCGCTCGTTTCCCATGTGCGGCTCCTACAAATATCCATCCTTGCCGCTCCCCTACTCGCCCCTTAGCCACGGCCGGGCCTTCGTCGCTTAAAGACCAAGGCTGCAGGGGCTCGGCATCGAAATCAATGTAACGGTTTTCTTCCTGTCGCAAAACCACTACATTTGGCCAGGCAGCTTGTCCGATTTCTCTACCACCTATGGAAACGCTCTGTAAACTCAGCCCTTCCGCCAAGCGCCCAATCCATTTGTTTTGCGACTGCGACTGAAAGCCCCGCTGCGGCGTGGTCGGGATGCTTCGCTGGCTACCATCCGATAGCGACAAGCGGATAGAGGGCCCCGATAGCACCAAAGACCAATCCACCGCTACCAAACCATCCGAATAGCACGAAACTTGGATTAAATTACTATCGGCTACGGGATAAAAATTGGGGGGAAGGCTTTCCATGCTTCGGCGGGTGTTGCGGTAGAGGCTAGCCGGAGCATTGAGGTTATTGACCACCAAATCGAGGTCGCCGTCTTGATCAAAATCAGCATAAGCGGCTCCGGAGGAAGCCCCCAGCAGGTCTAAGCCCCAAGCCTTGGCCACGTCCTCAAACTGTAGCTTACCGAGGTTGCGGAAGGCTACATTGGCCACCAAACCAGGCGGCATCTGCTCGGCTAGTTCCAAATTGCTCACTTGGCTAGCAGCCTGCTCAGTACTGGTAAATTTTAGGTAATCAAGATCATTGGGGCGCCGCCAGATACCATTGCTGACGAAAATATCGCTGTGCCCGTCCAGATCAAAATCGGCAATGAGCGCCGACCAGCTCCAGTCGCTGGCGGCTACGCCAGCCATTTGACCGATCTCGCTAAAATAGCCCTCCCCTCGATTCCATTGCAACTGATTGCGAGGAAACTGGTGGTAGTAGCCAAATTCGCGCTTGATGCTGTAAACATTGTAGGGGTCGGCGCTCACGGTATGTTTTAGCGTAAATTCATCAGCAGGGCGCATATCGAGAGTGAAGAGATCGAGCCAGCCGTCGTTGTCTAAATCACCAACATCGCTGCCCATGCTAAAATTGGAGGTATGCCCCATCGCTTGGCGGATATTTTCCCGAAAAAGGGGGCCATCACACCGCTTGTTGAAGTAGAGGTAGTCGTTTTCAGAAAAGTCGTTGCAAACATACAGATCTGGCCGGCCGTTGCCCGAAAAATCAGCGATGGCAGCACTCAGTCCGTAACCAATTTTGGAGGTGTATAGGCCGCTTTCGAAGGTCGTTTTAGGAGGAGCTTCTCCCGTATGGCCATTGGGCTTGGATAGAGAAGGCATGGCTCCTTTTTCATGGACACTGCTCCTGCATTTATGCCCGCCGGCACGCCCGTCTGGGTCTGGGCGTGAGCCAATCCCATTAGCCTGAAAAGCAGCAGCAGCCCGCCCGTCTTCCGTCACTTCGCTGATTAGCCGGAAAATAGGTGTTCCATCTGGCTTTTGCAACTGTTCATAGAGCCGGTCGCCCGCCACGGGGTCGGGGTTTCCGCGCAAATTGGCCCGCCCAAAACTAGCGTCGTTGTGAACGCTGTGGCAGAGCAAATACATATCCAAATCACCATCACCGTCGTAGTCGAACCAGTAGGCTTGGGTAGCAAAACCCTCGAAATCGAGGCCATATTCAGCAGCGGATTCCACAAAAGTGCCGTCTTTTTGCTGTATAAATAGCTCGTTGCCGCCCTGCCAGCCCAAATAACCCGCCACATTACAGACGTAAATATCAGGCAGCCCATCCCCGTTCACATCCACCACGCTCACGCCCGTGGACCAGTCGCCTTTCCCTGCTAGGCCAGCAGCTTCGGTAGCGTCTTCAAACTGCCAGTTGCCTCGGTTGATGTAGTACTTGTTCGGCTGCTGATTGTTGGTAAAAAACAGGTCAGGCAGCCCATCACCATTGATATCGGTGGCTGCCACACCGCCGCCATTGTAGTAGTACAAATAGGTAATGATATTCGCTTCCTCGGTGGGTTGCAGTTCGTTCTCATTACGGATACCGCTGTTTTCCACCGTTTCAAAAAGCGGTTTTTCTTCTTGACCCTTGTCCATAGGACGCATATGGCTCTCGCAGGAGCAAAGCCCACTCAAAAGGAGCAAGGCTATGGCAGCTCCTCCGGCCTCGAAGCGGAAGCGATGCGGGCAAAACTTCACAAAAAAAGGCATCATATTTTCTTTAGCGGCTAGCTGGCGAAGCCTTGGGTAGCCAGGTAAACAACAAGGGCGCTTCGTTATTTCTCGCCAACAAAAGCCGCGAGCCGCCCGGGCTTTCCAACCAGCACATATTACGTATTTCCCCGCGCCAGCCCAAGCCGGCGTAAGCGGGTTCGGCGGCTCGGAAATTCCCCTGCCCATCATTGAGCAACAAATTGCCTTTGTCGGCAGCATAACGCCCAACTTCGGGTTTGGCATAGTTGAAATTCCCGCCTGTGATCAAATCCAAGTGGCCATCCCCATCTGCATCCACACTGGCGAGGGCAAATAGAGGGCTTTCCTGAGCCACCATAGGCAAAGGCTGCGCACGGTAGCCCTCTTTTCCGCTGATCAAAATCATGGAGCGCAGCTCTTCCGCCTTCAAAAGCAAGGAGCGGTTCAATAGCTCAACATCAAAAATATCCTCGATGCCTTGATCGCCAAACGACTCGTAGCGGATGTATTGCTTGCGCAGCCCAGGCATTTGTTTGGTTAAATCGTGCAAGAGCGCCATCGGGTAAGCCTTCTCCCCCTCCCAGGTAGTGATGATGGGCTCGGCCTTGCCATTCTGATCAAAATCGTTAAGGTACAACTGCACTGGTCGCTCGGCAGATGCCCGAAATCGGGAGTTAAGACCGTGGTTGCCTAACACAATATCATCGCGGCCATCCTGATTAAAATCAGCCACCAGAAGGGTATGGTACCAGCCATGCAGACCTTGGGGTAGGTATTGCTCGCTGATGTCTTGCAGCGTTCCACTTTGCCATTGCAACAGCTTTGGAGCCATCCATTCACCTGCCACTAGTAGGGCTTCCTGGCCATCCCCCAATTGCATCCAAGCTGCTGCAGTGACCATGCCGAGGTCTTTCAGGCCGTCCCCTGCGGCCGCTTGGAACTGCCCTTTTCCGTCGTTGAGGAGCAGGAAGCTGCTGGCTGGCGCGGCATACAAGCCCGGGCGCATACGGCCGCCTACGAAGAGGTCTATATCGCCGTCTCCATCTATATCGTGTGCCACTACGGTGCTGCTGACGACGGGCCGGCTGCTGCTAGGCAGTGGCTGGGCGCTTTTTTCCCAGCGGCTACCTTTCCCTTGGTTGAAGTATAAGCGATCCATCAGCGCAAAATCAACGCTGCTAAACTCGCTACTGCCGCTGGCGACGTAAAGATCCAACTGGCCATCGCCATTGGCATCGAAGCAGGCGCAGGCCACGTCTTCGCTGCCCGCATCCTGGGCAAAAATCGGGCGCCCATCACTTCCCTTTACGGCCTGATAGCCATCGCCTTGCGAGAGGTAGAGCTGCCCGGGCTGGCCCTTGGCGCCGCCGATGTAGAAATCGTCTCGGCCGTCGCCATTGAAATCACCGCTGCACAAAGCGGGTCCTTCGGCACTCTGCATGTGATAGAGCAGCGGATCATTGTCAAAATCGCTGTATCGGTTTTCTTTGTGCTCGAAAGCAATGCCTAAAGCAGCGGCCGAAAGTTCCTCCAAATAGGGCGAAGCTTGTTTTTTATCCGCTAATTTTACGGCTTCCCGCTTCGGTTCCTGAGCCTGATCGAGCTGTAGCCATTGGTTGCTGGCGACCTGGGTGTAGAAGCTCTGGCTGCCGTCGGGCCAGTAAATCAAAAGGCTATCCAATTGTTGGATATTCCCTAGCCCGAAGTGCAAACGGGCATCTACCGTAGATTCGAAGCCTCGCATGGGCATGTGCTCCAGCATGAATTGCTGCCCTTGGGCATAGGCGATGGCGCGGGTGCCTAGTGCGAAGGTATTGGCGGCCGTTCCTTTAAAAGACAGTTGCAACCAGTTGTTGCCGCGCTGGCTGGCGTGGTTGCGATAGATATGGGCGGTGGCGTTTACGTTGTTGACCACCAGGTCTAAATCGCCGTCATTATCCAAATCGGCATAGGCCGAGCCGTTGCTGAATCCCAGATAATCGAGGCCGAAATCGCGGCTTTTTTTCTCGAAGCGGTAATCGCCCTCGGGCCCTAGGTTGCGGTAGGCGTAGTTGGGTACGGGATTGGAAGGAATGGCATCCACGAGGGCTTTAAAGTCCACGCCATCTTTGGTGATGATGCTGCGCTTCACTTCTTCATCGGCGATGTAGTCGAGGAAATCGCGGTTGGTCAGGTCTTGATAAATGCCATTGGCGATGAAGAGGTCTTTGTAGCCATCGTTGTCCATATCGAAGATGAGGGCTCCCCAACTCCAGTCGGTGGCCTCTACCCCACTTAGGCGGCCAATTTCGCTAAAGGAGCCGTTGCCATTGTTGCGCTGCAGCATATTTCGCGTAAACTGGTGGAAGTAGTCGTTCTCCAGATTGTATTGGTAGCGGTTCCAGTTCTCGAAGGTGGTAGCGGTTTTGATGCGGGCATTGGGCTCGGGCAGCATTTCGGTGACGAAGATATCGGGATGGCCATCGTTGTTGATATCGGCCATATCGGCGCCCATACTGGCGGCGCTGATGCTTTGCATTTGCTGGGTGAGCACTTCTTGAAAAGTACCGTCTTGCTGGTTGATATACAGGTAATCGCGCTCAAAAAAATCATTCGAGACATAAATATCCTGCCAGCCATCGCTGTTCACGTCTCCGACTGTTACACCCAAGCCGAAGCCGATGACCGAGCCGTAGATGCCCGCCTCTTCGCTTACATCCGTAAAGCTAGGGGTGCTGCTGCCATCTGCTGATAGGAGGTTGTTGCGAAATAGCTTGTCGCCACCTACGGGGTCGCGCTTGAGTCTTTCGTTTTTCTGCAAATTGAAGCTCCCAATGGCTTGGTAGGAATTATTGAGGAGGTAGAGATCGAGATCGCCGTCCTTGTCGTAATCAAAAAACACGCCATGCGTGCCATAGCCCAAATCGGCGATGCCCCAATCTTCGGCCACTTCTTTGAACGTGCCATCTTGTTGATTTATAAACAGCTCATTTTTTTTGTTGTCGCCACTCACTTCGCCGGAGTTGCAGACGTAAATATCCAGCCAACCATCGCCATTGACGTCGGCCATGGAAACACCCGTACTCCAGGCACCTTTTCCGGCTACCCCAGCCGCTTCGGTAACGTCTTCAAACTGCATATCCCCCTTGTTGAGGTAGAGGCGGTTGGGCTGCATATTGCCCGTGAAATAAATATCCACCAGCCCGTCCTTATTCACATCCCCCAGGGCTACCCCACCGCCATTGTAGAAATTTCGGTAGGTGTAGATATTGAAATCCCGTTGAAAAGACAGCGTATTGGCAAAATCCACGCCACTGGCTTCGGGCGAAAGGGCTTCGAATAGGGTTTGCCCATCCCAGTGAGGGAAATTGGTCTCTTCTGGCACCTCCCCAGCAGGCTGACAGCTAGCGAGAAAGAGAAGTGGTAGCAGAAAGAAAAAACTGATGAAAAATTTAAGCATTTTGGCTTGTTTGAAAAAAACTTAGGGCTACGCCTCAGGCAAGGGCTATTGATGAAACTGACCAACTCTCCAAACGGCAGCAGCTTGATTGGCCATCCATTGCTGATGCGCTTCTATACGCGTACCGTCCCAAAAACCATTTTCGTTGGCAACTCGCTGGCTTATTTGAAACTCACTATTCGAATAGACAGCTCTTTTGCTTGTAAAGCCAGCGTTTCCAATGTCACGGTTTTGTCCACTGGCCAGTAACGTAAAATTCCCTAAACGGTACAAAAAAGCCGCGTGATCGTAATCGCTGATCTGGCTCCATTCTTCCGATAAATTTTCAGGCATAATATGTTCAATGTTGAATCGATCGCTATCTATATCAATAGCTACCGAGGCTAAGTGCTCCTCCAACTGGGCTAGAATGTATCTTACAATGCGCTTGTTTCGAGAAGAGGTCGTTCGGAGGTTTTTGTTTGCGAAAGCATGTTTAAAATTTTTATCGGTATCGTATAAGGGCTTCAAGGCCTGTAGTACTGTCTTGAAGTCCCATCCTGCTTGCTCTATCTGCTCAGCGATGTGATTATAAACACGCTCTTGTTCATTGGAAGGCTTATTGGCGATCACATTGTAGCGAAAAGAGATGACGCTCAAGACGCGCAGCAAGTCCCGAAAACCATCCGGCGAAAAATGCCTAAAAGCAGCCAACAGCAAAGGGTAAAGCTGGCGTACGTTAAACATCCTCAATTCGCCGATATATCTTTTTTGCTCGCCTGTCCAGAGTTCGTCCTCTGGCTTCGATAAAGCAACATAGGTATCTACGTCCGTCTGCATATTTCTCAGCAATGCAAATACCTGATCGCGCGAATTGACTTGGTCTCGGATTCTTTTAAACAATTCCGAGTGCCGCAAAAAACGGTGCCGGCTGTTCCAATGTGCTCTCAAGAAATCCGGAAAGCTTTCACTACCTAGCTTGCCAACCAATTCTTCCCATTGCAGTTCTAAGGCGGCCAACTCGTGCTCGTCTTCATTCTGGGCATGAACAACCGAGAAGAGATAGTTTTTCAGTAAATCCGTTGAAGATAGCCTCACTCCACGGGCATTCAATGTTTCAAAAACCTTGTAGGCATTCAACTCGTCCGAAACCGTGATGACTGTGAAAAATAGCTTATCAATAAGCTGTTCCACAAAACCCGCCAACTGCACGCCATCCTTGTAGCTATTCCCTATTTTTGCTTCCCACCACTCAAAAGCCCTCCGCATTTGGTGTTCGGTGGCCTTCAAGCCTCTTTTAGGCGCAGCTCGCAACGGCACTAAGTAGTTTTGATACAAGCTATCATTGTTCCTATTCAGTGTTAGCTTAGACTTCGCAACCAAGCTTACTGGATCCAGATAACCAATAAGGGAGTTGCGTAGCTGCTCCTGCCGACGTTTGTTGTTATCGGCATCCTGCCCTTTGTCGATGAGTTTTTGTAAGCTGAATAGCACCGCTAGAATGATAATGCTTAGCGTCGTCAGCCTTTGTTGCCCGTCAATTATATCAAAGTGCTTGCTATCGCTACTCTGCAAGACCAAATAGCCCATATAGTGAGCAGTATCACCTTCCGGGCTGAGGATATATTCTATATCTCGCCAAAGATCGTCCCACTCCTCGTCCGTCCAGCTATAATCTCGCTGAAACCTAGGTACGCGATACATCAAGCCATTGCCCATCAACATGCGATAAGTCTGGTTTGCCGTACTAAAATTACCAACTGCCATAGACGCTTGTTTTTTCGATCAATAAGGCGCTTCAGAGGCTGCGCCTTAAAAAACACAATATACTACTTTTCCTCCAGTAAGTGCTCCATGGCCAACGAATCGCTGCTAAAAACGGGCGACTCAATAGCCAGCGGCACCAGCGGCTCTTCTGGCACCAGCGTTAGGTCTATGATGCGGCCCCTCACCGTGCTCTCGTCCACTATCCAGAAGGCCGTGCGGCGGTTGTTTTTTACTTGCACCACGATGCGCCCCAACTGAGTGTGGGGCACGGCTATAAAATCCTTACCATACCAATCTACAAAACGCTTCGTGACGTCTTTTAGCAGGTTAAGGGAATAGTATTCTTTGTTCCAAGGCGCCCAGGCATCGTAGGAAAACTCCATGTCCATCGCATAAAGCTTGGCGGGGTTTTCGGGGCTGCCCTTGGTGAACTTGGGGAAGAAATTCATGGTCGTGGCATGCTCCATCCCAGGCAGCGCATAGCGCACCGTGTTGCCAGCATTGCCTTCCAAGATGATCTTTTGCTGGTTTAAATCGGTACAATGGTCAAAAAATTCCTTCGGCCGCATCCCCAGACGGATGCCCAAGAACAGCTTGTCGGTCCGCTCTTGGCTGGCGAGGCCTTCCGCCAGTGCCTTTTCATATTTTTCCTGATTCGCTTGGCCATCGTCTTTGCTGCAGCTCACCAGCATACAAGCCGATAGAAGCAGCACTATAGCCCAGTAGCTAGCGGTAATTATGGGATATTTTCGCTTAAAAATCAGTTGCATGTTTAAGTAATTGTACATCATTTTTAATTTAATAGAACGCAGATTTTTAGCTGATTTTTTAGACAGGATTTACAGAATTAACAGGATTTCTAAATTCCATATCTGCATTCATCTATTCATCTGCGTCATCCGCGTTCTATTTCATCAGCGTTCCATTGAACGAAGCTTGGTTTTCACCAGCAGCGGCGCAGCGTCATTCCGCCCCACCAGCCAGGTGTTTTTCCCTAGCGGCTGGATGCTTCGGGTTTCTCCGTCTAGTATCAGGCCGCTCTCGCTGGGGGAAGGTGCCAGGAAAGTGCCATCGGCCTGCCCGAGTAGCAACTGACCGAAGCCAGCGGCGTAAATTCCCATTTCTGGCTTCCCGATCCGCTGATTACCGCCCAGCAAGAGATCGGCAAAACCATCCTGGTTGATGTCGGCAACCGCAATGGCATAGACCGGAAAGAGCTGAGCCTCCATAGGCAAGGCCGTGGCTTGAAAGCCCTCGCCGGGTGTATAACGATACAAGGTGCTCCCTAGCTGCTCCACTTGGCTCACTTTCGACCGCGCCAGCACCGCTTCGGGAAAAATTTCTCCCAAATGCTTGCCCGCATATTCGTCGTAGCGCAGCAGACCTTTGCGGAGGGCTGGCAATTGCTTCACCAGATCGTCTTTCAAGGCCCAGGGTACCAACTGCCCTTCCGGATCGGTAAAACACAGCAGTTGCTCGGCCCTGCCATTACCATCGAAGTCGTTGACGTGCAGTACCAAAGGAGCCGATACGCTGGCCTTTAAGCGGCTATTGAGGCCGTGATTGCCCGCTGCGATGGCCAGCTGTCCTTGCCCATCCACATCCAGCAGCGCCAGCGAATACCAGAGGCCATGGCTGTTGGGGATGGCTGTTTTTTGGCGGAGCTGCCCATCGGGGTGAAAGCTAAAAATAGTGATGGGCATCCACTCACCAGCTAGCACGAGCTCCACGCCAGGGTGCTCATCCAGCTCGGCCCAGAGCGCCGCCGTCACCATACCCAATTCGTTTAGTTCCGGCAGATTCTTGGGCTTAAAATCACCTTTCCCTTGGTTGTCCAAAAGGTAGCTATCGGTGGGTACGCCATAGAGCTGTGGGCGCAGCCGGCCACCGACAAAAAGATCCAAGTCGCCATCGCCATCATAATCGAAGGCGGCCACACAGCTCGAAGACACGGGGCGGCTGCTACTCGGCAGTAGTTGTGGAGATTTTTCCCAGCGGCCATTACCTTGGTTGAGGTAGAGGCGATCCATTAGTGCTATGCTGGTGCGGTCGTGCTCATTACTACCCGAGCAGACGTATAAATCCAGATCGCCATCGCCATCGGCATCGAAGAAAAGGGCATCGGTGTCTTCGGATCCACTATCGCTTGCCCAGAGGTCGCTGGCCACGGCCACAAAGCCCCCCGCGCGATGCTGTACATAGAGCTGGCCGGGCTTTCCCTTGGCGCCGCCTTGGTAAAAATCAGCCAAGCCATCACCATTGACATCTGCCGTAGCAAGCGCGGGACCTTCGTTACAGACACTCCAAAAAAGCAGGCCGTCTTGATCAAAATCTACAAAAGCGGACTCCTCATGCGGCGCAATGCCCGCTAGTGTTTGGGTACTTAGTAGGCTATTTTCCAAGGGTTGGGTCGTGGCGGAGGGGCAATCGGCTGACGGTTTGGGTATTTCTTTTTGGCTGAAAGCGGGAGCAAAGTTATAGGAAGGAGCCAGGTTCTCTGGTTCTAGGCTTCGTCCCAGCCCGGCTCTTATCTTTAGCACTGCTCCTGCGTCTAGCCGATCAAAAAGCTCTAGTTCCCCGGATGGCCAACGCACCAACAAACTATCTATTTTC
>DAITME010000003.1:97158-99096 GCA_036835305.1 Lewinella sp.
ATCAAAAAGCTCTAGTTCCCCGGATGGCCAACGCACCAACAAACTATCTATTTTCTGAGCCTGCCCTAGCCCAAAATGTAACCGACTATCCACCGTGGACTGGAAGCCGCGCATGGGGTGCAGCTCCTGATATTGCTTTTCCTGCCCGATAAAAGCCAGTACTTGCGCCCCGATGGCCGCCGGATTGCGGGGCTGCGGGCCTTGCAGTTGTAGCATTATATGGGCGCTGCTGCTGTTGTTGCGATAGATGGAAAAGGGCGCGTTGATGTTGTTGACCACGAGGTCGAGATCGCCGTCGTTGTCCAGATCGCCATAAGCCGCTCCGTTGGAGAAGCTGGGCTGATCCATGCCCCAAAGGCTGGCTACCGCTTCAAATTGTAGCTGACCTTGGTTGCGGAACACGCCATTGACCAAGGCTTCGCTAGGAATTTTATCGAAGAGTTCTACGATGCTTTTTTTCTCCTCCAGCAGCATTTTGCGGATGGCCTCGGGCTGGCCATCGAAGTTGATATAATCTTGATCCAGCAGGTCTTTGCCCGTGCCATTGGACACGAAGATGTCTTTTAGACCATCGCCGTCGGCATCGAAGAGCAGGGCGCCCCAACTCCAGTCGGTGGCCGCTACCCCACTCCATCGGCTAACTTCGCTGAAGCGGCCGCCGCCTCGGTTGAATTGCAGCACATTGCGGCTAAATTGCTGGTGGTAGCCCTTATCGCGGTAGAGCTGGTAGCGGTTCCAGGAGGGGAAAGTGGCCTTGGTTTTGTAGCGGCGATCGGTCTGGGGCAGCATTTCGGTAACGAAAAGCTCGGGCAGCCCGTCGTTGTTGAGGTCGGCAAAATCGGCACCCATGCTGCCTAGGCTAATTTCAGGCAGTAGGCTGCTGAGGGCTTCGCAAAAAGTGCCGTCGCCTTGGTTGAAATAGAGGTAGTCGCGCTCAAAAAAGTCGTTGGAAACAAAAATATCTGGCCAGCCATCTTGGTTGACATCGCCGATGGTGACACCCAGCCCGAAGCCGATGGCCGAGGAATAGATGCCTGCCACCTGACTGACATCCGTGTAGGTGATCTTGCCCTGGGGGTCTTGGTCGCAACGCAGCAAGCGGTTGCCGCCCTCGGGATCGGGGATATTGCGCAGCCCTTCCCGAAGGTCGTAGCCCGTGGTAGATCGGTTGGAGTTGTTGAGGAGGTACACATCCAGATCGCCATCGCCATCATAATCGAAGAAAGCGGCATGGACGGAAAGGCCGCTGATGTCCAGACCGTAATCGGCTGCCGCCTCGCGGAAAGTGCCGTCTTGCTGGTTGATAAAGAGCTCGTTGTGGCGCACGCCATTGAGTCCAGCCACTTTTGCCTCGGCGGGCGGGCCAGCTTTGCAGACGTAGATGTCGGGCCAGCCGTCGCTATTGATGTCCACAATGGCTACGCCAGCGCTCCAGATATGGGGGCAGGCCACGCCAGCGGTTTCCGTCACGTCTTCGAAGACAAAATTGCCTTGATTGAGGTACAACTTATTCCCCTGGAGGTTGCCTGTGAGGTAAATATCCAGCAGTCCATCCTGATTAAAATCCGCCAAACCGACCCCACCGCCATTGTAAAAATTCCGGTAGGTATAGGGGTTGATGTCTTCGGTGATAAGCAGGGTATTCTCGAAGGGTTTCACGGCTTGGCCATCTTGAAAGAAAGCCGCCGGCTGGTGGGTAAAGTGCTTGGAGGTATCTTGGGAAGGCTTGTTTACCCACTCCGCGTCCTCCGGCTGGCAAGCCAATGAGCAGAATAGCAGCACGAGCAATCCTCCTAATTCCCCTACTCGATTTTGCTCCCCGCTCAAAGGATTTTTTACTTGCATGAACTGGCTTTATGTAGCTTTTTCGGCCAAAAGGAGGAACCCTTCCGCCCCCATTGATGAGGACAAAGATAGGAAAATTAAGCCAATTCTTTT
>DAITME010000004.1:0-92327 GCA_036835305.1 Lewinella sp.
AAGAGAAGAGAAGAGAAGAGAAGAGAATTTCTCATAAAAAGGGAATTGAATTAGTTGATAAATGTTTATGTGATAAAAATAAGATTTACAACTCAAATTTCTAAATGTTAAATGATATTTTTTTAAAAAAATGTCTTCTATTTGACAATTCCTATCAGTCGGCAGCTGGGGGCGCGTAGAACGCAAGCCAACAAAGCTCAATGGCCCACCCCACCCAACCTTTTTTACCCACAAACCTTTAGTAGTGCATGGATATACGATTTATACCGCAAGAGGAGATAGACAAGCAGCTTTACAACAGCTGCGTACATTTTGCCACCAATGGTAGCATCTATGGCTACGATTGGTACTTGAACAATACCGCCCGCGACTGGGATGTGCTGGTGGAAGGCGATCAATACTTCAGTGTGCTGCCGCTACCGAAAGTAAAAAACTGGCTAGGGCAGACGCACTTGGAGCAGCCGCGCCTAGTGCCCGAGCTGGCTTTGTATTCGGTGCGCCCCCTCAGCCCTAAGCGGGTGCAGGCCTTTTGGGATGCGGTGCCCGATAATTTTAAAAAAGGGAAATTGGTACTAGAGCCCTGGTCTATCCCCGAACAAAGCCGCTTCCAGTTCAGCGAAGCCGCGGGCAGTGTGCTAGACCTTAGCCCTGCCTACGAAAAAGTGATCGACGACTTCCCCTCAGCTTATTTCTCCGAATTGGCCAAAGCCGATTTAGCCGATTTGATGCCCACGGGGCACCTCAAACCAGAACGTTTGGCCGATTTGTACCAAACTTACCACCCCGCGCAGGCGGATAAGGATTGGCACTTCCACACCCTCCAACGCCTCATGTACCAAGCCCTGCACCGAGGCTGGGGCGCGCCCTTCGGCATACAAACGCGCGATGGGGAACTGCTAGCGGCCTATTTCCTGATGTACAGCCACGGCCGCATTTTCCCGCTGCTGAAAGTAGTAACGCCCGCCGGCCAACAAGTAGGCGCCGCCACGCGCCTTTGGGACGACATCCTCAGAGGCCACAGTGGCCGACCAATGCGCGTGAAACGAGAGGAAATTATTCAATAGAAAACAGGAAAATGTTAAAGAATCGCAAATTTAGGCTATCCTTGTGCAATGGATAGGGCGGGGGCGGGCGTTTTGAAGGCAATCAGCGAGAAATAACCTAGCCTTACCACATCAGCGGATTTTTTGTTCCCCTTTGAAAACCTTTGCTATCATGTACCGAATCAGTTTCATTTTCTCCGTCCTTTCTATTTCCAGTGGCTCTTTATTTGGCCAAGGTGTTGGTGTAAGCCTAGACCAGGCCCAATATGTAGAGCGCTTCAAAGACATTGCTATCCAGGAGATGGAGCGATCTGGCGTGCCGGCTAGCATCAAACTAGCGCAAGGTATTTTAGAAAGCGATGCTGGCCGATCTTACCTAGCGCGCAATGCCAACAACCACTTCGGTATCAAGTGCGGCAATAACTGGGATGGCAAAGAAGTCTTCCGCGAGGATGACGATTTTGACGACAAAGGCAGAATAATCAAAAGTTGTTTCCGAGGCTATCGCAATGCGGAAGCCAGCTATGTGGCTCACAGTGAGTTTCTGCGCGATCCTGCCAAAGCTTTTCGCTATGGCTTTCTATTTCGTTTAGACCCCCTGGATTATCACGGTTGGGCAGAAGGCTTGCGCCGAGCAGGCTATGCTACCAATCCCCGCTACCCCGACTTACTCATCAGCCTCATCGAGCGCTATCAGTTGTACAACTACGACCGCCCACAGGCAGGAAGTACCATCAACAACCCCATCGATATTGAAACCCCCGCCGCCGAGTTAGTGGCAGGAATCATGCGGTCTAATGACGTTACCTACTTCATTTCAGACAAGCCCCTGCGAGTGGAAGAAGTTGCTAGACGGGTGGATCTGAGTGTACGCCGTTTGGTGGATTACAATGAATATATAGCCTCTGCCGACCAAGAAATTCAGCCCGGACAGCGGGTATTCGTACAGCCCAAACGCAATGGTTACCGCGGCAAGGTGATGTATCATACCGTTCTAGCAGGCGAGACGCTGCAAGACATTGCCGACCGCTATGCGATAAAGGTCGATAAACTCCTGAAGCGAAACCGGCTGGCCACTGCGGCGCAGCTTGTACGCCCAGGAGAAAAAATCAAGCTAAAAGGCGGAAAGGTGAAGGAAGCCCCCCTCTTAGGTGGCGCTCCAGTGGTAGATCCTACCAATAAACCCTCCATCCCCACCACACCTGATGGTAATTTGGATATGGACACGAGCAATCCACTACCGCCCAGCAACCCACCGCCACCAGTAAGCACTCAGCCAGGGACGGTCGTTATCCCGCCTCGCCCAACAATTCCCAACTCCCAGCCTCCCATCACCAACGATCAGCCTGGCTTTGGTAACGGCGGCAGTGCCCCCCCCACCACAAATGTGCCTACGGCGCCGCCAAGTACAAGCCCAGCGCCTATCCCCGCTCCCACCCCTCCCTCAACTCCGCCGCCCTTGGTCAGCGAGCGCTTCCATAGTGTGGTGAGCGGAGATACCCTCTTCAACATCAGCCGCCGCTATGGCCTCACCGTAGATCAGTTGAAGGCCCTTAATAATTTGAACAGCAACCTCATTTCCATTGGACAACGCTTAAAAGTTGAATAGTATTTGTAACTTTGGGCATGATTTTAGCATCGCTGTGGGAGCTCCACAGCGATGCTAGTATTCAAAAAACAAGCTTATGCGTTCATTTTTACTGGCCTTTTCTATTTTTCTCTTCTCTTTTGGGCTGCCCGCCCAGTTTCTCGATCTGCTAGAAAACGAAGGAGGCTACTTGTTTGGCATCAAAGTGGGGCCTACAATCGCTGCCCAGAATTGGAGTAGCCTACAAACCAGCCCTTTGTTGACCTATCACGGGGATTTGTTCCTCGAAAGTATCCCCGCCCAAGGGCAGTTCAGCTTGTGGACTTCGCTGGGTTACCACGTTCGCGGAAGCCGGCTAGTAAGGCGCAACGGTACGGATCTGTTCGGCAACCTATTCCGCATCCCCGGCCAGTCTTTTCAGTTTAGAAACATCTCCTTAGCCGCGGGTGGGAAGCAGGTGTTCAAATACACTGCCATGGGTGATGTGTTCTACACCATCGGTGTACGCCTAGAATACAATGTAGGCACCAACTTGGGTAGTTTCGATGGCCTCAACAACCAAGGCACGCTGCGCCTCCTTTACCCTTTTGATAGCTACGACTTTATCCGCCGCGTCACCTACGGCGTCAGCGCTGGTGGGGGTATAGACATACCACTGAGCGATAAGGTAGGTGCTTTCCTCATGGTGACGGCTTCGCCCGACATCAGCATGCAGTACAACCAACCGCCCATCGACAATGTGGCCGACCCCTTTCGCCCTGGCCAGACCTTGCAGCTTGGAGAGCGAAGAATCCGGAATTTCAACCTCGAAGTAAGTGTAGGCTTCCGTTTCTTGCGTAAGATCATCTACATCGACTAGCTCCCTTATGCTATGAAGCTGCTATCTGCCCTAAGGCGTCTTCCCGAAGAGCTGATCAGCTTGATTTATCCAAAGCTGTGCTTGGTTTGTGAGAAAGGGCTGCCGGCAAATAGTACGGAACACATTTGCTTTTCCTGCTTGCAAGCGCTGCCCTATACCGATTACTATCTGCTGCCCGAAAACCCTGTGACAGACAAGCTGGCAGCGCGGATCAAACTCGTTTTTGGTGGCGCCTACTGCTACTATCGCAGCAGGGGAAGCATGCAGCCACTCATACATGCCTTGAAATACTACAACAAACCAGGCATTGGACTCAGCCTAGGTAGCAACTACGGGCTGCAACTAAAGAGCGTGAAAACCCTCACTGATGTAGACTACCTCCTTCCTGTGCCAATCCACCCAAAACGGCTGCACGAGCGGGGCTACAACCAAGCCGAGAAAATCGCACTGGGCATCGGGCAGCATATAAACAAACCCGTCTTGACCGATGCTTTGGTGCGTCGTAAATTCGAGGCCTCACAGACCAAGAAGGGTGCGGATGATCGAGCGCGCAATGTGAGCGAAGTTTTCACAGTGGCTGCTTCCGCGAAGCTGGAAAACTGCCATGTGCTGCTGGTGGACGACGTCCTCACCACCGGCGCTACGCTGGAAGCATGTGCTGATAGCCTCGTAGCGGCCTTCCCTAACATACGAATTAGCGTGGCCGTCCTGGGCATCACAGGGCAGTAGGTTGATTGCTCGCGCAGGAGGCAAGGATTCACAATAAGAGCCGTGCTTGTGTAGGCGTGCAAGGCATTACCCAGCAGGAAGGCTAGTTGCCGCCTCCCAAAATCAGAGGTAAGCCACTTCCTCCATTTCCACCGACAATAACCACCTTGCTATTGGGGCTTTTAGAAAGCTCCAGCGTGGCTTCGATGCCCTTATCCTGTAAAATTTTGTCCGACAAGCTAGCAGACAGTACGCGGTTGGCGGCGGCTTTGGCTTCGGCTTCGATGAGGCGGCGTTCGGCTTCTTGGCGCTCGCGGGTGAGGATAAACTCGTATTTTAAGCTTGCCTGCTCGGCTTCCAGCTTCTCTTCGATGGCGGTACGTACTTTATCCGGCAACTGGATATCGCGAATGAGGATGGCACGCAGATCAATAAAATTATCATCTAAGGATTTGGCGAGGTCTTCTGTGATTAAAGTTTGCACCTGATCGCGTTTGGTACTGTAGAGTTCCTCGGGGGTAAACTTGCCGATGATTTGGCGAACGCTGGCCCTCACTTCGGGGCGAACGAGGCGCTCGAGATAATCACGACCAAAAGATTCGTGTAGCTCCCCGATCTTATCGAATTTAGGACGTATCCGCGCGGTTACATCCACCTTGATGTTAAGACCGTTGCTGGATAGCACTTCCATTTTTTCTTCTAGTTGCATCTCGCGCACATCGTACACATACATGGTATTCCAAGGAGCCAGCACATGGAAGCCCGGTTGGTAGAGATTCTGTTTATCCAAGCCGCCGGAGAAACGCTTAAAGAGCACGCCTCGCTGGCCAGACTCGATGGTAATGAAAGTGGCATTGCTAAACATCACGATCAGGATGAGCGCTAAGAAGCCAAGTAAGGCAAAAGTGGTGAGTCGTTTCTGGTTCATTATAAGTTGTTTACTTAAAAGCGATTGAATGATGACGGGTAAAAGCCAGGCAGCATGGAGAGGTGCCTTTTTCGTAACACTGCTCTGTTTGGGCAAACACTGCTCCTGCACTTGCCTGCAAGCCCCTATCGAGTTGCCCGTATGGTAAGCCGCATGAGTCAGCACGCCCGCTTGGGTATTGGGCGGGAGCCACCTATTCCTCGTATTGGAATGCAAAGGCAAGTATCGCGAGCGGCCAGAAGCTAAAGCAGTGCCCAAGCGAGCACAAAAAATACAACAAACGCCGGGCTTTAAAGTTGGAAGAATTGGTGTTTATGGCGAGTGAGAAGACGAGGAATTGCTATCTTTGTGGTGAAATATCATATCATCAAAACGTAAATCTGTGTCTGATTCAAAAGCCCGAGTAATCATTGTAGGTGCTGGCGTGGCAGGCTTGATTGCTGCTCGTCACTTAGAAGAAGCTGGCCTTTCGCCCTTGATTTTGGATAGTGCTGACCGCGTAGGGGGCCGATTAAAGACCGAGCAAATAGAAGGTTTTTCGCTAGATTGTGGTTTTCAGGTTCTACTCACAGCCTATGAAGAAGTGGGGCGTTATTTAGATCTGGAGGCCTTGCAAATCGGCACCTTCCGTCCGGGGGCGCACGTGCATACGCGCACCCAGCACTTTCGGTTTGTAGATCCTTTGCGAGAACCGGCTCAGGTGACGCGTTCCTTGCTTTCGCCCCTGGGCGTACTGCGCGATAAATTGCTGCTGACCAGGCTCAATTTCCGGCTGCGCCATAAATCCGCTGCGGATTGTTTCAAGGACTATGAAACCTTGCCCACCATTGACTACTTACGGCGTTGGGGCTTTTCGGAGCAGATCATCGAGCGATTTTTCCGGCCTTTTTTTGGTGGTATTTTCCTGGAGCAATCGCTACAGACGCCGGCGGGGCTTTTCCGTTTCATTTTCAAAACTTTCGGCAAAGGTTCGGCAGCCCTGCCCGCCGGAGGCATAGAAGCCATTCCGAAGCAATTGGCGGCGGCGCTGCGTAGCACAACTTTTCGTTTTCATACCTCTGTGAGCAAAATTGAGGACAACAAAGTCTGGCTTGCCAGTGGCGAAGTACTGGAAGCCGACGCCATTATTGTAGCCTGCCCGCCCGCGTCGCTCATCAAGGGGCTCGAACAGCAACCTACCCAATGGAAAGCCACCACCAATTTATACTATTACAGCAGTCGGCGGCTGAAGGAAAATCGGCTCATCAACATTGTTTTCGACCCCACCAGCACCATCAATACCTTTTCGGTACTAAACGAGGTGGCACCATCCTACATGGGTGAAAAGCGCGGCGGTTCCCTGATTTCTATCACCCTAAAAAGGGCGCTGAAGCCAGAAGAAGGTGTGGCACAAGCGGAGCAAGACCTCCTTCGGCACAGCCGACTGCCCTCTGATGCGCTCACTTTTTTGCAACGCTACGATGTTCGGCAAGCACTGCCAGATCTACACTACATTGTGCACACCTACGACCCCTCCCATAGCCGGCTAACCGAACGTATTTTCCTAGCTGGCGACCAGCAACTCAATGGCTCGCTGGATGCAGCGATGCGCAGTGGGCGCCTAGCGGCCTTGGGACTTTTGGAGGTGTTGGGGAGAGGTTAAGCCGTGGAAAACATAGGTTACATTTTCGTTTTAGAAAATTTTTTCAAATTTTTTAGCAAAAACATACTAAGATATAAAAACCTTATTATATTTGCATCATAAGAAGCGATGCAAAAGTATATTTCCCGTCTTTAGCTTGCTCCTTATAATAGTATTATTCGTAGATGCAAAAGCTGCAAGAATTATGGCAAATGTACTTTGGCTTCAGGGAGGAGCATGTAGCGGCAACACCATGTCGTTCTTAAACGCCGAGGAACCAACGGTGGTAGAATTGGTAACCGATTTTGGGGTCAATATACTCTGGCACCCTTCGATTGGTCTGGAAATAGGCCACCAAGTAGCTGATTTGATGGAAAGCATCAAAAAAGGCGAGACCGCACTAGACATTCTGGTTTTCGAAGGCTCCATCGTGCAAGGGCCCAACGGTACGGGCACGATGAATTACTTTTGTGAGCGCCCCATGATGGACTGGATCAAGGAGCTTTCAGAGGTAGCCGCTTTTGTGGTGGCCATTGGTGATTGTGCTACTTGGGGTGGTATCCCTGCCGTACCGCCCAACCCTAGCGAGAGTACGGGCATGCAATTCTTGAAAGACAAGAAAGGTGGCTTTTTGGGCACTTCCTATGTTTCCAAAGGAGGCCTTCCAGTGATCAATATCCCTGGCTGCCCCGCTCACCCAGACTGGATCACGCAAATATTGGTAGCCATCTCCACAGGGCGAATTGGAGATGTCTTGCTGGATGAATTTCACCGCCCGAAAACCTTCTTTACAGACTTTGTGCAAACGGGCTGCCCCAACGCCATTAGTTTTGCTCAGAAAGTGGATGGGCACTTCGGTAAGCGCGGAGGCTGCTTGTTCTACGAAGTGGGTTGTAGGGGGCCGATGACCCGAGCGAGTTGCAACCGTATCCTATGGAACCGAACATCCAGTAAAACACGGGCCAACCACCCCTGCTTGGGCTGTACAGAGCCAGGTTTTCCGCACAATGACTTGGTCAAAGGCAGTGTATTCAAGACGATGAAATACTTGGGCTTCTTACCAAGAGAAGTGCCAACGGGAAGTTCCAAGCTCGGCTATTACACACGAGCGGGTGTAGAGAAAGTATTGGGTGCTGTAGAGGGTGCCTTAGGCGTTAACAAGGAGCACTTCGAGACATCCAAGTAAGAGCTAAAAAAAAACGAGACTATGTCAACTACGTATAAAGAACTCAACATTTCTCCCGTTGGTAGAGTAGAAGGAGATTTAGATGTAAAAGTCTATATGGAAAAAGGGGTGGTAACGCGGGCACACACCCAAGCAGCCATGTTCAGGGGCTTCGAGCAAATTATGGCGGGCAAGGATCCGCAATCGGGCTTGATTGTGACGCCCCGCATCTGTGGTATTTGCGGAGGCTCTCACTTATATTGCGCTTCCTCCGCCTTGGATACCATTTGGAAAACGACCCTCACCCCGAATGCGCTGCTACTGAGAGCCATTGGGCAGGCTTGCGAGACGCTGCAGAGTATTCCGAGATGGTTCTATGCCATTTTCGCCACGGATATGGCCAATAAGAAATTTGCCAACAAACCGCTTTATGCGGAGGTAGCCAAACGGTTTTCGGCTTATGTTGGTACTTCTTTCCAAACGGGCGTTACGGCTTCTGCCCTACCCGTGGAGATATATGCTATTTTCGGGGGGCAATGGCCACACTCGTCTTACATGATACCAGGGGGGGTTATGTGTGCGCCTACCTTAAAAGACGTTACGCGGGCACATGCCATTTTAAACCACTTCAGAAACAGGTGGTTAGAAACGACTTTCCTAGGTTGCTCCATTGATCGGTATTTGCAAATAAAGTCTTGGGATGATCTCATGGCTTGGGTAGAAGAGAATGAGAGCCAGCGCAATTCAGACTTAGGGCTGTTCATCCGAGCAGGCCAAGAGTTTGGTTTAGACAAGTTCGGGCAAGGTGTTGGGAAGTTCCTGGCCTTTGGTACTTACCTACACAAAGACCGCTACAACCACCCTACTATTGAAGGGCGGAATGATGCACTCATCAGCCCGGGGGGCTTTTTCGATGGGAAAAACTTCCACGCGCTAGACCACATGAATGTACAAGAGCACGTCAATCACTCTTGGTACAAAGATGTTAAAGCAGCGCACCCTTGGGATGAGCCCATCCCTACCCCACTGCCTTCGCAAAACCTCTTGGAAACAGATTTCAACGGCAAATACAGCTGGTCTAAAGCACCCCGTTATATGGGCCACGCTGCGGAAGCTGGGCCTTTGTCCAGAGTTATCATGGCTGGCAACCCCAGCAACCTAGATCACCAAACACAAGATCCCCTCTTCCTCGATGTGATGGACAAGAAGGGTCCGAGTGTATTCACCAGAACATTAGCCAGACTACACGAAGCCCCTCGTTTGTATAACTACATTAACGAGTGGCTGGGACAAATAGACCTTGATGGCGAGTTCTACATCAAACCAGAAGAGCGGGACGGCAAAGGATGGGGCGCCACAGAAGCCGCCAGAGGTGCACTGGCTCACTGGGTGGAGATCAAGAATGGCGTTATTGAAAACTACCAAGTGATGGCACCCACCACGTGGAATGTAGGGCCTAATGATGAAAACAACAATCCCGGGCCTATTGAAGCTGCGCTGGAGGGCACGGAAATAGAAGATCCACACGACCCCGTAGAAGTGGGCATGGTGGCGCGTTCTTTCGATAGTTGCTTGGTTTGTACGGTACACGCACACGACAATAAAAGTGGAGAGCAACTGGCTAAATTCAAATTGTAGCCAACACGCAAATAAAAAGAAAAGACTTGGCAATTGCTTGCCAAGTCTTTTCTTTTTAAAAAATATACTGTATGAAAACAGCTATCTTGGGCTTTGGCAATCCTGTTAGGAGTGATGATGGTGTAGGCTGCCAAGTGGTAGCGCTATTACAGAAACTGTATGCCGAACAGCCAGATGTTTCGATTTTTGATATGGGCACCTCTGCTTTTGAGACACTTTTCCAGCTGCAAGGCCATGATCGCATCATCATCGTGGATGCTGTCATCAATTCCGGCGAGCCCGATGGCTGTGTTTTCAAGCTCCCCACCTCCACCATAGAAGCGGCTATCATCGACGACCCAATGGTTTTCCTGCATGGCCTCAAATGGGATCAGGCTCTGTCGTATGCAAAAAAGATCCTACAAGACCAGTTCCCTAAAGAGGAAATTTATGCTTATCTTGTTGCGGTAAGTAATATCAGTTTGGAGGTAGGTTTGAGCGAAACGGTAGCCAAAGCAGCTGAGGAGGTCGTGCAGCACATCCAACAGCAACTAGCCGAGGAATAATATTTTATGGAAAAAATTTTTAAGTTCGAAAATTTAAGCCCTAGCCCCGTTGATCCCATGAGCGGCAGTAAAATTAAACTGCGGAACGGGCATCTATGGATTGCTGCCGACCTCGCAGCACAGGTATTCGGCAAAGCCCGCCAAGCCTATGCAGTGTATTACGAGAATCTACAAGCCATCCTCCTAGCTCCGGAAGGAGACGAGACCTTTCGCCAAGCGCACGAAGTAGTGATGCTGTTCATCAAAACTAAAAACAGCCAGGGAGATAAGTCGATATCCATACAAGAATTTATGGCCGACCACCCTATCCGATCGGATGACCGCGATTTGGTGTATCTTTCGGCCCCTGGTCTTTCGATGATTCACATTAGCATTGAATAAATTTCTATGTTTCTTACTATCTATACCCTGCCCCATTTGATAAACGATCTGCAAGAACTCATCCAATCGCAAGACCGGATGGACGAGCTAGTGGCGATCAAAGACTTGATGGTAGAACGCCCCGTGCAGAGCGGCAACGTCATCATTGTGGATAGCCGCGGCATCAGTTTCCCCATAGATTGGTACAATGCCCAGCCCCCTTATCTGCTGCAAGAGTTTATCTGGTTTCAGGAAGAAACGCTACTGGGGATCATTTATGCCAAGCTAGGAAATGAACAAGCCACTCAGGCATTCCTATCAACACAAGGCGCCCTACTAGCAGAGCTCAGCTACATTCAGCAACTTAGAAGCGGACAGTCAGTAGATCCCCAACACTTGGCTGTGGAAACCTACCAAGACTTCGACGACTACCGCCTGATGCACAACCATGCCGTGGTTCGGCACTTTGGCACGGGGGAACTTAGCGAAGACCTCCAAAAGAGTATCCACTATTATTACAATGCAGCTATAGACGCTGCCCCCACCCCAGAGCACCAAGCTTTCTCGGTTAAGTATTACGTCAGTTTCCTGATAGATATACAAGCCCTTCCCCTAGCTGAGAAAATTGCCACCGATACGCTAGAGCAAGCCCCGTCAAAGGATGCCCAGATCGCACTGAAACAACTGTTGACCCAAATCTGGATGCAACAGCTGCACGTACCCTACGACCAAGCGCTACTAGAGCGGCTCAAAGAAAGCCTCTGGGAAGTGCTACAAGCCTACGAGCAAAGAGGCAGTGCCATCGAAGCAGCCCTAGCTTTAACAGATGCATGCTACATCGCCAGCATTTCCAACAGCTTTGCAGAGGCCTTGGGGTATATCAACAGAGCTATACAAATTTTCGAGGCGGAAGAACAAGAGGAACTAGGATACGAAGCCCAATTCAAAAAAGGCTTTGTTATGTTCACCTGGGCTACGAATGGGCAACCGCAGTTCTACCGCAGTGCGATAGAACCACTACAGCAGGCCTTGCGCTACTTTACCAAGCAAGATTTCCCGGATATATACGCTGAAATACACCACTTCTTGGGGGTCATTTATTCTGAAATACCAGACGAAGTGAGGAAGAAAAGTATATGGGCCGCCATCTCTTCTTCTTCCTTTCAGGAAGCGCTTTCCGTTTTCACAAAAGAAGAAACGCCCTACCAATACGCCCTTGTTTGCAATAGCTTTGGCAATGCGCTCACGAAATACCCGGCGGCTATTCACTCCGACAACTACGAAAAGGCGCTCTTCTACTACAATGAAGCGCTGGAAATTCGCAATGCGGAGGAGTATCCCATGGAACGAGTCCTGAGCCTACTCAACTATCTAGAAGCTTCTTGGTATGCCGACAACGGATCGGAAGAAAACAACCCAGCACGCTACTACGATATGAAAGCAAAAGTAGAGGAAGTTTTGCAGCTTACAACCGAAGCCAATCTACTAGAGGATGCGCAGCTACATCAGCAAAAACTGGCGGTTTTGGCCCAGCAACTGTCGCTGGAATAAGGCTTATTCGTCGGCTAAGTCCACCCCGCTGATGAGCAATTCATTGCCCTGTACCACATTGTTGGAGGGCTTTCCGCAATGGCTGCACAGGAAGGTGTAATTTTTAATTTCCGATCTTTTCCCGCAGTATTCACATTCGATGAGGATGGGGAGTACTTGTACCTTCAATTCGGCTGTCCTGAACTCTGGGGCATCGGTTGCCACCACGGCCTCAAAAGCATTTTGTAACAAAATGGGTTCCACATTCGCCAGCAAACCGGCGGTGATGCGGATGGTCTTGATCCTGCTCACCTCCGCAGCGGAGAACTCGCTATTGAGCGTATTAAAAATATTCCTTACCAAAGATACCTCGTGCATACGAATAAAATAAAAATAGATTAACGATCTCTTGCTTGTCTTTTTTTGATGGTTTCGCGGATTCGCGCGGCGCTTTCGTAGTCTTCTTTTTCCAATACCTTTTGCAGCAATGCCTGTAGCTCCGCTAGCGTATAATCCGAGTACAAAATCTTACTGCTTTGAGTGAGGTAGATTTCCATTTGGCTGGCTGCGGCAAAAAGAACAGCTTCGTTGGTGTAGATGGATACCTTTTCTTTTAGTGCAATCGCAATCGCATCGGAGGCTCTGGCGTCCAACAGCAGCGGCTGCTGGCGGCTATCCAGCAAGTGAATGCTAGCATGGTACACATCTTTTTCTAGCGTATGGAGATAGACGTACTCCACGCTGCCGCCTAGCGCACGAAAGCCCGACAGCAGCAGATCATGGGTAAGTGGCCGTTTGGTTTGCAAATTTTCCAATACCACCCCTATATACCTGGCCTCCGCTGCTCCGATGAGTAGGGAAAATTGATTTTGCCCCCGCTCGTCTTCCAGCACCAAAACGAAAGCATCTTCCGCGATTCGGCTACGCGACAAGGCCAGTACGCTCAGTAGTATTTTACGCTCCATCCGGACTCATTTTTATAAACTCGCAGAGTTCCACGACATCCGAAAACGGGCCAATCACCTGGCCTTGCTGCAGCAGTTTGTAGAGCGAAGGCCCTTCCACCTCGATGCTGAAGCCTTTTTCAACTTCCACCATTTGGTCTTGCTCTTGCCGTATGCCAATATCCATCCCATGCAAGACCAGCAGCAAGAGATCTTTTGGGGAATAGCTATCGCGTATTTCTTGGTCTGTCATATTCAGTTGAATTTCGTAAAAAAAGCACGGCTCCTAAACGCTAACACGGCTCCTGCCTTTGGCCATTTTTTTATTATCATTGCCAGAAGGCGGGAGCAAGGTTTACCCAAGAAGAGCAAAGCCCCTGGCTAGAAACCCAAGTTTTCTCGGATAATCACCCCGCCAAAATAAATACACAGGCCAGCGGAAAATAGTGTAAGCAGTTTCACCAAATTTGCATTACCACTAATTTTCTTGGAAAAAGGAATACTAAAAACACCACTCGCCAGCAACATACCCAAGATGGATCCGACACCAAAAAGCAAGAGATAAACGAAGCCCTCCCAAACAGATGACATCCCGGCCAGAACCACCAACATCAGCGCGCCACTACCCGCCAGGCCGTGGATAGCCCCCACGCCATAAGCGAGCCGAAAACTACTCGCCTCCGAGTGCTCATGCTGGTGTTCTTTAGCTCGGCTCAGGGCCCAAAGCCGCCAGCAGCCTAGTATTAAGAGCATCAGCCCAACGCCCGCTTCCAGAAAACTGAAAGTTTGTTCGGCTATGAGCTGACTGCCAAACATCATGATAAAACCGATCAAAAAAATGGTGGAGGTATGGCCTAGACCCCAAAAAATGCCGTCTTTTATCGACTCCTTCACGCTATTCCGCTTTGTAACAAGCGCACTAACCGCCACGAGATGATCGGCTTCGAAGGCGTGTGCAAAACCCACACTGAGCGCCAAAGCCAAGGAAAAAGTTTCACTAAGCATTTTACGATATTTGAAGCTTATAAAAAACGATCCGATGATTGCCTGTGTCTGCCACAGCGATCCGTTCTTGCAGCGGATCGATGCTTGCTGCAAAGGGCCAATAGAGCGATTTTTCCGTTCCGAATACGGTATCGGCATTTTCGCTGCCTGTCTGAAAATTTGGTTTGCCAATCAGGTTGTTGGCAGCAGCGTTGTTAGCTGACGGCAGGGCGGAAAACCACAAGAGGCGGCTGTTGCCAGTATCCACAACAAATATGCCTTCCTTGTAGAAGACGGCATCGTAGCACCAGTTGAGCGTATGAGCTGCGGGGTAGAGTTGGAACTGGTTTTGCCCGTTGCTTTCGCGATTGGGCTGCCCAATAAGTATGTTGGCTTTTTGCGTAAAGGCTTGCGTCCAGTGTTCCCAGAGCAGGACGCGATAGTACTGGGTATCGGTGATAGCCATTTGGCCATGAGGTCCGAATTTAACGGAATAGGGCCAGATAGGGTCTTCGGCCTCGTAGTCTCGGTCGTTGAAGTGGCGCTTTCCTATCACGGCGTCGGCAGCTACAAAATGCTTAGTGGGGATTTGGTTGTATAGTAGCACTCGTCGGTTGCCCGTATCGGCAATAAATAATCTGTCATCATATACACTCAGGCCGTAGGGCCAATGGAGCGACTGGGCGCTTGGGGCATGCCCGATGCCCGCTACATTCGGCTGATTGCTGAGCATATCGGGCTGCCCGATGACGGTATCGGCTGGCTGCCCATCCTGAGTGGGGATGGTATGCCAAATCAATACCCGATGATTCCAAGCATCGGCTACGATGAGGCGTTTCCCATCCGACCAGAGACCGGAGGGATACTGCAAACTAGCGGCGTTGACGGCCCCTCCTTCGTTGCGGGCGGTGGCTGTTTGGTCTGCTTGGCCGAGTACTACATCTGGCTTCTGGAATGGTTGGGTGGGTAATTGATGCCAAATAAACACGCGGTTTTGGCCTGTATCGGCCACAAAGAGCTGTTGGCCAACCAAACAGACGCCTCTGGGAGCCAAAAAGGGATTGCCACTATCCCCTAGAAAAATTAGCTCCTCCTGAGCAAGGGTAGCTAGCGGTTCTGAATTGCTGGAGCCTGCTGGGCCAGCTTTTTTCAGGGTTACGTTGATGGCTTGGTAGGACTCTTTTTTCATGGCTAACAAATTCTTGGCAACTGTTCACCGAGGAGCATATTCACCACGCGCTCTCCCCCGATATTACTCCGAAGAATCACCTGTTTGGGATGTTCCTCCACGAAAGACCCGATGACGGCGGCCGCTGCTCCGTGCTCCCATCTACGAATGCTGGCCAATATGGCCTCGGCGGCTTCTGCTGCCACCACTGCTAGGAAAACCCCCTCGTTGGCTACATACAAGGGGTCTAGCCCCAATAATTCGCAGGCACCCGAAACCGCTTCCGAGAGCTTTATTTGTTGCTGATCGATGTGTACCCCTAAACGCGTATCGCGTGCCAACTCATTCAAGACTGTCGCAACGCCCCCTCTGGTGGGGTCTCTGAACAAGCGAATGGTCTCGTGGTGCTCATCTAAAAGTTGTTGGATGATATGATTGAAGTGGCAGGTGTCACTTTCGATATCTGTTTCAAACTCCAGCCCTTCCCGTACGCTCATAATCGCCACCCCATGAGTAGCCATAGGGCCGCTGATGATGACTTTATCGCCACTCCGAATAGCGGAAGCCGACATATTTGCTTTGGGATGTAGGGTGCCCAAACCGGCCGTATTGATGAAAATCTTATCTCCTTTGCCGCGCTCCACCACTTTCGTATCGCCCGTAACAATCTGCACCTGAGCGGCGTCTGCGGCTTGCTTGATTGCTAAAAGTACCTCCCAAAATTCGGTCATCGGCAGGCCTTCCTCGATGATAAAGGAGAGCGATAAAAACTCCGCTTTGGCGCCGCACATCGCCAAGTCATTAACCGTTCCATTAACGGCTAGCTCGCCGATGCTCCCGCCTGGAAAAAAAATGGGCGATACCACATAGCTATCGGTGCTAAAAGCGGTTCGGCCTTGGATGGAAAGAACCGCCCCGTCGTGTTTCTGATCGAGGTAATCGTTTTTGAACAGACTGAAAACACCTGCCTCCAGCAGCTTATTTGTCAGTAAGCCACCGCTGCCATGGCCTAGCGTAATGACATCGAAATCCATGGTGGGCATGGGGCACTGAGCAGCCAGCATACTGATTTTATTGGGCATCATGTAAGGATTAAAAACTATAAGAAAAGCTGAGCCTGGCGAAAAAGGGGCTGCCGGGGGTGAAATGAATTTCCTCCACCGCTTCGGCTTCGTCGAAAAGCCTACTTTCGGTATTGAATTGCGTTTCTTTCCAGCGGGTATTGAAGAGGTTGTTGATGTGTAGGCCAATGGTAAAAGCTTGGTGGGTATACATCAGTTGTGCATCGGTAACGAAGTAGCCCACCGCCACCACCGAATTATCTTCATTCCCCGGGCGATCGGCTAAATAGCGATAGCGCAAATTGGCTGAAAGCCCCATTGGGTTGTGGTAGCTGATGCCGCCAGTGGTGGTGAACGTGGGAGCCAGGGGGATGAATTGCTCGCCAGGAGCCTCCTCTACGGCTCGTGGTTTCGTTACATTCGCATCTACATCTGCAAACCACCGATTGCTTAGTTGGTAGCGAATTGAAAGATCAGCACCAATACGTCTCGACTTGCCGCTGGCTTCCACAATACCAGCATCCCCAACATAAACAAACTCCTGATCAAGCCACAAATACCACAAGGCTGGGTGGATAAGTAAGCGTGGATGCGGTTTCCAAAGCATACCCAAATCGCTGCCATAAGCCGCCGGGAGGATTTCTCTGCCCTGCTGAGGCACCACAACCCGAGTATCGTTGGAGTGAAAGCCCTTTCCCGTTTTAAGGTAGAGATTCGTGCTGCTATTAGCTTGATAGAAGAGGTTTAGCTTCGGGAGGAAAGTAGTGGCAGATGCCGAACTTTGGCTGTTGTTTTGTAGCCTATCGGTATAGCTGTTGTGGAAATACTCCAGCCGGGCACCTACATCCATACTCCACTTGGCATTGAAGCGGATAAACTCGTTGGCATAAAGCGAAACATTTGCTTCGTTGATATCCCCTAGCTGAATTTGAGATCGGGTTTCGGTGCGGTTGGTGGTATTGGCCAATTCGTTATCTCTTGAAAAATCATGCCGATATTGCAGGCCAGCATGGAAGCTCGCTTGCTTGTTGCCCAAGCGATGATCGTTGGTGTAGCTGCCATGGTAGCCCAAGAGATTGCGCCTTTCATATTGCCGAATTTGATCACCCAAAACGGGGTCTTCTAGGAAAAAAGTAAAATTGGAGAAAAGCTCGAATTCATAATTGCTGAAATAAACCTGGTTTTTAAACAGATTTCCTTGATCCGTATAAGTGAAGGTTTGGAAGTTGAAATTGGTTCGGGCGGTATTGCCTCCTTCCGTGGGGTCTATGGCACCGAAGAAGCCGATGAGGCCACGCTCCACAGCTCGATCTGGTATTTGACCCGAGTGATCCCAAGTGGAGGTAAAATAACTAGCCGTAGCGGTGTAGCTAGTGCGTGGGCTAAAGCGGCCGTTTAGTTTTGCTTGTACATTGATGCGGGAAAAATCCTGTGGTGCATCAAAATAGCTGTCTGAAAAATTATACTCCGCTGCGATATAGGCAGACTGGCCAGCTGCTTTACGGTTTTCGCTGAGGAGATCGATCGCAGCAAAAGCTCGATAGGTATCAAACTGGCCTACTTCCAGCTTGACAGTACTCTGTTCAAGCGCTGTCTTGGTTTTGAAGTCCACCCAGCCAGCCGTTGTAAAATTACCTTTTTCAGCCAAGTAAGGTCCTTTGGCAAAATCTACTCGCTCGATCAACTCTGGAATAACGAAATGAAGATCGGCATAGCCTTGGCCATGGGCATGCGAAACCATATTGACAGGCATACCGTCCACGGTGAGCTGGATGTCTGTACCATGGTCGATATCAAAACCTCGGAGGAATACTTGCTCTGCTTTTCCCCCGCCGGCGTGTTGGCCAATAAAGAGGCCAGGTACCATGCGCAATACTTCTTGTGCATTGTTGAGGGGCCGAAGGCTGATATCTAGGGCGTTAACAATATCTCTTTTTCGGTTTAGTGGAGCTTCTACCAAAATGGCCTCCATATCAACTGCTTGCGGCTGAATCTTCAGCGTAATGATCTCGGCGGGTAGTTCCGCTGGCACTTGGTAGGTGAGTGTTTGATACCCCAAGCCCGAAAAAATGAAGCTCGCCCCTTGGCTATCCCTTGGCAGTGGAAAAGAGATGAAGCCTTTCTCGTTGCTAAACCTTGTTATATCCTGTAGGGAAGAGCCCCCCAAAAGATCGTTTATTGGGGCAGCCGACCTCGCATCCACCAATCGAAAAGTAATCTGCTGTGCACTTAATAAAATGGGTAATAGCAGCAGGAGAAGAAGTGAAAATCGTTTCATACTTTTTTAAGCTAAAGCGATGTTGGAAAAATGATAATAGGCCGCACAGGCTCCTTCACTGCTCACCATTGGGGCACCTAAGGGATTCTGAGGGGTGCAGCCTTTACCGAATTGGGGACACTCAAAAGGTTTCTTGATGCCTTTCAGTACCAAGCCTGCGATACAATCAGTATTTTCTTCTGCCTTTTCGATATTGATATCGAATTTTTTATTGGCATCATAAACGGAGAAATCCCCATTCAGTTGGTAACCGCTATTGGGAATATTACCAATGCCGCGCCACTCGCGGTCGGTGGTTTCAAATATTTGCTCGATAACATTAATAGCGTTTGGGTTTCCGTGCTCCTCCACTACCCGAGCGTATTGATTCTCGAGCTTGGCTTCGCCGTTTTCCAGCTGCCGGACAGTCATGCAGATACCCTGCAAAATATCTACGGGCTCGAAACCTGTGACGACAATGGGCACCTTATATTTTTCCACTAAAGGGTAGTAGGCTTGTATGCCCATAATGGTGCAAACATGGCCTGCTGCCAAAAAGCCATCAATAGCTGCCACCTCATCCTCCATCACCGCTTCTATGGCGGGCGGCACTAGCACATGAGAGGCCAGAATACTGTAGTTCTTCACCCCAGCTCGGTGTGCATGAATTACCGAGAGGGCATTGGCTGGTGCCGTAGTCTCGAAGCCCACTGCGAAAAAGACCACCTGCCTTTCTGGATAAGCCAGTGCTAATTTCACCGCTTCTAAAGGAGAATACAGGATGCGAACGTCCGCTCCTTTTGCCTTCGCTTCCAACAGACTGTACTTCGATCCGGGCACTCGCAGCATGTCGCCGAAAGAACAAAGGATTACTCCTTCCTCCATCGCCAAATGAACAGCCTTGTCAATTAGGTGCAATGGCGTAACGCATACTGGGCAGCCGGGCCCGTGTATCATGCGGATAGCTTCCGGCAGCATCCTGATAATGCCATTTTTTACTAGGCTATGGGTTTGCCCACCACAGACCTCCATGATACTCCAAGGCTGAGTGGTAATTTTATGTAGCTCGTCGAGATACTTTTCTACCAAGGCTGGGTCTCGGTACTCTGTCATGAATTTCATATCCTATTCTTTTAGCTATGTTCACAAATCGTGTCGCTCTATTTGGCTGCTCTCCACCAGCTCGTCGAGCTCCCCGAAATCCTCCAAGAATTTAAAGGTTTTCATCGCTTCTTCTTCGTTAACGATACTGATGGCTACCCCCACATGAACAAGCACGTAGTCACCCTCCTTGGCGGTAGGTACCATCTCTAGACTGGCCTCTTTGGTAATGCCTCCAAACTGAATTTTCGCCATACGGACGAGGCCATCGTACTGATATTCAATGGACTTTATCTTGCCCGGAATTGCTAAGCACATAGTTGGATAATTTAAATTGTTCTTGGATGTGAAAGTAGGCCAATTGACCTAGTGAAATATTTTCGTCGTTCGGGGCTAGTTGTTCGTGAAAGTATAGTTGAAAGGTATCCTGCAAATGGTATCTAATCATATCCACCAACAACCCATTCTGAAAAACGCCCCCACTAAAAGCGAGCCGTTCGCAATCGGTGTTATTGGCTACGTTCTTTATGATACTAACTAAAGTTCGGTGGAATTTAGCTGCAATGTAAGCGGCTGCTCTCCCTCTAGCCAAATCGATAAGCAGGTACTGTATGATCGACCGGGTGGGAATGCGGTAGTAGGCTGCCCCTTCGGGAACGTAGCTATCCTGAAAATCGAGACCAAATTCTTTGAGGTAGGTAGTGGCTAGTTGTTCCAGCAGCATAGCAGCTTGTCCCTCGTAAGTAATCTTATCACCCAAGCCCAGCAAAGAAGCCACGGCGTCAAAAATACGCCCTACACTGGAGGTCTGCGGCCCCTTGTAATTAGCCAGCAGCTTCTGGTAGTTTGTCCATTCTATAGAGCTAAATTTGTGCTGCAAGTAAAGAGTAGAACCTAGTAAATTCTTACAGACAGCCAAGGCTGACAAGCGGGGTTCCAAAGACATTTTATCTCCTAAAAAATAGTCGAAATAATCAAAATGATACGCTCTAAGGAAATTTCCTTCCAAGTAGCGAAAACACTCGCCTCCCCAAATATTTCCATCCTCTCCCATCCCTAGCCCATCCCAGATAAAGCCAACAATGGGGGCAGGCGACTTAACCAAATCGTGTTCTAGCAAGAGTGCCGAAAAATGAGCGATATGATGCTGAACCGCCATTTTCTTCGTGCCCTCATATTCCTGTACAATGCGGCTGCTGCTATATTCAGGATGCCGATCGTACAGTAGCATATCCGCTTTGAAGCCGAGAATATCTTGGTAGTGTTTGCAAGTATTTCGGTAAACTTGTTCTGCTTGCAAACTACCTAGCCTACCTAAACACTGACTAAGGTAGATGTTCCCACGTTGGCTGATAGCAAAAGTGCTTTTTTGATCTGCTCCCAAAGCCAACAAGGCTGGCCAACTTAGGTCGCTTGTTTTCTGCCAAAAGGTGGGGGCTAATCCTCGGCTTCGGCGTAGGATAACTTTCTGCCCGAAAAAAGGTGAAAAACCAATGACGCTGTCGTCTTGTGGCATCATGATGGGCCGGTCGTTGTGTAAAAAAGCGTCTGCGATGGTTGCTCCCTCTTTTGTAGCAGTGGCCTCCTCAAACCAAATAGGCGCGCCACTCGTATTCCCACTAGTGGCTATCAAGGGGCTACCAAATTGATTGGACAGCAAACTAAGCAACGGATTGTTGGGCAGCATAATCCCTAACTGTCTTAGACCCGGGGCAATCGCAGCCACTGGTAGCAAAGTGCGAGGCTCAAGAGGGCAAAGTACAATAGGGAAAACGGTACTGCGCAGAGCATCCGCTGCTACCCTATCCAGATCCACATCCTCCATAGCCGCTTCTTGATTGGGGTACAGCAAGGCCAGCGGTTTATGCGGGCGCTGTTTCCGATGCCGAAGTTCCCATATTACCTTTTCCTGTTTCGCATCACAAAGCAGCAAATAGCCGCCTAATCCTTTCACTGCGAGTATTTTTCCCGCCCGAAGCAGCACTACTGCCTTATCAATAACATCCTCTTGACAGACCCGATCTCCTTCTACAAGGCTCATCTTTACACCACAGTCAGAGCAAGAATTGGTCTGCGAGAAAAAACGGCGATTGCTAGGGTCTTCATACTCGGCCGAACATACTGCACACATATCGTAGCCTTGCATGCTCGTCAGGTGCCGATCATAAGGAATACCGTGCTGAATGGACAATCTTGGGCCACAGGCGGTGCAGGTAATAAAAGCATAGTTATTCCGCCGATCAGTAGCATCAAACAATTCTCGATTACAAGCCTCACAAAGACCAAAATCGGGACTAAGCAGAACACTAGGTTCTTGCCCCTCCGAACTTGCTAAAATCCTAAAATCACGGAATCTTATGAAAGCCAGTTCTTCGCTACTCCAGCTGGTGATCTGAGCATTTGGCGGAGGTGACTGAAGCAAAGCCGCTTTCAAATCTTGCCACTCCCGAGCACCACCACTACAGCAAATGCGAAGCCCCCGAGCATCATTGGCCACCCAGCCTAACAGGCCCAGGTCTGTTGCCAACTGATACACGTAGGGCCGAAAACCCACGCCCTGTACCTGGCCTTGAATATGTAGGTAGTGCGTCCGCATCTATACTGCTGCTGCCGCCGCCCCTTTTTTAACCGCTATCCGTTGGCGCACCCAATCGCACCAAGCCGCCATGCCTTCCCCTTTCAAGCTCGAAATACGGATGGCTTCAATATCTGGGTTTACTTCTCGGGCATCCTTCGTCACTGCTTCAACACTGAAAGGCAGATACGGCAATAAATCTGCTTTAGAAACCAACATCAATTCGCTTGTGAGAAACATTTTCGGATACTTCTTTGGTTTGTCATCCCCCTCTGTAGTAGCAATAAGCGTAACGCGGTAATCCTCTCCCAAATCAAAAGAGGCCGGACAAACCAGATTTCCTACGTTCTCCACAAAAAGCAACTCCACCCCATCCAAGTCCATTCCCTGCATCGCCTGCCATATCATTTGCGCCTCCAAATGGCAAATGCCTCCTGTAACAATCTGCAGAGCTTGGCCGCCCACTGCTCGAATCCGATCAGCATCTCGCTCCGTCTCCAAATCGCCCACCAAAACTGCCATTTTGACCTCCCTGCCCAGCATCTTTACGGTCTCTTGCATCAGACTCGTCTTCCCGCTACCCGCCGACGAAACAATATTAATCATCAGAATATTCCGCTCAGCCATAAACTTCCGAATAGCATCGGCCACAAAATCATTAGCCTGCAACAAATGCATGGTGGTATTATCACAGGCAACGGTTCCCCGTCTGTTCTTACTCGATTTAGAAACACGAAAAGTGGTTGAACTCATTTTTTTATTATTTTGATGCTATCTTTGTTGCAAGAGGCCTTATTTCCTCCTGCTATTGGCAAAAGTAGGTTGCCGGATATTAACCATCAAGTGATTTGCTAAATTAGTAATTTTTTTCTAAATTCGCCCCGTGAGCACAGCCAACACGAAAAGAAGAATACTCGATGCCGCTATTTCGCTTTTCAACGAAATGGGTCTTGTGAATGTGCGCTTACAACACATTTCCGATAGTACCATCATCAGCCTAGGTAATATTACCTATCATTATCGAACAAAAGACGACATTCTACAAGCCATCTGGCAGGAAGTACAGAAAGCTCAACGCCAGCTCATGGCTGCCTTCCGAACGCTCCCCCTATTCGAAGATATAGATCGCTACCTGGCCTCCTCCTTCGCCCTACAACAACACTACACCTTCTTCTACCTAGACACGCTAGAACTCGTGAGAGCTTACCCCGATATTGCCATCGCCCATCAAAAACACCTGCAATGGCAGGAACAACAATTGGCCATGGTTTTTTCTTTCAATGAAGCCCGAGGGGCTTTTCGCAAAGAAATATACCCGGGTGCTTATCAACAAGCTGCCAGCAATTGGCTATGGATGCTGGAAAGCTGGCGGTATCGGCGCTTGGTAATGAACCTCGAACCTGATGAGCTTTCCGCCTTTTCCAATCAGTTGTGGTCTTCCCTCTTTCCCCACTTTAGCCCGCAAGGACAGCAGGAATATCAACAACTCCAAGATATGAAAAAAATCCTCCCTTAAGTCATTGTAATATGGCATCCTTCCCCAAAATAGAGTTCGAGACCTACCAGTGGCTGCTGCAGGAACTCAATCATCTTCGGCTCCACGACAACGGTAAAGCGAATGTACAAGAACTGGCTTTTATCAAAGAAGAAGACTGGCTCTCGGAAACAGCCGTTATTGAACAAATCACCAAGCGAAACGGTACTTGGTGTATCGATCTGTTGTTCGCTTATCAGCCTGATCCCCTACGGCTCATTGTGCGTAAAATCACCACAGAAACCAATAAAGAAAAAGCTACGCTTCTAGCAACTATTTTCCGCCGTCAAGCCGCCAAAGACCAAAGAGGCACCCTCTTTATCCGCTTAGAAGATCATACCATCTATAACAATTAAATCGCCCATGCGTACCAAAGATAAAATATTCGAGGCCGCCGTAGCTGCATTCAACGAGCATGGAATCGCCAATACCCGCCTGCAGCACATCGCCGATGAATGCGGCATCAGTGTAGGGAACCTCGCGTATCACTTTAAAAATAAAGCCGCTATCATTTCTTTTGTGTATGATACGATTTTTAACGAATTCTCTAGCATTTTATCAGATTATCTACTAGAAGACAGCCTGCTGGATACCAACCAACGCCTAGAACAATACTACGCTTTTTTTCATAAGTATAGGTTTCACCATACCGATATTTTCGAGATCGAACGCAACTATCCTGATATCATCACCCTGTGGCACCACTTTACCAATCGGATGCTCCTGCAAATTAAAGCTCGCATCGATTACGATGTGGCACGTGGCATCATGTATCCGCAAACTAAAGCCGCTACAGAACTGCTGGCCAACAATATCTGGATGTCGATCATTTTTTGGTTACCCCAGCGCGTGCTCCGAGGCTTGCCGCTCAACGAACCCCTATTCAAAGAAGCCGTGTGGAGCCAAATCACCCCTCATTTAACCGACGAGGGGCGCGCAGAATTTGATCGGCTCATCTCCCCCTCCCTAATCCGCTAAACCCCGCTTCACCCGCCTCACCTTATAAGGCTTTTTGTCCTGGGATTCATAGTAGGTGCGCATCTGTATCTCCACCACAATGCCAACGGTAATCAGCTGTATGCCCGCCAGAAGCAACATCATCCCCAACACCATGATGGGCTTGCCCCAGATGTCGTTGCCCATAATTTTGAGTACCAGCAAATAGATATTGATCAGCACCCCGATACCCAACAACAAGAGCCCCGACTGCGCAAAAAGGTGCATCGGCTTGGCCATGTATTTTTTCAAAAATAGCATCAGCAGCAAATCGCTCACCACCTTGAAGGTGCGGCTCAGGCCATATTTGCTTTCTCCAAATTGCCGAGGGTGGTGCTTGACGGCTATTTGCGTGATTCGCGCACCCTCCAAAGCTGCCAGCACCGTGATAAAACGGTGCAGCTCGCCGTAAACACCCAGATCTTTAGCAATTTCCGCTCGGAATAACTTGAGCGCACAACCATAATCGCGCAAATGCACCCCACTGCTTTGGCGGATAATATAGTTGGCAATCCGGCTAGGTATTTTTCGCAATAGCGCATTGTCTTGTCGGTTAACCCGCTCGCCCACCACCAAGTCCCAGTCTCCAGCTTGGGCCAGCTTTAACATCTGGGGGATGTCGCTGGGGTCATTTTGTAGATCGCCGTCCATCGTAGCAATAAAGGCACCTTGAGCAATGGTAATCCCCGCCATCAGCGCCGCACTTTGCCCATAGTTTTTGCGGAATTCCACCACCGTCAGACGCGGATCATCCAAGGCATACAAGGCTTGCAGCGTGCCGTCGGTAGAGCCATCGTCCACATACACAATCTCATAATCCATACCCGATAGCGCGGTATGAATCTGCCTCACCAGCGGCTCAATGTTCTCTCGTTCGTTATAAACCGTCACTACTACGGAAAGCTGCATAAGTAATCATTATTGTTTTCGCAAAAGTCCTGTGCCCATCCCATCACCAAGGAGGCCGTCAAAATCGGTGCGGATGGGCATCTTTTTAGCACAATTTAAGTTCTCTTCAGCGGGTCGTTGGCTCGTAACTGTTGCTGTTGGCATTTCTTCTTTGTTGGCTATACGCAGGAGCCGTGCTGAATAATAAGGCCAGGCTGTTTGATGCCGCATAAACAAGGAATCGGTGCGCTCCCCTAGCGTATCGATGGCCGGATATTGCCAAGGGCAAAGCACATAGACCTCCCCGCAAGAAATAGAATCGAAGCGGCGCGGCACGATTTTGCCATAACCCTCCGAGAGGTAAAAGCTGGAAGCTGGCTCCATGAGGGAAAAACCAAGGACAGCCAGCGAATCCGTCGCTTGCGCATAGCGCTGCCCCAAAGCCAAGGCCGTAGCTTTCACTGCCCTCCCTTTGGTATCATCTACTGCCCGAGGCGGCAACACAAAGATATTGAAGACCAGCCGAAGCAAGAGCAAAAACACCACAAAAGTAAGCAGTGGTGCCTGCTGGGGTAGCTGACTCACTATTTTCCCAAAGAAAGCCACAGACTTGTTGGCTGGCCGATCAATAATCGCTTGCCAGTATAAATAAGTCAAGAAGACACCCAAAGTCCCCGCCAAAACAGCCCACAACCAGCGCAGCGGGACAATCTCCGTTTTAGGTATTAGCGGCACAAAGAAAAACAAAAGCGAACTGAGCAGCATCAGCCCCAGAAGCAAGCGATGAAAATACCAAACCCGTCGGCTCCCCGCCTTACGAGCTGCCTCATACAAATACAGTCCTGCCCCGAATAAAAGCGGAAAAAGCATCAGCAAATAGCGCGGATATACATTGGGCGACGACCAGTAGAGCGGTATATTCACCACAAAAGCCAACAGCATAAACTGTGCGGCAGACTGGGTTTTTAGGCGCTGCCAAGCACCTCGCTCAAAGAAAAAGATCAGCAGCAGCGTCCAGGGTAAAAAGTGGTACAGCATCTCGAAGGGAAAACTCAGCAATTGCCTCAGCGTAGCCTGCCAGCCGTGGTGGACGGCCGTTCGCTTGCGGCTTTCCTCCAGCAGCCGCTCGGCTACCACCTGAAGGTCGATATACTGACTGTATTGCCAATAATAAGCGCCCAAAACAGCCAAAGTACCTAGGCCGCTCAGCAAGTGAGCCGAGCCCAGCAGTTGCGGCCAAGCTTTTGCCCACCAAACATAAGCCAGCAAGGTAAAGGCGCCAAAAGTGAAAGCGGGTAAGCCTTTGAGCATAAAAGCGACGGCCACACCACCATAAAACAGCCCAAAAGCCAGCCGCCAGCGCCCCTGCTGCCCATAGCGAAAAAGTGACAACATCATACTGTAAATCACCCAACTAAAACAAACATCAATCAAGGCCAGCATGCTATCCCAAAAAAGCATCCGGCCGCAGGTGATGACTGTCAGGGCATGGATAAAAGCCAGCTGCTTCCCCAAATAAGGACGGCTAAAACCGTAAGTAGTAGCCGCAAAAGCCAGTAGCGACAGCACCGTAGGAAAGCGCGCCGTCCACTCGTTCGCCTCTCCAAAAAACAGAAAGCTCAGCGAAAGTATCCAGTTCCAAAGCGGTGGTTTATTTAGATAAGGATCGCCATGCAGCGTGGGTACCCAATAATTACCCGACCAGATCATCTCCTGCGCCACCAGGCTACGGATGCCCTCATCATCGATAAAAACCACCGTCCCCAGGTTCCACAGCAAAGCCGGCAAGAGCAAAAGACCCACCAAAATATACAAGAACCATTTCACGGCGCAAAAGTACGCTAAAAAGCCTGCTTTGTTGGGATAGCCCCCTCCAAGCCTTGCTCCTCAAGGAAAACCTGGCTCCTGCACCTAGTGCCCGTCCGTAAACCCGTCTGGGTTTAGTAGGGCGAGCGCCATCTCACAAATTTTCATAAAAAACGCTACCTTTGCCGCCCTAATCGCCGTCTTTTTACCTCCAGCTGGAGATAAGAAGCCCAAGCCTGTAACTTGAAAAGCGAACAATCGTATGGCAAAAAAACAACTCCGCAACCTCCTGAGCCGCGAAGCGCTGGAGGCACAGCTGGCTGCCGACCCGCGGCCGCGCACCACCCTTTCCTTCTACCAATATGCTAAGATCGAGCAGCCTTATACCTTTCGCGACCAGCTCTATGAAGCTTGGTCGGCCCTGGGGGTCTTGGGCCGGGTCTATGTAGCGCAAGAGGGCATCAATGGACAAATTAGTGTGCCCAGCGATAAGCTGGATGCTTTCCGGGAAGTCCTCTATGCCGTTCCTTTCCTGCAAGGTATCCGGCTAAATATTGCTATTGAGGCGGAGACGCTTTCTTTTTTGAAGCTAAAAATCAAGGTAAGGCCCAAGATTGTGGCCGATGGTTTGGATGACAGCAGCTTCGACGTAACGAAGCGAGGAAAGCACCTGAGCGCCGAGGAAGTAAATGCCCTATTAGAAAAAGACGAGACCCTCATCGTGGATATGCGCAACCACTACGAGAGCGAAGTGGGCTATTTTGAGGGTGCTATCTGCCCGGAGGTGGATACCTTCCGCGAAGCTCTGCCTGTGGTGGAAGAGATGCTAGCCACCGAAAAAAACAAGGACATCATCATGTACTGCACCGGCGGCATCCGCTGCGAGAAGGCCAGCGCTTACTACCTGCACAAAGGCTTTGGGAAGGTCTATATGATAGATGGCGGCATCATAGAATATGCGCGGCAGTGTGAAGAAAAGGGCCTAGAGAACAAGTTCAAAGGCAAAAACTTTGTCTTCGATGAGCGGATGGGCGAGCGCATCAGCGAGGAGGTTGTTGCCAAATGCCACCAGTGCGGTGCCTTGGCCGATACCCACAACAACTGCGCCAACGACGCCTGCCACGTGTTGTTTATCCAATGCCAAACTTGCGCAGAAAAATATAAAAATTGCTGTTCCAAGACTTGCCACGACTTTGTTCAGCTGCCGGAAGAGGAGCGCCGTCGGCTACGGCCGCAAATGGAATTCAACGGCAGCAGCTTCAGCAAGTCGAGGAAATATGCACGGCTGGGGAAGTTGCGTTTGGAGTAGGCTCTAAGCAAAGACACGTATTTTTGTAACACCTTTTTTCCTCGCAGCATAGAGTGGAAACAAAACCATTCTATTATGTCCCGAATATTATCCCTATGCTGCTTCTTGCTATTGGCGGGCGGCTTACTTGCGCAGGCACCTAGTGGCTTTAAGTTTCAGGCTGTTGCACGCGACATCAACAACCAAGCGATTGCCACCGAAAATATAGCGATTCGTGTAAGCATTGTGGCGGGCGGCGCGTCTGGTAGCATCGCCTACAGCGAGCGCCACGAAGTCACCACTACGGATCTGGGTGTTTTTGATCTGCACATCGGCAACGGATTCCCGCTCAGCGGCAGCTTCAATGGGGTGGATTGGGCAGCAGCTACCTATTGGCTGAAGATCGATATGGATCCAGCAGGCGGCGATGCCTATATCAATTTGGGTGCTAGCCAGCTCCTCAGTGTGCCCTATGCCCTGTACGCCCGAGAAAGTGGTGATGGAGGTGGAAGCGCCGAGCCACAGAACCTAATCTACGACCCCGCCACACAAACCCTAACCATCACCAATGGCAACTCGGTGACCCTTCAAGGCGGTGGCGGCGGAGGCACACCACAAACTCTTTCTTTTGACCCTGTTACACTTACACTCAGTATCAGCGGTGGTAATACCGTAACACTACCTGCAGGTGCACAAGGCCCGCAAGGAAACCCTGGACCCGCAGGCCCGCAGGGTGATCCTGGCCCCGAAGGACCACAGGGCCCCGCTGGACAAGATGGAACCGGCATCAGCCTACTAGGCACCGTCGCTAGCGTGGCTGACCTACCCGCAGGCGCCAGCAATGGCGACCTCTACATCGTATCGGCTACTGGCGACGGCTATGCCTGGGATGGCAGCAACTGGGTAAACGTGGGGCCTATCCAAGGCCCCGCAGGCCCCCAAGGTGCCTCAGGACCAGTAGGCGCTATGGGGCCAGCAGGCTCCGTAGGACCACAAGGACCACAGGGTGTCCCAGGATCAGTAGGCGCTATGGGCCCCGCAGGACCGCAAGGACCACAGGGTGATCCTGGCCCCGAAGGGCCACAGGGTCCCGCCGGACAAGATGGAACCGGCATCAGCCTACTAGGCACCGTCACTAACGTAGCCGACCTACCCGCGGGCGCCAGCAATGGCGACCTCTACATCGTCTCGGCTACTGGCGACGGCTACACTTGGGATGGTAGCAACTGGGTAAACGTGGGGCCTATCCAAGGCCCCGCAGGCCCCCAAGGTGACCCAGGACCAGTAGGCGCTATGGGGCCAGCAGGCTCCGCAGGATCACAAGGACCGCAAGGTGACCCAGGACCAGTAGGCGCTATGGGGTCAGCAGGCTCCGCAGGGCCACAAGGCCCGCAAGGTGACCCAGGACCAGTAGGCGCTATGGGGCCAGCAGGCTCCGCAGGATCACAAGGACCGCAAGGTGACCCAGGACCAGTAGGCGCTATGGGGTCAGCAGGCTCCGCAGGGCCACAAGGCCCGCAAGGTGACCCAGGACCAGTAGGCGCTATGGGACCAGCAGGACCGCAAGGGCCGCAGGGTGATCCAGGGCCAGCAGGCACTTACACAGCGGGTACAGGAATAGCCCTCACTAGCGATCTCATCAGCGCCACAAATACCAATGCCATCTGGCATGCAAACAGGATACTCGATAAACCTATTACAAACCCAGTGGGAGGGCTGTCTAATGGGCAAGTTCTTATGTACAATGCGGCTTTTGACGATTGGTTCCCTACAATTATACCCAGTGGTGGCAGCAGTTTATGGACGGAAGCTGGCAATAACATCTTCCGTTCTCTAGGGAATGTAGCCGTGGGGACAAGCGAATTTGAGGCCGGTAGTAGGATGTCTATCGCTGGTGGTCTGTTCGTCAACACTTCCACCGGGGCTTTCAATCTTGGTTTCCCCGACAATGGCAACCGATGGCGGATGACCACTATGGGTAGTGGTAGGGAACTATTATTCCAATCCAAACCCGATGGTAGCGGTACCCATACCACTCGTCTCAGATTACTCCAAGAAGGCGAAGTACAAATCGGCACCTCTGCGGCTCCTACTGCCTGGGCACATATCCAAGCCAACTCTACTGTAGCAAAACCCACACTTTTCTTGCAAGAGAATGAAAACGACTTCGCTCGCTTGGCTTTTGGTAGCAGCACCAATACTTCCCGCTGGCACATCGCAGGGCAAGGTGCCGATGGCACTACAGGAGCCGCCAACTCAAGGCTTAACTTTTATTTCACCAACAACCAAGGCGGAGCCGACCGAATGACAATTCTCGGCAGCGGAAAGGTAGGTATCAATACGACAAGCCCCACTCATGAATTAGAAGTAGTGCACTCCAGCTTTGGAAGCGCCAATACCGATCGTGGGTTAAAGATCAGAAACACTGGCTCAAATAATACCAACTGGACTTTGTACGCTTTCAACAATAATGGCAGTTTTGGTCTGTTTGAAGGTAGTACACAGCGTGGCCAGTTTGCAGCTGGCACAGGAGCCTATACAACTGTATCCGACCAGCGTTTGAAGGCTAATTTCACCAAAATAAACAGCCTCTTACCAAATCTGATGCAACTACAAGCCTTCCGCTATCATTACAAAAGCGATGCCCAGAAAAAAGAGGTAATTGGGTTCAAAGCACAGGAAGTGGAAGTCCTTTTCCCAGAGTTGGTTTATCGCACGGGTGAGGATGGACAGGGCTACGCCCTAGATTATGCTGGATTTGGTATAATTGCCGTTCGTGCCATCCAAGAGCAGCAAGCCACCATCGAGCAACAAGCCCAAAAAATCGAGACCCTAGAAGAGCGCCTAAGCCGCCTGGAAGCCCTACTGAGCACAGAGGATTAAAATGCTGTTCATAAAGCAATTTCATAGGTAGATACACCCCTAGTCGGCCACTTGCTGACTAGGGGCTTTTCTTTGGGGCAGCCGCCGCTCCCAAGCCGTGAGCGATAGGCACAGCAGCCCATACAAGAGCATCCCACTCATCCAGCGTTCGGCACCTATTTGCAGCCCTTTGCTGAATACAATTGGTGCTGCGGCCGAAGACAAAACCGTAAACAAACCCTCCGCACTCTTGATGCTGCCTAGAAAACGAGGGCCGTAGCGATCCACCCACAAGGTAGGTGCCGTGACGGTAATACTGCCTGCACTGAAGGCAGAGAGAACAAATAGTGCCGGGATCGTCCAAGTAGCCGTAAAAAAGACAAATAGCCCCACCCCCGCAATAGCCGGCAAAAGAATAAAACCCATCACCCGAGCTGCCCCCAAGCGGTCCACCACATAACCTGCCGTGAACAAGGCCAGTGCCCTAGCGAAACCATATATACTCAGCCCAAAGGCCATGAGTTCTAGGCTGTAGCCTCTGTACGCTGCAATATCGGCTTGGTTAAATACAAAACCAGTAAAGACAAAAGGCATAAATAAAAGAGTCGGCAAAATAAGCTGGAAGCGCTTGTCGCGCAGTACCTGCCCACGCGTCCAGGAGTTGCTACCTTCTTCTTGGGTAACCCTAGCTACCGTTTCTGCTTTCTGAAAATGATCATGACGGCTGATGAGCAACCACAAGAGCGGGATAAAAACTAAAGCCAGTAGTGCTGCCGCCGCCATCCAAACCGCTCGGTAACCATAGGCCTGAAGGAACAGCACCACCAGCGGCGGAACCGTCATCTCGGCCACCGCCACGCCAATGACCACCAAAGACAGCGATTTACCGCGCCCCACCATAAAAAAACGGCCCGTCACCGTGGAGCCTGTAAGCGTTAAGACGCCTTGCCCCCCTAAACGAATTGCCAATACACCCAGCAAAAGCCAAAACCAGTGCAGCGTAAAAGCCAATAATAAACAACCCAGCATCATCATCAAAGCCACCACAGTGGAAAGGTAGCGAACCCGAAAGCGATCGATCTGCTTTCCTGCTAAAGGCAGCAAAAAAGCCGACAATAAAGTAAGGCCCGAAAATATCCCTGCAAAAACCTCCGTCTCCCAGCCGCGCTCGGCACAAATACCCGCCACCAAGAGGCTGACGAAAAAAGTCTGGCCAACAAAGCTGAAGTAAAAATGGATGAAACCAAACAGCAAATAGCGCGGGTAGGTCTTGATGAGTTGCCAAAAATTCATACTATTCCGTTTTACCAGCTACCACCAGCACAATCTCCCCTTTCACCGCTGGGCGAGCGGCATAATCGGCTATCAAATCCGCTAAACTCGCGGTCTTTACCTCCTCATACAACTTGCTGATTTCTCGCGCTACACAGGCGCTGCGCGCTGGGCCACAAAACTCAGCCAACTGCTGCAAGCACTTCACCAAGCGGTGGGGACTCTCGTAAAGCACAAAGGTGTGCGGCAAATCGGCTAGGTATTTCAAGCGGGTTTGCCGGCCTTTTTTGTGGGGCAAAAAACCCTCAAAATGAAACTGATTGCAAGGAATACCACTGGCGGCCAAAGCGGGCACAAAAGCCGTAGCTCCCGGTAGGCAACTCACCGCTACCCCTGCCTCCTGACAAGCCCTGACCAATAAAAAACCTGGATCACTAATGCTAGGCGTACCCGCATCCGTAATTAGCGCATAGGTGGCACCGCGCTGCATCTCCTCCACCAATTGCGACACAATAGCGTGCTCGTTGTGGGCATGATAGGCTCGCAGCGGTGTTTCTATTCCCAAGTGTAGCAACAACGGCTTGGAAGTACGGGTATCCTCAGCCAGAATCAGTTGTACCTCCTGCAGCAAACGGATGGCGCGTAGCGTAATGTCTTCTCGGTTGCCCACCGGCGTAGGAATCAAATACAGCATACTATTCGTAATTGAGGAACAAAGGTAGGGTTTTCAGTTGTCAGTTCAGGATCGATGCTGCGCTTTTGGCTGTGGCTATGGCTTTATCCTACGCTGCGTACTTAGAAAGCACTGATCAACCGAGATGTCCATCTTTTACACTTTTCTTCTATCTTGCAGCATCAAAAACAATACAGCTTATGCGACGGACGCTCTGCCACCTCTCATTCCTAGCCCTGCTACTCGGCTGCCAGCACGGCGAGCCCAGCAGAGCGCTGTCTGATAGCACCTCTCTAGCCACCGACAGCCTATTTACCAGCATCCCCCTCTATCTGGGCACCTACACCCGCAAAGAAGGGCATGTAGATGGCCAAGCCTCCGGAGTGTATTACGGAACCCTGGAAGCTGGCAGCGGAATCATCACAATCAGCGACACCATAGCCGACATCATCAATCCTTCTTTCGTGGCGCTATCGAAAGACCAAAAAATGCTCTATGCCGTTAGCGAAACCGGCAATGGCGAGCTTTTTGCCTATCGTTTGAAACAAGACCAACAGCCTGCTAAGCTGGGACAATGGCCTACAGGAGCAGCCGCGCCTTGCCACATTGCGGTGGATAGCAGCGACCGCCTCGTTGTAGTTTCCAATTATATGGATGGGGTAGTAAATGTATTCTACCGCAACCCGCAATCGGATAGCCTACAAGAAATACAGCGCTTGCAGCTCGATCGCGAAGGGGATGCGGCGGCCTCCCATGCCCACTCGGCTACTTTCAGCCCCGACAATCGCTTCATATTCATTGCCGATTTGGGTAAGGACAGAATATGGGCTTTTCGGATAGATAGCAGTGTATTCTCTACCCCACCCAATCCCACTAAAAACCCAGCTCTAATCGAAGAAACGTCCTTACATTGGCAGCATCAAGGCCTAGAAAAAGCCCCTGGCCCTCGTCACTTCACTTTCCACCCGAGCGGGAAATATGCCTATCTGGTGAATGAACTAAATGCCAGCATAGCGGCTTTTTCCTATGACGCCGCTGCCGGAAAACTCTCGGCCATACAAAGCATCCCCACCCTTCCCGATGACTTTACCGATTGGAATGCTTGCGCGGATATTCACGTCCACCCCAATGGCCGCTTCCTCTACGCATCCAACCGAGGCCACAACAGCATCGTAGCCTATTCCATAGCCAACGACGGTCAGCTCAGCCTCCTAGGCCACACCCCCAGCGGCGGGGAATTCCCCCGAAACTTCGCCATCAGCCCCGACGGCCTGCTCCTCCTCGTGGCCAACCAAAACAGCAACAACATCCGCTCCTTCGCCATCCACCCCCAAAAAGGCACCCTAGATAAAAAACAGGATAAGCCAGTAAAGACGCCCGTTTGTGTCGCTTTCTTCTAACAAAAACTTGGAATTCCGTCGCCAATTAGCTGAATGAGCGCTAATTGAGCTAGTTCGTTAGCCTAATTAGCACTCATTCAGCTAACTAAAATCTTGATAGAACGTTCGATACAGCAAGAAGTCAACCAAAAGTTGCTTCATTCCAACAAGCTAATCGTGCTACTTGGTCCGAACTAGGGAGCCTCTGACTGGCCGAACCTGGATTTCTACCCTTTTGCCTAGTGCACAAATGAAGTTGGTCAAGCAATATTCCCCCCTTGGATCGTAGAAACGACGTGGGGCAAATTGGGAAAACTTTCTGGTAGCCGAGCGCCAAAAGCACAACCTATATCAGCAGTTAAGCGTGCGCCCCTATTTCTGGCGAACCTATACCAGCGCAGAATTGGACTACCTAGAAGAAGGAATGGGCAAAGTTGCGGCCTTTGAATTTAAATTTTCTCGCCGCTTGGCCAAAGCACCTGCCTCTTGGAAGGATACCTATCCCGAAGCCAGTTTCCAGACCATCAATCAGGATAATTACCTTAGCTTTTTGCTGCCAAAAGGGGAGTAAGTTTCCTTTTAAGTAATCGGACAAATTTAATGCGACTTTCCAATCTGATAGATTTTGCTTTCAGCCGAGGCAAAAAATGTAGACTTAGTGGTGCTAAGACGAGGCTTTTTAACGCTGGCTGGGAGCAAAAGATGCTGAGTGAAAAGGTGTGATTATTTTGTCCGAGTACTTATGTGCTTGTGTATCTTAATAATCCTATCTTTGTGCCAACACTGGAAGTTCCTACGGTACTTGCAGCAGTTACACAGCACCTAAATTTACCCACGAAGGAAGTGGGCTTATTAGCTTCCCAAAACAGCGCAGCTAGCGCGCTACGGATACTCACTTAACACTTTGCAACTCTCTTGAGTTGGCTCGGGCACTAAGGCTGTGTTTAGGCAAAGAGAGGGAGTTGGCGGCAAGGCGATTGGGTGGGATCCCTCCCCAAATACTAGTAAAGATTTAGATGAAACTTAAAGGCAGCAGCGGCTAGCCTCAAGCCTGAAGAAGTGTTGTTCGCTTTCCGCAAAAAACGCTCTACTGGGGGGGGAGGCTTTTAGTTCTCTGCTCTTAAAAATAAAACACTCGTGTTGAGCGGGGTCGAAACATTGCTCCTGCATTTATGCCCGCCTTCAGTCCGTCTGGATATGGGCGTGAGCCAGCTAGAATAGCGATTCTTTTTTGGCTATCGCCCTGGTACGGGTACAAGTGTACATCCATACAGACACCGTACGCACTCGTTGCTCACGCGGGAGCAAAGAAGACTCTAAAAGAGCCATGTTTTAGGGCAAATTCCCCCGAAAACCAGAGCCTTCTGCTGTGGATACGCGGCTATATCCCGCCGGCAAGCTATCTTGGCTCCAAATAAGACCAACGCATGATGACCATAGAAGCCATCCGCAGCCTGCTGGAAGCAAAACTTATTGGCAACAGCAGCCTCCATATTCGAGGCGCCGAGCACATAGAGCGGGCAAAAGCCGACGACATTACCTTCATCGGCGACCGCCACTACCTCAAAAAATGGCCCCAAAGCCAAGCAGGAGCGGCCATTATTTCACAAGCCCTAGCTCAAGGACAGGCTCCCGGCGAAGGACGAGCCTTCCTGGTCGTAGCCAAGGCCGATTTAGCGATGGCGCAAGTCTTGGAAGCCTTTTCACCGCCGCTGCCTGCTTTAGAGCCTACCATCCACCCAACGGCTTTAATAGACCCTAGTGTAAAGATCGGGAAAGGCGTACGGATTGGGGCTTATTGCGTAATCGGGAAAAATGTGACGCTAGGCGATGGCGTCTGCTTGTATCACCAGGTATGTGTATATGACGACTGTCAGATAGGGCCGCAGACGGTAATTTGGTCCGGCACCGTCGTTCGCGAGCGCAGCCAAATTGGTGCCGGCTGTATTTTGCATGCGAATGTGAGCATCGGGTCCGATGGCTTTGGCTTTCGCCCCTCAGCAGACGGGCGGGGAGTGGTAAAAATCCCCCATATTGGTCATGTGGAAATCGGTGATGGTGTAGAAATTGGCGCCAATAGCTGTGTGGACAGAGGCAAGTTTAGCGCCACCCGCATCGGCGATGGCACAAAAATTGATAATTTGGTGCAAATTGCCCACAACGTCAGCATTGGCCGTGTTTGCCTGATTGCCGCCAATGTAGGCATTGCCGGCTCTGCTAGCCTCGGCGACGGCGTGCTAGTAGGCGGTGGTGCTTCCATCAAGGACCATGTCAGCATTGGCAGCGCTGCCGTTATCGCAGCAGGCGCTGGCGTGATTGGCGATGTGGGTGCCGGACAGCGCATGCTGGGCTCCCCGGCAGGAGAATATCGGGAAAAATTGAAGGAATGGGTAACCTTAAAAAGGATGGCCAATAAAGAGCAAACAAAATAATCAAGAAGTATTTTGTAGTTGGATAAGTTTTCCTACCTTTATCCGGCTTTAATAAGCTACAAAACTAAAGTTTGCTCATGAGTTTACCATCTTGCAAGCACTTAACCACAAAACTAAAGTATCATGTCTAAAAACCACCGTATTCTGCTAGGTCTTCTTGGCCTATTTTTGTTCACCACGGCCTGCCAAGATGCCCTCAAAGAAGAGCAAGCCGCCGCGCTGGCTCCTAGCCAAGAAATCATACCGAAGGCCGACATCAACGCTGCGATCGAAGCTCACCTTCAAAGCACCAACGAAGTGTTTGATTGGAACCAAGCCGATGCTCGTATTACCTACAGCGCAATTGCCCACAATAGCCAAATTGCCCACCTCGGTTACCAGCCAGCTGGCTTTGATAACTTAGCCGAGCGTATCCATGAGATCGACGTCACGGCTGGTGCCTGGAAAGCTACCCGCGATCAGCTCCTCGACCGCCTGAAAACAGAAAGCGAACGCCTCACCGGGCAAAGTCTCCGCATCGAAGACCTCTTGGCCGGCCCAGAGGATGGCGTCATCCCTATGATGGAAGTGAAGATACTGCACCCAGAAGTGTTGGCCATCTTCCGTGAGCTGCCCGAAGTGCGCTACCTCGAACCAGCCGGTTATGAGCCGGAGGTCGTTGAGCTTCGCTCGGACGCTGGCTGCGATATCAGCCCTGCTTCTTCGATCCCCACGGCCGACTTTAGCCTAACGACCTACAATGCCAAGGTACCTTGGAACTACAATTTCATGAATATTCCGGCCGCTTGGAACGTCAGCCGGGGTGCTGGGATTGGCGTCTGTATTATTGACACGGGTGTTTCCCCCAACCAAAGCAAGCTCAATGGTAGCTTTTCTTCTGGCCAAAGTACAGGCCGTTACCGTCAAGTATATGGCACCTATGTTAGCAGTTGGTGGCCTTGGGCGAGCCCGGATGGCCCCAACGACCAGTGCGGCCACGGCACCCAAATGGCTGGCCTAGCCACCGCACCCCTCACCACTGGCGGCAGCAGTGTAGGCGTAGCGCACAGAGCCAACCTCATTGCCTACCGCGCCACGGGCGATGTGATCATCAACAGTGGTAGCGAAAAAACAGGTGTTAAAAATGCACTTATCGGCGCGGGCAATCGCAGCGACGTGCGGGTCATCAGTATGTCTATCGGCGATGTTGTCAGCAGCGGCACCGTAACCGACGGCATCAACTACGCCTATAACAGAGGCAAATTGATCTTCTGCGCCGCTGGCACCAGCCTGAGCTGGACGAGCTGGTGGGGTGTTATCTTCCCTGCCAACCTTAGCAATACCGTAGCCGTGACAGGCATCCGCGATAGTAGCCCTATGACGCGCTGCAATACCTGCCACTCTGGTAGCCAAGTGGATTTTGTAGCCGTAATGCAAAGAAACAGCAATACCGACCGCACCAGCCTTACCCTAGCTATGAGTGGCGACACGCCTTCCTATGTAGGTGGCTCTTCCTGTGCCACTGCCACTACCGCTGGCATCGCCGCCTTGGTCTGGGCTACCAACACCGGCCAAAGCCGTACGCAGGTGCTTAACCGGATGAAAAACGCCGCCTCCATTTATCCTAGCAGAAACAGCCAGTTTGGTTGGGGCATTGTGGATGCTTATCAGGCGGTGACGAACTAAAAGTAGGCCTCCATACATCCGCTTAGCCATCAATTAAAAAGTAGCCGTACAATTTTGTGTGGCTACTTTTTTTAAAAAAAATGGCTACCTTTGTAACACATCCCGTTGCCGTGGCATCAAGCCATTGTAACCAAAACACATTTATTGTTATGAAAACACTTTTTCGTATTGCTTTCGCCTTATTGTTTGTAGCTGGTCTGAGCCAGACAGCACAAGCACAGGACTACAAATCGGCTATTGGCGCTCGTTTGGGTTCTCCGCTTTCTCTTAGCTACAAGACCTTCTTGGCTGAGTCTAGCGCTGTTGAGGCCTTTGTTGGCTATCGTTCCTTCGGTTTCGGATATAGCTGGATCAACATCGGAGCGGCCTACCAAATCCACAACGACATCAGCGGCGTTGATGGACTAAAATGGTACTATGGCGCTGGTGCCAGTGTCTTCCTATATTCTTTTAGAAATAATTTTATTGGAGACAATAGCAGCAGTACGGCCATCGGTCTTCAGGGGTACTTAGGCCTAGATTATCGCTTGGCAGATGCCCCTGTGAACGTAAGCCTCGACTGGGTTCCCACCTTTTTTCTCAATGGGTTCGGCAGCGGCTTTAGTGCCAGCTACGGTGCCCTATCCGTCCGCTACATCCTAGGCGAATAGCGATTGGAGGCCAACTCGTGCAAAAAAGCTGCTCCTATTCTAAGGAGCGGCTTTTTTGTTTGGCTTGTGTTGATTAAAGGCAGGACTATCCCAATTTTATTGTAACTTTGCAATCACAGTCTAAAATGATACTTTGCTATGCAAACAAAAAAATATATCTTTATTCTCTTGGTGCTATGCTGCTCCTTTTTATGCTTCCATTTACAGGCTCAGCTAGAGGTTGGAGGAGGCGCTGGCCTAGGGCTCGACTTGAATGAAGTTGGCGTGCAGGCCAGGGCGCAGCTGGGGCTTTCAGATGCGCTACGAGTGGCTGGTTCTTTCTCTTATTTCTTTGTTGGAGACAACTTCAACGCCACTGCTATAGATGCCAACCTCCACTATCGTTTTTCTAGCCGAGGCGCCATCCAACCCTACGCACTCACAGGTATCGAATTCTACCGATTCAAAACCAATACCAACCTCCCCGTAAATGTCACTAGCCGGCAAACAGGTTTCAACCTAGGCTTGGGCACCAACTTTGCCTTCGGAGATGATAGTAAAGCATTTATCGAGGCAAAGTACAGCATTGATGGGACTCAGTTGGGCGCTTTCGCTGGTGTACTGTTTACGCTGTAAGAAGTCTAGCTATAAATCTGTCCTTTCACACAACAATCGCAGCCTAAAAACATTCTACAAGGAGCTAAGCCTTCCTGATGTATTCCGAAAAGCCTCCACATTACTCTCCCTTCTATCGCGATTTCCGAGCCATCGACCCTTCGGATAAGCAGCGCATTATCCGCCGCTATGAAGAAGAGGAGCAGGCTATTGGCCAGCTGGACCCGCATGAATATTTCGATCTCACGGTTCGCTACGTTGATGCACTCTTCGCTAGCGGTGCCTACCGCAAGCACTTGCTAATGGTGGATCTAGTCATCTTCACCTCCATCGAGCAAAACATCCGTACGCACGAAGGGGAGGATGTCTATCAACGGATGCTCTTCCACAAGGCTGCTAGTGCCTTTCGGCTACGGGATTTCGAGCTGGCGCAGCACATTTGTCGGGAGCTTATTAAAATAGACCCAACGGCAGCTATTTACCAGCGCTTTTATCGGACGACCCTATTCGTTGCTTCGCACAAATTGCTGCAATTTGGCCGCGCCACTTTCATTTTTTGTATATTGCTCGCGGCGCTAGCTATTGTGCTCGATCTGCTGGTAGTAGCTCATTTTTTCCCTGCCGAACACACGGCAATGGTTTGGCTCCGCAACGATATGCTACTGGCAGGCCTCTTAGGTTTGGTTCTTAGCTATGCCTATGCTTATTTTCGTGCCAGCCGCGAAGTGCGTCGCTTCAGCCAAGCCGCTTTAGAAAAGAAAACAACAAAAAACATATAAGATGCAACAACCAAGTTTGGTCATTTTAGCCGCCGGTATGGGCAGCCGCTACGGTGGCCTTAAGCAGATCGATGGAGTAGGTCCCTCCGAAGAAGGAATTATCGAATACAGCATCTACGATGCGATACAGGCTGGCTTTGGTAAAGTCGTTTTCATCATCCGTAAGGATATCGAGGCTCCCTTCCGCGAAAAGTTTGATGGTAAGTTTGGCGATCAAATTGAAATTGCCTACGCTTTCCAAGAAATGGACAGCTTTGTGCCCGCTGAAATAGACCACACCCAAAGAGAAAAACCATGGGGTACTGCCCACGCCATGTTGGTAGCTAAGAGCGTGGTGAACGAGCCTTTTGCCGTCATCAATGCCGATGACTTTTACGGCAAGAAAGGTTTCCAACGCATTGCCCAATTTTTGATGGAAGAGGCCAACCCCTCCCTCAACTGCATGGTCGGCTACGTGCTAGATCGCACCCTCAGTAAGCACGGCACCGTTAATAGAGGGGTCACCGAAGCCAGCGAAGAAGGTTTCCTAAAAACCGTTAAAGAACGGCTCAAAATTGGTAGAGGTGAAGACGGAAAAGTCACCTACTTAGGCGAAGACGATCAGCGCCACGAACTAGCCGACACCAGCCTCGTATCCATGAACTTCTGGGGTTTCCACCAAAGCATCTTCGAGCGCAACCAAGCTATGTTCGAAGAGTTCGCCCGCCAACATATAGGCCAACCCAAAGCCGAGTTCCTGATCCCCGAGCTCGTGGATGCCATGATTGCCGACGGCAGCGCCCAATGTAAAGTATTATCTTCCGACGACCGCTGGTATGGCGTCACCTACCAAGAAGACAAACCTAAAGTGCAGGAAGCTTTCCGCCAGATGGTAGCCAATGGCGACTATCCTAGTCCACTTTTTGCTTAGTCCTTACGATCCACTCGCTCCAGCTTCCCGGATATAGAGCCGGCATTTGGCCCGTAGCGTGGTGAAAAGCCAGAATATTGTGGCAGGCCGTTACGCCCGAGCCACAGTAAAATACAACAGGAGCCGTTTCTTGCTGCAAAGGCAGGAAACGGCTTTTTAGTTCTTCTTTGGTTTTGAAGAGGCCATTGGCTTGGAGGTTTCCTGGCCATGGTAGGTTCAGCGCCCCGGGTATATGCCCGGCAACGGGATCCACGGGTTCCTCTCTGCCCTCATAGCGAGCGGCCGTGCGCGCGTCCACCAAGCAAAGACCCAGTCGCTGGGCTTCCCGCAAAACTTCGTAGTCATAGTAAGGCACGCCCGGCTGTATCTGTACCCGGAAATTCTCCGGTTCTGATACTGAAGAAACAGCCGAAGTAACGGGCAGCCCAGCAGCTACCCAAGCAGGAAAACCACCGTCTAGAACTGCTACTCTTTCATGTCCCATCCAACGGAGTAGCCACCAGAGCCGTGCCGCTATGCCGCCGCCTTTGTCGTCGTAAGCCACCACCTGCCGATCGCTGCGGAGACCAAACGATTTCATCTTCGCTTCAAAATCAGCAACAGTCGGCAGCGGGTGCCGCCCCGTCTCCCCGGCAATAATTGGACTGGAAAGATCCTCGTCCACATGCAAAAAATGAGCAGCTGGAATATGGCCCTCCGCGTAAGCACGGCGGCCATATTGGGCATCAAAGAGATCGTGTCGGCAGTCGAATATCAAACAATCCCCTTGCTGCTGCTCTGCGAGGGCGTGTACAGGGATAAGGCTCTGATACATAATCGCGTTTTTAATAACTGCTGAGGAAGTGCCGTTTTTAGCTCCTTTCCTTCCAAGTCTTTAGAACAATCGAGAGGTGCTTGGTGCTTGGCGTGATGGGCGTTGCGATGTCCTCCCAACTAGGCTTTTGCCATTTGTTAGTGGGTTCCTTTGAAAAGCCATATGGCTCGGTAGGGATACCAAACACATTCCTATCTAAGCGGCCGTTGTTGTTTAAATCGTGGTACACAGCTATGACATAGGTGCCCGCCGCTAGTGGCGGCAGCTGTAAGCGTAAATTAGATGCCACGACCCCCGACAGCTCCAGTACCTCACCAAAGTGGCTTTCGTCGTGGGCAAAAGCGCGGGGACAATCAAAAATAGCCAAGCGAATACACCCCCTAGCAGGGGCTGTGCTCGATAGCGAAAGCTCCACACGAACAGTGGCCGTAGTGAAGGCCCCAAGCGCCCCCACTACGGCCAATATACCTAACAGCCTCCTCATTAACAATAGCGATCGAAAGCCATCTTGAGGTTCTGGGCGATGATCTCGGCGCTGCGCCCCTCAATGTGATGGCGCTCTAGGAAATGAACCAATTGCCCGTCTTTAAACAATGCAATACTGGGGCTACTAGGAGGGTAAGGCAGCAAGTAATCCCGTGCCCGTGCCGTGGCCTCGCTATCTACGCCAGCGAAAACGGTGTAGGCTTTGTCTGGGCTTTTATCGTTCTGCATAGCCATTTTAGCACCGGGGCGAGCGTTGGCGGCCGCACAGCCACAAACACTATTCACCACCAAGAGGAAAGTGCCTTCTTTTTCGGCCATCACCCCATCTACCGCAGCGGCGCTGCTGAGCGACTCGAAGCCGTAGTTGGTGAGATCACGCGCCATCGGCGCGGTTAATTCTGCTGGATACATCATTTTTCTAGAATTTGATAAGTTTACAGTACTTTCAAAAGTGCTGGCTCCCCAATTTTTACGACCTTTGCCGACGCATTGAAGAACCCTTCTCTGGAGGGCTATTACCCACCCAAATCGTAAAACAATACAAGCCGCGAAAGGATTTGGTTCTAGTTTTCTACTTCATAACAGGTAAATTCTTTTTGGCACTTGCCTTAGCGGACTTGCCTCCGCGAGCATAAATGTACACTATACGGGCACCCAGCCCCAGACGAGCCTAGCAGTCACTGACGCGTATGTGCGGGCACGGCGGCACGCAATCGTTGCTCTCGGCTTATTGTGTCCGTTTGTGGCACCAGTGCAGGAGCAAAGCCATATCAATAGGAGCCGTGTTCTCCTCCATCCAACATCCATCATAATTCTGAGCCACAAACCAATGAAATACTGGATCTTATTTTTCTCCCTGATCGGGCTGTTCGCTGTCGGTAGCTGCAACAAAGATCAGCTACCCGAGCCACCTGTTTCCGATTGCCAAGACCTAGTGCCTGATTATGAACAAGACATTGTTCCCATCATCGAAGCCAGTTGTGCCTATAGCGGCTGTCATCTTGGCGGAGCGCCAGGAGTGTACAACAGCTACGCCAATTTGCTCCCCGATCTGGAAAGTGGACGTTTCCGCAACCGCGTTATTGAGTTGCGCAGCGACCCCAACCTCGGTATGCCCCCTAATTATTCTCCACCCGGACGGCCACGAATACTCACGGAAAGTGAGCTTAGCCTTATCCAATGCTGGCTAGAAGCTGGATTTCCCGAATAACCATCAAAATTATCGCCCAGATGCGACTATTCTCACTCCCTTTCCTTTTGCTGGTCTTCTGCTTCGGTAGTTACTCCAGTCCCCTGCTCTCGCAGGAGCAACGCGTGGAACGCACTTTCAAAGATACCCGCGCGGTCAACGTTCACTCCGTAGAAACCCTTCCCGCTCGGAAGCTCGATCTGCGGATCAGCCACCGCTTCGGCGATATGTTTGGCCAAAATGGAGGCTGGCCTACTTTCTACGGGCTCGAAACAGCTGCCGATGTTTCCATCGGAGCAGAATATGGTTTTTCCGATCGCTTCACAGCAGGCCTCTACCGTTCCAAAGGCGCCGGTAGTACCCCGCAAGGAGACGCCAGTTTGCGGCAATTGCTCAATCTAGTAGCTAAAAGTCGGCTGCTCTATCAGCAAACAGCAGGAAACGGCTCACCTGTTTCTGTGGCGCTGGCAGCTACGGCTAGCCTCTCTACCAGTACCAAAATAGAAGGCAACGAAAACCTCATTCGAAGCTTTCCGAAATTTTCTCACCGCCTAGCTTATAATGCGCAGCTGATTGTAGCACGGAAGTTCGGACAACACTTTAGCCTACAGCTCATTCCGGGTGTGACCCACCGCAATTTAGTGCCTTTTGCAGGGGAAAACACGCTTTTTAGTCTCGGTACTGCCGCTCGGATACAGCTCAACAAAGTGCTGGGCGTGGTAGCCGATGCGACCTTTCCCTTCTCTTCTACCCAAACGATCGCTAATGGGTACTTCCCGCCCATGGGCATCGGCTTTGAATTCGATACGGGCGGCCATGTCTTCCAACTCAACCTCACCAACGCCACTGGTATCTTTGAAACTGACTTCATCCCCTACACCACCAGCAACTGGGGCAGAGGAGAATTCCGTTTTGGCTTTACGATCTCGCGCTGGTTTAATATGTAGGAAATGCAAAGACAAGGCATGCCTTATCTGTACCGAAAATTAGGCAGTTGGCTATTGGCAGTTGGCTACGGCCGAAAGGGGCGCAAACCAAATTATCGGTACATATTCGTCCTCGGCTGTGTCTATGCTCATCCGAGGTCTGGATATGCGACAATTTGGTTTACGCCCGCCGAAAGCTAGCTGCCAATAGCCAAGCGCCAAAAAACGAAAATTATGAAAAAACAATTATTAATCATCAGCCTATTACCCTTATTGTGGGTGCTGAGCGCTTGGGAAGGGCAAGCAGACAAGCTGCGGCTGCTGGAGGATGACACCTATGTAGAGGATGCGCTGCGCAGCTTAGGCAACCCCAGACGAGCGGATACTAGCCCCAGGCCAGGCGGTAATTTGGCTTTGGGGGAGCGGATTGTCTTAGAAGGGCTGGGCAGCAACGGCCAACGACAAAGCAAACACTTTGTCTGTACCAGTTGCCACCATGTGGTGCCGGAAGATCCCAATTTCTTATCCCACGACCCGGAAGCACGGCTGCAGTATGCAATAAAAAACGACTTGGCCTTCCTGCCCGGTACCACGCTGTATGGTGTGGTGAACCGCAAAAGCTACTACAATGGCGACTACGACAAAAAATACGGTGACTTGGTAAAAAGTGCGCGCTACGACCTAAGAGCAGCCATACAGCTCTGCGCTACTGAGTGTGCCCAAGGCCAGCCATTGAAAGCAGATGAAATGGAAAGTGTGCTGCTGTACTTGCATAAAATCGGTTTGCGCCTCGGGGATTTGGCCCTCAACGACTACGAGAAAAAGCAAGTGCAATATGCCCAGGTAGACAGCAGCAAGCGCTCGGCGGCCATCAAGCTACTACAAAGCAAATACGCAGCAGCCAGCCCAGCTACTTTTGTACTCCCGCCAGCAGATCGCGAAAGCGGCTATGCCGTAGAAAGCCCCCGACCCGACCTGGGCGGAGCCATCTATACCCGTGCTTGCCTGCATTGCCATGAAAACCAACGCTATGCCTTTTTCGAGCTTTCGGAGGAGGTGTTTACCTACGATTATCTGCTGAAACATTTCCCGCTTTATACGCGCTACTCTACTTATCAGGTGGTGCGCTACGGCACTAGCCCCATCCCAGGCAAGAAGGCCTATATGCCACACTACACTGCCGAGCGGATGAGCAATCAGCAAGTAGAAGATTTAAAAGCCTATCTACAGCAAGCAGCTAGTGCGAGGCGTTAGGAGAAGGGCTTGGCGCCATGGTACGGCTCAGAAAAAAAGCATTGCTCCTGTCGGAACACCCGTATGAGCATAATTGCAAAAAAACACTCTTCACACATAGCTTCTCAAGCAAGATGACAGACGAAAAACTACCAGCAAGATCATCCCTACGTTTCAGCGCCCATATCGGAGCCGCCATAGGGGAGATTATTGAGCCATTGGCGCGCTTGCGTATTCAAGTATTCTATGAGTTCCCCTATCTTTACGAAGGTAGCATGGCTTACGAGCGCACCTATTTGCAACGCTACGCCCACACACCAGAGAGCTTTATCCTAGCGACCTGGGATGGCGAGCAGCTGGTAGGCGCTACCACCGCGACCCCTTTACATACTGAGATGGAAGAAATTACTGAGCCGCTCCGGCTAATGCCCTGGCCCTTAGATCAGCTCTTCTACTTCGGCGAGAGTATGCTGCTGCCCGCCTACCGAGGGCAGGGCTTGGGGCACTATTTCTTTGATGCCCGCGAGCAGCACGCTCAATCGCTGGGCTATCTGGGAGCTGTATTCTGCTCGGTTGTTCGCCCAAGCACCCACCCGCTTAGGCCTAGCAGCTATCGCCCTCACGATGTTTTCTGGCAAAAGCGCGCCTACGCGCCGCAAGACTGTTATTGCCAGCTCGCCTGGCTTGATCGAGGAGCGGAACAAGAAACGATAAAGCCCCTACAGTTCTGGTACCGAAACTGGGCGGAGGACTAAGAGCGTGTTTGACTTTTCATGAAATCCTGTAGCTTACTTAATTGTGCCTTGGTTCCCAAAACGATGAAGCTGCTGCCCGGCTCCAAGCGTAAATCTGGTTCTGGATTGACTAAAAACTTTCCATTCGGTTGGCAGTAGCTGATGATGTTGACGCCTATTTTTTCACGCAGGGAGAGTTCGCGAATACTTTGGGCTCGCAGCTCGGCAGGTAGGTGTTCGAAGTGAATTTCCTCGAAGCCTACATCGGTTTTCAGCTCGTTGGTGAGGAAGGAAAAAAACTCAACGGCATCTGGTTTATTGATTAAGGTAGCCATGTAATAGCCACCTATTTGTTCGGGCATAATGACGTGAGTAGCACCTGCTTTTAGCATTTTCCGCCGTGTTTTATCTTCTTTAGCGCGGGTAACGATACAGAGTTTTGGATTGAACTGGTGGCTACTCAGGACAATAAACAGATTGTCCATATCACTATCCAAAGCCGTGATTAGGTTGGCAGCCCGGTGGATGCCAGCGGCTTCTAGTACTTCATCTTGGGTAGCGTCGCCAATAAGATAGAGGAGTTCTTCTTTGGCCGTGCGTAGTTCTACTGTTTTTTCCTCATTCATTTCAATAATGACAAAGGCCTGGCGATGTGCCCTGAGTTGTGCCACCACTTCCTTACCATAGCGGCCGTGGCCACAAACGATGGTATGGCCTTTGAGCTGGCCAATCGATTGCTTCAACTGCTCCTCGAACATAAATTTAAATATTTTACCATCAATCACGTAGTAAGAAAAAGCGGCCAATAGATAGGCGAAAACGCCCACATTGATAGCGATGAAAACAGTGGTGAATAGGCGGCCAGCCGGACTGAGTTCCTTCGGCTCACTAAAACCTACTGTGGAGATGGTGATGGTGGTCATATAAAGTGCATCCACCCAGCTGTAGCCCTCGATAAAATGGTAGCCCAACACGCCCAGTAGCACGATGAACAGCAATAGCACAAGCGCCAGGCGGAAGCTTAAAAAATTCTTAGGCAGCCAAGTTAAGCGAAATACAGACAAGTGCGGGAACTATTTGCCTACAAAAGTAATAAAAAATCCTTGGTATTCGACCACAGCTAGGAGGAACAGCTATTTCGCTGCGCTCTTGGCTGATGCCTCCGAGCAGGATACGAATCTGCTGGCTTCGGGCGACGCTTGGGCGTTGTGTGCTTGTTTATAAAGTTCCTCTGCGGGCTTGCTCTCGTTCGATGGCTTCGAACAAGGCTTTGAAATTGCCTTTGCCGAAGCTGGTGGCACCTTTGCGCTGTATGATTTCGAAGAACATGGTGGGGCGCGGCTCGATGGGCTTGGTGAAAATTTGTAGGAGGTAGCCTTCCTCATCCCGATCTACCAAGATGCCCAACTCGCGCAAGCGGCTAATATCTTCGTCTATCTCCCCTACCCGATCGCGCAGCTCATCATAGTAGCTATCTGGAACGGTGAGGAATTCGATGCCGCGCGCTTGTAGTTCTGTCACCGTAGCGATGATATCATCGGTGGCTACGGCTAGGTGCTGCACACCTGCGCCTTCGTAGAAATCGAGGTACTCTTCGATTTGGGATTTTTTCCGCCCCTCCGCAGGTTCGTTGATGGGGAATTTGATGCGGCCGTTGCCGTTGCTCATCACCTTGCTCATTAGCGCGGTATATTCCGTGGAGATGTCCTTGTCGTCGAAGCTTACAATCTGGGTAAAGCCCATTACATCGGCATAGAATTTACACCATTTATTCATTTCGCCCAGTTCTACATTCCCCACCATGTGGTCGATGTATTTCAGGCCTATGGATGCTGGCCGATAGGAAGGGTTCCAAGCTTCATAGCCCGGCAGGAAAGTACCTTGGTAGGCTTTGCGCTCAACAAAAATATGTACTGTTTCGCCGTAAATGTAGATACCTGCACTGACGACCTGACCATGCTCATCGCGGTCTATCTTGGGATCGTAGTAGGATTTGGCACCTCTTTGGATGGTGGCCTCGTAGGCGGCTTTGGCATCATCTACCCAAAGAGCAACGACTTTCACCCCGTCTCCGTGCTGATCGATGTGGCGGCCAATATCGGTGCCGCTTTTCAATGGGGAGGTCAATACCAGGCGAATGCGGTCTTGTACTACTACGTAGGATTCCCGGTCGGTTAGTCCGGTAGCCAAACCTGCATAGGCTAGCGGCTGAAAGCCCATAGCCGTTTGGTAAAAATATGCAGCTTGCTTGGCATTGCTAACATATAGCTCTACATAATCGGTGCCGTTTAGTGGCAAAAAGTCGCCTGCTTTGGTGGGGGCTGAGGTAGAAGACGGGGCTACGGAAGTCATCTATAATTGCTTTAATAATTGTTGCTATGGCAAATGTACAGCTCTTATACAAACAGGGAATGGTTTTGGTTGATTTTTTTTGGAGAAAGGACGGGAAAAAAGCAAGGGCTCAACGGGCTGCACCCTTCGTTAGGCTTGGTGAGCTATACCCTTCGATAGGATATTACGCCCCTTGAGGGCTGGTGGGTGACGAACAAGGTACTGAATATGATCCTGGGCTTCATGTACATCAACGCATCCCATCTGCTGTATCTGCGTGCTAAGTACTTGTCTAAGTAGTTCAATTATTAGGCATTGAACAGGGCTCTTTTGGGTAGGCATGGCTCCTGCGTGAGCCATATTCATGAAGATTATAAAGCCATTACCATTACAGGTAAGTATGCAGGTATTTTCTGTGACATACAGCTCCTTATCCCCTCAAATGCTGTCCCGCTGATCACTGCGGTACATACACATACCTGCCCGACTGCCCCAAATAGCCGCTGCCAAGGTAGCATTCTGTTTTTCGACCGCTGCGGGAATCTAGAAAAGCTTGATAGTCCAAACTGGAATAGGATTTGGCATCCAAAGCGCGGCGCGGCTCGAAAGCTAACAGCGCTCCTCTTTGCTGTGCGGCTAACAGCAGCGGCCCTTGCGCCGTACGGACTACAACCAGGCTACGGCCTTCCCCAGGCACATAAAAACCACTTTCTTGGGCTGTCAGGCTTCGGAATGTGGCGTTTCCTTGGCCCAGCAGCACCAGACCGTTGCCAGCATCCGCATGCCCTTGCCCTGTTTCTACACCATGGTCGTTACCAATAATCAGCAGATCGAGGTAGGCATCTTCATTCAGATCCATCGGTAAGATGCCAAAGATAGGGAATGCCTGAGCCGCCATCGGCAAGGGGTGAGCTACCAAGCCTTTTTCGCCTTGGTTTTCGAGGTAGATCGACTGAAAACTATTTACCTGCAAAGCCGAAACCGGCTGATTATTTGTAGCCGCCATCTGATTGAAGTAGGTAGGCAGCGTGGCCGCGAAAGCCGCATGGGTAGTAAAATCGCTTTTTACCCGATTGATCTGCTTGGCCACATCGCTGCGGTTGTGGTAGGGGAATAATTGCTGGCTTCCATCCTTATCCTCCAGATAGGTCAGCGGTAAAAAATCGAGCCCGCCGTTTGCATCCAAATCAGCTAGTAGTGCCCTCAAGGGCCATGCTGGGCTGGGTTGCAAGAGTGAGTTTAGGCCGTAGTTGCCTGCGATGTAGTCGGTATCTCCATCGTTATCAAAATCGCCTGCTGCCAAGCTATTCCACCAGCCGTAGCTGGCATCTAATCCCATGGTAGCGGTGACTTCTTCCCATTGGGTTGGGGTGTTGCGATACAAGCGCAGTGGAGACCACTCGCCAGCCAACAGCAAATCCGGGCGGCCGTCATTATCTACGTCTGTGAACAAAGCATCACAAACGTTGGTGGCGCTTGCAATCGCAGCCGTTGCTTGCTCGTCTATAACAAAACGAATGGCTCCCCCCGGGCGGCTCTTGTTTTTCAAAAGATAGCTTGCTTGAGGCTGTGGGTACTGGTGAGGCACCAGCCGCCCTCCAACGAAAATATCCAGCAGACCATCCCCATCATAATCGGCTGCTCTTACGCAGCTGCCGCTAAAAATCGGCAAATCGGCTATGGCTTCCGGTCTTTCTACATAAATTCCCGCTTTGTTTTCGAAAAAGCGATCCCGATAATACCCTTTTTGCAACGGCCATTCGTAGCTACCACTCACTAGGTAGAGGTCATCGTCTCCATCTCCGTCGGCATCAAAAAAGAGGCTACCCAGGATTTCTGCTGTATCAGTCAGGGGGCTCAAAAATGGGATAGCCGGCTGCCAGACGCCTTGGTTGCCCGCCAGCAGCTGGAAATTGGGTTTCTCCAAACTTCCGCTCACGAAGACATCCTCCAAGCCGTCTTGGTTAAAATCCGTTACGGCCATGGCCGGCCCCTGCTGGCTTAGCTTTTTTAACAAGAGCGGCTGTACATTAAAATCGATAAAATCCCGCTCTTCATGCACAAAAATGGCTCCGTGGGCGCGCAAGAGCGGAGGGCTTTCAGCGGCTTTATCGCCTCCATCAGGAGCTGGTAGGCCAAGGCCCTGGCCACCGCCTGGCTGTAGTGCTAAAGATTGCCCTGCTGCCAGCCGCCCCCATTTTTCATAGTTGGGCTGCCTGGGCCAACGCACCCAAATGCTATCCGCTGCCTCATAATCCCCCAAACCAAGATGCCAGCGCGTGGTGGAAGAAGATAGATAACCTCTATGTGGATGCCAGTATAGATACTGCCGCTCGGCTCCGGTGAAGACAATAATTTCACTGCCAAAATAATCCTCGCTTGTCAAGTCTGCCGCGGCATACAAGCACAGGCTATTCGCCTCCTGCGTTGCTACCCCCGATAGGGTATTGTTGCGGTACAGGTGGGCGGGGTCGTCGATATTATTGACCACATAGTCTAGGTCGCCATCGCCGTCCAAGTCCACATAGGCGGCGCCATTGCTAAAACTATTCAGAGTGATGCCCCACTCAGCGCTTACATTCTCAAAACGCGGGAAGCCGTCTGCTGTACTTATCGAGCGGAAAGCCTGATTCTTTAACTTTACGGAAGGGATCTTCTCGAGTATTTTTTCCACTGGAAAAAAACGGCTCGTGCTGGCATTGTAATCAATAAAATCGTGGTCGGTAATATCTTTTGGGAAGCCATTGGTGACAATGATATCGCGGCGGCCATCAAGATCAAAATCGGCTACCAGCGGCGTCCAACTCCAATCGGTTGCAGCGATGCCCGCCAGCATAGCAGTCTCGGCATATAGCGGCAGATCGGGCATACTATCCGGCCGCAATCCTTGACTGATTTGCAAGCTATTGCGTACAAATTGGGGCTGGTATCCGTAGCGCTCCAAATTGATGAGGTAAGTATAGTTATTGGCTTGTAGCATGAGTTTGCGCCGGTAGTTATCCGCCGGCAGCATATCTAGCGCCACTATATCAGGCCAGCCATCGTTGTTGATATCTACCACATCGTTGCCCATGGCGCTGTAGCTGGTTTGCTTGAGGAGCGCTGGGGCAATATCCACAAAAAAGGGCTGCCCATCCTCGCCCAGGGTATTGAGATAGACGAGGTCGTTGCTCAGGTAGTCGTTACTGATATAAATATCTGGCCGCCCGTCTCGATTGAGGTCGCAAACGGTAGCCGCCAAAGCAAAGCCCTGCAAACGGATACCGCTTTCCACGCCCACCTCTACGAAGCGAATCTGGCCATCATCCGTTCTGTCCTGGCGATAGAGCTTATCCGTTCGGCTGCCGCTGCCGTCCATCACCTTCCTTGAAAAATCGTTGGGGCGTTTGTTATCGGCCATTCTGTTGACCAGCAGGAATAGATCGAGGTCGCCATCCAAGTCGTAGTCTAACCAGGCAGCCTGGGTGTTGTAATCATCGCTGGCAAGACCATATTCTTCAGCCATATCTTTAAAAACAGGCTGCCCATGCTCATTGAGGCCTTGGTGAATATACAGCTGATTGGTGCGCTGCTGCGCCTGGTCTTTCACGGAAGCACAGACGTAAATATCCTCCCATCCATCGCCGTTTACGTCCACCACCGTAACGCCGCCACTCCAGCGGTTTTCCCCCGCAATACCCGCTGCCTCACTCACATCCTCAAACTGCCAGTCGCCTTTATTAAGGTAGAGCCGGTTGGCCACAGCATTACCACTAAAGAAAATATCTGCCTTTCCATCCCGATTAAAATCACCAATCCCCACGCCACCACCGTTGTAAATATACTCGTTGGTCAGGATGTTGAAGCTATCATTTTCTGCTGTGCGGTTCACGAAATCAATCCCTGTGTGGCTGGCATCCATTAGGGTGAACTGCCGCTTTTCTTCCGGCTGGCAAGCACTCAGATAAAGCAGTAAAAGTCCAAAAATCAGGGCCTTCGCTTGCTTGCTTTCTGTTTTCTTAAGACGCATATTCTCGTTTTGGGTGGTTTAATCTATGCTGGCTCGGTCGGGTAGGGATATAGGTGGTTCGGCATTTGGATAGCCTCCCAATAAGCAGGATGGCACATCCGTGCAGGAGCCAAGTTTTCTTTTTTGAGCCATGTTTTTCAAGGCCTAAAAAGGGTTCCCATTTTGTAATCTCGGTTTAAAAATCAGCAGGCTATCGTTGTTCTGGCCTATGAGCAGCAGTGGCTCACCCTGAGCATTCTGGATGAACTGGGCGTCGCGCACCGCTCCTTTGATGCTGATCCCTGTTTCTTGCTGCTCGGCAACGCGCCATTTTCGCTTGCCTTCATTGAGCAAGAGTACTCCTCTCCCGGCGTCTGATCTTCCTACCTGAGGGGATAGCCCCAACAAATTACCGCCTAGCCAAATATCCGGCCGCTGATCGTTGTTGACGTCGCCTACTGCTGCGGCAAATTGGGTAGTAAGCTGTACCTGCCAGGGAAGTGCTTCCACGCTCACTGCGCCCTTATTATCATTCCACACGATGCAGGATCGCAACGTCTCTGCTTGATAAGCGAAAGCTTCTGCTCGCTCTTCTTCAGTAAATAGACTTTCATAGGTAGCCTTGGCATAGTCGGCGTATTTCAGTGTTTTTTTTCTCAGCTGCGGCAACTGCCTATGGAGGTCTCGTTTGCTAGCAAAAGGGTAAGCTTGTTCATCGGCAGGCGGGTACCAATTGATAATAAAATCCGACTTTTTATTGCCGTCAAAATCTTTCACATACATGCTCAGCGGCCTATCCTTGCTGGCTTTGAAAGTCGTATTGATGCCCCAATTGGTAGCAATCAAGTCTTCGAGGCCATCGCCGTCGAGGTCGGCTGCCGTTACACCTGTCCACCAGCCGCGGGTATTGGGTACCTCGAAAGGGTCGCTGATGGTGGCGCCTTGCAGCGTAAAAAGAATGGTGATCGGCATCCAATCCCCAACTAAAACCAAGTCGGGGCGGCCGTCGCCATTTATATCACTCCAGGCTCCTCCCGTTACCATCCCGATGCCAGCCAGCGAGCCTGGTGTTTGGTTTACCCATTGCCCACCTTCCCGGATAAAAAGGAAGCTTTGAGGCCTCAGTCCGTAGTTGTTGGGAACTGCTCTGCCACCGATAAAAACATCCATATCACCATCCAAATCCACATCTACCGGCAAAATACAACTCACCTCCCCGCCAGCGACCGGTGCCTGAGCAGGGTTGTACACCAAGTTGCCACCAACATTTTCGTAGTAGCGAATGGCGTAGGCCTTGTAGCCACGGGAAAATTCGTTGCCGCCGTTCCCAACCATCAGGTCTAAATCGCCGTCGCCATCGGCATCAAAAAATGCAGCACAACTGCTCTCAAATTGGGCGGTGGCCGTAAAACTCCCATTGGGCTGAAACCGAAACCGCCCATCGGCCTGCTGCAGGTATAGCTTGTCGGCATCTCCCGCCGATCCCAATACCAAAAAGTCTTCCAGACCATCACCATTGACGTCCCCTTTGGCAATCTTAGGCCCCGGATCAGAAAGCTGCCGGTGCAACAGCCCCTCATGATCAAAGTCGTTAAAAAATTCTTCTCGATGAATCGCTGGCCGATCCAGCACAGCTGCCGCTGATTCAAAAATTGGCAACGGAGCAGACAGAGAAACCGCTTGAGCTTCCCCGCTTTGCTCGTAGTTGAAAACCAACAGCTGATTGGCTTCTACTTGCTCCTGCCGACTAATCCGGCCATCTGGCCAAGTCACTAGCACTTCATCAACGAGGTCTTTGTTAGCCAGACCAAAAACTAAATCGTAGCCCATACTACTCAGGTATCCCCTGCTGGGGTATTGCGCCTGAACCTGTAGGTCTTCTCCTACCCGAATACTCACCTTGGCCCCGATAGCCCCGCGATTATGCTCGGCTCCTTCTAGGCGGATGCGTAGGTGCTGTTTCCCTTTCTCTGTGCTATGGTTTTTGTAAAGCAAGGCTGGCTGATTCACATTATTGATCACCAGGTCCAGATCACCGTCATTATCTAGGTCGCCATAAGCCGCACCATTGCTGAAAGTCATACTTCCCAAGCCAAGCGCTGCTGCCTGATTGCTAAACTGTAAATCTTCTTGCTGCAAAAAAGCGTAGTTTACCTGCGGGTTGTGCGGTAGAAAGGCCACGAAGTCGCGCCAGTCATAGCGCCCTTTAGCCAATACCAACTCTTTAACTTGCTCTTTATCGGCCATGAAATCAGCAAAATCCAAATCCATGATGTCGTGATAAATTCCATTTGCTACAAAAATATCCTTCTTGCCGTCGTTATCAAAATCGAAAATAAGCGCCCCCCAGCTCCAGTCCGTAGCGGCCACCCCGCTGTAATGGGCTATTTCTTGAAAATGGGCGTTCCCCTCGTTGAGCTGAAGGCAGTTTTGTAATATTTGGTGATGGTAATCGGCTCTAAACTTAATTCCCTCCGTGGTGAAATTGTCAAAGAGTGTATTGGCCTTTAAGCGTTTGTTATCAGCCGCTAGCATATCGGTAGAAAAAATATCCAGATGGCCATCGTTGTTGATATCAGCAATATCAGACCCCATCGCAGAAATAGACAAGTGCCCAATGCGGTCTTGTAGTACTTCCTTGAAAGTACCGTCCTGTTGGTTGATATATAGGTAATCTCTCTCCCAGAAGTCATTGCTGATGTACATATCCGTCCAGCCATCACCATCCAGATCCCCTAGGCCAACCCCTAGACCAAAGCCAATACGCGAGCTGTAAATACCTGCCTCCAACGAAACATCCCTGAACACAGGATGGCCATCAGGCCCTGGGCTTCCTTTATACAAGCGGTCGCCTCCATCCGGGTCGGGCTGATTTCGGTTGCTACCCATAGGGTTGATCTTATCTGGATTGAGGTAGGAGTTATTGAGCACATAAACATCTAAATAACCATCTTGGTCATAATCCAACCAAGCTGCTTGTGTGCCGTATCCATTATCAGCCAAACCATAAGCCGCCGCCATTTCTTTGAATTGAGGCTGCCCCTGCGCATCATTCCCTTGGTTGATGAACAGCTCGTTGGATCGCAGATTCCCATCCAGGTCCCCCGAGTTGCAAACGTACAAATCCAGTAAGCCATCCTGGTTAACATCAATGGCAGTTACCCCAGTACTCCAAGCCATCCTGCCCGCCGCACCACCGGCTTGGTCCACTGCTTTAAATTTCCAATTTCCTTGATTGAGGTACAAGCGATTAGGGCCCTGGTTGGCCGTAAAATACAAATCTTGGCGGCCATCTCCATTAAAATCACCTATAGCAACACCGCCGCCATTATAAAAATTCCGGTAAGAAAGTACATTAAAGTCTTCACCGTCTTCCACGCTGTTTACAAAATCGACGCCCGAGGAAGCCGGCGATAAAGACTGGAATAAAGCATTTGCAGGGGGCCGATAGCGGTCTTTGCCTCCTTTATCTTGTTCGCTACAAGCCAGTAAAAACACGGCAAAAAATAGAAAGATTACGCCGCCTTTTGCCGCTAAGCGTATGGACAAAATCCTATCATTAGAGAAAAAAGCAAGTCTCATATTATTTTTTGTTCTCTAGCCAAATATAGACCGGGGTATTTTGCATATCCGTTGGGGCTTGGCGTGCGCCATCAGGTAAATAAGCAGAAAAATTACCGATGATCAAATCCTCGTCACCGTCTTGATCCACATCTGCTTTCAGTAAGCGGAGGTAAAATTGGTCTTTGGGTTTAGCAAAACTAAAAGCCTTGAAAACAGGCTTCTTTCCACTACCTTTTTGGTTAATCTGCTCCAAATATACAAAACTATAAGCACTTCTATCCATGGGCGGAACAAAATAGGCAATCGCGGCGATGTCTAGGTCGCCATCTTGGTCGAAATCGGCCACTTCCAGGTCGTAAGCACCATCCATGGGGTAAAACCAGCTTGTTTTGAAATTTTGCTGCCCGTCGTTAAGCAATAAGCGGATACCGTGGTAGGGTTTGGGGATAGGTTGGTAATCGAAATTATCCCCATTCGTATAGAGCACATCCAGCTGCCCATCGCCATCAAAATCAATAATTTCCAAATCGGAGGAGCCAAAACTAGGCGGGAATTGAGCCAGTTGTTTCTGTTCAAAACTACCAGGCCTGCTGTAGAAAGCCTGGATGCTTTCATTCCCTTGGGCAAATAGCACCACGAGGTCATCATGGCCATCTTGATCCATATCCGCCTTCCGCAAGCGCAGCGCACCGGGCAGCGTGGCCAATCGGTAGGCAAATTGGTAAGTGCCATCCTGCTTAGGGGTATAAGCATTCAAATAGCCTACCATGTTCCCGAATTCAGCTATTATTATTTCCTCTACGCCATCCTGATTCAGATCCAAGCGCAACATATCCACTGGCCTAGCCAAAGAATCCAGCAATACCCGCCGGTCTTCTCCGAGGGTCGTGAGTTTCCCTCTAGGCAAGTCTGAAGGCAATAAGCTTCCCATTTCCAGTACAAGTCCCAGGTCAACATCTATGGCACTAGGGGTGGAATAGAGGCTGATGGCCTTCGTCCAACGCTGGCTACTGGCCGAAAAAAGTTGTAGTGCCGAACCGTCTTTCCCTGTTCCGCCAGTATAAATCGATTGAGTGGCCGCATCAAAGTGCAGGACCGTAGTAAAAGGAGCTACAAAGTGCTGGCTATCGCTGGCAACGGGATGTATATCGAACTGTTTCAAAGTATGCAATGGCAAAGCGGATTTAGAGCCTTCCAATCTATCTGGAGCGTAGCGCACATAGTAATCCACAATCGCCGCCCAGCTACTACTATCCAATTGTCTTTCAAGCGGATACAGATGCTCTAGGTATGGAGCAGCCGATCTGGATTCCAGATAGGTTTGCCGTCGGCTACCTTCGTAGATACCATAAAAAGCGCCCATTTTGGGCAATACCTCCGTTAGCCATATTTCGCGGGTAATGTCCTGGGGGAGGGGTGTCTGGTGGCAGTTCCCACAGTAGGTTAGCACCACTGCAGGTGGAGGGTTTTCAACATTTTCTATATCCCATTCGCTACGATCTATTGGCTCCTCTTCGATAGCACAAGCCACTATAAGAAAGGCCAACAGAATAATCATTAAGCGGAATACATACATATACTAGAAAGCTTTTTTTATCAATTCTGCGTGAGCGCTGGGGCTAAATGACAAGCCCCTCGGCGGAGCCGAAGGGCTTGTCAAAAAACAGATAAACCCCAATAAAACTAGTAACCAGGATTTTGACGAAGTGTTGGTGAACCATCCACTTGACTAGTTAAAATAGCCGTAGTCGGGATCGGGAACAACATGTGACGCTCCTGAATGGGCGAAGTTTGTGCTAGGAAAGTACGGCGCGTAGATTCCACACTCAGGTATTCGTTCATTGTATTAATAGCAAACTGCGTGCCATAGCGACGCAGGTCAAACCAGCGGTGTCCCTCCATTGCTAGTTCCAGACGGCGCTCCAGACGAACAGCCTCGCGTGCAACTGCCTGATCAGTCCAAGCAGCAGTATAAGGCCCCACTCGGTAGGTAGCATGGGTGATACTAGGATCGTTGAGTGGCACTGGCTCTGCTCCTGTACCTTGTGCACAAGCAGCTGCTCGGTTGCGGATGAGATTGACTTTCGCTCTTGCATCTTCCAAACGGTTGTTCTCCACATCAATTTCGGCTTGCATCAAAATGACATCTGCATACCGGATAATAGGCACATTGACAGGCGTAAGGTGGTTACCATTCCAGCCCACATTGGAAGCTTCTGAACTAATATGAGCAAACTTTCTTGGGCTGTATGGCCCAGCGTAAGAACGAGACCGAATCCATGAAGGGTCATGTGTTCCCCAATCCAGATAAGGTACGCCATCGCGACCCACCGTCCAATCCAAACGAGGATCCACAGGCTCATCTACCGTTGGGTTGTCGTTGGCGGCGTTGCTATTTAGAGGTAAGCCATCCTGTGTGGTACGATAAGCATTGACGAGGTTCTGCGAAGGCTGGTGTAGCCCACAGCAGCCGAAAGGAGATCCTGCATGTGGGAAGGCCAAGCGATCAGCGAAGTTACCATTGTCTGACCCTCCTGAACCGTCATTCACAGAAGCTTGTACCGAGAAGATCATCTCCGGACCGTTTTCTCCAGCTGTTGAGAACATATCATGGAAACAATCAGACAATTCGTAACCTGTTACTCTGTTAAGTGCGGTTGAGGCAGCCGCCATATCTCCATTCAGCATGTGTAAGCGCCCCAACATAGCGTTGGCAGCACCGCTGGTAGCCCGGCCAATATCCGCCTGTGAAGCTGGCAATTTGCTCGCCGCCGCCTCAAAGTCGGCTACGATGAGTGGGAAAATGTCCTGATCGTTTGGTTTGCGGAAATCAGTATCCGTTTGGTCGAAATAAGGGACATTTTTCCACATCTTCCAAGCTTCCATGTGGTAGTGTGCTCTTAGAAAACGCGCCTCTCCCTCGATCCGATCGCGATCAGCTTGGGCTATGTCTTCGTTGGCATCCAACAAGGCCAATGTTTCATTAGTCCTACGAATACCATCGTAAACAGCAATGAACTTTCCCTGCAGATTGTCGTTGTTCGGAAGCCACTGAAACAGTTCCAGTTCTCCGATGGTGATACCGTCGGCAGGCTCGGAACCCTTGTGGGCATCATCAGACACTACACTGCCAAAGATCCAGTTGGAGCCCGAAAAGCCCCATGGGTTCGTTCCCCAATCATCTGCCCAGCCATCCACTCTGGCGTAGGCTGAAATGAGCACTCGCTCGATACCTTCTTGTTGTGTCAATGCACTGGCATCAAGCGAACCCTGTGGAGGTGTATCGAGGAAGTCCTCGCTACAAGTCCAGAGTACCAGCAATAAGCTGAGTAGTCCGGATAGTTTGATTATTGTTTTCATAATTCGGATAGTTTATTAGTTTAAAATGCTGCACTTACCCCGAACATAATGATCCGGGTGGTTGGGTAATTACCGTAGTCAACGCCCATGAAGAGGTCGTCGGCATCACCGTTCGCTAGACCGAAAGAAGAGAGTGCTGGGTCAAGACCACTGTAGTTGGTGAAGGTAAATAGGTTCTGCGCTTGTGCATAGAAACGCAAACGACTGAACGCTCCTCCCATCACACTGTTTGGCAAGGTATAACCCAACTGAAGTTGTCTCAAACGAACGTAGCTGCCATCCTCTACGTAGAAAGAAGATAGTTTCCGGCTCTCTGTATCATTGATATTCAGCGCAGGAATCGTAGAACTCGTGTTCTGTGGTGTCCAAGCATTTAGGGTTTCCGTACTAGCATTGGTATTGAACTGGCGGAAGATAGTGAATTGCTTGGTTGTATTCAAGATGTCATTGCCGAAGCTACCAAAAAAGAAAGCTGTGAAATCGAAATTCTTATACTGAACACCGATGTTCAAACCAGCTGTTACATCAGGGTGCGGGTTGCCAATGATCGTTAGGTCGGCATCCGTAATAATGCCGTCTGGCTGTCCTGTTCTTCTGTTGGTCTCGGGATCGAAGCCATCCACGTCTCCCCAACGAAGACCGCCCACTTGTGCACCTGGCATGAATAGACCTCCTGGAGCAGCCGCATTGGCAGCATCAATTTCCGCTTGGCTTTGCCATATGCCTGCGCTCTGATAACCAAAGAAAGAAGCTACTGGGAAACCTACCCGATTGATTTGCGGAATACCTACCCGAGTGCCCTGACCGCCACGGCCAAAGAACTCGTCGGTTTCTCCATCAATACGAACAATCTCGTTGCGGTATTGTGAAATATTAGCCGTGACATTGAACTTTAGCTGCCCAACATTCGGCCGCCAGGTAATTGCTAAGTCATAACCGTTGTTTTCCATCGCACCAACATTAACGAAAGGAGGTGATGGCGTACCAGCAGTTGTTGGTAAAGCAGGGTTAAACAAGAGACCCTCCACCGTAGAAGTGTATAAGTCTAAGACTACATCCAGCTTACCATCTAAGACCGATACATCCAGACCAAAGTTCGTCGTGGTTTTCTCTTCCCATCCTGTGTTAGGATCGCCTAGTGATGTAGCTGTATAGCCAGTAGCGATGCTATTATTGGCTCCTCTGATATCGTAGAAAGTAGTGTTAGGCCCACCACCAAACTGGTTGACATAACGGTAGTCGCCAATGGACTCATTACCTACTTTACCCCATCCAAAACGTACTTTCATATCAGTAAGCCAACCAATATTGGCCATAAAAGGTTCAGCAGATACGCGCCAACCCACGCTAGCCGCAGGGAAAATACCATATCTATTCTCAGGACCAAAACGGCTAGAGCCGTCGCGACGAATCGTACCACTTATCAAATATTTACCCTCTAGGTCATAGTCCACTTTCGCGAAAGTAGATAGCAAGGTATGCTCAGAACCGAAGCTAGCAACCTGGCGCGTGTCTGGATTGGCTAATGCACCGCTTAAGTAACGGCTATCCACTCCTGTTAAGAAAAACTGACCGAAACTGCCTTGTATCTGCCGGAAACGCTCGCGCAATGACTCATAGCCAACCAGAACATTGAAGTTGTGGCGATTAGCAAAAGTACGGTTATAGTTTAGTGTATTGGTCCATACCCAGTTAAAAGAACGGTTTAAGTTCTCATTGAAACTGTTAACCGTAGTAGGCTCAGAATTCTCGAAGGTAGGGAAGTTAAAGTTTCCTTGGCCGCCCACACTGTAGTTGATACCAAAATTGGTTTTGGCCTTTAAACCCGGCAGTAACTCCGCCTCCGCGAAAAGGTTGCCTATCGCAGCATCAAACTCTCCCTTGTTGTTCATACCGCGCTTCAGCATCGCTACGGGGTTCGTACCGTTGGAAAGACCATTTGATTTACCTCCTGCAAAGTTCACACCACTCACGTCATATACAGGAATAATAGGCTGCATCTTGATGATCTGCATCAAAGCACTCTGCTCGTTCTGCAGTCCTCCCGGTACTCCCACAGATTCTACCCGAGAGATATTCAGGTTCTGCCCAAAAGTAACCTTTCCTGCTTTCCACTGAGAATTGGCTCGGATAGCGTAGCGACGGAAGTAAGTCTCGGTCATTGTACCTTCTTGGCTCTGGTAGTTGGCCGAAATCCGGTAAGTACCAGCATCCGTACCACCACTAATAGCCAACGTATGATCGGTTATGGGCGCTGGATCAAAGACCTCATCCCACCAGTTAGTTCCCTGCTGATTCGCCCGCATGATCAGATTGTCAGGATAAGAGTAAGTACTCTCATCTACGTTCGTAGCATTGTTCGGGAAGATGTAAGTAGGCAAACGGCCAGGTGCTGGCCCATATACATGGTCATCCGTACTCGGGTACAAGCCTTGATCCGTATATTGCCGTAAGAAAACCGACATATAATCCATAGAGTTGGTGATGAGGATGTCATCGAAACCACGCTCATGGCTCTGAACCCCATAATAAGCATCATAGGTTACTTGTGGTCGGCCTGTTTTTCCTCGCTTAGTCGTAATGATAACCACCCCATTCAAAGCTCTAGTTCCGTAGATAGAAGCTGCAGAGGCATCCTTCAGAATTTGCACAGAAGCAATGTCGTTGGGGTTAATATTGTTGAGAAAGTTATTGAACTGCGGCACCCCATCCACAATGATCAAAGGATCATTGCTGGTGAAAGAGGAAATACCCCGAATACGAATGTTCGTACCATCGCCCGCAGCACCAGAAGTGGAAGTCATCACACCGGTAGCACGGCCCTCCAATTGCTGATTCACAGAAGTAGCGGCAATAGAAGTTAGTTCCTCTGTGCTGATAACAGCCACAGCGCCCGTAATGTCTCCTTTCCGCTGTTGATTGTAGCCCGTTACCACCACTTCATCCAAAACATTCACATCAGGAAGAATCGTGAGGTCAATGCGAGATTGCCCAGCCACCGTGATGCGCTGCGTTTGGTAACCCGTAAAAGAAAAAATGAGTACATCACCATCGTTAGCAGAAATAGAGTAGCTACCATCTATGTCTGTTACCGTGCCGGAGGAAGTCCCCTCAATAATAATATTGACGCCTGGCAAACCAATGCCCGTTTCATCAACAACTGTGCCCGTAATCGTACGAGCCAGCATCCAGCCACTGCTCAGCAAAAGCACCGCCAACACCATCAAGGAACGGCCAGTACTTTGCCACGCAGCACGCGAGCCGAAGTGTAAATACACCTTCATAAAGTAAAGATTTAGTGAGTTAAAAAATTATACGCCATAAGTGCTTAAGCTAAGAAAATACCTAGCCCCGAGCACCTAGGTGCCTAGCAATTGATCCAACCTTAAACAAGCTCAAAACTGCTTGCCCAAAGGAGTGTAACTAGCATAGTACTACAACCCACCATGTGCACGTCAGATTCTTTAAGCTTTATTTTTTTAGTCTTCTGAGGAAGTTTAGAGAGCTCGGCTTTTCTAGAGTAGCACTGCGCATTGTTCCGTAATGTGCTATGAAGAAATAACACCTCGTTCTATATTGGCCGCAATATAGCGAAACTAAATTCGTATTTGCAAGTAAAGAGAGAAATTTTTCCCAAAACCCCCTGAAATTGACCGAACATAAAGGCGAAACACTACATTTGCAACATGTTTCACCAATGGCACTTCCGTTGTGCGTGGCGTGTTTATCAGCAGCGCGTGCTAGAGCAACTATCGCAGTTCCGCCAGGATCGGCAGCTACACATTGTGGCGCCCCCCGGGGCAGGCAAAACGGTGCTAGGGCTAGAGATTATCAGGCAATATGCCACCACTACGCTGGTCTTGGTGCCCAGCCTAGCCATCCGTGCCCAATGGGTAGAGCGGCTACAACAAGATTTCTTAGCCGGGCAAGCACCCAGTAAAGACTTCCTAAGCCACCAGCTAAACGCCCCCGCCACCCTCACCGTCAGCACCTACCAAGCCCTACATGCCTACCTCAAAGACCAAGATACCACTAGCCTCAGTTGGGTAAAGCTCCTAGTCGTAGATGAATGCCACCACCTGCGCCGCGAATGGTGGCGAAGCCTCAACCAACTCACCAAAGCCATCCAACCAGAACTACTTGCCCTCACCGCAACCCCACCCTTCGATGTCAGCGGTCTGGAATGGAAACGCTACCAAGACTTCTGCGGAGAAATTGACGAACAAATCAGCCTCCCCGAACTTGTTGCCGCCGGCGATTTATGCCCCCACCAAGATTACATCTACCCCCTACTGCCCGACACGGGAATTCTAAAAAAAAGCCAGCTGTTCAACACCCAGAAACAGCAGCTCTATGCGCTCCTTGCAGATCTGCGCCCTTTGGCACAATACCTCCTTAGCCACCCCTGGCTAGCCAAACCCGAGGAACACTACGAAGCAATCTTTGAACAACCCGAATACTTCAGCGCCCTCCTCGTCCTGCTAGGGCATCTTGGCAGCGAACCGCCAGCCAGCGCACTAGGTGTGCTACACGGAGAACTCACCATCGCACCGCCGCTAAACGACGAATGGCTCCGTATTTTTCTCCAAAAAGCCTTGCGAGACGACCCCTACCTACAACACGGCCGCCCCAACGAAATCCTCCAGCCTATCCGTCGGCAAATTCGCGAAATGGGCGCTTGGGATCAAGGAAAAATCCAACTCGAAGAGCCTGCCGGCATCCGAAATGAATTGCGCAACAACCAAACAAAAATTCAGGCCGTCAGCGATATCGTTGCCCACGAATGGGAACAAATGGGCGAAGCGCTGCGCCTAGTCGTCCTCGGCGATTTTATCTACCCCGAGCTGCTGCCTACCACCGCCTACGACCGAAGCACCCTCACCAAAATCGGTATCAGCACCCTCTTCGAACAGCTTCGCCGAGATGGGCTGGACGACGGCGATCGTGCCCTACAAATCCAACACCCTACTGCCCCCAACCGACTCGGTGTTCTCACCGGCTCTATCGTCATACTCCCCAAAGCAGCCCTCCCAGCCTTACAGCAAATAGCCGCCCAAAGCTTGCCAGATTTCAGCATAAAAGCCCAAGTACTCTTCCCCAACGCCCCCTACTACCTCCTGCAAGCCGATAGCGCCTCCTCCAAATATATCGTGGCGTGGGTCACGGCACTCTTCACCGATGGCCACATCAATGTGCTCATCGGCACCAAATCGCTGCTCGGCGAGGGTTGGGATGCGCCAGCCATCAACAGCCTCCTGATCGCCAGCACCGTAGGCAGCTTCGTGCTCTCCAACCAGATGCGCGGCCGTGCTATCCGAACCCATCCTGCCATCCCAAATAAAACCGCCAACATCTGGCACCCCGTGGCCGTTAATCCTGCACTCGCCGACGGCGGGTCTGATCTAAACACCCTCCGCCGCCGTTTCCAAGCCTTCGCAGGGCCCAGTATCCAAGGCGAAGCCATCATCAGCAACAGCCTCGATCGGTTCTCCATCAACTGGAGCGAAGCCGATGCCCAAAGCATACAGCGCTTTGCACAAGAAATGCTCCAACGGTCTGCTAGGCGGGAGGAGTTGGCTACACGCTGGAGCCGTGCTTTAGCAAAAGGAGCCGTGCTCGTGGAGGCTATCACGCCACCCAATGCCCACTTCTATCGGCAAGAAGATAAACTCGGACGACACTATGCCCACGCTACCAACCGGGCACAAATCAAAGAACTGGAGCTTTTCAAAATGATCTGGAAAGCTGCTACCGTTCCCAGCTTCGCCTTGGCTTGCCTCCTAGGTTTTTTACTGCCTACTGCTAGCTATTGTACCCCCCTCTGCCTTCTGCTCTTAGGCGGCGCTGGCTTTTTAATCGGCCAACGGCTACAAGCACTGCGATACCAAAGAAGCCAACTGGGTTTCTCGACCACCGATTATGCTTTGCCCAATTGGACTTTCTACCTCATTCCATTACTACTCTCCCTGCTACTGCTAGTTTTTAACCCAGCCATGCCTTTGGTGTTTCTGGCCATTTTATCCCTGTTTTTACTCAGCCAACGCCCTGGCAGGGAAAGTAGCCAAGCCCAGCGGCGATTCGAACTCATCATCAACCCCAAAGAGCGCCTGCTTCGCTATGGCACAGCCCTCCTCCAGGCTCTCCAAGCTGCCAGCATCGTAAAAAGTGCGGACAATATCCAGCTCCGCATCGAAGACGAGCACGAACAATTCCTCGCCTACTTAGCCAATGCCGATCACCACGATGTGAATATCTTCGCCGATAGTATGCAGGAACTGCTGCTGGCAGTGGATAATCAGCGCTGGCTGCTGCGCCTCCAAGCTCCCGAAGCCTGGCAAGAAGGAACCTACTACCTAGCCGTGCCCAATGCCCTTGCAAAGAAAAAAGAAACCGCCGAATACTTGCGCCAAGCCCTCGAAAAAGAACTCGGTTTGGGCTTCGAGCTGATTTTTACCCGCGACCCCATCGGCAGGCAACACCTGCTAACCGCCAAACTCGATCTCGCCAACTTTAGCCAAAACAGACAAGCTCAAAGGGCTGTCCTTTGGCGTTAAAACAGCTGTTATGTCACTCACTACCTTCAGCATCGCCTTGGCACTGCTGGCCTTCGCCATCCACTCGCTGCGTTTTGTGCAGCGACTTTTACAAGAGCAGCGCCGAATCACCATCTCCCATTGGCCGCTGCATTGGGGAACAATTCAAACGCACCGCATCCAAGAAAAAGTGATCAACCAGCGAAACAAACACTACGAATACACCAATGAACTAAGCTACACCTACCCCCATCAGGGAAGCACCTATACTGGCAATCAAATCGGCCCCAAAGCACAAAAAGCCCCTTCCCAACAAGCGGCGCAGGAGCTCGACCAACAATTCCAAGCTAGCGACAAAATAGCCGTCCGCGTCAACCCTGTCAATCCCGGAGAGGCCCTGCTCACCGCGGGTTCACCAGACCTTAGCTGGGGATTCATCCTCAGGGTCTGCCTGCTGGGTATTTTCATCCCTGCGCTGCTGTTGTATGGCGTATATCTTTATGACCAAGCTGTTAGCCACCCAGCCTCCCTACTCCACTTCCTTCCAGAAGACATGACAACAGATTGAGCAACAACTATTGCAATGAGAAAGCCCAAGAAAAATAGCTGGGAAGTCGGATGCGGCGTCGTCGCCCTGCTGCCTTTTGTCCTAATCATCCTGATTATTGTAGCTGTTGGCTGGCTAGATTGGCACGAGCAGAAGAAAAGCTTAGACTGGCCAAGCACGGAGGCAACTATTCTGCTCCACTACCCTCCCGCTACAAGCACCAAAAAAGGCCAGCAGCCTGGTGATCTCGATTCGCTCACCCTGAACTATTACTACCTAGGGCAGCGCTACAGTAATACCTATCGGGTGTATGCTCAAGATCAGCAGCACAATCAACTCCTTCGCCTGATAGCCAAAAATGCCAACCGGCGCCTAGTCGTACGGGTCAATCCCCAAGCTCCTCAAAATATCCACTTCCAACAAGGTATCTCCAGCAAAACCTACAAGTACCTGCTCTCGGGAGGTGTCATGGTTCTCTTGATTGCTTGGGGTCTCAGCGCCATCCGAACACCGAGCTACGCGGCGGGGATACAGTTGATTCCCAAAAAGGCCGAGGAAGAGGAAGGTTTGCGGTAGTTAAGGTAGGAGAAATCCTCACCATAAATATAAAAAAACAAGTTGAATAATCGCATCATAGCTAACAGCTGCGCTGAAAACCTCTCGGACACAAATATCCGATCCAACGGCCAGCGCGCTCCAATAGAATTATATGGGCTCTCTTACCGCTCCCCCAGCAGCTCCGTAACCGTAAAAATAAAGGGGGCGTTGTTGGCCAATTGACTGGCGATTTCGACTTCGGAGGCGGCTAGATCAACGCTATTGAGAAGCAGCGGCAGATCGGCTGTTACGCGGGCCAGGACGTTGAAGCCACGCGGGAAGGCCAGCGTGGTATTAAAAGGCAGAGCGAAAGGCTGACTACCAAATACCTCGATACTGCGCGACAAAGTATCGGGGCCGCTGAGGAGCTCGTATTGTAGTTTGAGCTGTACAAAACCCGTATCGGCGCCGTAATACATCCGGCCTTCTTGAAAATACAGGGGGTGATTAGTCGGCAAAGTGCCGGGGAGCACCGCTTGGTATTCATCCGCCAGCCCCAAACGGGCAGAGAAGCCTGTGCCGCTCGTCACCGCGCCGATGGTACCTACACTGCGGCTAGCTGTGCTGCGGCTACTGAAGAGCGCGAGGTTGTTGTTGAGATTGCGGAAGAGCGTATCCCCATTACTGCGCAGCCCCATAGCGATGGAATCGATGGGGGTGATGCTTTGTCCATCGGGCGCATCGACGCGGATATCCGACCAATAGAAGCGCAGCTGACTGAGGCGGAAACGATTGCCAAAAGCATCGAGGTAGAAAGAGTCGCGCAGCGCTTCGCCCTCCCAGCGGCTGCTCAGCGAGAAGCGCAAGCTGGGGTAGGTACAGCAACCATTGTTGGGGCAAGCCAGATCGGCCGAGAGCGTATAATTGGTAGCGGCAGCATCAAGACAACCCTCTACGTCTTCATAACAAGCCGCTAGCAGCGAAAGCGCAGCCAAGAGTAATAGCTGGCTTCCGATTTTTATCCACGAAATAAGCTTGACAGCAACTAGATTCATCAGATTCTTTAGTATTTTTCCAGGACTTCTTTCCTTGCTCCTACTACCTCAAACACAGCTCCTGCACTTGTGCCCGCCGGCACGCCCGCCGCGCCCGCATGGGTCTGGGTTTAGTAGGGCGAGAGCCAACCCTCACCCACTCCAGACCGTTTTCAAAATTTTCAGGCTATTGATTTCACTCATGCCTTCGATGTGTAAGCGGTAGTAGCGCAGCAGTTCATCCAGCAAAGCCATGCGTAGGTCTTTGGCGATACTCAATTCGTGTTGGATGGCGCGTTCGGTATGAAGTAGCTGATGCAAAAGTAGACTTTTTTCCTCTGTCATATACTCACTATGAGCCGGCAGCTGCCCTACGAAGGCACCTTCGCGCAAATCGAAGAATGGACTTTCCTCGCTCCAGTAGCCAGAGGGCAAGATACCGAGGTAGGTACTCAGCTCCAGCATATATTGTAACGGATAATTGGCCAGTTTGTGTGGGCATTCATCCAAAAAAACGATGCTGGAGAAGAGAAAATCGAACAAGGCCGTGTTTTCTTCTCTTTCGCGCACGCTTTTCCTAGCAATTTCCATCAGGAAAAGCCCCAGGCTGCCTTTCACCATATCGAAAGGAATTTGCCGAAAAACCTTGGCTGCTCGTATTTCCTTAAGGCGGTGTAAATCGCGATCTTCGCGTTCGTAGGCCACAATCTCAACCAAACTCATCACTTGCAGCAGGCCGGCGGCGATGCGCGATTTCTTCTGCCGCACCCCGCCAACAATGTATTTCCGCAATCCCTTCAGCTCGGTGTAAGCCTCCACGATGAGGGAGGACTCGCCGTATTTAATGGTCTTGAAAATGATGGCGCGGCTGCTGATGATCATGCTACTACTTATATTGCTTATTGCTGAAAAATATCTTAGGTATTTTTCAGCAGATCTACTTCCCCAAATCGAGTAGGTTGACCATCAGCCGATATGCACCTGGCACCCCAGCTGGCAGTTCGCGGAAGAAGCTGTAGCCGGTGTAAACGTAATGACCTTTGCCGTATTGGGCTACTAGCAATCCGCCATCCAGGGGTTCTTCCCCCGGATCGTTGGCACTGATGAGTGCCGTATATTCTTGGCTCCAATTGTTTGGAAAATACAGCCCGCGTTCTTGCACCCAGCCTTCAAAGTCCCTAGCGGTGATTTTGTTGGGCCTGTTTAGTGCGGGGTGGTTGGGGGCTAAGAAGCGAATCTCCGCCTCCTCCACCGTCACGCGGTCTCGGCTGATTTGCATCGGGTAGGGTCCAATCTCGGTCATAGGTACTTTCAGGCCGCGGTTGGTATTGTATTGAATCAGCAAATTGCCGCCGGCTTCCACGTATTCCAGCAATTTGGGGTGGTAGTTGGGCATTTTATCGAGGGTGTTGTAAGCGCGCACACCTACTACGATGGCATCGAAACGGCTGAGATCGCCGCCGATAAAATCTGCTTCCTCCAGCATCGTCACGGTATAGCCGATGTTGCGAAGTGCCTGTGGGATATCGTCGCCAGCCCCCATAAGATAGCCGATTTGCTCGCCTTTGCGCTGCAGATCGAGTTTAGAGACGGCCACGGCAGCCTCCAAGCCTGCTACTTGGCGCGGGATGTGATCATGCGCAATGGCAATGAGCTTGCGGTGGTAGCTTTTCCCGTTTATCTCGGCTAGGGGGCGCAAATGTCCTTGGTCTTGGCCTGGGGGGGGCGTTACCTCAAAGGTAAAGACTTCCACCTGTTCTTTTCGTGCCAGCGCAAAGGGAATAGTCGCAGGGTTCACGCCCCATCCTTCTGGGACTTCCAACCGTAGTTCGCCGCTGATGTTGGCCTCACCAGCTGTAACTTTTAGCTGTACGGCGCTGGGCTTGCTTTCGGTAAATAGATAGCTGTTTTCGCTCATTTCTACATACACCGGATCGATGATCTCGAAGGGTTGGTGCTGTTCGCCCATTACGGGGTCGTTGTACTGCCAGCGCAGTGGCACGCTGAAGCTCAGCACTTCCTGCTGCCCGTTGCCCATGCCTATGCCCAGATCGAAAGTAATATGTATAGGATCGGGGCTTTCGCCCAGGCCAGCAAATTTTTCGTCGCTCAGCACATAAGTCCCTAACTTACCTTCTTTTTGTAGCCAGTAGGGGCCGGAAGTGGGCATACTTTCGGGTAGTTCTAGCTGGAAGCTAGCCACCCAGGGCTGGGCTTTTAGCAGCACCGTATCGATTCTCTGCTGGTAGCGTACTTGGGTGAGGGGCTGTGCCAAGGTGCCCAACAAGCGCAGCGGATGCTGGCTGCGATTGGTGGCTTCCAACTCGACTGGAATGCTGCTGCCTGGCGTGGCCGTACCCGCATCCGTGCTAGCCGAAAGATAGAGCCCCATGCAGTCGGCAATAATTTGTTTGATTTCCGCTCCTTTCTTTTCTGTCCAAAAAGAGGCGGGCATGGAACGAATCCGCCGATAAACCGCTAGCAGATCGGGAACCGAAGCCGCTGGGTTTTGGTAATCAAAACGGTCTTCTATACGCGCCAGCGCTTGGCCAATGGCTTCCCCGCCTTCCACACGCTTCCAGCTCAGCTCGATGCCGTGGAAGGGGTCGCCGTCCACGCCTTTGCTATCGCCGCCCATGAGTTCTAGGTTTTCTAGGCTCTCCGCTCGGCTCCCTGTGGCACCGAAGCCTTGGCTGCGATGCTGGCTGCGGCTACGAGCAGCCATCTCCGGCACACTCTCACCCAAAAGTGGCAAAAAGCTACCAACATCTACCTTAATGACGTTTTCCTCTACGATGTGATCGGCCAAGTCGCTGCGCCAGCTGTAGGCATTCCAATAGATGCGGCTAGGCGACCAAGGGGAAAGCTCCCCTAGCTGTTCGGGATAAGCCGTGGGGTCGCCCGCCAACTGGAAAGCCTCCATGCCCAGCATCCCCGAAGAGGTATGGTGGCCATGGGTAGTGCCAGGCATCCGAGGATCGAAGCGCATAACAATCACATCGGGTCGCCACTGCCGAATAACCTTTACCAAATCTCCTAAGACCTGTTTTTTGTCCCAAATCTTCAGTGTTTCGTCGGGGTGCTTACTAAAACCAAAGTCGTTGGCTCGGCTAAAAAACTGGGTGCCGCCATCAATTCGCCGTGCAGCCAACAACTCCTGAGTACGCGTCAGGCCCAGCAATTCGCGAATGTCGCTGGCAATCAGATTCTGCCCCCCATCGCCTCTAGTGAGCGACATATAAGCCGTTTCCACCTTGGTGACATTGGCAAAATGTGCAATCAGCCGGGTATTTTCATCATCGGGGTGAGCCGCCAAATAGAGTGCCGACCCCAGCACCTGCGCTTTCTGAATGGCCGACTGGATTTCGCCGGCCGTAGCCCTGGCTGGTAATTGGGCGAATAAATAGCTTTGGCTCACGCAGGAGCAAAGTAAACATAAAAAGAGCCATGTTCTCAGCAGCATAATCGTAATTTACTAGTCTAGTGAATGAGCCAGCCAGCATCTCTCTTAGAAATCCCAACCAACGAAATAGGAACAAATGTAGGGCATTATCAGTTTTCAGTGGTCTGTTTCTACTTTCCAATATTAAACAATTTCTTCTATCCAACGTTATGTTAGTAAGTATTCACTAACAAAAATAATACAATATGCTTACCATCAGCGCTATTGGCTTAGATCAAGCCAAAACAGAAAAATTAGCAGCCAAACTCAATACGCTATTGGCCAATTACTCGATTTTCTATCAAAATACACGGGGATACCATTGGAATATCAAAGGGGAGAAATTCTTTGAGCTCCACCTCAAATTTGAGGAATTATATAATGACCTAAAGATCAAGATCGATGAGATAGCGGAGCGCATTCTTACGCTGGGGCAAACGCCTGCCCACAACTATTCGGACTATGCCCAATCCTCCACGATCCGAGAAAGTGCCAAAGAATCGGATGGCTTAGTTGCTGTGCAGGCCATTTTAGATAGCTACAAAATCATAATCGTCTTACAGCGGGAGTTGCTTAAGATGGCGGAAGAAGCCAACGATGAGGGCACCAATGCCTTAATGAGTGATTATATCCGCGCCCAGGAAAAAGAAGTGTGGATGTATTCTTCTTTCCTCAAAAATTAATTTTATTCTACAAAAGTCGCGCCCTTGGCGCGGCTTTTGTAAGAAATTGATCCTTGTGACAAGCAATCAAATATCTTCACGACAGTTCGAGATTATGGAAGCAGCCGGCAAGCTCTTGTCTTCTGCGGGGGTAAGCGGTCTTACCATCAAGAATTTAGCCCGCGAGATGGGCTTTTCAGAAAGTGCTATTTATCGTCATTTTCCTTCCAAAGAAGCCATTATTTTATCGCTTCTCAATTATTTGGCGAGCAATATGGATGATCGGCTAAGTATTATCACGGAGGGACAGACAGATGCCACCGTCAACTTCCAAGCTGCTTTCCAGCACCAATTCCATTTTTTTGCTGAGCATCCACACTTTGTAGTAGCTGTTTTTTCAGATGGCTTGATGGAAGCAAGCCAAGACATCAATGCGGCCATTCTTCGCATTATGCAGGTGAAACAGCGCCACCTAGAAATCTTGGTGGAGGCCGGACAGCAACAAGGTCACTTCACTAAAACGCTAACTAGCGAAACCTTGGCCACTATTATCATGGGTGCCTTCCGCCTTCAGATGTACAAATGGCGCGCTAGCAGCTTTCAATTTGATCTGCAACTAGCTGGTCAGAATTTATTGCAATCCATATTGTGTTTGATTCAAGAACCGCGCAAATAATCCGCCATTAAAGCGGCAAATTCTGCGGCGTGGGCCGTACTGTCCCCCTCATACTGCACGATTTCCTGATACACTACATCCTTGCATGGCTGCCGCTTAAAAGCGATACAAAGCCTATTAATCCCTTTTTCGCTACGGGGTCGCATGGCCAGTTGCTGATGAGGGTACAGTTGCATGCTAGCGGCTATCTCTATGAAGCGTAGCCCCTCGAGCTTGGGTAGCACGAGACAGAAAGTTCCGTCTGCCGACAGATGTTGTTGTACGCTGCGGAGCAAATCCTGATGAGAAAGCCGTACCGTGTGCCTAGCAGACTGCCGATCGAGCATGTCGCTTAGGACGCCGCCCGTAAAAAAGGGCGGATTAGAAACAATGAGATCAAAAGTAAGCGGTGGTTCAGGCCGGTAATCTTGTATAGCCTTCGCCTCTATCCGGAGCCGATCGGTGTAAGGGCTAGCGGCTGCGTTTTCACTAGCTTGGGCGGCGGCCTCGGCATCAATTTCTACGCCTACGACCTCCGCTTCCGGGCAGCGCTGCGCCAGCATCAGAGAAAGTACGCCCGTGCCCGTTCCAATATCCAAAATATGCCGACAGGGCTGGGGTAAGGGCGCCCAAGCACCCAGCAAGACCGCGTCAGTACCCACTTTCATGGCGCAGCGGTCTTGCTGGAGGCTAAAGTTCTTGAAGTAAAATATGGTTTTCTTTTCGTTACTACTCAATGACATCAGCTAGGTTGCGAATAAAAATTTGTGGCGTGTTGAACTCCGACACCACAGCAATCAAACGTACGCTACCACTAGGTGTGGCACTAGCTGCGAAAGTAGCTTGGCTGCGCGTAAACATAACAATATTGCCAGAGGCATCTGCTACGGTTAGTCCGCCAGCATAGGTAGTCCCACCGCTAATACTAGCATCCGCAATCTCTACCAAGGTAGATTCCCAGGCTTCCACATTGGCAATAATTTGTGCGATCGTTGCTACCCTTGGCGTGGGCGAGGCTACAATACCCATCGAAGTAGCATTCGCATTGGGAATATTATTGACCTGCAACAAGCCGTTGAATTCGCTGAGTTCGAGTCCGCCGATATTGACCTGCAAGTCTGTATTTTGCTGAAAATTATGTATCGCCGCGAAACGCAGCGTTACACCGCTCTCGCCTGTTTGTATGGCGAGGTTGCGGGTGGTGGTATTTTCACTAGCCACATCGGAGATAACCACCCCTCGGATGAAACGGTTGGCAGGCACGCTGTTGGTGCCGCTAGCGAATAAAGCCCTTAGTTCGGCAGCGGTGATTTCTTCGGGGTCGCCGCCGCCACCGCCACCGCCGCCCGTGACATCGGCAGCGCTTTTGAGCACAAGTTGAACACCATTGAAATCGGAAACGATAGCTGTTACGCTCACCTCGCCGGTAGGGATATTCTGAGTGGCGAAGGTAGCGCCGTTGAGTGTAAACATCGGTATGCTAGCAGTGGCATCCGTCACCGTTCTGTTGCCACCGAAAGTAGCCCCTCCTGAGATAGTAGCCATATTTACTTTCACCAAGGTGGATTCGTATGCTTCAGGATTGGCATTGATGGTGGCCACTGAAACTTCTCTGGGGCTAGGGAGTGTTCCTGCGCCTTGAACGCCCGCACTACCTAAGGGAACGTTATTGAGCTGTAGCAGACCGTTGAACTCACTGAGTTCCAAACCACTAACGGTTACTTCCAGATCGGTTCCTAGTGCGAAATTGTGATCTTCGGCGAAGCGTACCAAGATACCAGCATTGCCGTCCTGTAGGAATAGGTTGCGGCTATTGAGGTTGTTGGTCGTGCGGTCGGAGATAACAATGCCTCGGATTTTGGTATCTGCGGCAGCAGTAGTGGCCGAGCCGCTAAACTGTGCGCGCAATTCTGCAATGCTGATTAATTGGCCGCCGATGCTGATACCACAGCGCTCGCCAGTCAGTTGAAAATCAGCTACTTCCCTGATTTTTAGCTGGCGGGTGGTGCCGAAAGCATCCATTAGTGCCACCACGGTTCCGTTGCCGACGGGAGTGGAAGAACCTGCAAAATCGGAAAAGCGGCTAGTTCTGGTGACAATTTCGTTACCGTTGCAGTCGCGCAGGGTGCGGTTGAGGTCCCGATCGCCAGGAACATCGGCGAAGGGAGCGCCAGCGTCGGCATCCACGAACTGTAAGCCATCTATTTGAATCAGGGTATTTTGTAGGGCGAGGAAGGTGGCATTGTCTTCCAGTTCTGGCAAAGTAACTAAACGCGGCGTCACTTCCACCAACTCGCCGGGGGCAGCCGAGCGGAGTACATTCGAAAGCATTACAGCTTCGGGCAGGCGATCTCCCCCAACCATGGTGAGCTGGAACTTGGTGTTGAAATCACCGATATACAGCCCATCCATTCGAATAACAACAGGCGTTCCGACAGGATACAAACCGTTTAGACCGTTCACATCAATTCGAATAACGAGGCCGCCCGTAGCGTCCTGTACATAAAGTTCTTTGAAGATGTTGCCGCTGACGTCGTTGCCCACCACAACGGCCTCCAGCACGCGACCATCCGGAATGAGTACGGGATCGCTACCAACGGTGTGAAGGGCCTTGATATCGGCGATCGTAGTATTGCCTTGAAGGTCGATGAGGTCATTGAACTGAGGTGTATCGAAATCTTCGAACACGCAGCTATTGAAGCTCAGACCCATTGCGAGCATGGCTAAAAGCATAGCTCTTTTTAGTAAACCTTGCTCCTGCGTTTGGCGCAAAAATCTGCTAAATGGTAGAACAGATAAGCTGGCACTTCCCTGGAAGGGTTGAAAAAAAGAGGCCATAAAGGAAATAAAATTAGACATGGAAGAAGAATTATTTTGTGAAGGAACAGGGTTTAGAAGCGGTAATCGATACTCACGAAGTAGTTGCGGCCAAAGGCGTAGAATTGCCTTGGTGGGAAGCGATCTACGTTGAGGCCTTCGAAGTCGAAACGGCTTTGTTCGAAGCCACCAGTCACAAAATCCGTTTTATCGAGGATGTTGTTGACGCCCACATTGAGATAGATAAACTGCTTTCTGATTTTGAAAGATTTGCCCCCAAAAAGATCGAGGGTGTAAGCGGAGGGCAGCTTCTCCTGATCGATGATGCGGCTATAGAGTTGGCTTTCGCCGTCCAAAACCTGCTGGCTGTAGATAGGTTCTGCTACCAAGCTGATGGCCTCACGCGTACGTCGTTGGGGGAAAAAATCGAGGTACATATCATCGAAGTAGTTGAAATTGACGTTCACAAACCAGAACTGTGGGCTGTTGTAGGTAAGCCCCAAGGTACCTACGGTTTGAGGCCCTCCTGCTACGACAAAATTCTTGATAAAAAGCTGGCGTTCGGCGCTTATGTTCGGGTCATTATCGAGTAAAGCCTGGCCAGTTGGGCGGTTGGTGTAGCGGTGGCTGCCTGCCGCGCCGACCGCTCTCAGCTCAAAGCCTGCGCCGAGTTTTACTTCTACAGAAGCCTCCACGCCTTTGCTGTAGCTGTTTTGGCCGTTGATGATATAGTTCACAAAGCCGCTGCCACCATCGAGGCCAATACCGGAATCGAGGAAGAAAGTGCGCACACTAGCTTGGTCTCTGATCTGCGTAAGGTAGCCCATGACGCGTACGCTTAGGTTGGGCGAGCGCAGCTGATAGCCGCCTTCTACGCTGCGTATTTTGCGGGTTTTGAGGTCGTCCACTACTTGGTTGCGAGTTCTAGGGCTGGTGAAGGCATCGCGGGTGTTGGGCGCCATAGCTTGCACCATTATATTACCGATTAGGAAGTTGCGGCCATCGAGCTTGAGGGTGGCACCATATTTGAAAGCATAGGTAAAGAAGTTGAGGCGCTCGCTTTCCCCTTGGCTAGTGGTGGGGAAGCGGCCATTGCGAATAAGGCCATTGCGCCACATATTGCGGTAGCCAATACTACCACCGAAGAAATAATCGACCTTATTGCTCTGCTGATTGGTTTGCAGCCATATCTCGCCGTCGTTGGTATGGATTTCGTAGTCATTACCGAAGCGGTCGCCCTCACGCACCAGTCTATTGGGGCGGTCGAGATCATTTTGGGCGAAACTGCTGGTAGCTAGCGAATCGAAGGTAGCGAAGCGGTCGATATCGACATAGAAGTCGGCTCCCAGCAAGTCGTCGAGGACTTTGAAGTAAGCCGTTTTTTGTTTGACGTAGGAAATACCGCCCGTGATGGTGCTTAGGTCGGTAGGATTATATCGGAAATTGACGTTGGCCAATTGACGATCTACATCGTTTCTGCGCTCTTCTACGACGTATTTGGCACGAAGACCGGTAACATTGTTACCCGGCACCCCATCTACGTCCTCGATGGTACGGAGGCTATTTTGGTTAACGAGGTAGAGTTGGTCCCAATCAATTTGCTGGATATTGATGTTATTACGGATTTGCTCGGCCACGGTGCGGGCAGCTTCGGGGTCATTTTGGAAAGAAGGTAGCTTGCGGTAGTAATCGGGGCGGGGGTCGGGGGCATCGAACCAATCAATAGCGGTTGTTCCGCCGCGCCCAAACTGATAGCCCAAGGCTGTATTGATGCTAAAATTGTTGCTAGGCGTGAAATCGTGCCGAAGCATCAAGATAGGTTGGTGAAAATTGCTAATGCGGCTATTGCGTTTTTCTCCATCTTGGAAACCCCAGTTGGGGTTGTAGTAGTTGGTACCCACCAGGTCGTTCATTTCTTGGAAAGAAGGGAAGGTTCCGCCGCGCTTGGCGGGAGCCCCAAGGCCCGTGAAGCTGAAAGCATGGCGGCTGTTGATGACCTTATCGACAGAAAGGAAGTAGCTGCTGGCTTGATAAGGAGTGCCTTCCACATAGCCTTCCTCTGCCCAGCGATGGGAGCCAGAGATAGCCAATGCCCAGCCTTTTTCGTTCAAGCCAGTAGTATAGGTACCCATCAAGCGGTTGCGATAGGTACGGTTGCTGATGGCGTAGCCTACGCGGCTTTCTTTGCGCATATTTCTGGCGCGAAGATCAAGCGTGGAGCCGCCGCCAATGCCATTGAAGCCATATTCTGCGGCCGCAATACCGATATCAGCCGCGCGGTTGTTCGTGACGCGGTTCAGACCACCCCATTGGGCGAAAAAGACGCGCCCGCTCTCCAAGTCGTTAAAAGGCAGACCATTAAGGTAGAAATCGGTGTATTCCGGGTCGTAGCCTCTAATGTTAAAGCGTGCTACACCCCAGTTGAAAGCCGCCGCATTCACAAGAGGATCGCGGTTGGCACCCAGCAGGCTACTAACCGTCCGAGCGCCGGAGGCATCATCGGCGCCCAGGTCACTAACATTAATAGTAGGTAGTAGCTCCTGCACCAAATCGGCGGTGAGGTTATCCCCCGACAGCAAAGAAATCGTTCCGATCTCTTGAATACTGCCAGCCTTCCCCACCGTCACTTCCAAACTTTGCGCTTGGTGATTGGCCTCGCTGATGCTTAGCAGCTTCGCCGTGCCTTCCGGAAAACTAAGAACAATACGGAAATCCCCCTCGCTATCCGTTAACACTTTGTCCAGACCCACGGCAATAGTGGCACCTGGCAACGGCAGGGCAGAAGCCCGGTCTATCACCGTTCCCCTAATGGTTACTTGCGCGGAAAGAAAAGAAGAAAACAAAAGAGCCGCGAACAGGAGAACGGTCGAGGCCTTACAGCTAATTTTTGTAATATACATCTAAATCAAATTGTAGAGCAAAGGTAAGCTTTGAAAACAAGACGAGCGTTAAACTTATATGAATACAACAGAGAATTCTGCCAACACTTGTTTACATTTTTTTTACATACTGTTTTGAAAAGTTAATTTGTCATCAATTCTGAGGCATCAAAATCTTTTAGCTGTAAGACTTTCAGCACAAAGCGAACCACCTTTTGTTTGGAATTTTTGGCGCAAGTGAGCCAAAATATGGTTTTTTATTTGGCGAAAAAAATAATAACTGCAATAATACTTGGAAAACGAAAGTGTACAAGTTACACTAAGAGCCTTAGCCGTCACAAAAAGCTCAAAAGGCTGCTTTGCACACCCTCGGGGGTGACTATATCTTTGTGTCATCAATCGGGAAAATGGGGTACCCACAAGGTCGCATTTCGCTTAATTAGCCAAAGCAGCTAGCGATAAGACTAAGAGCGGTGAATCACCCGGTTCTTTAAAACGGCATGATCGACTTTAAGCTTTATACGTTGCGGCTTCCTATGGGAGGCCGCTTTTTTTTTGTACCTTATCCTAGCCTTGTTCGGTGATAAGTTGTGGCTAGACGCTCATACAGGTGTCCTGATCCCTGGATGCGTACTGTGTCCGTATGGATGTACAGGAGCCGTATTGCTTAAGCAAAGCAAAGTTAGTAATTTTGCCTATTATTTCATACAAGCTTCCCTGGTTTTGGGTGTAGTTCTAAGCCGGAAGCGTAGATAAATAGCCATTGAAGAGTCCAGATGCCTTAAATGCGGTTGCAGAATTTCACCGCACTTTCCGCTTGCCTGTGGAAGAGAATCCCCTCATCCCTGCCGAGGAGCGCTGCCAACTGCGGATCAACCTGCTGCGGGAGGAGCTGCGGGAGTTCGAGGAAGCCATCCAAAACAAAGACCTCGTAGAGGCCGCCGATGCTTTGGCCGACCTCCAATACGTCTTGAGTGGTGCCATTCTGGAGTTGGGGCTAGGCGAACATTTCAAAGCCCTTTTCGATGAAGTACACCGGTCGAACATGAGCAAGACCTGCGCTACACGGGAGGAAGCAGAAGCTACCCTAGCGCACTATCGCCAATTAGGGCAGACCGGGCGGATAGAACAAGAAGGCCGGCTATTCCTCGTTTATCGAGAAGCCGACGGGAAAGTGCTCAAAAACATTCACTATTCCCCTGCCGACCTAGCCAGCTGCCTAAGTAAATAAACATGGATACTTTCCGACATAGAGGACTGCGCAAACGACTGATCGAGGAACTACGTGCTCAAAACCGCTTCGACGAAAAAGTACTACAAGCCATGAGCATGCTGCCCCGCCATGCGTTCTTGGATTCGTCCTTCGCAGAATGGGCCTACCAAGATCAAGCCTTTCCCATCGCTTGCGAGCAAACCATCAGCCAGCCCAGCACAGTGGCATGGCAAAGTAGTTTGCTAAACGTCTTGCCGCGGCAAAAAGTCCTGGAAGTAGGTACGGGCTCGGCTTACCAAGCGGCGGTGCTCTCTTTGCTGGGGGCTCGGGTATTTACACTAGAACGACACGAGAAACTCTTCCGCCAAGCACAGCTCACACTCAAAAAGCTCCGCCTAGCTCATATTCGTTGCTACCTCCGCGACGGTTTCCAGGGCCTACCGGAAATGGCGCCTTTTGATCGGATCATCATTACTGCCGGTGCCGCCACCAAGCCCGAGGCGCTGCTACAACAACTCGCCGTGGGCGGCATCGCTATCCTTCCATTTGGCCCTAGCGAAGCCAGCCAGCGCATGCTAAAAATCACCCGGATAACAACCGAAACATTTCAGGAAGAAGACCAAGGTGGCTGCGCTTTCGTGCCTTTCATCCCCGGAATCGAATAGACTCTTCCTAATTTAAATCAGCGAAACACGTTTTCTAACTGATTGATAATCATACGATAGAGTCGCTCGTAGGGGATAATCTCCACTTCTAGCGATTGCTGATCTAGCAATCTAGGGTGCTGTATCAGCGCTTCATAATAGCGGTTGCTAAGCTGTTCGAATCTGCTGCGGTGAAAATCTGCCTTACTCAGTTGTAGCATCACTTTTACAAAGTAATAAGTGCGCTTGAGGCCATCTATGTTCCGCAAATGTCGATTGGAATAACGGCTCAAATTATCTACCCGATTCTTAGCTTCTTCATAGGAGCCAGCATTAATATACCACAGTATTTGTAGAATTAGCAAAGGAATATTGAAGCCCTGCTTATCTTTGGAAAAAATTACCATTTCACTGTAAAAGCTCTTGAAACGGAATTTATCCACGCGCTCATTCCCTGCCTCCACCGATCCGCTTTCAATGAGCCAGTATAAAAAAGCCCGAAGCAAATAGAAGCGCTCTTTTGCTGGAGCCGGTAACCCTCTGAATTTTTTATGTCCAAAAACCTGATTACTTACCCGTACCGCTTCTTTGTGGTGCTCTGATTGTATGCAGATATATAGATAGATCTGGTGTATCCTAAACCAGCTATCGCTGCCTTCGCTGGAAAGTCTAACATATTCTAACACAGCCCTGCGACTTTCCTGAAAATCCTCAAACCGGATGGCATTGATGGCAATTTGCGATAAGAAAGTCCGTAAATAAGCCCGTTTCACCTGTGGCTTTTCTTTAAGTTTAGCAATGGCCTCCCAACACAGGGAGGTGGCTGCTCTGTAGTTAGCGGCTCCAGTTTCGGCAGTGAACTTAACCAGGTAATAATAAAAAATATACACAGCCGTGTCGGTGGCTTGATGGCGTTGGTGATGCCACTGCAGTCCTTCTGAAATAATAGCAGCCAAGACGCGCTGATCGGGTAGCGTAGAAATCGCGTATTTAATCATCAACCGATCGTGCAATCCTTTTATATCCTCCTCGGCAGCCCGAATAGCAATCCACTCTCTCGCCAATTGGTCATAGACATTAAATTTTTGCTCGTCTCTCAAATAAACCAGTGCTCGGTAGCGAAGCAAGGGTAAGGCTGCTGCTAGATAATCCGTTACCTCCATCTTGAAGGCTAGCTGCAAATGCTGCTCTAGGATCACGGCAGCGCCTTTGTAGTATCCTTCATTCCATAGCAGTTCCGCCACATGCAACTGCTTCTTCAAAAATACATTCGCCTCGTAGGCCTTTCCCAATTTTTTATAATCTCCCTCCACCAATAGAACGGCATTGGAAAGTAAAGCCACAAGCCGAGCACGCAAGCGACGGTAGCGCTGGTCGCTCGCTCGCTTGTAGTAGGCCTGGCAAGCTTGCTTATCGGTCTTAAATTTTCCTTGTGCTAGGTCTTGATAAAAGCGACTGGTCTGACTATCCAGCTCCTTGGTTCCACCACCAAAGAAAGCCAAACGCTTCAATTTGTTCGGCGTCACGTAGCTCACCAAGGCTAACAAATCCTCCATTTTGAAAATATTCGCTAAAAATTCAAGGAAATACGAATACCAATATTGATGCTTTTCATACCTCTATAACATTTTCAAACAATTGCTAATCAGTTTTTTAGATAAAAAAAGCATGCAAATAGGTGTACAAATGTAGGTATTATTTTTCAATTTCATTGACTTGACACCGCTTGAATGCCACATTAGCTTTGCATCATCAAGATGATAGCGGCTGAGCCGCTATCATCTTGATGATGCAACATTAAATTTCAACTACACAATTCACACACAATGCTTACTTGGTTACTGTCCCTCATCCTATCCTTCTTTAGTACGTCTCCTACCTACACTAGTACTCCTCCAAAGCCCGATGCAAGTGTATTTCAAACCGAAATCCAAGGGGTATCCAACACTGGAAAGCCCGGAGAAAAGTCTATTGTTATTGAAGATGTACTCATGAATTAGCTCGTAGAATGCTCGTGAAGCATCCTACAAACGAGAATGCCCGAGCTGTAGCAGCCCGGGCATTCCCGAAAAGATTAATATTGGCCTTCGTTAGATGACGCTAGCTGACGCTACTTCTGCTGGGGGAAGCTCCCCCACTCCATTCACGGTGGTATATTTGAAACTCAGCTTCTTGTCTGGGTAAATATACTGAAAGGCTGACTGCATCGCCAGCGTACCTTCGTGAAAGCCACAGAGGATTAGTTTCAGCTTACCAGGGTAGGTATTGACGTCGCCGATGGCATAAATACCTGGTAAGCCTGTGCTGTAATCGGTCGTATCTACCACAATGGCACTTTTGTCTATCGTCACTCCCCAATCGGCGATGGGGCCAAGCTTGGGGCTCAAGCCAAATAGCGGAATAAAATGGTCGCAGGCCAGCTCCACATCTTCTCCGGCTGTTTGCTTGATAAGCACGGCATCTAGCCGCTCATCGCTACCTTTCAATCCCGTTATCTGGGCGTTGGTGATGAGCCGTATTTTACCAGCTTGTGCAAGTTCCATCACTTTCTCTACGCTATCTAAGGCACCGCGGAAGGCATCTCGGCGATGAACCAAGCTCACCTCTTGGGCAACATCCGCCAAAAAGATACTCCAGTCGAGCGCAGAGTCGCCGCCACCTGCTATAACCACCCGCTTATCTCGATACACCTCGGGGTCGCGAATAACGTAGGCCACGCCTCTATTTTTTTCAAAGCGCTCCAGATCATTGATGGGCGGCTTTCTTGGCTCGAAGCAGCCTAGGCCCCCGGCAATACACACCACGGGTGCTTCATGAACCGTACCCATATTGGTTGTAACGCGGTACATTTTCTCGCCCACCTGCTCCAGTGTCTCGGCGCGCTCTCCCAGCGTGAAGCCCGGATTGAAGGGCTTGATCTGTTCCATCAAATTATCTACCAAATCCCCTGCCAATACCGAAGGGTAGCCAGGAATATCATAAATCGGTTTTTTGGGGTAAATCTCCGTGAGCTGCCCACCGGGCTGGCCTAGACTGTCAATCAAATGGCAGCGCATTTTTAGCAAACCTGCCTCGAAAACGGTGAATAAGCCTACCGGACCGGCGCCTATAATAAGAATATCCGTTCGGATCATAATCAGTTAATTCAAGTAAGATAGCCGGGCTTTGTTTTTTCCCGGATAAGAGAATATGAGAACAAAAATTTTGAGGAATCGTTGAAAAATTAGCGCAAATGCAAACCGCATTCTTCCTTATTTTTCCCTTTCCAGCGGCCACTTCGGCCCTTACCAGGAGCCGTACAGTGGGTACATCCAATAGAGCCATAGCCCAGCGCTTCCAAGGGGTGACGCGGCAGCTTGTCTTTTTCCAGCAAGTAGAGGAACTCGCCTTCCGTGATGTCGATCAGCGGATGAAAATGTAGTAGTCCATCTACGAGTTCAAAGATTTCCATGCCTTGGCGATTCATGGTCTGATAAGCATGTACGCCGCTCATCCATACTTGATGCTGTGCCTTGATGGCGCGCAGCGGCAAGACTTTGTTGTAGTGGCAACAGCGCTCGGGCTGGCTGTTCCACATCTGCTGTTCTTGAGTGAGGCGGTGCTGTGTGGGGTCGGGTTCTATCTCCGCCATCGGAAGGCCGGTGAGTTCCTGAAGCGTATCCCTGTAAGCCAGGGTCTCGGGGAAGTGATAGCCTGTGTTGAGGATGTGTACGACCTGCTGCTGGTTGGCGCGGCTAACCAGCGTTAGCATCACCACCGATTTGGTGCCGAAGCTGGAGGTAAATAGCACCTTTTCCACAGGGAAATAATCGTAGAGGCGCTTGATGCGTTCTTGAAAATCTAGTTGCTTAAATTCTTCATTGAGCGCCACTAGGTCTGTGGGGGTGATCATTTTAGTCATTCTTTAGTTCTTTTCGGTTCTTTGTCGCTAGCCAGTAGGCCAGCCGTTAGTTCATTGAGCGCCAGTACTTTGGCCTGAAAATCGCCTTTGAGTTGATCTCTGAAAATTTTCAGGTTTTGCAGCAACTCGGTCGTTTCTTCGTGGGGTAGCTCGGCCTCCAGCCATTGCCGGAATCGCTTGGCAAAGGTAGGGCTTTGTCCGTTGGTGCTGATGGCTACCTTTAGCGGCCCGCGCGTAACCACACTACCCAGGTAAAAATCGCAAAGACTCGGTGTATCGGCCACATTCACTAGCTTGCCGTATTGCTTGGCCGCAGCATGAACGGCTTGGTTGACCGCCGGGATGTTGGTGGCCGCTATCACAATATCAGCGCCCAAGACATCCTCGGGCTCGAAAGCCTTAGGGGCGTAGCGAACGGAGCCTAATTTTTCGTCTGCTTGGCTCTTTTGAGTAGGCACTGCTCCTGCACTTGCCGTGCCCGTCTGGGTGCCCGTATGGGCGTGAGCCAAAACCTCTTCCGCCACTAAAAAAGGAATGCCGTAAGCCTTGGCGTAATCCAAGCGGTAAATTTGCCAGTGATCGCCCTGCCATTGGAAGTGATCCAACAAGTCTTTGAGGTCTTCACCCATCCAAGGTGCTACGATCTGTACTTGGGCGCGCGGACTGCTTTTCAACAGAAAACGGAGCTTTTCATCGCCCACTTCTCCTGCACCCACCACCAGCAGGCGGAGGTTGTCGAGGCGTAAAAAAATGGGGTATAAGTCGTTTTGCTGTGTCATATTCTTTGATTTATCCATAGCTCGAGGAGCGTTGAGATGGCTCGCTCACATACCTATACGGGCGTGGTAGCGGGCAGTAGTGCAGGAGCCATGTTTTTCCTTTAGAGCCGTGCCCCCTGATCCACTTCGGAGAGGGCCTTCTCTTTAGCCAAGGCAGGATGCAAGCCCACTACCGCCCCCAACACGATAATAGCAGGGCCACTATCCTTTTCTAGTTCCACCTTTTCGGCGATGCTACCCACTTCGCCGAGCCATATTTTTTCGGTGGGCAAGCTGCCGTTCTGGATGACCATAGCGGGTAAGTCGCCTCGCCCCAAGTCTTGGTAGAGCTGCCCAATTTCGGCCAGCTTTCCCAGCCCCATCAGCAAGACTACGGTGGCTTGGGATTGTGCGGCCAACTGCATGTCTTGGCTGAGTTTTCCGCTGCGCGTATGAGCGGTGAGTACCCAGAAGCTATCGGCATAGCCTCGGCTACTGAGCGGTACGCCTGCCAAGGTACTCAGTCCGGTAGCACTGCTAATGCCTGGGATGACCTCCACAGGCAGCCCCTGCGCCTCGGCATAGATTTGCTCCTCATAACCCCGCCCGAAGACGAAAGGATCGCCGCCTTTCAAGCGCACCACATGGCCGTGGCGCCGCGCCATCTCCACAATCAAAGCATTGATTTCTTCTTGGCTTTTATAGTGGCTTCCCGCTCTTTTACCCACAAACAGGCGAATGGCCGAGGCCGGTGCCTCCTCCAACAATTCCTTGGCTACCAAGGCATCGTAGAGCAGCACATCGGCCTTGCGCAGGGCTTTGAGCCCTTTTCGCGTGATCAAATCCGGATCGCCCGGGCCAGCGCCCACGAGGCTTACGTAGGCAAAGCGCGGTGTAGTGTAGTGAATTCCCATGGTTCTATGCTTTATAGTAGGCGCCCACCACCAGTTTATCAGCGCCAGCTTCTTGTAATTGTGTTTGGCGCAGTTGGGTGATGCTACTCACAAATTTTTCGGCCGCCGCGAGGTAATTGTTAGCAAAAAGCTCGTCGGCAGCGGTTTGGTTAATCGATAGTACCAAGGCCTCGAAAGGCTGTTCGGGCGGGTTGAAATCAGGATAGTGCACGGCGAAATCGCGGATAATCCCCAGCTGTGTATTGCATTTCACATCGGCGGCCAAGAGCAGAGCTTTGGCACCCACCACGAAGGCCGAATAGGCATGGTAGCAAGCATCTGCCCAAGCAGTGGCGGCAGCACTTTCCCGTGCTGCTGCAATCTTCAAGTGGGCATCATTGAGGATGGTTCCCACCACGTCTAGGCTCACACCGGCGCACTCCCCTACCCCAATTTCCTGGCGGTAGGCTTGGTCTTGGCCCCAGTCGTGGTAATCCTCGGCTGTTAGGCTGCCGGTGTCGCCTAGGTCTTTCAGCAAATCATAGAAGTGTTTTTTACCTTGGCGCTGGACGTAGTCGTTGTAGTACTCCCCTGCTTGAGCAGCGGCTTCGTAATCATCGAAAAGCCGCCGCACCGCCTCGGGAATGCGCTTTGTAGGGAGTTTAATGATTTTGTCGGCGATGAATCCACGACCATCGGGGGTGATACCGCCGCCTACTACGATCTGCATGGCGGGCACCACTTTGCCGTCTTGCTTGATGCTGGAGCCGTGGAAGCCAATATTGGCCGCCATGTGTTGCCCGCAAGCGTTCATACAGCCACTGATCTTCATACGGATACGGTGATCGCAAACCATTTCGGGGTATTCATCACGCACCAGTTGCTCAAGGCGGGTGGCCAATCCGGTGCTGTTCGTTACCCCTAGCGCACAAGTGTCCGTGCCGGGGCAGGCGGTGACATCCGCTGTGGTATCACAGCCCGGCAAGCCTAAGTCTAAAGCATAGAGTGCCTCGAACAAATGCGGCAAAGCCGTAGGCGGCACATAGCGCAACAGCAGCCCTTGGTTGGGGGTGATGCGCACGTCTTCGCAGGCATATTGCTGGATGCTGGCGGCCAGCAGGCGCGTTTGCTCAGCCTCCAGATTCCCAAGTGGCACGCGGATGCTGACGGCGCGATAGCCGCCTTGTTTTTGCTCCATTACATTGGTTTGTAGCCATTGCTGGTACAGCTCCTTGTGGCGGGGCTGCAAGGGCGGGAAATTATCGGGCGCGACCTTCCCCAGACTGGGCACGCTGGTCTCGTCAATGGGGAAGCTTTTGTGTTTCAGGGCAGGCCACTCTGCTTCCACCAGCGCCATGAAGGCCTCCAAGCCTAAGTCTTTTACCAAGAACTTCAAGCGCGCTTTCATCCGTTTTTCCCGTTCGCCATAGCGATCGAACACCCGGATGGCCGCTTCCATAAAGGGGATGATTTGGTCGGCGGCTAGGAACTCATAAGCCGTGAGTGCAGCAATCCCAACCGCCCCCAAGCCGCCGCCGATGACGACCTTGAAGCCCTTTTGCCCGTCTTTTATCCGAGGAAGGAAGCCAAAATCGTGGAAGTAAGTAAAGGCATTATCCCGATCGCTGCTGCTGAAGGCGGGCTTTATTTTGCGCCCCATATCCTGGCAAATGGGATTGCGCAAGAAATACTCGAAAGTGGCCTGAACATAAGGTGTTACATCAAACAACTCTTCGGGATCCACGCCCGCCATCGGGGAAGCCGTGATATTGCGCACCGTATTGCCGCAAGCTTCCCTAGCCGTGAGGCCATTTTCAGCCAAGGCCGTCCAGATCGCGGGGCTATCGGCTAGCTTGACGTAATGGAGCTGGATATTTTGCCGCGTGGTGAGGTGCAAACGACCATTGGTGAAGCGCTCGCTAATATCCGCTAAAGCCACCAACTGCGCCGGCGTGATGTGCCCAAAAGGAATCTTAGTACGGAACATCTGCACGCCAAACTGCCGCTGCCCATACACCCCCCGCGTCAGGCGATAGTGCTTGAAGCGGTCTTCGTCCTCCCGCCCTTGGGCAAAAGCACGAATGCGGCTTTCTAGCTCTTCGATATCGATGCGATCGGCGCGGAGAAGATGAGATAAATCAACTGACATAGACCCTTTTTATTTAGTTTCTCCACAAAGCTAAGTGTGTGGCAGGCACAAATGCAAGCATTTTTTCAGGGAAAATAGGAACATTTGTTCATATATTTGACTTTCAATAAGATGTAAATAAATTATTATCAATTATTTATAAATTCATCTTAAACATATATTATAAAAATAAATTCATTGACAATACATTTTTATTTTCTTAATATTTCAAATATGCGATTCTTTGCTAACTTTGCGAAGCGCAATTGCCTCGAAGGCCTGCGCTGTTTCGGTTATTGTATCTACTTTTCTTTTCCCTGCTTTTGTAAACGCCTTGCTGGTCACGGTATAAAAATAAAATCCTCTTCTGAGTTCTTTCATTTGCACTCGCTAAATTGATTTGCAATACAATTTAGCTTCGCACCAATCGAAGAACGTCGGATTTATTTTTATACCAACACCTTGCTATTTTTCGGCAAAAACACGGCTCAAAAACGTGTACCTTGCTCCTGCACTTGGTGCCCGTCTTCTAACCCGCCTGGGTTTAATAGGGCGTGAGCCAAAAAAAGCTTCATTTACGACGATGCGTTTTACAAGTACAAAGATCATGACCAAACACTTTTTTATTTGCCTTGCTTTTTTCGCACATTTTACTTTTCTGAGCGCACAGGCTAACGAAGCCACGGCCAAGGTATTTGGCCAAGTGCAAGATACGGAAAGCAAGGAACTCCTCGTTGGCGCCAGCGTCTATCTGCAAAGCGGCAGCGTGGGCAGCATCACAGATATGGACGGGAATTATTCCTTGGCGCTGCCAGCGGGCAAGCACACTTTACTGCTTTCCTATATCGGCTATGCGCCCATGGAAAAAACCGTAGAGCTTAAAGCTGGCGAAGAAAAGCGCTTAGACTGGCAACTAGGGCTGAGCAGCACGCTCCTAGATGTGGCCACCATCAGCAGCGGCCGCTATGAGAAAGCACTGGGGGAGGTGACGGTGAGCTTGGAAGTGGTGAAGCCCAGCCTGATAGAAAACAGTAACCAACCCACTTTAGACCGAGTTTTGGAGAAAGTGCCCGGCGTGAGCATCGTGGATGGGCAGCCCAATATCCGAGGCGGCTCCGGCTATTCCTACGGCGCAGGCAGTCGCGTGCTGCTGCTGGTGGATGATATCCCGATCTTGCAATCGGATGCTGGCTTCCCCAACTGGAACGACGTTCCCATCGAGAACATCGAGCAAGTAGAAATCCTCAAAGGCGCTGCTTCGGCGCTTTATGGCTCCTCGGCGATGAACGGCATCATCAATGTCCGCACGGGTTTTGCCCGCGACAAGCCAGAGACGGCCTTCAGCACCTCCGCCCGCCTCTACGATGCCCCCCGGCAAAGCAATGCCGCCTGGTGGAAAGGCAGCGACATCACCCCCTACGAAAGTGCCACCAGCCTCAAGCACGCCCGCAAACTCGGCAAGCTAGACATGGTTCTGAGCACCTTCTACTACAACCAGCAGAGCTACGAAAAAGACAATTTCCGCAAATACGGCCGCTTCACCAGCAGCTGGCGCTACCGCGTCAGCGACCGCCTGAGCTTCCAACTCAACACCAACTACAATACCGGCAGCAACCAGAACTATTTCTTCTGGGCGGGCATTGATAGCCTGCTGCTCACCGGCGCCAATAATACCGCTAGCATCGGACGGCCAACCCGCTATAACCTCGATCCCTCCGTCACTTACTACACCGAAAACGGCGACCGCCACCGCTTCTTGGGGCGCTTCTACAGCGTGGATAACCGCAACAACGACAACCGCAGCAATAGCTCCGATCTCTACTACGGCGAGTACCAATACCAAAAAGTCTTGGAAGGCAGCCAGCTCGTGCTCACCGGCGGCTTGGTAGGCCAAGGCACCGCCGTCACCGCCGAGCTTTACGGCGATACCACCTACCGCAGCCGCAACTACGCCGGCTACCTCCAGCTGGAGCGCAAGTTTTTCAACAAGCTCAATATATCCCTAGGCGGCCGCTACGAGTACAATGCGCTTTTCAGCCCCGCGCTCGTTTCTGGTATCGAAATTCCCGAAGGTAAAACTACCGAAAGCCGGCCCGTCTTCCGCTTCGGCGCCAACTACCAAGCTGCCAAAACCACCTATCTGCGCGGCAGTTGGGGGCAAGGCTATCGCTACCCGACCATCGCCGAAAAGTTCATCCGCACCGACTTCGGCGGCGTGCTCATCAGCCCCAACCCCTTGCTAGAAAGCGAAACAGGCTGGACAGGCGAGCTGGGCATCAAACAAGGCTTCCGCCTGCGCGAAGGGCTGAATGGCTTTGTGGACGTCACCGCCTTCTGGAGCGAATACCAAAATATGCTGGAGTTTAGCTTCGAGAACCTCTTCGTCACCGGCTTCCAAAGCCTCAACGTAGGCGATACCCGCATCCGCGGCCTGGAGCTCAGTCTGGGCGGCCAAGGACGATTGTTCGGCGGCACCACCAGCTTCCTGGGCGGCTACACCTTCCTGGATCCGATCTTTAAATCCTGGGCCGATGGCTTCCCCCGCAACACCACCCCCACCAACCTAGCAGAAAGAAACGCCGCCCAAAGCACCAGCGATTTCAACATCCTCAAATACCGCAACCGCCACAGCGCCAAGCTCGACATCGAAACGCAGTGGAACAAATTCAGCCTCGGCCTCGCCGGCATCTACAACAGCCGCGTAGAAAATGTGGACTGGATATTCGAAGCCCTCGTGGTGCCCCAACTCGCCGAGTGGCGCGCCGTAGAAACGGGCTACCTCACCGCCAGCGCCCGCGCCGCCTACCGCTTCACCGACAACATCAAAATCAGCCTCCTGGCCGATAACCTCAACAATGCCCTCTACACCCAGCGGCCCGGTTTGCTAGCTGCGCCGAGGAGCTTTGCGGTTAGGGTGGATGTGAAGTGGTAGGGAATTGGCTCACGCCCTACTAAACTCAGACGGGCACGGCGGGCACAAGTGCAGGAGCAAGGTTTTTTTGGGGGAGCAGGGTTTTGGGGGGAGGCTTCGCTAGGGGTATTTAAAAGAAATCGCGTTTTTCTTGTTTGGAATTTGCGTTTATTTTAGGGGGAAGATGTATCTTTTTGGCGAAATTGTTCTTTGTGACAATGGCTGCAACTTCTGAGTGAAAGAAGAACTTAAAAACCGAAAGGAATAATTAATACATCTGAACAGCAAAACGAGACTGTTCATTTAAGTGTGTCTAAGTATCTTAACGCGCTTAGACGCAGAAAA
>DAITME010000005.1:0-67257 GCA_036835305.1 Lewinella sp.
GACAAGGGTAAGCAAACCATAAAGTAGCTATGGCAAGAATTGCAGGTGTAGATTTACCTCGGAACAAACGGGGTATAATTAGTTTGACGTACGTTTTCGGTATCGGCGATAGCCGCGCTGCCGAGATATTAGACAAGGCGGGTGTTGATCACAACACGAAAGTAGCCGATTGGGATGATGACAACATCAAGACCATCTCTAATATCATCACCAATGATTACACCGTTGAGGGTGACTTGCGTACGGAAGTACAAACCAACATCAAGCGTTTGATGGATATTGGTTGTTATCGGGGCTTGCGTCATCGCAAGGGTCTGCCGCTACGCGGACAGCGCACGCAGACAAACGCTCGGACTCGTAAGGGCAAGCGCAAAACGGTAGCTAATAAGAAAAAAGTAACGAAATAATGGCTAAGAGAACTACGGGCGCTAGTCGCCAGGTCAAAAAGCGTAAAGTTCGCGTTGAAGCAGAGGGGATGGCTTTCATTCAGGCTTCTTTCAACAACATCATCGTTTCTATCACCAACAAGAAAGGGGATGTGATTTCATGGGGTAGTGCGGGTAAGGCTAAGTTTCGTGGCTCCAAGAAGTCAACGCCCTACGCTGCTCAGGTTGCCTCCACGGATGCTGCTAAGGTAGCTTACGATGCTGGCTTACGCACAGTAGAGGTGTTTGTAAAGGGGCCTGGTGCCGGTAGAGAAGCGGCCATTCGTGCTTTGGATGGTGCGGGCTTGCGGGTCACCAAGATCAAGGACACGACGCCACTGCCTCACAATGGCTGCCGCCCTCCTAAGCGCCGCCGCGTCTAATTATTTTACTCACGAACTTTTACAAAGACATTCGTCTATGGCTAGATATACAGGCCCCAAGCAAAAGAAATCCCGTGCATTCGGCGAGCCAATTTTTGGCCCCAGCAAGGCTTTCGACAGAAAAAAATATGGTCCCGGCATGCACGGCAACACCCGCCGTCGTAAGCAGCCTTCCGATTATGCCAACCAGCTAAAAGAAAAGCAAATAGCTAAATATACCTACGGTGTATTGGAGCGTCAGTTCCGCAATCTTTTCGAGAAAGCTAATGCTTCTAAAGGCGTAACTGGTACGGTACTGCTTCAGTTGTTGGAGACCCGTTTAGATAATTTGGTTTACCGTATGGGCTTGGCTCCTACTCGCCGTGCCGCTCGCCAGTTGGTATCTCACAAGCACATTGTGGTGGATGGCGTTGTAACGAACGTACCTTCTACGCACGTTCGCGTTGGCCAAGTGGTGGGCGTTAGAGGCAAATCTAAGAATATTGATATTATTCAAGATGCTGCTGCAGGTAGCCGAGGCAAGGCAAGCAACTTTCCTTGGATAGAGTATAACCAAGATAAGATGGAAGGCCAGTTGTTGGCATTCCCTGAGCGGGATGATATCCCAGAAAAAATCAACGAGCAGCTCATCGTTGAACTTTACTCTAAGTAAGGTACATATTTACTCGCTGGCGGGCGGGGACATTACAGTGTCTCCGCCCGCAGCAACCTCACCCCTAGTGCCCTATGCATTGTTGGGGTCAACTTGTTTAACGAAGCGGCCATTTCCAATGGCCGGTTCATCCAAAGCCTCCATTAAGTATGAGTAGCATCATGGATTTCCAAAAGCCGGAGAAGATTTCTTTGCAAAAAGCAAATGAGTTCGAAGGCGTATTCGAGTTTAAACCATTGGAGCCAGGTTTCGGGCAAACGATTGGGAACTCCCTTCGCCGTGTTCTGTTGTCGTCTTTAAAAGGCTCAGCTATCTCTGCTGTCCGAATCGCTGGCGTAGATCATGAGTTCGGTACTATCAAAGGTGTGACCGAAGACGTGGTGGATATTATCCTCAACCTGAAGCAGGTTCGCCTGAAGCAGGTGATCGACAATGAAGAGGCAGAAGAGGAAAAAATCTATCTAACCCTAAGCGGGCAAGAGACCTTCACTGCCGAGGATATCGCCAAGCATACCAATGTGTTCAAGGTGATGAATCCTAGCCTGTTGATCTGCACTATGGAACCCTTCGTTAACCTCGAAGTAGAGCTCACCATAACGCGCGGATATGGCTATGTGCCTGCCGACGAAAATATGCCCAAAGGCGCCGCTATTGGGGTGATTCCGGTAGATGCCATCTACACGCCTATCAAAAATGTAGCCTACCGCGTAGAGAATACCCGCTTGGGCCAACGCACCGACTACGAAAGCCTGGAGATAGAAGTGAAAACAGATGGTACCATCCATCCTGAAGAAGCTATAAAGGAGGCGAGCCGCATTCTTATCAGTCATTTCGCGCTTATTACCAACGAGCCTATTGACCTCAGAGACGCCGCCCCGCAGGAAGAGACTATCGTAGATGAGCACGTGCTACACATGCGCAAGCTTCTTAAAACTAGTCTGGAAGATCTGGATCTTTCGGTGCGTGCTTACAACTGTTTAAAAGCCGCTAAGATCAACTCTTTAGGGGAAATGGTGCGTTTCGATACCCACGAATTATTAAAATTCCGCAACTTCGGCAAAAAGTCGCTTGTAGAGATAGAGGAACTGTTGACCAACAAAGGGCTAACTTTTGGTATGGATCTCTCTAAGTACAAGCTAGACGAAGAATAGTGCTTGTTCCCAAGAGCTAGCGGAGCTAGCTCTTGGGAACAAGTAGTGATAACAGGCTGCTGTAAAGCACATTTAATAACGGGCAATTACCCCACCTTGGCTGCTAGAGCCTGTCTAGTAAAAGCGAGGTAGTACGTGTTGCCAAGAAATTCTTTAGACCATGCGTCACGGAAAGAAATTTAACCACTTAGGCCGTAAGGTTGGCCATCGTACAGCGTTGCTGAAAAACCTTTCTATTGCTTTGATCACGCACAAGCGGATCAACACTACGCTCGCCAAAGCGAAGGCACTGCGCGTTCATGTAGAGCCTTTGATTACCAAGTGCCGTACGAACGATACCCACAACCGCCGTATGATTTTCAGTATGCTGCAAAACAAGGAGGCTGTTCAAGAGCTTTTTGATGTGGTAGCACCAAAAATCGGTGACCGCCCGGGTGGTTACCTGCGTATCATCAAAACGGGCCTTCGCCAGGGTGATGCTGCAGAAATGGCTATGATCGAGTTTGTTGACTTCAACGAAACTTATCAGCCCAAGAAATCCGCTAATACAGGCAAATCTCGCCGTCGTAGAGGTGGCAAAAAAGGGGGTAGTGGCACTGCTGCTGTCGCGGCTACAGTTGCTGCACCCGTTGTTGCTGCCGCAGCTACTCAGGAAGAGGAATAAGCTGCTGAGAGTAAGATACGAAAGGGGCGATCGCTGTGAGGCGGTGGCCCTTTTTCGTTTAGCCACGACGAGTTAAGGCCTCTCTTTTCTCTGGAGGTAAAATGTGCTGAGCGAGGACAGTCCATTCCTTTGTTTGATTACAGGAGCACTGCTCTAAAGGATAATTTATTGCTCCTGCGTGAGCCAAACACCCTACTTTGATCTTGAGGTAACGAGATAATTAAGTTCAACAAATGGTTGGCGCCACTATCTTTGCGGTATGTTGAACAGACTAGTAATAAAAGTAGGCACTAATGTGCTGACCCGCCCGGACGGCCGCTTGGATGTAACGAACATCAGCCGTTTGGTGGATGACATTGCCCTACTGAAAAAAGCGGGCGTGCAATTGGTGCTGGTATCTTCCGGAGCCGTGGGCGCGGGAAGGGAACTATTCCCCACCGCTATAGAAGGGCTGGAGGAAGTAGCGCGGCGGCAAATGCTCTCGGCGATCGGGCAGGTACGCCTGATGGAACTGTATCGGCAGTTATTTGCAGGGCACAATCTGCACTGTGCGCAGGTGTTGACGACGAAGGGCGATTTTGCTGATAGCCTTCACTACCATAATATGCTCAATTGTTTCCAAGCTTTGCTACACGATCAGGTGGTGCCCGTGGTGAATGAAAACGATGTGGTGGCGGTGACCGAGCTGATGTTCACGGACAACGATGAGCTGGCTGGCCTAGTGGCACAGATGCTGAAAGTTGATGCGCTGGTGATCCTTAGCACTGTAGATGGCTTATTAGATAGCGAGCGGCAGCAGCTTATTCCCCACATCGCTGCGGATGATGAGAGTATATTGCGGCATGTGCAGTCTAGCAAATCGAGCCTAGGCAGGGGCGGCATGGCCACTAAAATTCTGATGGCTCAGCAAACGGCTCAATCAGGCATCAGCGTTTATTTGGGCAATGGCCGCCGTTTGCAGCTACTGGAAGGCCTGTTGAAAGGGGAGTGGTATGGAACGGTGGTACGCTAGGGGTTCATCCGTTTCGTCGCAGCGTTCGTGATGTCTTTCACCAGTTGGGGAATGTTGGTTTTACTGCCCTTTACCGTGAAAGCTTCTCCTTTTGGGATTTTATTTTGCGAGAGCCTAGCAGTCACTTCCAATTCGTTGCCGTTTTGGGTGTAGCGGCCATTGATGGAGTAGGCATCGTTGTATTGGCTGACGTCCACATAGACGAGTTCCGCTTGTGCTCCTTTGATGCTGAGGGTGCGGAAGTAGTCTCCGATGGCTTCTCCTAGGGCTAGCTCGTCCGAAAAGCTTTCCTCGTCTTGGAAGCTGTTGCGAATAAATACTGGTTTTTCTTGTGGCACGGGAATCGTTACGCCAGGGGCCAGCAGCCCAAAAGGAAAGCTCTCTCCACCACCTGTGGGAGCCGCAATCATGGGTACTTGAATGCCACCAACGCCGCGGGCTAGTTCGGGTACCTCATCCCGACAATACTGAAAGAGGGTCATGACATCTACCTCTCTACCGCGCAGCGCCATACCGCTCATTCCCCTCAGCAAGCTGGTTGTGAGCAAGCCTTGGCCATAGCGACTCGCCTCAAAGCTGACTTTATCCGCCGCACTTCCCGTGAGGATGAACATACCTGTTCGGTCTTTCATCCGATCCCATGCTCTGATCTGGTCGGAGCTAAGGTCTTTGCTGCTTTTGGCCAGGTCGTCTACAATTTTTCCAGAGTTGCAGGCATCGACAATCATGACTTTTTTAGCGGCCTTGATGCTGTTGATCCAAGTGGTAAGTTCTGCGGAAGAGATGGCATATTGGCTACGGATAGCGGGGTCGCGAAGGTCTTCACTGCCGATGTCTTTGGTAAGGTAGTAAAATTGTGAAGCATCTCCGCTGCCCCAATTAACGCCATGCCCTGATAAATAGACGAGAACGACGTCTTCTGGTAGGGCTTTGCGCTCGATTTCTAGGAAGCGCTGCTGAATTTCTTTTTTGCTAGCGAGGGCTGTCCTTTGGGGATCTGTAGCATCCGTATGGAGTAGGAAGTTGTTCACGCGATCTTCAAAAATAGGTGGTGCTAGCAGCTCCAAGGCTTGGTGGAATTGAGCGGCATCGCGATCGGCAAACTGTAGATCAATTTGTTCGCCAGCATAGTCGGAGGTGCCGATCACGATGGCATAGAGGCTGGGGGGCTCGTCACCTATCAGTATTTCTTCCTCCTCGTTGGTCGTGGAGGATCGGCCGCCGCGAATGCGATAAGGCGGCTGGTAGGGGAGGTTGAGGGCTGCACTTTTTAGCCAGCCGTCGGCATTATAGGCGCGTAGGGTGAGGGTGTTGGTAGCGGTCAGTAGGCCATAACCACTGGGAGGAGCTTTAGGGGCTAAAAATTCATCGGCATATTCTTTTAGATTGATCGTGATGCTATTCTGCCTTTGAGGGTTGGCATCTTCCATTACTTCACGACCATTGATGAAAAAGCTTACTTTTCCGATGCCGCCATTGCGGGGGTTAAGTTGTATGTGCAGTTGCCATTCGTCTTCACTAAAGCTAGTGTTCATCTGAGGGTAGAGGGGGACAGCTTGCAGCGCTTCCGTTTCGCGAATAGGCTTATTGTTTAGGCCCAACAGTTTTTGCAGTAGCCCCGGCTCGTAGAAACGACTTTTGAGCTGTTCGAGCTCGATAATTTCCATGCCCACTACGTAGTGCAGGTCGTTCATCATATCAGGCGAAGCATCGAAGAGCCCAGAGGGGGTAGTTACTGCCCAGGTGTAGTTGGAGCTCACCCCCTTTTTCTCTAGGCTATTCTCGCCAAAAAGTAGGTTGGCGAGGGTGTCGGAGCTACGGCGGTCTATGAGCTGATAGGAAAGGTAATCCTCGCAAAGTAGCTGCCAGCGCTCGTCCACTGTATGATTACCGGCTTGCAGATAGTCGTCTATCTCTTCCTCCCAGATAGAAACGGTTTTCCCCAGTCGGGGGTAGAAAATCGCTGCCCAGCCTCCGAAGGAGCGGCCGCGGACAACAATGAGTTCCCCTTGGCTATATACCTTAATATCTAAATTGGAAAATTTATTAGCCCAACTAATTTTCTCGAACGCCTGCAGGCCGAAGCTATGGCTTGTTGCTCCGTCCAGCGTTCGTTGGGCCTCCATCACGCTTCGGTTATCTGCATTTTCTTGTGTGATAGGGGCGGTGATAAAGTAAGTCAAATCCGGGCTGTATATTCCCTTGCGCTCGGCTAGGCTATTTTGTGCGCGTGCGTTGCATTTCATTTGGCCAGTCTCGGTGCTAAAGCCGACGAAACGATAGGATGAGTTTTCTTCTGTAGGCTCGCTAGGAAAGCAGCCGAGTAATAGTTGGCCATCGGCCGAGAACTGGGCGTTGCCACTGCGCGGATAGTAATCCAAGTAATCGACCTGCGCCGAATCTAGGATATTTGGATAATTATTAACAATAGACTGCTTAGCTTGATCCCACCGCAGCAAGCTGCCGGTTTTGGTGAGCAAATACACCTGTCCTCCAAGGGCTTCTGCCAATAAGCAAGGCTCCGCAACGATCGTTTGCGTGTAGCCAGAGGCAATATCCACCGATACCACCGCAGAATCTTGCCGTACGATGATCTGCCTCCCTGTATCGCTGAAACTGCCAAAGCCGGGCGTCTTCAGGATTTGTTTTCCGCTTTCTGGATCGAACAAGATGGTCGTCGGCTTGCTGTAATCCCGCACCACCCAAGCCATGAGGTAGCGCTGATTGGGACCAAAGCGCAGTTCCAGCACTTTTTCTTTTATCGAAAAGGCGTGTAGTACCCGAATAGGAGCGCCCGTCAGCGCGTCCCAAAGTTTTAGTTTTGGCGCTACTGTCGGCTCCATATCGCGCTCGTAAACACTGCCTGCGGTGGCTAGCCACTGTAGCCGAGGGGATAGACTCGCCGCTGCAAAGCCTTCTTGGGGGCTGCCTTCCAAGGTGCGGATTAGCCTGCCTGTTTCAACTTCCCAAATCTTAACAGCGTCCTCGGCAGCACTCACCAAATAGGGTAGCCCTGGCGTGATCGAAAGCCGATCAACCCCGCTCGTATGAATGCTTGGCACTACCAACTGAGGCGCTTGCGCTTCCGCAATAAGCGGTAAGAAACAAGCGAAAATGAATAAAAAAAATAGCTGCTTCATGGTCTGTGGATTGGCGGGTGTTTTACCCAATGCCCAAATGTATTTGGTGAGCTTGGATAAAGTTACGAATTAATTGCGAATTACGATAAAGATGGCTCTGTGTATTAATCTGTGCTATTCTGCGTTGATCTGTGGTGCTTTTGTTAAAGGGTGCAAACCAAATTATCGCACATCCAGACCTCGGATGAGCACAGACACAGCCGAGGACGAATATGTACCGACAATTTGGTTTACGCCCTTTGCTGATTGTGGGTTATGGCTAATGGCCTACTAAACCCACACAGGCGTGCCGGCGGGCACCCAGTACGGGCACGAAAGTGCAGGAGCAAAGCTTTCGACAAAAGAGCCATGCCTGCGAGTAAAATTCCCGTATTTTGCCACTTTACTCGGCGCATCCACTCCTTCCAATACGCAACTTATGCACAACTATCTAGCCATAAATAAAGACCACTGGAATAAGGCGACAAGCACTCACTGGACTTCTGATTTTTACCGTGTTCAGGATTGGCTGGCCGGAACTTACGACAGCCTCAAAGCACCAGAGCTGGCCTTGCTACCTGCTCAGTTCGAGGGGCAAAAGCTGTTGCACCTCCAATGCCACTTCGGCCAAGATACCCTATCGTTAGCGCGGCGTGGCGCCGAGGTAACCGGCGTAGATCTCAGCGATGCCGCCATCGAAAAAGCCGAAGAACTCAATGCCCTCGCCCAACTCAATGGTCGCTTTTTTTGCTGCGATCTCTACAGCTTCCCCGATCTGCTGCCTGAAGAAAAAGCGAGCTTCGATTGGGTATTTTCCTCCTACGGTACCATTGGCTGGCTACCCGACATCAACCGCTGGGCAGCCGTAGTGGCCGATTTCCTACGCCCAGGTGGTACCTTTGTCTTCGCCGAATTCCACCCCTTCGTCTGGATGCTCAACCATGAACGCAATGCCTTCCTCTACAGCTATTTCCAGGGCGATGCCATCGTAGAAGAGAGCAGCTCCACCTATACCGATGGTACCAAAGCTAGCTCCACGGAAGTGGGCTGGAACCACGCGCTTTCCAGTGTTATCAGCGCCCTACTCCAGCAAGGCCTCGAGCTAAAAGCCTTCGAGGAATACAATTATTCCCCCTGGGCCTGTTTCCACGATCTGGTGGAACTAGCCCCCAATGAATACCATTTCAAAGATATGGAGGGCAAGCTGCCGCTGGTATATAGTTTAGCGATGAGAAAGAAGTGATTTTTATTTTGTGTTATTTTGTTTTGATTGTCAACAACAGTTGTATCCTTGTAACCATTGTGTGGTACCAGCAACGCCTCATGTAGCGTAGAAGTACTATTTTGCAGCCAAGAATAGATGACACGTCAGGAGAAAAAAGCGCTAGAATCGCTTAAGATCGACTCATTAAACAGCTTTCTAGCTACTCATTTTTGTCAGTTTGAGGATAAAAGGCGCTCCAATCAGAGCATTTCGGTCCAAGATGCCCTGATGAGCGGTTATGCGCTTTTGCATTGAAGTATCCTTCCTTACTACAATACATGACGATCGAGTTGCCATAAAGAATAACTTGCACACGATTTACAAGGTGGATAAAGCGCCATCAGATACGGCGTTGCGGGCAATATTGGATGAGACACCCTACAGGGAAATGAATAGGGTGTTCAAGGCGGTGACCAAGAAATTGCGGTAGATGGAGCACCCTCGCTTGAGGACTAGCCGGAGCCGCCCTTCATGTTCTATCAAAATCTTTACTGGTACTAGGGTGGGATCCCACCCAACCGCCTTGCCGCCAACTTCCCCTTGTTGCTCCAACACTAATGTAGTGCCTAAGTCAACTCAAGGGAGTTGCAAAGTACTAAGTGATGATCCGTTGTGCTAGCTGCGCTGTTTAGGGAAGCTAATAGGCCTACTTCCTTTGGGTGGGTTTAGGTATTATAGATAATAAAAGCCAAGGAATACGCCCAAACTTAGTACAAAGATAGCGTAAATTTTTATTTTATACAAATTCTTGTATATTTTTTAATATTTTTATACTTTTGTGTTAGGTTCAGATGTTTGGTACTGGGCTGGACTTTGAAAAGTTTTACCATTCTACTATCTTTGCTCTTGCAATTAGGGTCTGCTCCTGCGTGAGCCAACCAAAAAAAAGAGTCTGGCATCGCCGCCTCCAAGTGAAACTGTTTACATGGACGCAAGCTGCATGTTGGAGGCCAAAGCGCACTGAATTACTAAAAATGCCTACCTTTAGCTTAGTTTTCAATTTAACTATTCTCTGATGACCACCAACCCTGAACTAGAACTCGCCTTCGAGTATGTGAGCCAGACCAATCGGCATATTTTTCTGACGGGCAAAGCCGGTACGGGCAAAACGACTTTTCTACATCGGGTAAAAGAAGAAGTAAGCAAGCGCATGGCCGTGGTAGCCCCCACGGGAGTGGCGGCAATCAACGCCAAGGGCGTAACGATTCACAGTTTCTTCCAGCTACCTTTTGGGAACCTGACACCAGAGGAAGCAAAAATACAGATTAATCAGCGGGGCTATACGCTGGAAAAAATCAACCTTTACCGCAGCCTCGATTTATTGATCATTGATGAAATTAGTATGGTGCGCGCTGATGTGTTGGATACGGTGGATATCGTGCTGCGCCGTTTTCGCCGATCGTCACAGCCTTTTGGCGGCTTGCAGTTATTGATGATTGGCGATTTGCACCAGCTGCCGCCCGTTGTAAAGGAGGAGGAATGGTACATGCTGCGGGAATACTACCAAACGCCTTACTTCTTTGGGAGCTTGGCCTTAAAAAAAGCCGCACCCGTGGTCGTACAGCTGCAGCACATTTACCGGCAGTCCGACGAACTTTTCATCCAGCTGCTCAACAAGGTACGCAACAACCAAATAGATCAGGCGGTGCTAGACCAGCTCAACACCCGCTACCAAGCCAATTGCCGAGCGGAGGAGATGGAGGGCTACATCACGCTAAGCTCGCACAACAGATCTGCTAGCCTTATCAACGAGTCGCGGCTGAAGGCTTTGGAGGGTAAAGCCTACAAATTTAAGGCCGAAGTGAGTGGCGACTTTCCCGAAAGCATGTACCCAAACGAAGCGGAATTGCTGTTTAAAATCGGGGCACAGGTGATGTTCAACAAAAATGATGCCTCCTACGACAAGCAATACTACAATGGGAAAATTGGTGTTATCGTAGGCATAAAAACTGATGTCATCACGGTACAATGCCCAGATGAAGCTCCTATTGAGGTAGTGCCGGTGACTTGGGAAAACCGAAAATTTGTCCTAGACCCCAATACTAAGGCGGTGGAAGAGGTCGTGATTGGGAGCTACACCCAGCACCCCCTCAAGCTAGCTTGGGCCATCACCATCCACAAGAGCCAAGGCCTCACCTTCGAAAAGGTGATGATTGATGCCGAATTGGCTTTTGCCCACGGCCAAGTGTATGTGGCGCTGAGCCGATGTAAATCTTTCGAGGGTATTATTTTGCTATCACCTATCGGCAATACAGCGGTGCGTACGGATGCCGTAGTGAGTGACTACACCGCCACGGCCGAAGAAAACCTACCCGATAAGGCTGCGCTCCTACAAGATAAGCGGCAGTACCAAGGGGATTGCCTTCGGGACTTGTTTAATTTCAACTGGTTGGAAAGTGACGCGCGCCGCTTGCAGCGCGATTTGTTGGAAAGCGAAGCTGCCCTACAGGCGCAATCCATCACACAAGCCGGTCTGCTGCTGGAAACCATACAAGAGAAACTCCAAAGCGTTGGTAGCCGCTTTTTACCCCATTTGGAATTGTACTGTAAAGCAGCCTCCTTACCTGCTGAAAATGAAGAATTGCTAGGTCGCCTCAAAGGAGCCGCCGACTATTTTACGCCGCTGTTAAAGGACGAATTACTGCCTTTTTTGCGGCATTTCCCTGTGCTGAGTGATAACCAAGAGGTGCGCAAACGACTCCTGAAACGTTTGGAAGACCTACAACTGGCGGCTTTCACCAAGCAAAAACTCTTTGAATTGCTCTCGAAAGGCTTCGATCCCCTGGCCTACAGCAAAACCAAAGCGGACGCGGAGCTGGATTTCAAAAAACAAAGTAGCAGTGCCGCCCCAAAGACCGCGCTCGTCCCTGCCGATATCCCCCACCCAGCGCTTTTTCAGTTGCTGAAGACCTGGCGGAGCGCTTTAGCTGAAGAACATGACCTAGGCGAATCCAACATCCTCACCATCCGTACCATGGTAAAAATCTGCGAACAGCTGCCGCGCAACAAAAAGGAATTGGTGGGTATTCATGGCTATGGCGCCAAGTCGTTTAAGCGCTTCGGCGAACAACTGCTACAACTCATCCGCGACTACCTCCGAGAACCTCCTCCCGCGGCCATAGATTTGATCGAGGAAGCCAAGGAAAAAAAGCCCGATACCAAGCAAGTAACCCTAGACCTCTTCCGAAGCGGCAAAAACATTGAGGAGATTGCTACCGAGCGAGGCTTCGTAACCTCCACCATTTTTACCCACCTCGCGTATTGGGTAAAAGAAGGGCTCGTTTCCCCTACCGAGTTAATCCCACAAGCAGAAATAGACGAAATCACCGCCTTTTTTCAGGGGCATACTGACGCTACGCTTTCCGATGCCTTTAATCATTTCGAAAGCCGCTATGACTACGGCAAATTGCGCTTGGCGCAGGCGGTGATGGGGTAGCGGTTGATTGGGCCGTTTAAATAATCGGAGCTGTAGGCATCATGATCTTTTTTAAGATTTATCGACGGAAATCCCCTCATGAACCAATACCAATTCTTCAATAGCTACTTCCGAACTTTGGGCGTTCATAGTGATACTGTTTAGTTTCAAAGGATAAGCATTTTTCAGCGTCCAGGTAAACATTGGGGCGTGCTCTTCATCCAGCAGTTGAATGATGACGGTTTCGCGTTGGATCGTATTCATTTGGATCTTCATGAAGTAATCCAATAGCGTGGTATCGTCTTTGAACACACCCTTTTTAAACGTAATATCCCCATGGAGCAAGCCGGGCATTTTAACGGTCGAAAACAATAAACTGTTTCCAGCGCAGTATTCAAGCTCGTCGTGCTCCGCATCTAAGCCCGATACTTCTTGAAAAGCGATGTCGCCTTTGTCGCCAATCCTTACTTTGAAGTAAAACTTTGGTACTGGCCAGGCGTCTTCTTGATTTGTCATATATTTAGAATTTGGTACCTCCTAGGTAGTTACTAAAATTTAATAGGAAGTAAAGACGATCACTCAACTCAACTTTTCGCATTCACCATTCAAATTGAAGAAACTATAATGAGAAGCATTTTAGCGGTCTCTGACCTCCTTAAGCATACTTCCCCATCAGCATTTCAGACCTCAATATCGGCTTTTTCTGGGGTTTTCTTCCGTTCTGTTTGATAGAGGCTCAATTTTTGGGTCAAAGAAAAATTTACACGTCCACGCAGCGATGATGTGAGCTAGCCTTTTGAGTACTTGTTTTTAGTATAAGCATTGCTCAAAATAGCATTGCACCGCGTGCAGGAGCAAGGTTTATCCAAAAGAGCCATGTTGGCTGGTACACTTCGCCTATATTAAAAATAGGTCTAAGCCTTTGCCTTTTTTGGCCTATCCTCCAAACGCAAAAAGAAAAAAGCGATCAAACACAGCAGACAAAACAAAATCAAGATCAAACCCAGGCCAAATTGCAAGCCCTGCCAGCTGCCGCCCATCCACCAAGCTAAAGGATGCTGCCCTTTGTCAATGGCTGTCTGGAAGTAATCGGTAATAAAACCAATGAGCGGTGGCCCAAACAGGAAGCCTGTGTAACCAATCGTTGTCACCGAGCTGATACCCACGCCTGAAGGAATCCCCGGCAGCTTACCCGAGATACTGTAGGCAATAGGCACAATATTCGATAGCCCCAGCCCCACAATTAAAAAGCCGGTAAAAGCTAGCCAAGGGCTGGGGAAGAAAAGCGCTACCGACAGCCCTAGCAAAGCCAACAAGCCTCCGCCGCGAACAAGCAGAAGACTACCATATTGCCGCCTGGCCCAATCGCCGCCCAGCCGCCCCATCATCATTGCCCCGCTGAAGGCCGCTTGCCCCATGGGAGCCAACTGCTCGGGGCTGTTGGCAATACGTAGCATGTAAGCAGCCGTCCAATCGGCCATGGCTCCTTCGCCCATCATGCAGCAAAAAGCCGTTAGGCCTAGCAGAAATAGGGTAGGGTGGAAGCGGAATCCTTGCTTCTTAGGGCTGCCAGTGTCTTCCGCAGTAGTGGCTACGGGCTCCGGTAACAATTGCTGAATACACCATATCGCTAGTGGCATGACCAAGGCGCAAGCCAGCAACAAATGGGGCGCTAAATCCAGCCCAAATGTTATAGACAAAGACGAAAAGCCCGCTCCCACCAGCATGCCCATACTGAAGATGGCATGGAAAGAAGACATAATAGGCTTCTTCAAACCTTCCTCTACCAAGATGGCCTGCGCATTCATGGCCACATCCAAAGAGCCCGTGCTCATACCTATCAACAAGCCCCCCAACAGGAGCGCCATAACACTTGGCATCAATGCCAAAAGCGGACAGCAACAAATGAAGAGCAGGAGCATCGCTCGGGTGATGCGTTTGCTGCCCGTCTGCACAATGAAATAGCCCGTAAGGGGCATCGAAATCAGGGAGCCTACGGAGATAGTGAGCAACACCAGGCCAATTTGGCTGTTACCAATGTCGTAGAGCGTCTGCAAGCGAGGGATACGGCTGGTCCAGTTGGCGTACAAAAAGCCATTGATCGCAAAAATCAAGCTGATAGCCCAGCGGGCACGATTGAAACGGGGGGGAGCTTGGAACAACTTGGGTAGTATTGAAGTTTCAACTTAAAATAGGCGTTCGATGGGTGATCACCCACCCAAGAACAATACTACAAAGGTACGATGGAGCAACTTATTCAAAATGCGAATATAGCCGTTTCTTGGGCATTGTTTGGACTTATCTGGACAATACAGCTGGTTCACTACCCTTCATTCAGATACATCAACGATTTTTCCGCCTTTCACGGCCACCATACGAGCAGCATTACCATGGTGGTAGGGCCTTTGATGCTACTGGAACTTTTGCTGGCTTTCTATCTTGCCTGGCATAACCAATGGAATATAGTTTGGGTGTTGCCGCTTGTAGTCGTATTACTCATTTGGGGACTTACCTTTTTTTGGGCAGTACCATTACATGAAAAGCTGAGTCTTGATCCTAGCGACTTACTTATCGGCCAACTTCTCTTAGCTAACTGGCCCAGAACAATCCTCTGGACAATAAAGGCCATCTGGGTCGCCTGCCACTAAAAAGAAAAACGGACCGAGCAAAGCCCGATCCGCTATTCTTGTCTAGCAATGATTGGGTGTTGACCTCCATCATTGCTGTTCTTTGGACTGACGACGACGACTAGTCCTCGTAGCGGTCGCTTCCGCCATCGTAGTCGCGTTTCACTCTTGGTCTGCGAGCAGATTCGTCATTGTCTTGACGTGTATTGTAGCGATCATGGCTCTCGTAGGGCACACGTGTGCGGGGCTCCCGATCATAGGCTGTTTCTCTGGGGGTGTAACTATTGCGATAATCGCTACTGTCTCCACCACGGTCGTAGCCACCGCCGCCACCGCGATAACCGCCACCATCGCCACCGCGGTCATAGCCACCGCCACCGCCACCGCGGTAACCACCGCCGCCACCGCCGCCACGATCATAGCCACCGCCGCCGCCGCCGCGACTACCGCCGCCGCCACCGCCGCCACGGTAACCACCGCCGCTACCACCGCCGCTACCACCGCCGCGGTAACCACCGCCGCCGCCGCCGCCGCGATCATAGCCGCCGCCACCGCCGCCACCGCCACCGCCACGGTAACCACCGCCACCGCCGCTGCCACCGCTGCCGCCGCTGCCGTCGTTTTCTTTAACAACAATAGTGCGACCGTCTAGCTCTGTTTGGTCTAATGCAGCAATGGCCGCTTGACCCTCTTCATCAGTAGACATTTCGACGAATCCGAACCCCCTAGAACGACCAGTTGCACGGTCGATTACAATTTTCACTGACTCTACCGCTCCGTATGGTTCGAAGGTGCTCCGAAGGGTGTCTTCATCAGTATCCCAGCTTAGCCGGGCAACAAAAAGATTCATAAAAAAAGAAAAAAGGTGAAAAAAACACTTAGCTCTAAGGTCAAAATTCTACAGTAGGTAAGGAAAAAAAACTCCAGTCTCTCTTAGCTCTGCCTAACAACTAAATTGGTAAAAAATATTTGAAACTGTGAAAACTACATTTAGCTTTACACTTTGCTGTACGAAATTAAGGAGAAAACTATGATTTGTCAAGGATATCGCCTATTTTTTTTTACTTTTTTTACTTTTTTGCTCTTTTCCTGCGAGAAAGACGCAGGAACAAAGCTCGAAAGTGTACAAGAACTCCAACGGCAGCTAGACAGTCTTCAGGCAAGCTATGCTCCCGATAAGCGGGTAGCGCACCTACATCTCTCTATAAAACAGCAGCCTGGAAGCGAATGTTTTAGCCTTTATGGGAAAACCAATCTACCTGCGGCTATCGCCGCTATCAGGGAGTGGAGAAGTGGATACGAAGGCTGCCTGCAAGACAGTCTTATCCGCTTACCATCAGCGGCCTTGGGGGGGGATACGCTGGGTATTGTGAAGGTGTCGGTGGCCAATTTACGCTCCCAACCAGGGCATTCTTCGGAGCTGGCTACGCAAGCATTGTTAGGGCAGCCTTTGAAAGTCTTTGATCGGCAGGGCGACTGGTATTTGGTGCAAACACCCGATTATTATCTGGCCTGGCTGGAGGCAGGGGCTTTTTGTAGGCTAGACTATGCCGGGATGCAAGCCTATTACCAAAGCCAGCTGGCCTTTGTTGCTGCGCCACTCACAAAGGTCCTCAGCCAGCCGAGCCAAGGCAGCCAGATTGTAAGAGACCTCACAATGGGAAACTTGATAAGTCGCCTGGATGAGCAGCAAGGTACCTTTCAACATATACAGTTGCCCGATGGTGCAAAGGGCTGGGTAGAAACCACCGAGCTACTAAATTTCCACGACTGGTTGCGCGCGAGCGAACAACTCCAACTAGGGGCGTACGCTAAGGATTTCTACGGTATTCCCTACCTGTGGGGGGGCACTAGTGCTAAGGGGCTGGATTGCAGCGGCTTCACTAAAATGGCCTATTGGCGCAATGGCTTCGTTATTCCCCGCGACGCCAGCCAACAGGTGCACGCCGGAGCAGAGGTCTTGATTAGCCAACATCTGGAAGATGCTAGCGCAGGCGACCTACTCTTTTTTGGTAGTCTGCGGGCGGATGGGAGCCAGCGCATCAGCCATGTAGGGCTGTATCTGGGGGGAGGCCGCTTCGTCCATAGTGGAGCCGACAATGGTTTTATCACCGAAGAGTCACTGCTGCCGGATAGCCCTGATTTTGCGCCGCATCGCCGAGAAAGCCTGCTGCGTATCAAGCGGCTTAGCAGCAATAGCAAAGATGTTCGCAAAGCAGCAGAAGCTTTGTTCTTCTGGCAGTGATCCTTGCTCTTAAAAGAAAATTTTGCTCCTGCATTTGTGCACCCTCCTAAGCACTTCCAAAGCCTACTAGCTATCTTTCTGCATAGATGCGGGAGCAAAGCAATCCGATAGGAGCAATGCCAACTAAGTCTCTCTCGTTATCCGAACAACTCTACTAGTGCGCTGTCAAGCGTTAATTTTTGGCTTGAACGTTAGCGAATTTTGTGGCTAGGCGGGGCGGAGTTTCCCATGCATAGCGGGACTATATAAGGGGTTTTCCAACGAAGCGTAGCCGCAAAAGGCGCCACGAGCTACCCGAATTTTTAGCTTTGACAGAGCACTAGGATACGCGCAAAACGAGTCCTTTGAGATAGCTACCCTCAGGATGATAGAGGTTGACGGGGTGGTCGGCACCTTGGCTGAGGAGGTGCAGTACGCTGGCTGCTCGGCCACTTTCCAAGCCAGCCGCTACGATGGTGTTGTTGAACAATTCCCGATCCACCACTTGCGAACAGCTGAAAGTAAACAACAAGCCGCCAGGTCGAAGCCGTTGTATGGCCGCTGCGTTGAGGCGTTTGTAGGCCTGTACTGCGCGGTGCCGAGCATTCCTGCTTTTGGCAAAGGCGGGCGGATCGACCACCACGATGTCGTACAAGCGCTCGCTAGGTTCGCGGAAATACTTGAGCACATCGGCTGTGAGCGACTGATGGCGCTGTAGAATATCATGGCCGTTGAGCAAGAGATTCTGCTCCGTGAGTGCCATGGCGTTGGCCGATATATCTACGCTTGTTACGCTAGCTGCCCCAGCTTTCAGGGCGTAGAGGCTGAAGCCCCCCGTGTAGCAAAAGGTATTGAGTACTGTTTTCCCGGGAGCGTATTGTGCCAGCAGCGCTCGGTTGTCGCGTTGATCGAGAAAAAAACCTGTCTTTTGCCCAGTTCTGAAGTCAATTTGGAAGCGGTGGCCGTTTTCTTCGATCACTTGGTCTTGCAGCGCTGCCCCCCATAGTGGGCCTTCTAAGGCCTCGGTGGTTTGGTAGTTGTCGGATAGCGTTCGGCCACTGCGATTGTAGATGAGCTGGATGCGTTGCCCCATAACTTCCTTAATCGCCTCGGCGATGGCCTGCCGATCGAGAAACATGCCGATGCTATGGCACTGAACAACCGCCACGGCACCATATATATCTACGATGAGCCCGGGAAGGCCGTCGCCCGCACCATGGATGAGCCGATAGGCGGTATTGTCAGAACGAATCAGTCCTAGATCTTCTCTTAGTTGGAAAGCGCTGAGGATGCGTTGCTGCCAGAAATCGTCGGCTAGGGCTTCGCTGCCTAATTGGAGGATGCGTATTCGGATGCTGCCACGCTGATAATGGCCGATCGCCAGTTGTTCACCAGCAGCATTGAGCACAGCTACTTGCGCTCCTTCTTGTATGCCCTTATCTTCTTTTGCTACGCCGCCCGAAAAAATCCAAGGATGGCGTCGATGGAGAGATTGATCGCGCCCAGCGGCTAATTGTATGCTTTTCATCAGGCAAAGAACGCGATAAATTTAATCAAAAAAAAAGGTTCTGGCAATATGCCAGAACCTTTTTTCGCTTTAAGCTACTCTTGCGGCTTTTTACCTTTGTCGTGTGCTGCTTTCCCGTTGGGCGTTTTTCTCACCGGCTCCCCCTCAGCGTCGGGGCGGCCTTGCTGAATTTTTTCGATCCGCTCCTCCCGAGCTTCGGTTCTTTTGGCTTTCATGTCCTCATAGCGCGCTAGCTGATCGGGGCGCAGCATGCCCGTGATCTTTTTATCGCTCACTTGGCGGTACTCCTCGCGGATCGCGGCGCGCTCTTCGGGTGTTTTAGCGGCAGCTAACTCATCGCGCATAGCGGTTGCGGAGGAGGTCATGAAGCTGCTAAGTTCGGCTTCTTGCTTTTCGTCTAGTTCCAGAAACTGTGCCATTCGGGCAGCGCGTTGGGCTGGGTCGGGCTGCCGACCTTCCGCCTGGCCGAGTGCGCGGCCACGTGGGTTTGGCCGCGTAGCCGAGCCAGCTGCTCTGCCACGAGGACTGCGGATTTCTTGCCGATCCGTATTGGGCTCTACTGGCACATCCTGAGCATGGAGGGAAAAAGCGGTTAGCGAGAGAAAAAGGCTGAAGAAAAAGAATCGTTTCATTTTGTTGTATTTTATGGTTTAGCAGTACTTGTGTACTGAATACAAGCTTTGGACGACTCTTTTCTGCATCGGTTTAGTATTGGCAAAGACCTTAACAAATATTTAAGAGCTGGCGGATTCTTTATCTCCCGCCGTTGATAACAGTTTCTGGGGCGGTCGCCTCTGCTGCTTGGACTTCGGCTCTGTCGCGGTCGTTGAGATAGGTTTCGAAGAGGGGCTCCTGAAAAGATTTAAGGATCTCGCGCACCTTGCGATCTCGGGCATTGCGGCGCGTTGCTTTGATGAGCTGGATTTGCCCATCGGTTTCTGCTTCGGCAACTGCCAGCCGCTCACTATCGGCGTTGATAGCGAAGAATTCTTTCAGCTCCCTGATTTGATCGAGGTCGAGTTGTAGAAACTGTATGAGGTTACGCAACTCGAACATGGCGCCAGGGCGGTGCGTGAGGCCTGTTGCGGCGCTATCTTGGGCTCCTAGACCACTGAATACGAAGACGAAAAATAGGCTAGTCAGAATTTTTTTCATAGTTGTTGTATTTGGGTGGAGGCTATTAGAACAGTTCTCCAGAAGATTCGGTGCATAAAGGTAGCAAATATTTGTTCATTTCTGCTGGCAGTTAGGTAGAATTTAACATAATTAGGCCACTCTGGCACTGAGCACCCTCGCTTTGCCTTGTAAATCGGCTTGTACGCTTACTTCCTGCCAGCCAGCTTCTTCAAAGAGCGCCTTAGTTTCTTTGTGGCGGAATTCGTTGAGCTCTAGGTACAAGCTCCCTTCGGGGGTGAGGATATCTTGGCCAATAGCTGCGAAACGGCGATAGAACAGCAGCGGATCGTCGGCTGGGGCATAGAGGGCTAGCGCAGGTTCGTGCGCTATGGTGGATTTACCCATCAGGGGACGTTCTGTTGGGCTAATGTAGGGTGGGTTGCTGACAAGAATGTCGTAGCGTCGTTTGGGGAGGTCCTGTAGAATATTCAGCACTTCAAAGCCAACATCCAGATCGAGGCGGGCTGCATTTTCGCGTGCCAATGCACAGGCTTCTTCGCTCACATCAATGCCTGTGATGAACCAACTGGGGCGTTGATTTTTTAGGGCGAGCGCAATGCAGCCGCTGCCGCTGCCAATGTCTAAAACCTGAAGCTTTCGGCTAGCATCCTGTTGATCGAGGAGGTGTTCTACGAGTTCTTCTGTTTCGGGGCGGGGAATAAGTACTTTGGGGCTAACGCGAAATTGCAGGCCATAAAAATCGGCGATACCAGTTATGTACTGTACGGGTTCGCCTGCTTTTAAGCGGTTTTCGATGGTCCAAGCTAGCAGTTGTTCATCTTGGTTAAGGAGCCTGGGGCGTTGGCCACGCCGCCAGCCAAAGACGTCCTCTAGCACCAGCCGGGCAACGGACTTCGCCTCGCTGGCTCCCAATTGGTAGCTAAATTCTTGTTGTAAATGATCGAAATAATCGTTGGTTCGCATAAGGAAGATTTACAGCACGGGAGGTGCAGATTACTTAAAGCGGATACTCTTGACAGGATCGATGCGCGTTACCAGATAAGAGGGAATTACCAAAAAAAGTAAGGTAATAAAGAGTGTTCCCAAATTGAGCGAGAGGATCGTCCAGAAGTTGACGTGTACAGGTGCTACGGGAAGGTAGTAGCTGACCTCATCTAGCCGAATAAGCTGGAAGGTATCTTGCAGCCAACACAGCCCTAGGCCAATAGCATTGCCCCAAAACAACCCAAATAGGATGATATAAGCCGCGTAATACAAGAAAATTTTCCGGATGCTCCAGTTGGGTTGCCCCAAGGCTTTTAGGATGCCAATCATATTGGTGCGCTCCAGAATGAGGATGAGCAGGGCTGTCATCATGTTGATAATCGCCACCAAGGTCATTAGCCCCAAGATGATGGCTTCGTTGTAGTCTTGTATATCCAGCCAGTTGAAGAGCTCGCTCATTTTATCGCGGATAGACTCGGCATATAGGCCGCCTGGCAAGACATCATAGTGGATGTATTCGGTGAAAACTTCCAGGTCGCGGATGTCGTCTAACAAGACTTCGAAGCCGCCGATTTGTTCGGGTCGCCAGCCAAGGATGCCTTGGATTTGCTTGATGTCCACAAGGGCAAATTCTTTGTCGTATTCTTCCAAGCCAGTTTTGTAGATGCCACCGATAGTGAAATTGCGAAAAATTTGCTGGCTTTCGCCCTTGAGGAAGCTAAACTCAATGCGGTCGCCCAGCTCAATTTTAAGGCGTTTAGCGGTGGACTGAGAGACCAAAATCTGGGTAGAGATACTGTCGTTGACGCGCAGGGGCTCGCCAGCGATGAGGTATTGATCGAAGAAAGACCAATCGAAATCTTCGGCGATGCCTTTCAGGATGAGGCCTTCCATGATGATGTCGGCTTTTTCATCGGTGGGGTAAGCTTTAACCAAGCCGGGCATGACTGCGAATTGCTGTATATGGCGGATACCGCCCCGCGTGGTGGCTGGCTGCTGGTATTCCCGACCCAGAAAACTACGAATGGCCATATAGGGCAGGGGTTCTACTTCCTGGAGGCTCGGGTAGAAGTCTTGTTCTTTGGAGGTGGGGTAGTTGAAGTTTTCGAGCAATGACCAGGTGGCACCCGATTCGGTGATGTGAATATGCCCCCAAAAGCCAAAGATCTTGTTGGAAATCTCGGTTTTGAAGCCAGCGATAAGGGCAGTGGAAACTACCATAACCGCCATGGACAAAGCCACAGCAGCGATGGCGATGCGGATAATAAGTCTGGAGAAGGAGCGCTGGCCAGCAGCGGCTACTTTTCGGGCAATGTAGGCGGCAATGTTCATACGGATATTTTCTTTAAGCGGGCGCCGGTACCAGCGCAGTTGGGGGGGAATTGTACCACGCCTTGTGCATTGAAGCTGACGCCCAGGGCGGGTTCATCGGCCAAGAGGAGGGCACCGTCGATATCCACGTAGTCTAAATCGGGGATCAGGTGGGCGATGGCACTAATGCCTACACTGCTTTCGGTCATACAGCCTGCCATAATTTGTAGGTTGGCAGCGCGGGCGGCAGCAATCATTTTGCGCGCCTCTAACAGGCCACCGCATTTTACGATCTTGATGTTGATGCCGTGGAAATAGCCTTGGCAGCGCGCTATATCCGCCAGCGTTTGGCAGCTTTCATCGGCTATAATGGGCAGTGGGCTTTTGTGAAAGAGTTCTTTTTGGCCTTCCCAGTTCTCCACAGCTAAGGGTTGCTCGATAAACTCGACCCCTAGGCGCTTCAAGCCTGGCGCTATATGTAAACACTGCTCCTGCGTCCAGCCAGTATTGGCATCCACCCGAAAGGGGGAAGTAGTGACCGCCCGCAGTGCCTCAACGATGGCCAGATCATCGGGCGTGCCTAATTTAATTTTGTAGATGGGCCAGGGAAAGGCCTGTACCTTCGCCACCATTTCTTCCACTGGGCCGAAGCCGATCGTGTAGCAAGTGGGAATGCGCCTTTCGGCTTGCGCACTGCCCCAGCATTGGTAGAGCGGGCGGCCCAGTTTTTTTGCCCACAAATCATGAGCAGCTACATCGAGCGCACAACGCAGAAAAGGGCTGATATCGGGAAATTGTTCGTCTAGGAAGTGGTGTAATGCCAGCACAAGGGTAGGCGGATAAGAATTTTGGCTAGACGTCCAGACGGACTCGTTGGCTCTCGCCCCAGTACCCATACGGGTTGGAAGACCCAGGCGGGCACGGCGGGCACTATGTGCGGGAGCCAAGTTTTTAGCTTCGATAGCCAGGTTTTGGGCATCTTCCAAGGCTGTCCTGACTTTCTCCAAATACTGCACAGCTTTGTCGGTATCCAAGCCATAATAGCGGGTCATGGGAGCTTCACCGAGGCCGCTGAAGCCATCTGCGTCGTGCAGGCGTAGGATAATGGTCGGCTGCTCTGTCCGTGTTTCGTGGCTGATCCGAAAGGGAGCGGCGAGCGGGAGGCGGAAGGGCAGTATATCTAGTTGCATAGTGGGTGGGGTAGGAAGTAGGGCTAGCGGCCGTCGTCGCCATCGGGGTCTTCATCGTCCTCATCGCTCTGATTGATGGGGCGGGGTTTGAAGTCGCGTAGTTCGGGGAGTTGGTAGCTGATGTCGAAGTCGCGCAGAACGAGGTCTAAAATGGGGTCTTCCCCTTCTGTATAGCCATCTTTTAATTTGTGGCCATATAGCCCGCCCATGGTAGCCCAGTAGCGGGCAGTGAGGCCCCCGCGCAGTTCTTTGATGAGGAAGTAAATGGGCGTATCCAGTTCTCGTTCAATCATTCTATAGAGCACGCGCCCTTGGGTTTTACTCATTTTTTTGAGTGGATCTTCGAATTTTTCTTTGAGTTCTTTTTGCAAGCGCTTGACATATTTTTTTCGGTCTTTGTTGCTCATATTCTGCGTCATGTATTCCGTTTCGCGGAAGATGCGAATTGCATCCACGGCATAGGGATAGACCAATTGGGCATAGTAACGGTAGCGTCGGTAGAGCTTGTAATCTTCTTCGTTTTCGAAGGCTACGGGGGAGGAGATGGAGACATCGCTTAGTTGTGCCACGATGAGCGTGTCTCCGCAGTCGTCTACTACATAGGGGTAGTATTTGCCATCCACCTTGGTATAGCCTTGCTGAGCAGTTAAGCTAAGTACCAGAAAGTACAAGCAAGCTATCAGTATTTTTCTCATATGGCTATAACGTTTGGAGGCTGCTTTTAGTGGTTTACTTCTACAATATATTTACTTTCCAAGATATCGTTTTTTATAGTTGGGGTGTGTAGGGCATAGCTAAAACCCGACTGGATACAGTAGCCACCCGTCTGGCCTTGTTTATTGAGGGCGATGAAGCCTACCTGTATGTCTTTCCAGTCTTTGTTTTTGCTGATGACGCGCTCAACGGCCAGGCGGCAGGCATCGGTTGGGGAATGCCCCTGCCGCATAAACTCCACCACCAGGAAGGTTCCGCAGGCTCGGATAACGGCTTCGCCCCAGCCAGTTGCGGTGGCGGCTCCCACCTCGTTGTCCACATACAAGCCGGCGCCGATGAGCGGAGAGTCGCCCACGCGGCCGTGGTATTTGTAGGCTGCGCCGCTGGTGGTACAAGCTCCAGATAGGTTGCCGGCTTGGTCTAGTGCCAGCATACCGATGGTATCGTGGTTTTCTATGTTGATGGGTGGACGATAGTTGGGGGTGTTTTTTTTCCATTCTTCCCAGGCGGCTTGGGCCTCGGGGGTGAGGAGCTCGGTTTTCTGGAGGCCGTTGGCTAGGGCAAAATCTTGGGCACCTTGACCGACGAGCATGATGTGTGGACTTTTTTCCATCACCATCCGCGCCACTTGGACAGGATGGAGAATGTCTTGCAAAGCGGCAACGCTGCCACAATCGCCCTTTTCGTTCATGATGCAGGCGTCTAGTGTTACGATGCCATCCCGATCGGGGAAGCCGCCAATGCCTACTGTATGGTTGTTGGGGTCGGCTTCGGTAATCATCACGCCGGATTCTACGGCATCTAGTGCGCTGCCACCTTGTTGGAGGATTTCCCAAGCTTTGGTATTGGCAGCTGCGCCGAAAGGCCAAGTAGATACTACAACTGGGCGGATGGGAGCTGAAGCTGTTGGTAAGTTGCTATTTTCTTCTGGATTATCGGCAGCACAACTTTTCCACAGCGCGGTTCCTGCCAATAAAGGCCAAGAACGGCGAAAAAAGTGACGACGGTTCAGCATATTTCTATTAATTTTGACGAAGGCCTAAAAAGACGCCATTGGATCAGCCGAGGCGGTTCGGTACTGGGTATTCCCGGCCGCTGGCCAGGAGGCTGAAATCTTCTATACATTGTATTTTTCCATCAAATTGCCTGTGTTTTGGAAAACGCGGTCGTTGTTGTCTAACCATCGATCGTAGATGCCCACCAACTTACGCCATCTCCTCCATCTTCCATTCTGCTATATTCCGGCTTTGACTGCTGAACTGTATGCCGGTCCCCACCACTGGCTTGCCGCGCTCCCACCAGGCTTGGTAGTATTTTTTGCTGCGGATCTGTTCTAGGGCGGCTTCGGGGCTTTCGTCTAGTTTAAATTTCAGAATATAAACGTGAGTCTTGGTCTCAACAACGCTATCCACACGGCCATCGCTGGTACAGACTTCGCTTTTTACCCGTAAGCCCATGTAGGAAAACAGCAGGTGCGTAGCAGCATGATAGAAACTTTCGGGTTGTTTTTCGTAGAGCTGGTAGGGGATGCCTTTGAACATTCCTTGTAAAATGCGAATGACCTTCTCGATGTCTTGTGCCATAAAGGCCTGCTCCAGTTTGATGGCCAGCACCACGCCGCCGCCCCGATGCACGCCGCTGTAGGCGTCGAGGAGGTAGGCGAGCATGGCGTTTTTGACTTCGTAGTTGGGGGAATCCAGGTGATAAAGGCCAAATTCATCGCGGTACTTGATGGTGAGATAGCACCAATCCCGCATTTTTGCTACAAGTGCTTCCTGGCTAAGCTTCATCTGCTCGGCTATGGTAGCGATATGGTCTGGGAAGTAATGCTCCAGTTCTGCCTGGGTGTAGCCAAACATCGTGGCGAACTGGGGAGCTGAGCTCATATCCACCAAATTATTGAGGCCAGAAAAGATATCCACCTTAGAAAACTTGCTCACGCCTGTGATAAAAACCAGCTCTAGCAATTGATCCGCTTCCTTGAGGACAGAATAGAAGCCACGTAAATAATCTCGGTTCTCGGTAGCTTGTTGGATGTCTTTGCCGAGGTAGTATGTAATGGGGGCATCGTATTCATCGATGAGGACAACGACCTTGGCAGTGTCAGACAAGACCGTGATAAGCTCCCGGAAGCGATCCCGAGCCGCCGTGGTTTGTAGCTTGATATTATTCCGGGTGGCTATTTCCAAAATGCGCTTGGCTAGGGGCGACTCTAAGCCACGTTGTTCAAAATTGATATCTTTGAGCGATATCCGAATAACAGGGTGCTTCCTATTCCAGTCCCATTTATCCTCGATCCAAAGACCTTTGAACAGTTCGCGACTACCAGAATACAGTTCCTGCAAAACGGCTACAGTAATCGATTTCCCAAAGCGGCGCGGCCGTGAGAGGAAATAAGCCGCTGGCTGAACGGCCATTTTATATACATACTCCGTCTTATCCACATACAGCATATCATACTCGATGATCTTTCTGAAGTCTTGTATGCTTAAGGGCAAGCGTTGCGGCATGAGGGGTTAATTTTGACAAAGATAGGGAAATTTGTCATTACCAGCTTGGCTCTTCTGGGTTCAGCCTTGCTCCTGCGCGAGCCCTGCGCTTTAGAAATTATTATTCCCGCCGCCATCTTTCTGGTCATCGTTTCTCACGCGGCTTCGGCGATTTTGTTGGCGGAAGTCTATTTGTCCAAATTTGTGGCTAAAGCTCAGTCCGATACTGCGGAAGGGAATAGCAAAGCGGCTGGCTTGGAAGAAATTGGGTCCTGCTAGCTCGCTGGCGAAGATTTTGTCTTCCACGAAAGGCTCTACGGTACGGATACCGAAAGAGGTGCGTTTGTTGACCTCCCAGTTGGCGCCCAAGCTGAAGATACCGAAGGCAGGGGTATTGCCTTGAAGGGTTTGGTTGCGGCCACGGAAGAAATTGAAGGCATCGATGCGTAGGTTTTTACCTAATTTGAGGGAAATGTTGAAGTTGCCACTCCAGATGCTGGCGCTTCGTTGGAGGCGTTCGCCCCTCACGGTACCGCTGCCTTCATATCGGTTGTAGTTAATGCTACCACGCAGGGTGAGATTTTTGAAGAGGGTAGCGGAAGTGAAGAAGTTGGCACCATAGTTGTTGGCGCTGCCGATGTTGAGGAAGGACGTCTCGCTGGCAATACCGTCATCCGCCACTTGGAGGAAGGACTCGATGATGTCGTTGGTTTGGCGCAGATAAACGGAGCCATTGAGCACAATGCCTTTGATGAAGGTATTGTAGGCCAGTTCGTACTGCGTTACGCGCTCTGGATCGAGGAGCGGATTGCCGATTTGAATGTTGTTGGGGTCGCTGATAGCGGTGAAGGGGTTGATGAAGAATAAGCTGGGCCGTTGGATGCGCTGGGTGTAGCTTCCCTTTAAGTTGCTGAACTGGCTGAGCTTACGGCTGAGGATGATGCTGGGCAGTAAGTTGGCGTAATCATTGGCGAAGGCGGGCGTTTCGGAGCGGAAATCGCCGCGAATATCGGTGAGTTCGTAGCGGGTACCAGCCACAAGTCCCCACTTCTCTCCCAAGCCAATATTGAAACTGAGGTAGCCGGCATAGACATCCTGATCGTAAAAGAAAAGATCGGTTAGTTGTGGACTAGGCTGGAAGCTTCCTAGGTCATCTTCCTTAACGAGGGTGCGGTAATCGCTATCAATACGCCGGATGACAGATTTGAGTCCGGTTTCCATCTTCAGTTGGTCACTGAAGGGGTGGACGTAGTCGATCTGAAGCGTATATTCCAGATTGAGGCCATCGTTGTTGTTGCGAATGTCGCGCTGATATATAGGGATGGTACCGTTTTGGTCTACGATATTGTTCTCTTCTGAGTCGTTGCCGCTTACTTGAAAGGCGAAGACAATTTCTTGATCTTTTTTACCCGGAAAGGTTTTTTTGTAGTCGGTAGTGACATCAAAGCCGCCTCGGAGGTTGCGGCTGTCGCTGAAGCGAGAGAAGGTGATGGGGTCGAGTATAAAATCGTTGAGTGCACCATCGCTACCCCCTTCGTTCCAGCGGCGGAAGCTGTTGTAGCGGAAGGAGAGGTTGATGCTGTTGTAGGCGTTGAAGTCGTAGAAAGCCCCGCCGGATCCGTTGAGGCCTAGGACGCGGTTGGCGTTCAGCCCTTCTTGTTCGAGGGTACGGATGAGGCTGCCGGCTTCGTTGAAATCTTGGCGTAAGAAGGCATTATCGCCTTCGCGTTTCCAACTCCAGAATCCGTTGAGGCCTCCGTTGAGACCAAAGCGGCCGAGGAGGGCATTGACGTTTAAGCCACCGTTGTTTTGCCGCGTACCGATACTGGAATTGACGGAGCCGGTGAAGCCTTGGGCTTCTTTTTTCTTGGTGATGATGTTGATGATTCCCCCCGAGCCCTCGCCATCGTAGCGTGCCGAGGGGGTGGTGATGACCTCCACGCTTTTGATCTGATCAGAGGGAATGGTGCGCAAGGCATCCGCTACGCTGCTGGCAAAAATGGTGGAGGGCCGGCCGTTGATGAGGATTTGTAGGTTGGAGGAACCGCGCAGGCTGACGTTGCCTTCTAAGTCCACGCTCAGCAGGGGAACTTTACGGAGTACATCAGCCGCGTCTCCACCGCTGTTGGTCGCATCTTTTTCCGCATTGTAAACGAGTTTGTCGATGCGGTTTTCTACTAAGGCCGCCTCGCCGGTGACTTCGATGGCTTCGAGCGCCACGGCATCTAGGCTCAGTTGAAGGGTACCCATATCTAAATCTGGCTTTTGAGGCGTGGTGATGACTTCTGCTACCTCCAAGTCTTTGTAGCCAATGAAACTGATGCGTAATTGGTATTTTCCCGTATTGACATCGCTGAGTTTGAAACTACCATCCACTTCTGTAACGATACCGGTGATTTGTTTCTGTCCATCGGCTGAAAGCAGAACCACAGTGGCAAACTCCACGGGCGTCTGGCTGATGGCATCGAAAACGCTACCTTTGATATTACCTTTAATAACAGGGCCAGTACCTGGCCGGCCACTCTCTCCTCCTCCCCAGCTGCCTGCTGGAGGCTGAGCGACAAGTGCTGTGGCGAAGAAGAATAGACAAAAAGAGAGCAAAATGCTTAGCTGCTGTGGCATGACAAAAGAGTTATGCCATCTTAAAGTCATGGAGTAGGGAGAAAGTTGTGGCGTTTCGATGGATGACCAAATAAGGGCTATTAATAGAATAATTGTTGAAAATGCTGTACGACATAGGCGCCAACTTGGCTTCCAGTCTGTAGGCCCACTTCGTTGTCGATACGAAAATGGACGCCGCCTTCGAAGCGGGATTCGGCACACTCTAAGGCTAGTTGCTGGAAGCTGGCTTGATCTTGAGGGAAAAGGAAGCTAAGGGCTGTCTCCAGCGCCGCCGCTACCGTTGTATGGCCAGCGGGGTAGCCAGGAAAGTTGGGCGTATCAACCAAGAAGGGCCGGAAGCTGGGGTCTAGTTGGAAAGGGCGGATCGTCCAGTAAGTATATTTAGCTTCCCAAGCAACGATGGTGGCTTCATAGCGGGTGGTATGGAAGAGGGCTGCAGCAAAAGCTGCCAGTAGGGGGTGCTCGTCCCAGCTGTAGATGAAAATTTGCTTATCGAGTAGTTCATCAAAAATCGGTTGGCTTTTCCATTTCCAAGCGATATCGCTGAGGCGGTGCTGCCGATTGAATTGGCGTAATTCTTCCATGTCGGCTGAAAAGTCGATGGGAGGCGGTGCTGGTCTAAATTGATCGTTGGTGCGCAGGACAAATGGTTTCCATTGCCCCTTCATAGGGTCTTTTTTACTAGGAATACCCGTCCAGAGCCCCGGGCCGATAGGCGCTTGACCTTCCCAGAGGGCTTGTGTACGATCGGTTTTTGCTCTTTGGATATAGGTTTGGGCGATGCTTCGTCCAATTGCTATTCCGGCAGCCACCTGACTAGGATATTGGAGCCCAGAGGCCATACGGGCCAGTCGGAAGTCAGCCAATAAAGCATGGATTTCTGCTTCGGCTTCGGGGAAATAGTAGGTGATAATAGTTGCTGCGGCTCCTGCCACGGCGGCGCGCTCGCAGACGAAAGCTGAGTGGTTTTCTGCTGGGCTAAGGGCTTGGATGGTTTTGCTCGCTTGGTATGGTGCCTGGAGGGTGAACTGGGCTTTTTGTTGCCAAGCCGCCACGGTAGCGTCGTAGATGGCGAGGTGTAGGTTGGCCATGCGACCACCATTTTTTCGGTGGGGATACACGTCTCCCAATCGGCTGATAATCTGCTGCCATCGGAAGGCAGGAGCGCCGCTATGCCAATATTGGATGCGCGCCCGATCTCGGGTAGTAAGGCGTTGTTGTTGGGTAGCAATCGCGTTGATTTCTTGTTTTAGCACCTTCTTGAAGGGGCGTTCGACGCTTGATTCGTAAGTAGCCAAGAAAGGGCGAAAGGAGCTGGCCTGGCTCGGTAGCAGCAGCGCTGGGTTAGTGGATATGGCCTCTTGGGTATGCAGCAGGGCAGGAAGCAGGGATAAAAAGAGTAATCGAAGAAGTAGCATACTGCAAATATAAATTAAAAGTAGAGACTATGCATGCATTGTCTGGGTCTGTACATATAAAATAGGGCCGAGACATTAGTTCTTCTTCTCGCTAGTGTTGTTGCTCACGCAGGAGCAGTGTATGCCAAGAGTAGCAGTGCCGAAGGATGCCCAGGGCCTACGGAACAAGCTTTTCCCGGAGGATGCAGGCTACAATTAGCCTTGCTCTGATAAAAAAACCTTGCTCCCGCACGCAGTGCCCACTCCTATAGCATACGGGTACTGAGGCAAGCGCCATAAAAAACAAATCACAGCAGCAAAATCCCTAGTACCAAGGCACTTGCCAAAACCAACAGTAGCAACAGCAAATAGAGGAGGAACAGCAGGCCGCTGCGCAACCACAATTTCCAACGGCTTTGTAGATAGACACGGGACTGGGCGAATAGGAAGTAAATGGGCGGCAACAAAATCATGATACCACTGGCCGAGGAGACATCTATGTCCGTACCCTCTTCTATTTTGACAACAGCAAATAGGATGGAGATGGCCGCCGCTATGAACATAAAGCTATGGGTATGCATCGAGAAAACGAGGTGCTCGACATATTTGCGTTTGTGGCGGATATAAACGAGCTGCAGCAGGGCAGCTGATAGGGGGATCAGGAGCAAAATCCCCCAGATTAGCTGCCCTACGATTTGGGTGATGCCGCGGCTGCCACTCCTGTTTGCTTGGATGATTTGTGTTACGAGATACTGATTGAAAGCACCTTCCACGCGGTATTTTTGGGCAATTTCTGTGGGAGGGAGGAGGTGGGACTCCGCTAGGTCTATGTCCAATTCCCTTTGTTCGAAGGTGAGGCCACCAGCATAGTGCAAGTAGCCAATCCATACGGTATCTGCTTCCTGAGATTGGTGCATGGCCAGCAGGCTGTCGGTCGCTATTTTAACGGCGGTTTCGGGGTAGATGGCTTGGAGTTGTGCTACTTGTGCTTGCAGTTCTTCTGTAAATTTTTTTTCATAGGCTGTAGCGGTTTTTTCTTGTACGGAATTATCCAAGTACTGCCCGAGTTGCTGTTTAATAAAGAAGGAAAAAGCAGTTATAAAAATGGCAGCACTTACGAGCAAAAGGCGGAAGGGGTGGATGTAGGCTTTCTGCCGGCCTGCTAGGTAAAATTCGGTAAGGCGGCCGGGGCTTAGCAAGTTGTAGAGGGTGCGCCAGAGTCTGCCATCGAGGTTGAAAATGGATTCAAAGGCCGTTTTGAGAAGCTCCCAAAGGCTGGGTATGCTGGCGCGGTATTGCTGTCCGCAATTGTGGCAAAACAGATCGTCTTCTTGCAAGGGGGTATAGCAATTTTTACAGATTTTGTTTGGCATCAGTGATGGATTTCTGTTTCTAATTCTTGCGCCAGCGCCGCTTCGGCAAGGGTGCTGAGAGTATGTAGCTGCTCCCTGCCCAGTCGCTCACCAAAGCGGGAAACTGCGTATAGGCTGAGGAAGAGGAGCAGCAATACAGGCACCCACCATAAAATACTGGCTTCCAAGCCCAGACTTCGGTTGGAAAAACCGATAATGCTAATAAAAACCAGCAAAAGGCCGATGATGAAGTAGAAAAAGACAAACATCGTCCAAATGGTAGGTCGGGGTCCGTAGAGGCCTCGAATGACCTGGCCTTCTTCGGTACTTTCTATGGTCATATTCAGTTGGGGAGACCAATAGTGCTGCTCTGTTGCTGGGATAAAAAGGGATATGAACCCTGGGTTTATGCTGGCGGTGCAGCCGCTGCTGCTGCGCGCCAGCTGATCACGGAAGCTTTGGGCAATCTCGGCTTCAGTCTTTGGCGTCACAATTTTGAAGCGCGGCCGTACATGGGGCAGCGGATTGATTTTGTCCATTGGCAAGCGTGTTTTGTTTATAGTCGTTCGTTATCTTCCCCCCTAAGGAAGGCCATGCCCATCCCTTGGCGGAAGTCTTTTTCCAGTAGCAATTCGAGGTGGGCTTTGAGGATTTGGCCCATATTTTGGCAGCTTAAAAAGATGGCGCTATTGTGGTGTTGGGCGAGTTCGTTGCGGAGTTGTTCTGTTCGGCTGTGGTCGGAAAGCTCATCCAACATCATGATGCGCAGCAGCTCGGCTACTCGCTGTCTTCCTGCTTTAATACGGCCGGCAATCAGGGAGCGTTCTTCGAGTTGGTATTGCTCTACGGTAGCGGTATTCATGTGTTGTATTCCCAGGAAGATGATGGGGTGGTTTTCCTTGAAATACTGTGGCAGGTAGAAGCTTTTGCGGCCCTCGTAGGATTGCTGATCGAAGTCGATAGCCCGAAAGCGGAACTGGCTGCCTTCAATATCCGGTGTAATATCCACCACATAGTTGTAAGCGCGCATGTCGCCCAGCAGGCGCACAAAACAGCGTTCGTTGAATTTTACAAATTCCTTTGCCATGCGAATTTGGTTGAAGGTGCTGTCCTGCAGTTTGTACTTAAAGAAATCATCGCCAGGTATGCCTGCTATGTGCTCTTCTATGAGCGTTTCGCCGTGTACGAGATAGAGGACGTTGTTTGGGGAAAGTAGTTCTTCCAGCTCCAGCCCATATATTCGCGAAGCATCCGCCCGCTTGACGTAGAAGTGATCGTAGTTATCATTCAGCCGATTGATGATGCGTACCCTAAAGGGGCCCGTATTAGCAAAAAGACAGAAATCTATCCGGGCGACTTCCAGATGTTCGGTGGCGGTTAGATCCCCATCCATGCGCAGCAAGGCGTAGATATTTCTTAAGCCTTGGTAAATGTAGCTGCGCTCATGCTCATCGTAATAGACGGTTTCCCAGAGGGTATCGCGGCCTTCGTGATCTACAAGGGGGAAACCAGCACTGAAGCGCATTAGGTCGTCGTATTCCAAAGGTAGCGCTACCATTCTGCCGTGAGTATGCAGATAGTCGTGGAGGGGCCGACAGATAGGGATACGCTTTTTCTTATCCATTATTTGAGTTTGAAGGCTTGGGTGTTTTCCAGTTTTCCGATTTGCAATTGTAGTTGGTAATCCCCTCTTGGGAGGTAAATGTTGCCATCGGCGGCGGCTTTGAGCTGGAGGGGTCTTTCTTCGGCTTTTTGCTGGCTCCGAAGGACTTTTTGTAATCCGGGTACTTGGCCGTTGTCCACTATCAGGTCGTAATCGACGATATTAAAGCCTTGTTCTAGCAGGATGCTGCGCTGTGCTACGCTGTGGCCATCTTGATGCTTAATTTCTAACTTGGCTGTTCCTGCTTCGGGGCTAAAAACAGTGAAGCTAGCGGTTGGTGCATTTTTGTTGCGCGGGAACCAGCTATTGGCTCCCCATCGGCTGCTTGCCCGGAGGCCTTCGGGGGCAAGCACGAGCAAAGTTTCCTGCTTTTCATCCAGCAATTGTAGGGCTTTGATATCGGCTTTGAAGATAGAACGGCCGTGGGTGCCCACAATCAGGTGGCCTTGCTGGGCTTGTACGACCACATCATGTACCGCCACGCGGGGCAGCTGGTTGGCGGTGTGGAAGCTTTTGCCGCCATCCAAGCTGATATAGAGTCCGTGATCGGTACCAAGATAGAGTAAGTGCGCATTTTTAGGGTCTTCTTTGATGACATTAACCGGTTCGGCAGGTAGCTCTTCTCCTATGGGCGCCCAGTTGGCTCCGTAGTCATTGCTGACATAAACATAGCTGGCGAACTCATCGGAGCGGTAGCCATTTAGGCTCACATACACCCGGCCCTCCTGATGAGCACTCGCTTGCACGCGACTGACCCAACGATTGTGCGGTAGGCCCTTGGCTATGTTTTGCCAGCTGTAACCGCCATCGTGGCTGCGGTAGAGTAGGCCGTCGTCGCTGCCAGCATATAATAAGCCAAAACGCAGCGGGCTTTCATGCAAACAACTGAGCGTGCCAAAGGGTACATCCCCCGGCCGGCTCCCCAGTGTGAGATCAGGGCTGATGGTCGTCCAGCTATCGCCTTGATCCATGCTTCGGTGCACGAAGTTGCTACCCATATACAAAATATCAGGATTGTGTGCGCTCAGGTGTATGGGCGTTTGCCAGTTCCAACGGTAGGGCATTTGCCCTAATTCATGTTTGGGAGTGATGTATTTCCGTTCGCCGCTTTCGAGCAGTATGCGGTAGTAATTACCAAACTGAAAGCCCGTGTAAATGGTATTGTTGTCGCGCCAATCAACGGCCACTTGCATACCATCGCCGCCCATGATTTCTTGATAAGGATATTGGCCTTCCATGTGCCAAGCAATGGAGTGTTGGTAATCATGGGGGCCATACCACACACCATTGTCTTGCATACCGCCATAGACGCGGTAGCCCTTGGGGTGGTTGTCCACTGCTACGGCATAAAACTGCGAAACGGCAGGCGTGTTGGCCTTGATCCAGTGTTCGCCATAGTCGTAGCTGATGTTGACCCCCCCATCATTGCCATTGATGAGGTGGGCGGGATTGCTAGGGTTTACCCAAAGGTAGTGATGATCCACGTGGGCATTTTCTCCGTTGATATTCGTCCAGCTTTTACCGCCATCATCGCTGCGCAGCAAGGGAACACCCATGGTATAGAGCTGTTGGGAATTTTGCGGATTAACGGCTAAGTAGCCAAAGTAATAACCATAAGAATAAGTAACGTTTTCTAAATAACCTTCATGGGTTTTTCTGAAGCTTGTTTCTTCCTCCAGCAGCCGATAGATTTCGAGCCCCACTACAGGCGTATCGAACAATTGGCGATTGGCATCGGCTAGGTAATTGAGTAGTTGCTGTGGCGCAATTTCCCCACTTTGTAGCTGTTGGCGGAGTTTTTTTACAGTCAGGCTGCGGGGGAAACCGTTCTGCCGAAGGAAGTCGGCCAGTACGTAGTCTTTTTGATCGGCTAGCTCCTCAGCGCTTATGGTTTTGAGTTGCTTGGCACTGAGCGTTTCGGGCTCAATAGCCTCGTCGGCTCGGTTGTTGTAATTGTCGAGGCTTACATAGAGGCAGCGTTTTTGTTCAGGGGTGTAGGCCAGGGCTAGCCCAATTCTGCCCGTACCCGCGCCATCGGGGAAGCCTGTGGTCGTATTGGATATTTTTTGCCAGCTTTGCCCGGCATCCCGGCTGTGCCAGACGCCCGATCCAAGGCCTCCTTCTTGAAAATCCCAGGCGCGGCGGCTTCTATCCCAAGTGGCGGCAAATAGTTCGTTGGTTTTTTTGGGGTCGCGAACCAGATCAACGGCTCCGCTTTGTTCGTTGACATAGAGCGTTTTTTCCCAATTTTTGCCACCATTACTACTTTTGTAAACTCCTCTTTCCGGGTTGTTGGAGTACAAATGCCCCAAGGCCGCCACCCACAGGGTATTGACGTCTTCCTCCGCGACTATGATACGGCCAATATGGTGGGTTTCTTCCAAGCCCAAATGCGTCCAACTTTGCCCTTCGTTGCTGCTCTTGTAGATGCCATGACCGGCATAACTACTACGGCTGCTGTTCACTTCGCCTGTACCTAGGTAGATCGTTCGGCTCGGCCAATGTACTGCCAGTGCTCCTATAGTCATAACCCCCTCCTGCTGAAAAAGTGGGGTGAAGCTCGTTCCATTATTCTTGGTGTGCCAAAGGCCAGAGGAGGCGTAGGCAACGTAGAATTCTGCAGTGTTTTCGGGGTTGACAGCTAGGTCGGTAACACGGCCGCTCATGATCGTAGGGCCAATATTGTCGAAGGGCAATCCCTTGAGGGAGGATTGTTGGGCGAGTGTTTTCCATTGCTCGATACCCGCCTGCCTGACGCTGGCGCTAGTGGGGGCTTGCGCCCAAAGCAAAACAAATGAAGGCAGCGAAAAAGCTAGGAAAAGAAGAACATTGCGCATGTATCGTGAATTTTAGCTGCAATATAAGCTTTATCTAAAAACTCAAGGAGACTGCTCCTAATTTTCCTACCTTTGCAAAAAGCTTAAAGCAAATGGAGTACCAAAACTTGCGCATAGAGGAGCGCCACAGCATCGTTTACCTCACGGTAGATCGGGAGAAAGCCCTGAATGCCCTCAACCAGCAAACTTTGCTTGAATTAGAATACTTCTTCGGAACCGATTATGCCAGCCGCCGAGATATCAAAGGCGTCATCATGCTGGGGGCTGGCGAAAAAGCCTTTGTAGCAGGGGCAGACATTAAAGAATTCATCAGCCTCACGAGTGAATCTTCGGGAGCGGCGATGGCCAAGCGAGGGCAAGATGTTTTTTTCCTTATCGAAGGTTTCCACAGCCCCGTGCTGGCCGTTGTAAATGGCTATGCGCTAGGCGGTGGCTGCGAGCTGGCGATGGCCTGCCATATGCGGATCGCCACGCAGTCTGCTCGCTTCGGGCAGCCAGAGGTGAATCTGGGGATTATCCCCGGCTATGGAGGGACGCAGCGGCTTATCCAGTACATTGGAAAAGGTAAGGCCTTAGAACTCATCCTCACCGCGGATATGATAGGCGCGGAAGAAGCTCACCGCCTGGGTTTAGTTAATCACGTCTGCGAAGACAAAGCCAGTGCTGTGGAAAAGGCGGAAGAGATACTGCGAAAAATTGGCACCAAAGGCCCCGTAGCAGTGGAAGAATCGCTGAAGGCCATACAGGCCTATTTTACTACCCAAGGTTTCGAGGCGGAGGTAGCGTCCTTCGGGCGTTCTACTCAAACAGCAGATTTTAAAGAAGGTGTAACGGCTTTTATCGAAAAGCGCAGTGCCGATTTTAAAGGAAAGTAGCCTGGCCCGTTTCCGCCAACCACTCCCGATATCGATTATACAAGTGCCCCGCTTGGGGGTAGGCAGATTGTGGCGACATGAAGTGAGAAAACTCGAAGGTGATTGCCTTGTCGTAGCCAGCGGCCTGGGCAGCCTCTAGTTTCAGCCGCAGCTTGTCGAATTTGATAGGTAAAAATTTGATGGGCATATCGCGGTCGAAGCTCTCGGTATTCGTCCAGCACTGCATGCCATAGCGATCGGCCATGGTTTTGTTGACGCGGAAGAAATCGCCTAATTCATCGTAGTCAATATGACCATCCTGAAAAGCCACGGCATCCACCACGCTGTGGATGCCATCGAATATTTCCAGCCATTCGGTTTCGTGTTCGAGCAGCGAAACGGCCGCGGCCTTGGTAAGTTGCCCAGAGGAGGCCGACACTGCTTTCTTGCCGTCTATCCAAGGAGAAATGAAGGTCGGTAGGCCACTGCTGAGGGTTTTGCACTGCTTTCCCAGGGTGTAAAATGATTCAATAGCGCCCTTCGTTTTTCGGCTTATTTCCATGCTTAGATACCAACCGCCAAAAGCAGGGTAGTGGCCATAGCGCGCCCATATCTCGTCTATCACATAGCGGTTGGTGTCGGTTTCCTGTTTCATGTCTCCTGTATCCCAATAGCGACCGCTATCATACAAACCAAAATAAAAGCGCATGCCATATCGCTCAGCTAAACGCAAGAAAAGATCTACCAAATCCATGCTAGGCTGATAGCAGCCCAGTTGCCCAATCAGATAATCCGAGGGCCAAGTGATAAACTTCCGGTAGCCACCCCGAATAAGAACTACGGTGTCTATGCCAATGGCTTGCATATGCTGAAAATCAGCCTCCCACTCTCGCGCTCCCCAATTTTGGTGCGGAATATCGTGGCTAATTTCATCTAAAAAAGTACCGCTAATTTTCATGATTTATTTGTGTATTCTATACTTCCAGCCGATCCCACCAGAATTTCTTCAGCAGCACTGTCGTCAGAATTAGTACCCCGCACCAAACCGCCATTCGTGTATTGTCTTGGATAATGAAGTAGATCGGAATCACCACTTGCGCCATTTGCCATACAATGCCCACTAGGATGTTGAAGACATCCCTGCCGAATTCTTGATTAGGCACGAAACTAGGATCCTCGGCTAGGACCTCGGCTTTGATCGGCTCCCAGAAACCCCAAGGGCGGGTCTGTTTATAAAATTGCTTCACCGCCTCGCGATCTTCCAAAGGTTGGGCGTAGGTACCCAAAAGGCAACCCACCAAAGAAGCTCCCAAAATAATGGGAAAAATGAAAATATCGGTAATCTCAGGAAAGAAAAAAAGTTTGATCGTGGAAGCTACCAAGCCCAAGAGCATCCCATAGAAATAACCATAGCTGTTGAAGCGCCACCAAATCCATTTTAGTGCATTGCTGGCGGCGTAGCCGCCATATAAAGCTGCTGTGATCCAGAGCGTGAGTTGGTTGAGCGAAGTAGCATAAAAGCCCAGCGTAATACCCGTAGCCACCATCAGCAGCGAAGCCCAGATGCTCATTTGAATATAGCGTTGCTGCGAGGCGTGGGGGTGGATGTATTTTTTGTAAACGTCGTTCACTAAATAAGCTGGTGCCGAATTGATGACAGCCGAAAAAGTGCCCATAAAGGCCGCCAGTAAACCCGCCAGTAGCAGTCCTTTCAAGCCTATAGGAACAAACTTTTGTATCGCCAGCGGCAAGACTTGCTCGAAGTCAATATCGCCTCCCATCGCTTGAATATCTGGTCCTAAATAGACCAGTCCTAAAACGCCAAAAGCGGCCACCATCAGGTAGCGTGGGATAAAGAGCACCGCAGTCGTTAGGGCGCCCATCTTGGCCGCCTCCCGAGGGGTAGCCGCGGCCAAAATACGCTGCATGTCGTAGCTCGGCACCGGCCCGGCTACGGAGGCAAAGATGCCCTTGAAGATCATCAACATGATCAGGACACCAAAGAGCTCAAAACCGTCTTGGCCGATGCGGTTATTCACCGCTGCGTAGGGCGTGTGGCTCCAATCAAGACCCAAGTTCCAACCAAAGGATAGCTCGTTCCAGCCAACAGGTACCACCGCCATAATTTGCTCGTGCGTAAGGGAGGTATAGGCAATGTATCCAATCGCCAAACAAGAAATCGTCATGATCACAAACTGCAAAACCTCCGTGAAAACTACCGAATACATCCCGCCCTTGATGGTGTAGAGTGCCGTGAAGCTACAAATCAGCAAGGCGTAGCTGTGGGCAGAACTGAGATGAAAATCTCCCCAAGCCCATGCCAAATCCCAAGGCAAGACTAAAACACAAAATTTGCCAATCCCCTCGAAGAAATAAGCCATGAAGCCCAGCACACTCACCGTAGCAAAGGCTACAATCACCAGATGCGACAGGCGGGCACCCCGCCCATCTCCAAAGCGGAAGGTAATCCACTCCGCACCCGTCATCACATTCGATCGCCGAAGCCAAATCGCTAGGTAAACAAATACAAACACTTGATTCCATACCGGCCACAACCAAGGAATCCAAGCGCTCTTCAGGCCGTATATGAACAAAATACTAACCGTCCACATCGCGCCGGAAATATCAAACATCCCCGAAGCATTGCTCAAGCCTAGCAAATACCACTTCATCTTATTGCCGCCCAAAAAATAAGCAGCTAAATCTTTTTTCGCGTACTTCGCAACGTAAAAACCCGCACCCAAAACTGCCACTAAATAGCCGAGGAGGATGAGCAAATCGATGAAACTTAGTGACATATCAATGAAACTTAAAAATCACGAATTACATCTCCCGTAATCCCCACATTCAGATCAAAGACGGCCAAGACTTCCTCCAGCAGCACAGCGATCTCTCGGCGGGTAAAAACATGGCTATTTTCCAGCTCATCTCCCAGCCCGCATTTTTTCCAGGCTTGATCGAGCAATACTGCTGGCTGTAGATCTTGCAGCAACTGCCTCAAATAAGTTGGTCTTAGGTATTGCCCGCTAGCATCCCAGCGGTTGCGGAGGTCAGGGTAATAAGCGCGTAGCCCATCCAAGAGCTCAAATTCTGTCACCCGCCGATCGGGGTAGAACCACATTTGATTGGCCCATTTGTAGGGCACGCCACTGCCTTTCAACACACCCGTTGCGCCTAGCTTTTGGATGGCTTTCCAGTGGGGATCATCGGGCGGCACATCCAGAAAGGGCATAAGATAAGCACTTTGATCAAGCAAAGTTTCTTGGACTTGCCGAACAGGTATTTCCTCCGGGCTTCGCCCTTTTTGAGCAGCCAAGGCAGCCATCACGCCAGCCGCTTGGCCAATGCCGATCACCACGGGCTGCAAACGCGTGGCACCATTCACGATATTGCTCACACTAATGCTCTTTTCGGCAACAATGAAGTGGGGAAAGCCCGCCGGCAAAAGCGCTCCCATCGGTACATTATAGGCGGGCACCTTGATGTTAATAAAATCAATATCTGGAGCATTTGGCTGTTTTTTGTGATGATGGTCAATGGGGTAATCGCCTACGGCAATGCCCGTCCTGTAGAGTGGTTCTGGCTGCTCATAAGGGTGGCTAAGGTGGTTTAGATTGAGCCGCACCAGCCCGTGGATGCGCCTAGATTCGCGATGGTAGGGAATCAGCGGCAAGCCATCGGCAGTGGGATATTCATCTTCTGCCAAGCCGAGGTGCTGTAGCCCCAATTCTTGTTGCAAGAAGTACAAAAATCGCAGGCTGTGCTGCTTGGCTGCCTCTAGCAGCGCAGGCCGTTCGTGCGGCAAAACCTCCAGCAGGTTGAGGTAGTAATCATTCCCACAATTGGGCCAGTTGATCATGTATTTTTGGCGAGGTAGTTGGCCATAGGTCATCATTTTGGCACAGTCTATCAGCGGCTGGCCGTGGGTGGAGGGGTCGGCCGTGTCGCAGGCACAGGAAAAATCGCTGGGGTCGTAGCCGGCAGGTTGGGGGATGCTTTTGTCGCTGCCCAGGCCGTAATCTTGCAGCGTGAGCACATAGGTAAGGTCTTGGATGATGTTATTGGCTCGCGCCCATACGGGCACAAGTGCAGGAGCAAAGCTTTCTCTACTAGCCGTGCTTGCATCCATGCCAATGTCTGCCCCTACGCCTAAGGCGGCGGCCACATCTCCCAATTCGGTAGCATCGATGAGGATATTGGCGCTAAAGAGCGAAAATTTTCCGTCTTCCGCGATTAATTGACCCGTCCAGATACCTGCTTGGTAGCGAAGCCCTTCCACTTGCGAGCTGAGCTGTAGGCTGACACCTGGCGTTTTGTCGATCATATTCCGGATAATTCGCTGACCTATCTTGGGCTCGAAAAGCGTGTGGCTCACCCAGCCAGTGGAGACGGCCTGGGGGCCACCGTATTCGGCATAGAGGCTATCGCGAAATTCTTCCCATAAGCCAGATGGAAGCTGGTGGTTGCCATCAATAGCGGATACACCAGCGGAGGTGAGCATCCCCCCCACCCAAGGGCCAGCATCGATCAGTAAAACAGTGGCACCCAAACGCCCTGCCTGAATAGCAGCCATGCTACCACTAGCGCCCGCACCGATAATCAGCACCTGGTAGTGTGGCTGCCCCATCAGACCCAAGGGCAGGAGCAGGAAGAGGCTGAATAGCAGCTGGTACGAGCACTGTACCCACGCTGAGCGCCTTGCCTTGGGGAGGTGTAGGATAAAGGAGGAGTTGCTTTGATCATGGCTCTTTTTATTAAAACCCTGCTCCTGCGCGAGCCTACCCACTGCGTCCGTATGGATATTGGATACCCGCCGTGTCCGTATGAATAGGGGCCAGCGCCAACGACTTTGTACGCTCGCGCCCGCCAGGTCGTCTGTACGGACATACACGAGATGACTGCCTGCTTCTATTGAGTTCTCTATTCTGCCGACATGCTCAGTGGGATGAAAAGGATCTTTTTTCATACATCTTATGTTTGTTCGGGGAGGTAGGAAGCCAGATTTTCAGCAGCTACGATCTCGATAGGTAAATATTTTTGAGCGGGAATGGGCGTTTGAAAAACGAGGTGGTCTAGGAGAAATTTGGTAGCCCAATAGGCTTGTCTTCCTGGGTTTTGGTGGAGGAGCAGCGTGATTTTTCCAGCTTTTAATCCTTGGATACTCGCTGGGGTCAGGTCGTAGCCAATGATTTTTGTGTCTGGCCTCAAGGGGCGAGCGGCGATCGCTTCGTAGGCCGTTGAAGTGGTAAGATAGAGGCCGTCGAAATCGTTCAGATCAAAGGGCATAGCTTGGGCACTGTTTGTTCGCGTGAATGTATGACTGCGGATGTGGAGGCTGGCTTCCTTTTCTTGGAAATAAGTACGGAAGCCATTTTCTTTTTCAAACAAGTGGCTGGAGAGCTCCAATTCTTCTGCCTGATGCAAGATAAGTAGGCGCGGATTCGGGAGGGATAGCAACTGCATCATCTGAGCTGCTAGGCGGCCGCTACTAACGTAATTTTGGCCAACAAAACTTCTAAAAGGCGTATTTTCTATCTTCGAATTGATAAAAGCAAAGAGGATACCTGTTTCGCCCAGCGCGTGGTAAAGTGGCCGTACATCGGGGTAGTTGATTGGGGCAATCAGTAGGGCATCAGGCGGCGCGGCGAGGATGCTTTCGAGGTGCTGACGGTAGTTGGCGATCGTGCGCTGGTAGTAGTGGTATTGAATATGCCCCCCGAAAGCCAGCACATCTGTTTGTGCCCTTTTGATACCTGCTGCGCAGCTACTCCAGTAGCCGCCTGCTTCGTGCTCGGGCATCAGCACCGACAGTGTTAGGCTCTTATGATTCTTTAAGCTTTTGGCTATAGGATTGGGGGTATAACCGACTTGTTCTATGATGCGCTGTACCTTATCGATGGTCTCCTGAGAGACGCCTCCTCTGTTGTGCAGTACCTTGTCGATAGTGCCTCTGGAGAAGTTGGTGAGCCGCGAAATATCCTTGATGGTATAGTGTTTTTTATCCATCGGCCTAAGCTTTTGACAATTTTGCGAGCAAGATAAATAAAATCTAGTTGCTCGAGCAACTAGCCAGATAATTCTTGCTGGTGTTCCCATAAAATATAAGGAAAAAGGGCTTAATTTTTAAGCTTTTTTTTCTGAAGAGTGGGGTGTGAGCGACAGGGTTCCTCGCTGTTTTGTATATTTTTGTCAATATGTTGTCTATCTGCCAACATTATTTTATCTTTGCGCTCGCTTTTGAGCACCCAACCCGTTTTTTAGGTCAGGTGCCAGCACAAACAATCAATTATGGCAAATAAAAACAAAGGAGTTGGCCGTGTTCCACAAGGAGGCAACCGCCGTGGTGGTTCTACTGCACCTATTCAAGAAGGCGACGATCTGTTGGTAGATGTAGTAGAAGTGCGCGATCAGGCCGCGAACTTTTTCGAGCGCAATCGCAACGTTATTGTCTATGGCGCCCTTGGCTTGGCGGCCATCGTGGTGGGCTTTTTGCTATACACCACCTTTGTCAGCAAGCCCAATGAAATAGCGGCCAAGGAACAAATGCAGCAGGCGCAGGTACAATTTGAGCGCGACAGCTTTCAGTTGGCGCTGGCCAATCCAGGGCAGGGTTATCCTGGTTTCCTGGATATTATCGACCAGTATGGCAGCACTAAAGCAGGTAATTTGGCTCGCTATTACGCTGGTGTGAGCTACCTCAACCTAGGTTCCTATGAGGCTGCCTTAGACTACTTCAAGCAGTTCAAAGCAGCAGGTGATGTGATGCCGATCATGAAGGCCGGTGCTATGGGCGATGCCCAAGGGGAACTGGGTGATTTTGCAGCCGCTGCCAAAAGCTACCAAAGTGCTGTTGGTTTGGCGAAAGATAATTACCTTTTAGGCGGCTATTACCTCAACAAGCTGGCTATGCTACACCGTCATCAAGGCAACAAAGAAGCTGCCCTGAAGGCCTTCCAGCAATTAAAAGAGCAATACGGCAACAGCCCGGAGGCAGTTGAAGCCGATAAGTATATCAGCCTCTTGAGTGCTGAATAAGATACCGTTTGTCTTGATATAACTGCACAAGGCACATAACCCAAGAACATTTTTTACCCGCCTGCCCACTGTGGTAGGCGGGTTTTTTATTGTACTTTTACGCTATGAAAAAACAGATCATCTACACAGCTCACGCCCCCAATCCGGTAGGGCCTTATAACCAGGCCATTTTGGCCAATGGTACCCTGTATGTCAGTGGCCAGATAGCGATCCATCCACCCAGCGGCGAGCTGGTGCTGGATAATATCGAAGCCGAAACGCGCCAAGTCATGGAAAACCTGAAGGCCATCCTCACCGAGGCAGGCCTTACTTTCGAAGATGTACTAAAGTGCAGTGTTTTTGTATCGGATATGGCGAATTATAGTCGCATCAATGCCGTATATGCGGAGTATTTCAACGAGGCTACCGCACCAGCTCGCGAGTTGGTCGAAGTTGTCAATTTACCCAAATACGTGAATGTGGAAATTAGCTTGATAGCCCTGAAGGGGGCTTAAAGACCACTGGCTAGGCCTGAGCTTCCCGCACCAAGGCCAGCTGCCTAGCTACATTCTTGGCCACTTTCATCCAAGCTTCGTGGGTGGGGGTGTTGATTTTGTCCAATATGGCTGGCTTCCCGCTGTCACCGCCTTCGCGGATAGACTGTACAATCGGTATTTGCCCCAAAAGCATGGTGTTGGCTTCTTTGGCCAACTGTTTGCCACCATCTTTACCGAAAAGATAGTACTTGTTGTTGGGCAGCTCTTCGGGCGTAAACCACGCCATGTTCTCCACCACGCCCAATATGGGCACATCGATAGAATCCAGGCGGAACATATTTAGGGCTTTTACCGCATCTACTACCGCCACTTCCTGAGGAGTGGTGACCATGACCGCACCGCTCACCTTTACTACTTGCACCAGCGTGAGTTGCACATCGCCCGTTCCCGGCGGCAAATCTACCACCAAGTAATCCAGCGGAGGCCAAAGTGTTTCCTCCACAAACTGCCGGATAATACCTGCTAGTCGGGGGCCTCGCATGACCACCGCTTGCTCGGGTTCTATTACAAAGCCGATACTCATCACCGGCATACCGTAGGCGAAAAGGGGCTTTATTTTAGGCTTTCCATAGAGTTGTTCCACCGCTGGTTTTTGTCCCTGTAGCCCTAACATAGTAGGGGCGCTGGGGCCGTAAACATCCGCATCCAGCAGGCCTACGCTGGCACCCAAGGCTTGTAGGCCTAGTGCTAAGTTGACGGCCACGGTACTTTTACCCACTCCTCCTTTGCCGCTGGCCACTGCGATGATGTTGCGAACATGCGGTAGCGGATTGTTGGAGGCTGTAGCAGCCGTTGGCGCTGCTACTTGCGGATTCATCATATGTACGTGCACCTGCGCCTGAGGATAGACGTTTACGATGGCTTCTTGGCAGGCAAAGTTGAGTTGCTGCTTCGCGTCGGCATCGTTGCTGCTTAGCTCTATGGTGAAAGAGACATTGTTGTCTTCCACCTTCATATCCCGAACCAAATTGGCGGTGATGAGGTCTTGACCCGTCTTGGGGTCGGTGACGGTGGCTAATGCTTCAACAATTTTAGTGGTTTCCATAGTCGGGGGTGGGCTGATTTGCGCCTGTTTTATTGTAGTCTGCTTCGTGTAGCGCGCCAATACAATGCATTCTGGAGGTGGGAACAAAGCTATAGCGGCTTCTGTTTCAAGCGGCGCTTCCGTTTTTGCCAAAAGCTTTCGGTACCCAAAGCAAGGCTAATGCCGCCTAAGAAAAGTAGCAAATTCCAATACCAAGCCAAGGGGCGCTCGCCTAGTTGAATATAAATGACCTGTTTCGGCAAGCGGATGCGCTTACTGGTCCATGCTTCTATGGGGTGCTGCTTTTTACCAGGGTTGGCGATTAGGCCCTGCAGATCGCCTGCCATAGCTGGCAGGCAATCCCCATTTTTTACGCAATCAGGATAGGGAATTTTGAACCACGCAATGCCTAGCGGCTCTACCACTTCGCCAGCAGCGTGGGCAGCTGCCATCGCAGGGGTAAAGACGGGGTAAAGATGGTAATCCTTGCCGCGTTCATTGGGTTTGGGCCCCACCAAGTAGTCGCTACCCAACTGCGCGCCCTCCAAGCGGATGAAATCAGCATCGCCGAGTCCTTCCTTCTGGAGGGTCGCCGCGTCCATCACTCGGAGCTTGTGGGTGCCAAAATGCTGAGAAATAAGGCTGTTACAGCCATTAATCATCACAATTAGGCCTAACATGACAATGAGTAGTCGAATCCACATAGCTTTCTTTTAGTCCTGCAAAGGTAGCTTATTAGCAGCAGTTTAAATCTTTTGCCCTATATTAGTGCGAAGAAAATGAACATATGGACGAAGCTGGAGCCGTCAGAACAAGCGAAGCCCTCGACTGGCAGCAACTGAGGGATTACCTACAGCGCCATCTACCTGATTTGGTAGCCGGGCAAGCCATGGAGGTGGCACAATTTCATGGCGGACATGCCAACCTAACCTATTTGTTGCGCTTTGGCCTTACCGAGTTAGTCTTGCGCCGGCCACCCTTTGGCAAAATAGCACCGGGCGCCCACGACATGGCACGGGAGTACCGCGTACTCTCCCGCCTGCATCCACACTTTCCCAGGGCACCCAAAGTTTATCATTATTGTGAAGACAGCAGCGTCATCGGTGCCACTTTCGTGATCATGGAGCGGCGAAGTGGCGTCGTGGTGCGCAAACGATTGCCTGATTGCTTTGCCGGCTACCAAGATGCAGCCGCCCGGCTTAGCACGGCTTTGCTTCGGGCCGCAGCCGATTTGCATACCATTCCCGTGGTAGCCACAGATCTAGCAGACTTAGGCCAGGCAGCGGGCTATTTGCAGCGGCAGTTGGCCGGTTGGAAAAAACGCTGGCACCTGGCCAAAACGGAGGACAATGCCAATATGGATAGCCTGTTGCTAGCGCTAGAGCAGCAGATGCCTAGCTCCCAGCAGGTAGCCATCGTTCACAATGATATCAAGCTCGATAATTGCCAATTTCAGCCCGATAATCCCGATGAGGTGACGGCTATTTTCGATTGGGATATGACCACCATCGGCGATCCACTGCTCGATTTCGCTACCACTCTGAGCTATTGGCCCGATCCGGCGCTGCTTGCCTACGATTTCTTGCCTGTTTTCCTGCAAGGTACTTGGCCCGATAAGGCCGATTTGCGCCAGCAATACGCCGCGTTCACCGGTTTTTCCTTATCGGCGCTTCCCTGGTACGAAGCCTTGGCTTTTGTACGGGTTGCTGTGATTGCCCAGCAGCTGTACCGCCGCTACCACGATGGCGCTACGCAGGATGTGCGCATGGCGCACTTCGGCGAAGCCGCGAAAGTGATGATTCGGATGGGGCAGGCGGCCTTGAATTAGAAAAGCCCTTCCTGCTCGAGGCAGGAAGGGCTTTTCTAATTATGCTCGAGGCGAGACCTGATTACATCATGCCGCCCATACCACCAGGCATACCACCGTGGTCGTGGCCACCGCCTGCAGCAGGCTCTACTTTGGTGTTGATCACACACTCGGTGGTGAGGATCATACCTGCAATAGAAGCGGCATTCTCCAGCGCGATGCGCGTCACCTTAGTGGGGTCAATTACACCAGCTTTTTTCAAGTCCTCATAGACATCTGTGCGAGCATTGTAGCCTTGGCTGCCCTTGGCTGCTTTCACGCGCTCTAGCACTACGCTTCCTTCCACCCCTGCATTGTTGGCAATGGTGCGAAGCGGTGCCTCTAAGGATTTGCGTACGATCGCAATACCAATGTTTTGGTCTTCGTTCTCGCCTTCTAGCTTGTTTAAGCTATCGATAGCGCGTACCAAAGCCACACCACCACCAGCTACGATACCTTCTTCAACGGCTGCGCGCGTGGCGTGGAGTGCATCGTCCACTCGGTCTTTTTTCTCTTTCATCTCCACTTCCGTGGGGGCGCCGATGTGAAGTACCGCCACACCACCTGCCAATTTGGCGAGGCGCTCCTGTAGCTTCTCCTTGTCGTAGTCGCTAGTAGTGGTATCAATTTGCTGCTTGATTTGCTTAACGCGACCTTGGATGCTGGATTCATCACCCGCACCGTTTACGATGGTCGTATTGTCTTTATCGACCGTGATTTTATCAGCAGAGCCTAGCATGTCCATCGTGACGCTGTCCAGTTTGTAGCCTTTTTCCTCGCTGATGACCGTGCCGCCCGTTAGGATGGCAATGTCTTCTAGCATAGCTTTGCGGCGATCGCCAAAACCTGGGGCTTTCACGGCTACCACTTTTAGCTGGGCACGTAGGCGGTTGACGACCAATACCCCTAGCGCTTGCGACTCAATGTCCTCGGCAATGATCAAGAGTGGTCGGCCATTCTGAATCACTTGCTCCAGAATAGGCACGATGTCTTGCATGTTGCTAATCTTCTTGTCGTGAATCAGGATGAGCGGGTGCTCGTATTCCGTGATCATGCTTTCGGTGTCGGTCACAAAGTAGGGGCTGAGATAACCACGGTCGAACTGCATACCCATCACCTCATTTACATAGGTGTCGGTACCTTTGGCTTCTTCTACGGTGATGACGCCGTCTTTGCTGACGCGCTTCATCGCATCGGCGATAAGGGCGCCAATTTCGTCGTCGTTGTTGGCGGAGATAGCGGCTACTTGCTTGATCTTATCGAAGTCGCTACCAATTACTTCCGATTGTTTCTTGAGGTCGGCGATAACAGATTTAGTAGCCAGGTCGATCCCTCTTTTCAGATCCATAGGGTTCGCACCAGCGGTGACGTTTTTCAAGCCAGCTTGTACCATCGCTTGTGCTAGCACAGTAGCGGTGGTGGTACCATCACCTGCAATATCAGCGGTTTTACTGGCTACTTCCTTCACCATTTGGGCACCCATATTAGCTACGGGATCTTCCAATTCTACTTCTTTGGCTACCGTTACACCATCCTTGGTAATTTGTGGAGCGCCAAAAGATTTTTGGATAACAACGTTGCGGCCTTTGGGGCCCAAGGTTACCTTCACGGCATTGGCTAGCGCATCTACACCAGCGTGTAGTTTCTCTCTAGCTAATCTATCAAAGCTAATTTCCTTAGCCATAATGTTTTGTTTTTTTGGTTAAATTGAAAATGATGGGGCAAAGCCCAGCGGTTTTGTTAGGCTGTTGCTCCGAAAATAGGCGAGCGTTTTTACAAAAACCTAGTCGAGGATAACGAGGATATCGTCTTCGCGCATGATGAGGTAATCTTGCCCTTGGTGGCTGATTTCTTGGCCGGCATACTTGCCATAGAGCACGACATCACCTACGGAAACGGTCATGAGGTTGCCATCTTTGCCTGGGCCTACGGCGATGACTTCACCTCGCTGTGGCTTTTCTTTGGCGGTGTCGGGGAGTAAAATCCCGCCCTTGGTGGTTTCTTCAGCTTCTGCTGGTTTTACCACAACTCGATCGTTGATCGGCTTCATTGATAATGTGTTTTAATTTACAGTTAGATAATTAATAATGTCGAGCCAGCTTTTGTAGGATGTTAATCCAGCGAAGCCAGCTTTTTCTTTGTTTAAAAGGGGCGGCTCACGCACATACGCGCCCCTTGGGCAGGAGCAGAATTTGTACTTAGGAGCAAAGCAAGAAATAAAGCTTGTCCGTTCTTAATAAGGCTTTGGATGCTTTTGAGGGCTTCCTTGGGCCTTGCTCTTTTGGGTTTTCTTTGCTCCTGCACGCAGTGCCTACTTCAATGAGCGAGAACCACGAAAAGGTGCTCGATTGAGATAATAGCTTGGCGCTGCACACAAAGTGACAAAGCACAATCTATGCCAAGCCTAGGCTACTGACATTCCGACAGCCGCCACTTGGAGCCAGCTAGAGAAAAAGACAAAATTGCAGTGTCTGGTAGTCCGCCGATTATTGTTTCAAGGCGGTAATCGTACCACTGCTGCCGTTCACGGAGGAAGTGGAGGTTATATTCAGGATGCTGCCACTGCCTGGCGGCTGGATAAAGACGGTGCCGTAATCGCCTATATAACTATTTTGGTAAACGCCGGTGAAGGCGCCGGAATTGGTCATGCCTTGTATATAGACCTGCCCCCAGTTGTTGTAATAAAGCGCGTAGTTTCCTGCTTCATTGAAGTAGATATAGCCGGTATTTTCATCGTGCCAAACGCTGTTTCCTAGTTGCTGCTGTAGGCTGCTGCTGTTGGGGGTATGCACATCACTAGGGGAAAAGGTGCTGTTGCTACTGCTTGATTCGGTTTCTTCCAGCAGCTCTTCTAGGCTGAGGAGGGCTTCTTCAGGCGCAGCTTGGTCTGCTGCGGTTGGGGTTTCGGGGGCAAAGGTGGCAGCTCCTGAAGCACTGGGGTCGAAGACGTCCTCCTCTTGCGTAGGGCTCATCACCTCTGCGATGAAGGCAATGACAAAGATGGCGCCTGCCACAATAAAAAAGCCTTTGATATAGGTGCCAATTTGTCCGCTGAAGCCTGCTTGGCTTTTGGCTTGGTTGCGCGGGTGGGGCGCTGCTTGATAACTTTGTGCCATCCGCAGCGGATCTGGGCTGGCGCTCATGGGCGATGGTGGTGTGGGCTTGGCTTTGGCTAGCTTAGCTTCTGCTTCTTGGCGCTTGGCTTTTTCTACCAGATCAATCAGTTCACTGTTGATGCGGTTGAACTCCGATTCTTCATTGACGATGCCACGGATGCGCTTTTTTTCCCAGTTGTTATACTGCCCAGCCAGCAAAACGACATCGTTGTAAGAGCCGAGTTCTGGCCTTTCTTTCAGGGCTTTTTTTAGGAAGATAATGGCTTCTTCCGTTTCTCCTTCAGCGATCAATGCTACCACTTGTTCGTACAATTCGTCTGCTTTACTCATAATGGGAAGGCTTTCAGGAGGCCAAGATAGTCTTTTTCGGCCATACAACAAAGAATAGTCCTAGAGCGTATAAGATTTTGGGGGGTGTCACATCACTTGTCAATCGTCATGAGAAATATCTATCTGCTACTTTTTTTTCTGCTAGTTTCTGTTAGTGCTTGTACGTTGGTAACTTTCAGCGAGGCCCAAAAACATTTTTCTGCTGGGGCTATACTAGTGAATGCGGAGCTACTCGGTATTGATCTGGGCGAGCAGGAAGTGGGGTTAAATGGGCTATACAGCAGCGCGGAGCTACCTGACGAAACGGCTCCCAACGCCCGCGCTCAATTCCTGATTGCCCGCGAGAAACTGACGAAAAGCCTGAAAAAAGACAAGCGCCTTCAGGATGACGGCGTACTGGCCAACGCCCATACTTTGCTAGCCCTCACGGAATGGCAATTGGGGGAGTATGAAGCGGCGCGCAAGCAGGCGGAGCTAGCGAAAGCGGCTTTTATTCAGGAAAGCATGGGCGCTGCCGATGCCGCCAACAGTCGCGATTTAGCCATGGCATACGCGGTGGAGGAACTGATTGTCATCAATCAATTGCATGACAGCATACAGCTACTGCGGGGCCTGCAACGGGTGCCGCCTGCCGATTCGGTAGCCACTACCCGGCGCATTAGTCAGTTTATGGAAGCCTATATCTTGGCCGGCCGAAAGGGAAGCCTGTTGCATGCCCTCCAAGGCCTCGATGCCGCTACCGACAAAGCGGGCAGCCATACAGCCACGCTGCGCTACCTCCGTTGTGCACAGCTGGCCGCCTTACAAAACTACCGCGCGCTGTTCGATCATTTTGATAAGGCCGGTAAAGACAGCCGCGCCTTCCTACAAAACGAAGCCCTCGCCCAATCCTATGAATTGAGCGCCAATACGCTGGAGGCCCTGACCGAAACCTACCGCCTACAGCTCCTCGCACTTTTAGACAACAACACCGAGCATCCACTCTACCGCTTTTGGAAGGGAAGGGTGTATTTATAATCCAGCGTTTTTTTCTTCTTTCTGAACAGGAATCTGTTTTTTCTACTATATTTGCATTGCTTTGAAAACGAGCGCTTCTAAGGAAGTGATGTTTCCAAAGCGATTGCCGTGGAGTCCAGCGACCACCCTAAAAAACGGGGCGATACCGAAAAGCCTTACGAGTAGGAAGTTTTATAAACCCGTTTGTTATGTTTAAAAGAGTAAAAGCCGTTTTCACTTTAATGGCGCTTGCATTTATTGTTTCCAGCTGTGCAGTTACTTTACCAGTAAACGCTACTAGCAACCCAGTAGGGAGTAAAGTGGGCACTGCTAAAGCCACAGGTTACCTAGGTATTCTTTTCTTTAATCAAGACGCAAGCATTCGTACAGCCGCCAAGAACGCTGGTATTACCAGAATATCTACTGTAGATATCAAGCAAACTTCTGTGCTCAACTTGATCGTTACTTACGAGACCATTGTGACAGGAGAGTAAACTCAGATTAGGTTCAAGGGAGGGGAAGCGGTCGCTTTTCCTCCCTTCTTCAATTTAATTAGGTGTTTTAGTTAGTCAATTATATCCATAAAGCATGCCCAAAAGAAAAACATCTAGTTGGATCCTTTTATTAATCGCGGTTTTACTCATAGTGCCGTCTTGTGGTCGTGTTAAGCCAAGTACTTCAAAAGGGGGTGGGGCTTTGTACGAGACTTTCTATGTTGGAGAAGAGGGAACACAATACTTCATCAAATCCTTGAGTTTTGAATCAGACGATAAAAGCTTGCTCGTAGATTTTACCTTCCGATACCTTGATAGGGTGGAAGGGGACGCGATAATGAATTTCACGCTTGTAGCAGAGGGTAAAGTAAAATCTATAGACAGCTTGCGGCTAGAGAACCACCTATCTAATATTCTTTCTTCAGACATTAAATTACTCTTTAACGAGAAGACTAAGAAAGATAATATTTCTAGATTCAGTAGCCACATAGCATTGGCTGATTTGAATGATCTTGTGGATGGCGGAAACTGGGTTATTTGGATTTATGAGGAAGATGCTACTACTGTTTTCAAGCCTACACCAAAGACGCTGCAATCGCTCCAGAAGCTAGAACGGAGTATATTTGATTTATTTAAGGACTGATCTGTGTCTGGTATCAATCCCCATCAATCCCCTCACTATACTCCTTGATCAGTGTTCCTTTGTCATTGAAAGACAAGGTGTAGAGGTGGGTGGGCGTATCGATTACCAGCTCCAGGAAGCGCTTCTTTTTTCGGGTAACGGTTTCGAAGGCAGTGGCGTAGTAACGCTCGAAGCGCTGCTCCACATAGGTGCGGATGAGCGGATCTACCTCCTTGAAATCCAAGGCGGTGATGGTGCTTTCCCAGCGGCCTTTTTGATTGAACTGCATACACATGGCGCGTTGGCTTTGGGGCTCGTAGAAGCTCACGACAAAACCTTCATCCTGGCTGCCCCATTCAGTGGCTTCCGCTTCGGGGTAAGCGGCGCGGTAGGCTTCCCAAGCCTTCTCTGGTATGGGGATGCGTTGGGCAGCAGATACGGCCGTGAGGCAGCAAAAAAACAGGGCGAAGCCCCAAACGGGAGGACAAAAAACTCGGCTAGTCATAGTAGGTTGAGCACCGTTTGAAAACACGGCATCGGGGCAAAAGTACGCAAGCACGAGAAAACACCCCAAAAAGCCACCGACTTTTCTTTGCTTTGTGTGTTCTATCAAAAAACAAACCTTGTCGCCACAAGACATACTGCAACAATATTGGGGCTATCCGAATTTCCGGCCTTTGCAGCAGGAAATCATCGAGCATGTAGTAGCAGGCCACGATACGCTGGCGCTGCTGCCTACTGGCGGCGGTAAGAGTATTTGCTTTCAGGTGCCAGCGCTGGCATTGGAGGGCGTCACCATTGTCGTCTCGCCCCTGATAGCACTCATGAAAGATCAGGTACGGCAATTGCGCGAGCGCGGCATTATCGCCGACGCTATCTATAGCGGGATGCGCGCCGCAGATATCGATCGCGTGCTGGATAATGCCGTTTATGGCAATACCAAGCTGCTCTACCTCAGTCCCGAGCGACTGAAAACCCAGCTAGCCATCGAGCGTATTCGCAAAATGCCACTGGCGCTGATTGCAGTGGACGAAGCGCATTGTGTCAGTCAATGGGGCTACGATTTTCGGCCGCCCTACCTGGAAATTGCTGATATCCGCCAATACCACCCCGAAGTGCCCATCATCGCTGTAACGGCCACCGCCACCCCCGAAGTGGTGGAAGACATCCAACAAAAACTGACCTTCAAAGTCGGCAGCCAAGTCTTTCAGCAGAGCTTTGTGCGCGACAACCTCACCTATGTGATCCGCCAAAGCGAATCGAAAGAGCAAGAATTATTAAAAATCTTGAAAGGCGTACCCGGTACCAGCATTATTTATGTGCGCAGCCGCCGAATGACCCAGCTCATTGCCGAACAGCTGCGCCGCCGCCATATTTCCGCCACCGCCTATCACGCTGGCCTTAGCCACGAAGACCGCGACAAACGCCAGGCCGAATGGATAGCGGGCGAAGCGCGGGTGGTGGTGGCTACCAACGCTTTTGGGATGGGGATTGATAAACCCAACGTGCGCTCCGTCATCCACTACGATCTGCCGGATAGCCCGGAAGCCTACTTCCAGGAAGCAGGTAGGGGCGGGCGCGATGGCCTCCCCAGCTACGCGGTGGTACTCTACCAAGAAGAAGACACTCAGCGGCTGCAGGAACAACACGAAATCAGCTACCCAGCACTGAAAGAAGTACGTCGCGTCTATCGCGCCCTGGGTTCCTACCTCCAACTCGCCACGGGCTCGGGCAAAGACCAAAGCTACGATTTTGATCTGGCTGATTTCAGCGCCACTTTCAGCCTAAAGGCACGGCCCACCTATTTCTGCCTGCGCATCCTCGAAAAAGCAGGCTACATCCACCTCACGGAGGCCTTTCACCAGCCGGCTATGCTGCAATTCCTGATCGATAAAGAGCAGCTATACGACTACCAGCTAAAGAATCCGGCCGCTAGCAAAATCATCAAGGCCATTCTGCGCAACGCACCAGGTATCTTTTCTGAGCGCGTGAAAACGCGGGAAGGCTCGCTGGCCAACTTCCTCAAGATACCTTTAGAGCACCTACAGGCGAGCCTGCGGAAATTCCACGGCGAAGGCATCGCCGATTATACCCCCACCAAGGACAAAGCCCAGATCATTTTTCTCACCGAGCGACTGGATCCAGATCACCTCAGCTTCGATGTCAAGGCCCTGGATTTTTTGCGGCAGCGTGCCCTGCATCGCATCAACACCATGATCAATTACGTAAGCCAACCCATTTGCCGCAGCCAGCAACTGCTGCGCTACTTTGGTGAGGCCGATGCCCCAAGCTGCGGCAAATGCGATGCCTGTCTCGAGCAGAAAAAGGCTAGCGTGGCAGCGGTAAAAGACCCCCAAAGTCATTACTTCCGCTTAAAGGAGCGACTGGAAATCAAAAATGCTATCCTACCCGCAGAATTGCCCGGTCTATTGCAGGGACTCGATAAAAACACGGCCAATGCCTTGGTCGATCATTGGGTCAGCGAAGGCCTGTTGAGGCGGGAGGGCTTGCAAATTTACCTGCCGTGAGAATAGCCTGTACCGTTACCAACGACCTACTCCAAGATCAGCGCATGCACCGCATCTGCAGTAGCCTACAGGCTGCAGGGCATCAGGTAGTATTGGTGGGCCGACTGAAAAAAAATAGTCTGCCGCTGCCCCAGCGTCCCTACCAACAGCATCGTTTATCCATGTTTTTTCAGCGCGGTAAGCTGTTCTACTTGGAATATAATCTGCGGCTTTGGCACTACCTGCAACAGCAGCGCTTCGAGGCTATCAACAGTGTTGATCTGGATACCCTCTTGGCAGGCTACCTCGCTAAAAGCAAGACCACCTTTTGGGTCTTCGATGCCCACGAGTACTTCAGCGAAACGCCCGAAGTGGTGGATCGGCCGCTTGTCCGTTGGCTCTGGCAGCGCCTGGCGCATTGGCTCATCCCCAAAACCAGCGCGCGCTACACAGTAGGGGAGGCTTTGGCGCGTATTTTTTCAGAGGAATATGGACTAGCATTCGGCGTGGTGCGCAACCTGCCCCTCCGAAAAGCCCCGCCGCCCAATCCAAAGCCCAGCGCACAACAACCTAAGGTAATCCTCTACCAAGGCATGCTCAACCGAGGGCGCGGCATAGAAAATATGATCGAAGCCATGCGCCGCTTGCCCGATGGGTTCCAGTTGTGCCTCCTAGGGGATGGCGATCTTTTGGATGGCTCACGCCCAGACGGGCACAAGTGCAGGAGCAGTGCCGACTTAGAAGCAGTGCATAAAGTCGTCTATCGAGGCTTTATCCCTCCGGAGGCCTTGCCCTCCCTCACCCGCGAAGCTTGGTTGGGCATCAACCTACTGGAGGCAGCCAGCCCCAGCTATTACTACAGCCTCGCCAACAAATGCTTCGACTATATCCAAGCCGGCCTTCCCAGCCTGCAAATGGATTTCCCCGAATACCAGGCCCTTCAAGCCCAGTATGGCTGCTTTGTCCTCGTCCCCCACCTAGCACCCGAACTGCTGGCTCAAACCATCCTACAGCTCGCTCAGGATGCCCCGCGCTACGAAAGACTGCGCCAAAATTGTTGCCAAGCTGCTGAAATCCTCTGCTGGGAGCAAGAGGAGGGAAGGCTTTTGAAGATGTGGAGTGCTGCTTTGTAACAATCTGCACTGTAGAGAATCAGACCACTAGCTACTAAGTTTTTCGTTGAGGTTCTCTAGTGCTTTGGTTATGAATCTTGTGTTGGAAAATAATGTTCTTTTCCTGTCACTCCAGTTGTTGAGTTCAATGATTATCTCTTCTGCTGTATTCTTTTTCTTTGTTGTTCGTATAAAATCGATTGTAGAAAGTAATTCCATGCCAAATGGCGAATAATAGCCTTTCAAAAAAGCTTTTGTCTGCTTGACCGTATTTTTATGTAGCTTGTTTTCAGGTAGATTCAGGAAATCTTCCACTTCCCGTTCTGTAGTCATTAGCAGGCTAAGTTCTTCAAATGGCTTCTTGTCTTTCGAGCTGTATCCCATAATGTAGCTGCCGTTCAGCTGGTACAGAACATGCCGAACTTTACCAGAATAAGGGCCATAGAAGTTGGGTTTGAAATCTAGCTTAAATGCCTCAGTGGCACCAAAACGCTGTAAAAAGTAGGCTATCTTCTCAGCTGTGAATTCCGATACAAACTCACCATTTCTGACCAATTCATAAAGTACAGACAGCAGCATAGCCCTTGCGGGCGTGAGCTTTACCCGTTCTTTTTTAAGAATTTCCTGTATGGCAGCATTGGGCTCATAGATATAGACTTTGCACGCAATATCTTTTAATGCTTCAACAATCATAGGTTTTACTCTCAGCCAATCCAGTCCTCCGTTACCAGCGCCTAATGGAGGAATAGCAATTGATTTTATTTCGCGTTCTCTAATAAGTTTGACCAAGGCTTCTAGCCCGTCACGAACATATTGGTATTCTGAGGGGTATCGCCAGTGTACCTTAGTAGGGAAATTAACAATTAGCTTTTTACCATCCAAGAGCGAATCTTCCTCCGTAACTAGCAGTTGGCCAACCGTAAGCGTTTTATTCTTGCACGCTTCTCGGTATTTTTTATAATTTTCAGGAAATCGATTTTTGAATTGCAGGGCAATTCCTTTTCCCATTACACCAACTGTATTGACGGTGTTGACTAGTGCTTGCGCGGTGCTGTCCAGTATGTTACCAGTTACAAAATAGATCATTTTAAAAGAATTTTCTGGGGTCAATGTGAATCTGTTTTGCTCTTACACCTTTTGCTAATAAGCGGTCTTTGGCAGCTTCGTTATAAACGATGAAACCCAAAACAGCATGGAAAGGAAGGTCGCCTAAAACTAAAAACTCTGCTTGCTTCCTTCTTTTCAAATCTAGATCAGTATCACTTATCCAGCTTTGTGCTTTTACCGCTTGCCAATCGACCAAGTCGTTGATGAGGTGCAGGTCTTCTAATGTATATTGTGCACTGAATGAATCAACGGCATGCCCGTCAGTAAAAAAGAATTCTAATTCAGCATCTAAAATTTTTTGAATTGAACTTACGCAATAAACAATGTTCTCGGCGGCAACGGCCGCTAAATCATTGAATCCCTTTTGTATAACATAGAGCATGGGTGATCGAGTACCTAAGTAAAATGGTATGTATTCGCCAAGACTTTTTCCATTTTTTAGTTCGAAATGACCAGCAATTCCCCATTTGGCAACAGAAGCTAGCTTATGGAGTTAAGCTTAGCATGAAAGTCGCATAAATGCTATGTCCATCATACTTGAGCCGCCACTTTGGATCAGGTGGCAATTTCAAATGGGGAATTGCTGCGAAATGACTACGTGTACTAATTAAATTTGGATCACCTATGGGGGTGAATTGAGGATTGGCTAAAGGCGAATTCTTGTGCGTGACGCCTTTGTCCAAAATGTGAGGAACATTTTCAATGTGCGTTATGCGATAGAGGTATATCTTGTTTAGATCTGCCATCGGGAAGTGTGACAAATCGTGTTCCTAGCTCTTCAGGTCATGAAGTAGTTCAAAGATACGGTTAATTGCTTCGTTCTTCCAAATTTGTCCTGAAGTCTTGATCGAACTAGCCACCTTACAGCGAATTGTGGAAGGGGGCTTGGGCAAACGGCTCAAATTGGAAATCGTGGGAAGCGCCCACTAAACCTTTTCAGCGTGCTAGGCCTTTCTAAGAGAGAACAGGAAAGCTTAGCAAACATGACACACAAAAACATCTTTGGCGAACCACTGATTCCCTGCTGCTACGAGCCGCTCACGGGTTTTTATCGCGATGGTTTCTGCCGCACGGACGAGCAAGATACTGGCCGCCACGTGGTTTGTGCCATCATGACGGCGGAGTTTTTGGACTTCACTCGCTCACGCGGCAACGATCTCAGCACGCCGCGCCCGATGTATGCTTTTCCTGGATTAAAACCCGGCGATAAGTGGTGTTTGTGTGCTTTGCGCTGGCGAGAAGCCTACGAAGCGCAGTTCGCACCACCCCTAGTACTGGAGGCTTGTGCCGAGGCAGCGTTGCAATTTATCCCCATGGAAGTGCTGGTGGCACACGCCCATAAAACAACTGAATAATGGCTTGGCAACTCGATAATTCATATACCCGCTTAGCGGCGGATTTCTACAGCCGTCAATTGCCTACCCCTGTTGGGCAGCCGCGCCTGTTGCTTTTCAATGAAGCGCTGGCTGAGGCGCTGGGGCTGGCAGATCAAGATCGCGACGAACTACAAGCCATTTTGGCAGGCAACCAGCTTCCGCCTGGTAGTGAGCCTATCGCACAAGCCTATGCTGGCCATCAATTTGGGCATTTTACGATGCTAGGCGATGGCCGAGCCATTCTACTAGGGGAGCAGTTGGACCCACAGGGTGGCCGCTGGGATATACAGCTCAAAGGCGCTGGAGTCACGCCCTATTCTCGCCGTGGCGACGGCCGGGCTACGCTGCGCGCCATGTTGCGGGAATATTTAATTAGCGAGTGGATCCACCACTTGGGTATCCCCAGTTCGCGCAGCTTAGCCGTGGTGGCTAGCGGAGAAAGAGTCTTCCGCGAACGCGCACAGATGGGGGCGGTACTGACGCGGGTGATGTCGAGCCACCTTCGGGTGGGCACTTTTGAGTTTGCCCGCAACTTTGCCGAGCCTGCTGATCTGCAAACGCTCGCCGGCTACCTCATCCAGCGCCACTATCCCGAGGTGGCAGAAGCTGAAAAACCTGTCATAGCGCTCATCGAAGCGGTTATGCAGAAGCAGATGGCCCTCACCTTGCATTGGATGCGGGTAGGTTTTATCCATGGGGTGATGAATACCGATAACGTGTCTTTGGCCGGCGAAACCTTCGACTACGGCCCCTGCGCCTTTATGAATGCCTACGAGCCGGAAACGGTCTTTAGTTCCATCGATCGCCAGGGGCGCTACGCTTACGGCAATCAGCCAAAGATCAGCCACTGGAATATGGCCGTTTGGATCGGGACACTCCTGCCCCTAATGGATGCACAGGAGGAAAAGGCCGTTGAACAAGCCCAAGCCATCCTGAATACTTACTCCACGGCCTATCGCGATCAGTGGCGAACGATGATGGCGCAAAAATTAGGCTTTCCGCAACCCAGCAAGGAATTAATGATCCTACTAGACGAACTGCTACAGTGGATGAAAAACCAGCAAGCAGACTACACCAATACCTTTCTGGCGCTACAGGGTGATCTGGCAGAGCCCGAGCCTCGCTACGCCCAAGCCGATTTCCTAGTATGGAAAGCCCAATGGGAAGCCCTGCTGGCAGAAGCAGATATTAGCTTCCCAGCAGCTCAAGCACGGATGCGGCAACAAAATCCCGTCTATATCCCCCGCAATCACCAAGTAGAAGCAGCCCTAGACGAAGCAGTCCAAAAAGGCGACTTTAGCTTGTTTAATCAGCTATTGCTGGCGGCAACTTCCGCTTACCAAGCGCAGCCCGAATTCGACTTCCTCCAGCAAGTACCCGAAGCGGTGGATGCTGGTTACCAGACTTTTTGTGGCACCTAAATTAAGCGCTTTTAAACAGCAACTAGCGGGCGGAGTCCGCTGTTTGCTGTTTAAAAGCGGCTAGTCTGTTTAGAAAGTTGAAAAAATAAGTAAAAATTAGGTTGCAAATAAAATAGTCCGTACCTTTGCGGGCTATTCGACAAAACCCATCTGTCCCTTTATGGGAGTAAGTGGGTTTGGTTCATCCAATAAAACTTGTCATTTTATGCCAGTTAAGATTCGCTTACAGCGCAAGGGCCGCAAAAAACGCCCTTTTTACCACATCGTTATTGCCGATAGCCGCTCGCCTCGCGACGGCCGCTTTATCGAGAGAATCGGGGTGTATAACCCTATGACCAGCCCTGCTACTATCGAGATCGATCGCGACTCTGCCTTCGATTGGTTGCAAAAAGGTGCGCAGCCCACCAATACTGTGCGGGCTATTCTACGCTTCAAAGGCGTGCTCTACCGCAAACACCTCCAGCGCGGGGTGGACAAAGGTGCCATGACCCAAGAAGAGGCAGACGTGAAGTACCAAGCGTGGATCGATCAGAAAGAAGGTACGATCGCCCAGCGCGTGGAAGCTACTGCCAAAGCAAAAGCGGATCTGCAAGCCAAGATCAGCGGAGTGGCTGCTCCTAAAGCTAAGCCTGTAGAGGAAGTAGTAGAAGCGGTGGTGGAAGTAGCCGAGGAGGCTACCGAAGCTATCGAAAGCAGTGAAGAACCCAAAGAAGAGGCCTAGACCCTCGCTTTGGCACATAAAAAGCCCCGCGATGAGACATCGCGGGGCTTTTTTTGTGTTTTTTTTAGAAATCTTTTAGGATGTCCGCTTTTTTGGCCGTGAACTCGGCTTCTGTGATGATGCCTTCGTCGCGAAGTTGCTTAAGCTGCGCCAATTTGGCCACCAGCGGGTCCTCTGTATGGACTCTTTCTGGTATGGCCTTGCGATCTTGGATTTCCAGCTGGCTTTTTACAAAGTCCACCAACTCACGGCTACGGTTTTTTTCTAGGTGATCCTGCACCATGGGTAGCCCTTTACCAGGGAGCGGTGTAATGCTAATCTTGCTCGTAAACCAGCCTTCCTCCAGGTGGATACTTCCTATTTCCCCATAATAAAAAAAGCGCGCCTTGCCTCTGATGCCCCAGTATTCGGGCTCTAGGTAAATTACCCTTTGATCGGTGGCTAGCAAACAGGGCTTTACGTATAGGGTATTGCTGGCGTTTCTGGCCACGGCAGCACACTCCACCTCCTCGTCTTCAGAAAGCAGATACGCTAATTGTTTGAAGGCTATTTTGAGCTGTGATTTACTGAGATCCATAGGTCTGGAAAGGAGGTTTTGGGCAACAAATATAGGTTTAATTGTCGGCAAAGATTAAACGAATACGCCTTAAGTAGTGTATCTTTGCATAACAAATAGATAATTATCCGACTCATCCGCCAACTCTTTGTTGTTCTGGCCGGCCTCTTTTTCGGCCTACATGCCTTGGTGCCCCACCTGCACGAGCAAGAAGCGGGGCAGGAAATGATGTTGTTCCATACGGAAGCCCACGCACAGCACGGCTTCCTTTGCACCCTGCTGCGGAGCGTGAAAACCGACCTCGGCCACGGGCACTTGGAGCAAATTACGGATGCCAAGCCAGCAGACTGGATACCTTCGGCTCAGCTTCCCAGCCCAGCAATCGATTCGGATGTATTGGCTGGTTCGCCCAATTATTACTCACTTGCCTATTCACGCTGCGCTTCCTCTTTTTGGGCCACTACCTCCACACAGCTGTTGCTGCCCGATCAATTTGGTAGCTGGGTGGGTAGCTGGCGTGGCCCGCCTTGCGCCTAGCCTTTCTTTTTGCTAGCCCCTATCTGCGCGGCTAGCCTCACCTCTTTATTTTGTGGGAACGGGTGGTCTTTTTGGAAGGCTTTCTGGTAAACTGGTGAGCGTTCACGGATCATGATAGCAAACCAAATTGTTGGTTCGAATTCGTCCTCGGCCGTGCCTATGCTCGTCCGAGGTCTGGATTCGCGACAATTTGGTTTCTGCCCCGTCTCATGGCTCTTTTCATAGGCATCGCTCCTGCGTGAGCAACAAAAAGCTTTAGCTGCCCATTCCTTTCCTTTTTCGCTACTTCCGAGCTTCGCGGTGGCGGATGAAATTTCAATAAATTTACCATGTTTGATGCGATTATACGCTTTTCTTTAGCCAACAAGCTGCTGGTGCTTTTGGGCGTGCTGGCGATGGCAATGGTGGGTATTTTTTCGGCCACCCAAATTCCGCTGGATGCGGTGCCTGATATCACCAACAACCAAGTGCAGGTGGTGAGTGTGGCACCCACCTACGCCCCTGAAGAGGTAGAACAACTCATCACCTACCCCCTCGAGGCTGTGATGACCAATATCCCCAGGGTGACCGAAATTAGGTCTATTTCCCGCTATGGCCTTTCGGTCATTACCATCGTTTTTGAAGATGGCGTGGACGAAATGCTGGCGCGGCAGTTTGTACAGGAACAGCTCAATGTGGCCACGGCTAATCTTCCAAGCGGGGTTTCTACCGAGCTGATGCCCATCACAACGGGCCTAGGCGAAATTTACCAATATGTCCTTACTGTGGACGAGGCCCACCGCCAGCTGTACGATGCTACCGAGCTACGAACCATCCAAGATTGGATTGTAAAAAGGCAGCTCAATGGCACCAAAGGCATTATCGAAGTAAATAGCTTCGGCGGCTATCTCAAGCAGTACGAAGTGGCCTTTGATCCGCAATTGCTCCACAATTACGGTCTGTCTTTGGCGCAAGTGATTAGCGCCTTGGAAAACAACAACGAGAACAGCGGCGGCAGCTATATCGAGCGCGGCAGCTACTCCTACTACATCCGCACCGAAGGCCGTATTGCTAGCGAGGAGGCCATCGGCGAAATTCCCATCGGCAACAGCCAAGGCCCGCCTTTGCGCATCCGCGATGTGGCCGAAATCACCATCGGCAGCGCCAAACGCTATGGCGCCATGACCATGGATGGCAAGGGCGAAGTGGTAGGTGGCATCACTCTGATGCTGAAAGGCGCCAACTCCTCGGAAGTGCTGCGCAACGTAGAAGAACGCATGGCGCAGGTGGCTGCTTCCCTGCCCGAAGGCGTGCATATCTATCCTTACTTAGACCGCGCCAAACTCATCGGCAAAACGATACAGACCGTGGAGCGCAACCTCCTCGAAGGTGGCCTGATTGTGATTTTCGTCCTGCTTTTGCTCTTGGGCAACTTCCGCGCTGGCTTGGTGGTGGCCTCGGTCATCCCGCTATCCATGCTTTTCGCGCTCTCGATGATGCGCTATTTTGGCATTTCGGCCAACTTAATGTCCTTGGGCGCCATTGATTTTGGCATCGTCATCGACGGCGCGGTGATCATTGTGGAGGGCTTGTTGCATACGCTGGCAATTGGGTATGTAGGGAGGCGGCTCACGCAGGAGCAAATGGATGCGACAGTGAGCAAGGCTACCTCAAAAATCTATCGTTCGGCAGCTTTCGGGGTGTTGATTATTCTGGTGGTGTTCCTGCCGATTCTCACCCTCCAAGGCATAGAGGGCAAGACCTTCCGGCCGATGGCGCAGACGGTTACTTTTGCTATCCTAGGCTCGCTGATTTTATCCCTTACCTACGTGCCGGTGATGGCCTCCTTGTTCCTCTCGAAGAACATCCGCGAAGAGAAGGGCTTCGCGGCCAAGCTGATGGGCTGGCTCCGACGTGGCTACGAACCAGTCGCCGCTGCCGCTGTGCGTTGGTCTTGGGTCACGCTGGGCATCTCCGTGCTGGCCTTGTTGTTCTCCTTGCTGGTTTTTAGCCGCATGGGCGGCGAGTTTATCCCCACCTTGGAGGAAGGCGACTTGGCGATGCAGCAAGCCATCAAGCCCGGTAGCTCGCTGCAAGAAAGCATCCACACAGCGAGCGTGGCGGAGAAAATACTGCTCGATCATTTCCCGGAGGTGCTGCATGTCGTCTCCAAAATCGGTACAGCTGAAGTGCCCACCGACCCCATGGCCATAGAAGATGCCGACATCATGATCATCCTGAAGGACAAAGACGACTGGACTTCCGCCAGCAGCCGCGAAGAACTGATCGAGGAAATGAAGGAAAAACTCAGCGGCATCACTTGGGCGGAGTATGAGTTCACCCAACCGATCCAATTGCGCTTCAATGAGCTGATGACGGGCTCCAAATCGGATATCTCTGTGAAAATATTCGGCGAAAACAACGAAATCCTCAAAGCCAAAGCCGATGAAGCTGCGGCCATCATTAATCAGATCCCCGGTGCTGGCGATGTAAAAGTGGATCAAACAGAAGGCTTGCAGCAGTTGTCGGTTCGCTACGATCCGGCTCTATTAGCGCAGCATGGCGTATCCATCAGCGAGCTAAACCAAGTGGTGCGTGCTTCCTACGCCGGCGAAGTGGTGGGGCAAATCTACGAGGAGGAGCGCTCCTTCGACCTCGTGGTACGCTTGGCGGAGAAATATCGGCAGCAGCTCGACTTGAGCCAGCTCCGCATCCCGAACCGGCAGGGGCAGTTGATTGCCCTCAGCGAAGTGGCCAGCATCGAGGAAGGGGAAAGCCCCATGCTGATTTCCCGCGAGCAAGCGCGGCGCTTCATCAATGTGGGCGTGAATGTGCGCGATCGGGATGTGGCCAGCTTGGTGGCGGCCATCAGCAAGGCCTTGGATGCCCAGCTCGATCTGCCACCCGGCTACGTCTTGCAGTATGGTGGCCAATTTGAGAACCTGCAGAGCGCCCGTGGTCGCTTGCTCCTGGCCGTACCCATTGCGCTGGGGCTGATTTTATTGCTGCTCTACATGGCCTTTGGTAGGCTGCGCGACGCCTTGATTATTTTCGTGGCCGTGCCCCTTTCGGCCATCGGCGGCATCTGGGCGCTGGAGCTGCGGGGCATGCCGTTCAGCATTTCTTCGGGCATTGGGTTTATTGCCCTCTTTGGCATTGCAGTGCTCAATGGCATCGTTTTGCTGAGTGCTATTAAGGAGAAAATCGCGGCCTTGCGGGAGGGGGCAGAAGCGGATGGCGATTTATCGGTGATGGCTCACGCCCATACGGGTCTAATGACAAGAGCCGTGTTGGAGGCAAGTGCAGAGCGATTGAGGCCCGTGCTGATGACGGCCGCAGTAGCGGCTTTTGGCTTCCTCCCGATGGCGCTTTCCAATGGTAGCGGAGCCGAAGTACAAAGGCCGCTAGCGACGGTAGTGATTGGCGGCTTGGTATCTTCAACCTTGCTTACTTTGGTGGTGCTGCCAGCCTTGTATTATTTGCTTAATCGCCGTGCTTGGGCGAAGCTGGGGGCTGTTTTGCTGCCTTTTTTCCTGCTGTTTAGCGGTGGGGCGCGAGCACAAACACCGCTGGATTTTGAGGCCATCCGAGCGCAAGCTTTGGCGCAGCATCCTAGTTTACAAAACCAGGCCCTGGCCATCCAAGCTGCCGAGCTGAATAGGAAAGCCGTCGGCCAGCGCGCGCCGCTGAACGTGAACTACCAAGGCGGTAATATAGATGGTCCTGATTTTGACCACGCCCTCTCGGTTTCGCAATCGATCAATCACCTGTTCAACAAGCCCGCCCAAAGGCGAGTCGTAGATGCCCAAGTGGCGACCCTAGGCGTGGCGAAAGAACAAATCGGCTACGAGCTAGAAAACCAAGTGGCTATGGCCTACCAAGACTGGGCCTACCAATGGGCGAAGCAGCAGCAGCTCGACTCGGCCTACCAACTGCTGTTGGCTATACAGCAGCGCCTACAGCTTCAATACGAGACGGGGGCACTGGGCGCTATGGATTACCAGCTCTACCAAACGGAGCTACGGCAATTGCAGCAAAGCAGCCGACTAGCTACTAGCCAAACGGATCTGGCCGCTCAGTCGCTGCGCAGTTTAGCGGGGCTGGCGGCAGCGGTGCCACTAGCGCCGCCAGCTTTCGAGCCGCTGCCCATGCCCTTGGACAGCAGCACGGACACGCCAGCCTACCTACAGCTCCTGGATCAGCAGATGAAGGTGGTGAGCAGCGAAGAACAGCTCGCTAAGCAACTAGCGAGGCAAGCACAGATTAACGTGGGCTACTATGCACAGAGCCTGAACCGAGAAGGCCCCTTCCATGGTCCTAGCCTCGGACTGGCTATACCGCTGGATCAGCGCAGCTACAAAGTACAAAGCGAACAGCGCGAACTGCAAATCGCGCAGCTGGCAAATGAGCGCAACTACTTGACTACTAAAAACGAGGCTCGGCTGGCACAACTCGTTAAAGAAATCCGAGACCTCCGCAGCGAGTTGGATGATTACCGACTAGCGAATGCCGCCAGCCAAGAAAGCATCCGGCAAATTAGTCAACTGCAGTTGGAACAGGGGAGCATAGGCTTCTTGGTTTTTAGTCAGTTGCAATCGCGTTTGCTGGCGGCCAACAGCAGCTATCTGGAACAAATTTATTACCTCAATCAACTCATTGTAGAGTACCACTACTTGGCGGGAGTTTCTTTGGCCACGAAATAAAAAATCGTGTACTGGGGAGCTGGATCGCTTCGAGTAATTAACCTTTTTGAATTAAAAATTGAAGATTGAAGGTTGAAAATGGGGTCTCTCGGGATTTTGGGGTGATTTTGGCGCCCCTGCATCTTTACTCGCTAGTGTTGAAGTTTTCCAGACTCCGAAAAGAGCTTAATCATTTTCAATTCTCCATTTTCAATTCTCCATTAATTAAATTTCATCATCATGTCT
>DAITME010000005.1:67357-88899 GCA_036835305.1 Lewinella sp.
CATTTTCAATTCTCCATTTTCAATTCTCCATTAATTAAATTTCATCATCATGTCTATATATTCCACGCTCACTTTTGCTCTTTTGTTGGCGCTTTTGGGTTGTAACCAAGCCAGCAGCAACGAAAATGATGTACCCGCCAGTGACCATAGCGCTGCCAGCGAAGCGCCCATACAGTTGGGTGAACTGGAGGTGCGCCAACTGGCTGGGGATATCCCTTGTACAGGTCGGATTGATATTCCGCCCACCGACGTGATGGCCATCCATTCGATGCTGCCGGGGCAGGTGAGTGAGCTGCGGTATTTGCCGGGCGATTACGTCCAAAAAGGGGCGCAGCTTTTCCGCTTGCAGCAGCCTGAGCTGATCGAAAAACAGCGCTTGCTACTAGAAACCAAAGCCGCCCTCGCCCTGGCCGAGCAGGAAGCCCAGCGGCAAAATACCCTGGCTGCCGGCAATGCCACCACCAGCCAACTCCAAGAGGCCAGCCAAGCCAAATTGCAAGCCTTGAAAGCTACCTATCAGGGACTGAGAGCAGCGCTACAACAAATCGGCATTCGCCTGAGCGCGCTGGAAGACGAAGGCCAATTTCAAAGCAGCATCGGGGTGTATGCGCCCAGTAGTGGCTACGTCCATGAGGTCTTGGTGCACCAAGGCCAGATGATACAGCCCAGCGACCTGGTGATGGAAATAGCGGATAAAAAGCACATCCACCTGGAGTTGGACATCCCTGCCCGATACGCGGCGGCGGTGGAGAAGGGGCAAAAAATCACTTTCCGCCTCCCTGGCAGCGATTTCAGCGGCGAAGCGGAAGTAGTAAAAATCAACCCCATGGTGGATATGGATAGCGGCACCTTGCGCGTGCATGGCCACTTCGATGCTGCTACGCCCCAGGCGCGCTTGATTCCCGGCTTGCTGGTGAGCGCCCGGCTGCTGCTGAAAAGCCAATCCGTCACAGGCCTGCCCAAGGCCGCCGTGGTGAAGGAAGGCACCGCCTACTTCGCCTTCCGCCCCACCGCCGAGGGCTTCGAGAAAATTGCCCTGGAAGATGCCATAGATCACGGCGATTTTGTGAGCTTCACCAATACCGCCGAAGGAGCGTGGGTTATTGGGGGGGCTTATTATGTGGAGTAGGGTTGTTGGGGGGGCGCTTCCCTTTCCCAGCTTTCCCAAATTAGCACAAGCGCTTATTTTCGGAGCTGGGGCGGCTCCTGAAAGAAGTCGACTTTCAGACCGCCCCGGTGGCTCCATGCCCTTGATAGCCTTCTGAAAAAACCAAAAAAATCAACTTTTTGTTTGTTTTATTAAAAACAAATTGTACCTTTGTGTTATCACAACAGACAATTTGTTATGAACTTACTGATTCTGACTAGTAAAAAAGGTACCCGTGTTATCAAAAGTACCCACCTCCACCGGGCTTTGGGGCTGAAGGATGAGCACTATGCTGATAGTATAAAGCAATGGTTATCTGATGTTTACCAATTTCATGATGGCATTCGGAAGCCGCAGGCCATGAGTGATTTTGCGCGGGCGAAGGGGAAACCCGACAATTTGTTGAAAGAATACTATTTTAGTTTGGAAATGGCGCGTTTGGTAGCGCTCCACAGCCGATCAAAGATAAAAGAGGCGGTGGCAAACAAGCTCTCGCGGGAGGAGGCTGCTTATCCGCAGCAAGTTCGCTTGGATACGGAAGGAGTGCTGAAACTGCTGGAGCTGACGAAGGCCATGACGCGCTTTAGCTGCCAGTTAGCGGCCGAGCAGCGCCATCAAGCAGCCTATACCCATCGCCGCGCGGGGAATGGGGAATATTGGCATGTTTACCGAAAGGAGGTAGTGGGCTGCAGCAAGGAAGAACTGCTGGCGGAACTGGCCGCAAAAGGCGTAAAAGTATCCAAGCAATCTTCACTGCGCGCTTTGCTGCTGCGCAAAGACGCTTTCGAACTGATCCGCATAGGACTGATCGATCTCTATGCCGCCCAAGGGTACCCCCTGAATTATGCCATCGAGATGGGCCGTATCGGTCGGCGCCTCGCCGAGCAAATGCAACTGGAAGTGGTGGACGACCGCCAAGGAGAGTTACTCTTCGCCCCAGCGGTAGATCAGGCGACGGTGGCGAGTATTGTAGGGGCGGCTGCTTAGAAAAAAAGCACTATATTTGTGGGAAATAATATTGGGCTATGCAAAGGATTACTATAGAAGTGGAGCAATACAGCGATTTGCAATTGCTGCTACAGTTGGCCGAGCGGATAGGCCTCCGGGTGCTTACGTCGCCCCAAAAAGAGATGAGTTCGCAGGTAAGAGAGAGACACTTGGCCATCATCCAAAAAGGTGGGGATACGAGCTATATTCAGGACCCGGTAGCTTGGCAACGGAAGGAGCGAGAAGATCGGGAGTTGCCTTTCAGAGATTAAAACCGTTGTTATGTACTTACTGGATAGCAATATAGTGATCTACTCTTCGAAGGAAGAATTCGCCTATTTGAGAAAATACATAACGAGTTCTGCTGTCATTTCCGCTGTTTCTGTCGCTACGGTGATAGAAGTACTAGGATATCACAAGCTCACAGAGGTTGATAAGACATATTTTGAGTCCTGCTTTGCTGTTTTGCGCACAATAGAAGTTGATACAGAGGTAACTGCAAAAGCTGTTGAGCTGCGTCAACAAAAGAAACTGAGTTTAGGGGATGCTATAATTGCAGCTACCGCACTTCTATACGACTGTTAGCTACTGACACGAAACACCCGTGACTTTGCTGAAATAAAAGAAATTCGCCTTGTTAATCCATTTACTTCTTAATACTACTTTTTTGCGGCGACAGCGGCGTTAATGCTTAACTCGCCGCCTTAACATAAGCCGCCAAATGCTTGGCAATGTACTTACCGATGATGTCAAACTCTAGGTTCACTATATCGCCGGGCTGTAGTTCCTTGAAATTGGTATGCTCGTAGGTGTAGGGGATAATGGCCACTTGAAAGGTGTCTTCCACAGGGCTAACCACTGTGAGGCTCACGCCATTGATGCAAACGCTGCCTTTGTCCACCAGCAAGCGATCGGGCTGTAGGGCGTAGCGAAAAGTATAGTACCAACTGCCATCCACTTCCGAGACGGCCAAGCATTCCCCAACAGTATCCACGTGCCCCTGCACAATATGGCCGTCTAGCCTGGCGCCGGCTTGCATGGCTCTTTCCAAATTTACTTGTTTGCCGACGGCCCAAGCCCCCAAGCGCGTCCGATCTAGCGTTTCTTTGATAGCAGTAACGGTATGGGTACCTTGGCCCAGCGCAACCACCGTGAGGCAAACACCGTCGTGGGCTAGGCTTTGGTCTATCTTCAATTGCTCGCTGATGGTGCTGGCCACGGTGAAGTGAATATTACTACCTTCCCGCTGTATGTCGCTTATCGTTCCCGCAGCCTCTATAATGCCTGTAAACATAATTGTTATTTGTAATTCTTCCTCAGAAACCGATAGGTGAAGTAAAAGATCACCAACCAATAGAATATTTCCACACTCCAGGCAAAAGCCAAGGTGCCCCAGCTGGCATGTACAACCATATAAATACCGGTGGCATAGCCAAAAGTGCTGAGCCACTGTATGCGCAACGCCCGGCTAGTGGCTCCTGCTCCGATGAGGCCGTTGAAAAAGATACTACTCACACTAAAAACCAGCAAAATACCCCCTAGTACTAGGATGGCTGGGTAGGCGCCTGCTATCAGGTGCGAGCGTTCATTGCCTAGCAGGGGGTACAATATTTGTTCCGGTGCGAGCAGCAAGGGAATGGTTAGCAAAGCCGTTACGCCCAGGGATAGGTAGCTAGTTTTCCAAAGTAGCGGGATGACAGCCCTTCGCCGCCCCCGACCAATAAAATAACTGATGATGGTATTGGTGCCGCTGCTGAAACCCCAAACAGGAATGGATAAAATGAGGTAGGCAATGCGCACCAAATTAGCCTCCGCCAGCGCCTGAGGTCCTAGGTTTTCTACCAGCCCGAAAAAGACAAAAGCACTGCCTAAACCCACTACCGACATCGCAACAATCGGCACCGAGACACGCACGATTTGCCGTATGATATACCCATCCCACTTCGGCAGCGAGGCAATGCGATAGACCCGATTTTTCCGATCAAAAAGCATATAAACCAAAAAAACAGCCGTGGCTACATACTCCGCTATCGTACTGGCCAAGCCCGCTCCAGCAATGCCCATCTCCGGAAAACCCCAGACACCAAAAATCAATGCCCTATCGGCGAGGATGTTTACGACTGCCAACACAAGCGTGCTGACAATCACAAAAACCGGCCGAGCAATGCCCGTGTAGAGCGCTACTAAGGAAACACCAATGTAAGCAGGGAAAATACCGTATTTTCGCATCTGTATATATTCCAGACTGCGGTAGAATATATCATCGTCATTAATAAGCGCCGCGAAAATCCAATAGGAGCCGTAGGTAATGAGGAAAAAGAACCCCACAGCCAAGGCCAGCTCGAAATAAAGGGTGCTGTAGAAAGTACGCCCCACCCCAGCTGGGTCTTTTTGCCCAGCTTTTCTGGCTATTAGAATTTGCCCACCTCGGCTAAAACCAAAACCAATGGCCGCAATGATAATATAAAAAGAGGCAACAAAGCCAATGGCCGCGAAATCTTCTTCGCTGCGGTAGTATAGGAATACACTATCCGTGAGGGCCACCAAATTCTGTGCCGCACTTCCCACAATGATGGGCAAGGAAACCTTCCAGATGTCTTTGTAAGAAGTGCCTAATTGCATACAGGGCAGCGATGAGCATTTTGTGGCGCTTGCTAAATTCCAATACGCAAGCGGCACAAAGGTAGATAATTATCAGCGCTTGGCGCTGCTGCTCTCCGACTACTTTTCAATCCACATACACCCGGCACTGCACGCTGGCCATCACATAAGACATCAGTTGTTCACCAAAATTAACAGGCGTCGCCACCCGCAGGCCGCTGAGCACCAGCTCAATATACGCATCATTATAAGCCGTGATGGCCATGCGGTGTACCCGCCGGCGGTCTGGGCTATAAAGAAAAATATGGCGGCGGTCCTTGGAGAGCTGCCATTGTTCCTCTCTGATGACTTGGTGGCTGGTGAAAAGCGTAAATAAGCCATTGGGTGCCATATCCAGATGGAGGTCTTGTAGCGCTTGGTAGTAGAGTCCTTTGTAGCGTAGAAAGCTTTCTTCATCGTCGTAGCTAGTGGTCTGTCAAACGTTAATTTTTGGGTTGAACGTTAGCGAATTTTGTGGCTAGTCGAGGCGGAGGTTCCCGCGCATAGCGGGACTATGTAAGGGGTTCTCCAACGAAGAGTAGCCGCAAAAGGCGCCACGGGTAACCCGAAGCTTTAGCCTTGACAGAGCACTAGCTTCTTCAGCGGAGATACTGCCGATACCTTCGGCAATCACCAAGCGGCCAGTATTAATACGCTCCAGAATGCTGCCTTCCCCCACTTCTAAGGGGATAAGGGGCGCTAGTTTCTGAAGGTAAAAGCTATCTACTTTGGCCGCTAAGCTATTAGGAAGGCTTTTGATGAGGGGGAGCGACAGGCAGGCCATCGTTAAGTTTCCTTGTCTATCGGCTTGCTCGCATTGGCAATAATAATCGATCAAGGTGATGCCTTTTGATCCCTTTTGTTCGAAGAAGCTGATTCGGAGGTTGCCTTCTTCGTCAATCCCGAGCATAGGCGTCATACTATAGTTCATTGCCCTTTGTGCGCTGAGTTCAAAAGCTGTGTCGGAAGCCAATATATGAAGAATTTCGGCCTCGCCGGGGGGCGTTACCGTCACCAGATGGATATACTGCCCACCCATGGCTAGCTCGTGGGTGGCATCCTTTTCTAAGCACTGGCGGCTCATGGTGTCTGTGGCAAAAGCAGGAACGAGTGAATCCAGCTTCGCCACCAGACTATCGCCTTTATAGCACACCACCGACCACCGATCACCCGCTTGGCTTTCATAACTGGGTACTAGATAAAGGAGGCTATCCACATCGCCAGTGGAGGGGGCTGTTCGCCACGCTAGTTGCTGCCGCTGCCCAGTAAATTTATTGCGAATGTGCACACTATCGCCCTTGAATAGTAGCACATCACCTATGTTGAAGGCCGTCTGCTGGCTGTGATGGAGTTGCCAGAGCTGTTCTGTAAAAGAGGATTCGGGCACTCGCTCGCAAGCACTCAAAAGCAGCCATAGGCAGCTACACAAGAAAAGTTTTGCCCATCCTAGAAGGGTAAAAGGTTCTTGCGTTGGAGCTTGTACTTTAGAGGTGTAAATAAAATGCTTGCTCACGCAGGAGCAGCGTAAGTGGTAAAGAGCAATGCTTTTCAGTAGCATTCCCCCGCAAGGCAGCGCTAGCTCGGTTTCGGATCAGCCCCTTCCAGAGGGGGAACGGAACAGATTGCCGGCACCCGAATTCGTTCCCGTCCGTGTCTACGCTCGTCTGAGGTCTGGACTTAGAAGCCTTGCTCAAAACAGTTATTGCTTGCTCCTGCGTGAGCCAACTAAAAAATACCAGATACAGCCCAAAGATGCTGAGCCGCTCGCTTTTGATGTCCTATTGCTTGATCATTTTTACTGTTCTGGTTTTTCCGGCGGAGCCATAGGAGACGAAGTAGGTTCCACTGCTTAAATCCTCCAAGCCATTGATCTGTAACTGACCATCATATACAGGATAGCTGCCGCTTTTAACGAGCTGCCCACGAAGGTTGGCAATCTGCACCAAGACAGCATCCTGCTGCTGCGCTCCCACGAGTATGGTGAGCTGGTTACTGACGGGGTTGGGATAGTAAACGGGGAGGGGGGCGTTCACTTGCTCTTGGGTAGCCACGGGATTGGCCTGATAAACGCGCACATAGTCTATCTCCATAGCGCCTTGGGTGAAGCTGGCTTCTATACTGGGCTCGATGGCTATGTTCAGCAGCAGATATTGGGGTGCATCAAAAGGCCATGTGGCTGCATCTTTTATGGGCGGGTTGTAGATGAAGTGGCGGTTGCCATCCACGCTGAAAATCAGTCTCTCGGGCGTCCATTCTAGGGTGTAAACATGGAAGTCGGTAGAAACAGTAGGGATGATTTGCCCGCCTTTATTAACTGTATTGCCGAAGCTGGAGGGGGTATGGGTGGCACTTTGTACATGGTTTTGATCGCGCCCCCAATGCTCCATGATGTCCATTTCTCCGCAGGCAGGCCAGGGGGTGGTGTCGAAGCCTAGATTATCCCAGTAGGCGCCATCTTCGTTGATGTTTTGCCCCAGGGTCCAGATAGCAGGCCAAGTGCCTACGCCTGTTGGTAGTTTGGCGCGCACTTCCACCCGCCCGTAGGTGAAGGCAAAAGTGGAGTTGAGCCGAGCGGAGGTAAACTGCTTGGTCTCCCCTTGGTCGGTAAAGTTTTCGCGCTTCGCCACGAGGTGCATGATGCCATTTTCTACGTAGCTGTTGTCGATCCGGTTGGTATAGTGTTGTATCTCGCCGTTGTACCAGCTGCCTCCTTGGGGGAGCTGTGTTTGATGAAACCATTTACTCGCATCAAGTGGGCCATTTTGATCGAATTCATCCGACCAGACCAAATAATCAAAAATGGGGGAGGGAAAGCGGTTGTTTTCATAGTAGAAGTCATCTATGTAAGCGAGTACATGGTCACTATTACCTTCGCCATTCATTTGGATGAGCACCCGATTAAAATCAGCACGCTGGGTAGGTGGGGGCGATCCTCCATTGAGGTTGATGTAGTTGCCATTGGCAAAGTCGAAGGAAACTTCTTGCCAGGTATCCAGCGCGAGGGGGTGAATAATCTCGGTCTGGCTGCTCCAAGGTTCTGCCAAGTTACCATTTTGCAGTTTTAGCGATATTTGGTTGGGCTGGTTGCCAGTGAGGCCGCTGGAAGGAATGAACACTTTGAGGGTGAAAACATAGCTTTCCGAGAGGTCTAAAGATTCCTCCAGATCGAAGCGAATATTGGCAAATTCGCCGCCTGTGTCCTCATAGCGCAGTACCCCCGAAGAGGGGTTGATACCCTGCGGCACGGGATTGCTAAAGCTGGTGTTGATAGCGCAATTATCGCCGAACCAAGTGGTGATGTTGCCGTTGCCTTCGAAGTCGTCGGTAAGGGCTTCTTGGGCAGCTAGCAGCAGCGGGAAAAATAAAGAGAGAAACGCGAGAATGGTATATCGGTACATGATGGAGCGTGTATTTTGCCGCAATATACGAATTTTGCAGGGATTTAGGTAAATCGGAGCGGTGAGCGTAAACCCAATTGTCGGTGCATATTCGTCCTCGGCTGTGTCTATGCTCATCCGAGGTCTGGATATGCAACCATTTGGTTTGCGCCCGGAGCGGTGGGCCTAAGCTGGGCGTGAAAGACGTGGGGGGCTTGGGGGTAGGTCTTTTAAAATTTCATAAAAAGCCGTTAAGCTTTTGATAAAACTCTTTTTTGTCTAGGCTATTATGCTGCGGGGGGCTATCTTTAGGCTGTTAAAATTCAAAATACGAACAGATGCGACATCTACTATATTTTACTTTTTTTTTACTCTTTTGTGCCAGCCTAACGGCTCAGCGCGGTAGCCATTTGGGCACAGGCCGTCCTTATCTACTAAAAAAGGGTCAGGCGATTACCAAGTCGGTTGTGCCTGATACCCTCGTGCCGGGTATTTTCTTCGATTCTTGCTCTGATACCCTTTTCGTCGTAGAATCGGACGACGGCGGCTATGTGGCGGGTACAAATGATTTGCTGGACAGGGAGAAAGCTCAATATATTTTGCTAGAAGATTTCGGGCCGCTACAAATTCTGGGTATCGTTGGCTATTTTGGGGAAGTAGATGAGGCCGTGCGGGGGCAAGTGCTGCGCGCGAAGCTATACGCAGTTGATCTTGAAAGTGGTGGTCCTGGCGAACTCTTGGGCACGAGCGAAGCCTTGAGTGTGGCGGATGTTCAAGTGAGTGATACGGACTTTCCACCCACAGTTTTTACCTTTCCATTGCCCATAGCGAGTAGCGAAACGGAGCTGTTTATGGCCATTGATTTTACGGATATTTATGAAGTACCTGCCGGGAATATTGGGCTTTTATCCACCCAAGATGGTTGTGGTGATGGCTTCGATGCTTGGGAGAAATGGATCGACGATAGCTGGCACGCTCTGAATGAGGAAGGCGGCTGGAACTTAAACCTGGCCTTTTTCATGGGTCTGATCGTGGAGGAGGCAACTACGGCTACAGACAACGTCTTGGCTGGCTTAGAGTCTTGGCAGGTATTTCCCAACCCTGCCAAGGAGTTGGCTCGTTTTACCTTTAGCCTAACAGAGGCTTTGCCCAACGCCCAGTTCACTATGCTGAATGGGCAAGGCCAGCGCGTGTATGAGCAGAACATTACTCGGCTGGCAGCAGGGGCGCATCAGTGGTCGGTTCCTGTGGGGCATCTACCTGCTGGTGTTTATTTTTACCAACTGCGAAGTACCGAGGGCCTACGGAGTGGGCGCTTACTCGTGGGGCGCTAGGAGAATCATCCCATCACGGTTTGTGATCTTTTTTTGTTTGGGTCTTCTTGCGTACTTTTGCCCCATTATTTTGGTCAGCGAAGGCCAAAGTACAACAAAAGTGCATGGAAGTTAAACAAGCTACGCGTGTTTTAGTAGCCCCCTTTGATCCAGAAGACCTGCTAGCTACTTTTGGGGCACCGCTCTACGTCTATGATGCGGCTACAATAGATCGGCAATACAAGCGGCTACAGCAGGTATTCGGGCAGCTTCCTTCGCTAAAGATCCACTACGCTTGTAAGGCGCTTACCAACATCCGCATTATGCAGCTGCTGCGACAGATGGGCAGCGGGGTAGATACCGTTTCCATACAGGAGGTAGAGCTGGCTTTGCTGGCGGGCTTCGCGGCTCAAGATATTGTCTTCACTCCCAATGGGGTGAGCTACGAGGAAATAGAGATGGCTATTGAGAAAGGGGTTCGTCTCAACCTCGATAATATTCCGATGCTGAAGCGCCTGGGGCAGCTACACTCGGCGGTGGGGGTGACGATTCGCATCAACCCGGGCATCATGGCTGGTGGCAACAGCAAAATCAGTGTAGGCCACGAGGAGGCTAAATTCGGTATCCCCACCTCCCAACTACACGAGGTGCTGGAAGTGGTCAATACCTATGGCCTGCGGGTGGAAGGTGTACACATGCACACAGGCTCGGATATTTTGGATACCTCCGCCTTTTTACAGGGCTTGGAGGTCTTGTTGGGGGTGGCCGCCCAGTTCCCCAATCTCACTTTTGTGGATATTGGCTCGGGCTTTAAGGTGCCTTATAAAAAAGAAGGCCCTGCAACAGATATGGTAGCTTTGGGTACTAAGGTAAGCCAGCGTTTTCAGCAATTCTGCCATAGCTATGGCCGAACCTTGAGCTTGGTCATAGAACCAGGAAAATTTTTGGTGAGCGAAGCAGGTACCTTCCTAGTAAAAGTAAATGTGCTTAAACACAGTGGAAATAAGGTCTTTGTGGGGGTAGATAGCGGCCTCAATCACCTCATTCGGCCCATGTTCTACGATGCTTATCATGAAATTGATAACCTCAGTAATCCTCAGGGCGATCAAAAAACTTACGACATTGTGGGCTACATCTGCGAAACGGATACCTTCGCTAGCAACCGGCAGCTACCCGAAGTACGCGAAGGCGATATCCTGGCTTTTCGCAATGCCGGCGCCTACTGCATGAGTATGGCCAGCAACTACAACAGCCGCCCCCGCCCAGCGGAGGTTCTGTTGCTAGATGGCGAAGCACACCTTATTAGAAGGAGAGAAACCTTAGCGGATATACTCAGCACGCAGCTAGGCTTGGGAATTGTGAACTAGTGAAATAAACTGCTCATGCTAACCTTCAAAACAACGGATTTCCACGATCTAAGTCGCTTGGAACTCTACGCCATCATGGTGCTGCGCCAGGCAGTATTTGTAGTAGAGCAAAACTGTCCCTACTTGGATGCCGATGGCAAAGATGCTGAGGCTCTGCACCTCGGCGTTTATGATGAAGCAGGCGAACTACTGGCCTATGCCCGGATTTTTAAGCAGGGAATTGCCTATGCCGATTACGCCAGCATCGGCCGGGTGATTGTGGCACCCAAGGCCAGAGGAACAGGCCTTGGCTACCAGCTGATGGAAGAAGCGGCCAAGCAATTGTACCAGCATTATGGCCATCAGCCCATTAAGATTAGCGCTCAGGCACACCTCCAAACTTTCTATGGCCGGCTGGGCTACCGAGGGGTAGGGGAGGGCTACCTGGAGGATAACATTCCACACCGAGCCATGATCAAAGCGGCCACCACTAATAGCGAATGAGCGAATGCCTTAGCCGAAAAGAAAATTTGCCTCATCAAAGCATAAAAACTAAGATTTGTTTACCTTTGGGCATCTCGTCGGAGCGGCGGCCAACAATTAAGCGATTAGCCATATCGTTACTAGATCGCTTGCAGACAGCGCAACTAAAGATCACCACGGCTACAGGCCTATCAAAACGCATACTATGTTTTCATCTGTTTTGTTTTTGTTTTTCCAAGCCAGCGTTCAAATGGAAGCAGGCGATGATCCCGAGGTAAAAAGTCAGAACCTGCTGAGCGTACTCACTAGCTCAGGCTTGCTGGGCATGGTTATTGTTGCTATTCTGGCCTTTTTATTCATTTTGGGTTTGTATATCTTCTTCGAGCGTTACAACACCATCCGCCACGCTGGTCGGGTAGATCAGAATTTTATGAATCAGATTCGCGCCAATGTAAGCGCTGGCAACCTCAACGGTGCCAGAGCACTCTGCCAAAATACCGATAGCCCCGTAGCTAGAATGGTAGAGAAGGGCTTGCAGCGCATTGGCAAGCCCCTTAGCGATATTGATGCAGCCATCGAGAATGTTGGTAATCTGGAAGTCTTTCGGTTGGAAAAGGGCTTGTCCACGCTGGCCTCTATCTCTGGCGCGGCGCCCATGATTGGCTTCTTCGGTACCGTAACAGGAATGATCAGCGCCTTCTACGAAATGTCCACCGCACAGAATATTACGCCGGATGTACTGGCAGGGGGTATTTATCAGGCACTCATCACCACGGCCGCAGGCTTGTTTATCGGTATTCTTTCCTTCATTGGCTACAACCTATTGGTGGCTAGGGTAGAGCGTGTCGTTTATCAAATGGAGCGCTCCACTACGGAGTTTATGGATCTACTCCAAGAGCCTACCGCTTAGAATTTCCTAAATCTTGCTCGCTGATAGCATCCGATTGCTCAGCTATCCAAGGCAGCTTTCGCAAGGGCAAGAGGGCACGCAGAGTAAGGGAAGGCTGGTGTAGGTTGCTCAGGCTCTACTAAAACCCATACGGGTACGGCGGGCACCAAGTGTACATCCATACGAACACAGCACACACTCGTTGGCTCTCGCAGGAGCAAGGCTTATTAGTAGGAGCGAAGCCTAGTAGCAACCCCAGAATAATCAAAAATCAAAACCATGGGTCTTAAACGCGGAAGTAAGGTAAATGCAGAGTTCAATATGTCGTCACTCACCGACATCATCTTCCTCTTGCTTATATTCTTCATGCTCACTTCCAATTTTGTGCAGATCAATCCCTATGAACTACCCAAATCGGATTCTCAGACGGTAGCGCCTACTAATATTACGGTACAGCTGCGCCGCGAGGAAACAGCAATCAAGCTCAACAACGTAACAGTCACCGAACGTACCCTAGGGCGTGCCCTAGGAGATGCCAAGGCTCAAGTTCAGGATCAAGACCAGGCCACCGTAACCATAGTAGCAGAAGTGGGCGTACCCTTCAGTCGGGTACAAATGGTGATCGCTGAAGCCAACAAGCTCCGAATGAGAGCCATTATCGCCACCCAGCCAAATAGCTAAATTATGCCCATCAAGAAAAGAGCCAAGGTGAATGCGGAGTTCAGTATGTCGTCGCTAACAGATATCATCTTCTTGTTGCTGATCTTTTTTATGCTCACCTCCACGGTAGTAGCGCCCAACGCCCTGAATTTGAAACTGCCCGGTAAAGCCACCAGCCAAACACCGCCTCCTGCTAATAATTTAGACGAGGTGCGCATAACGGATACAGGCTATTTCCTCAACAATCGCAGAATTGATGAATCTTTACTAGAGCAAAGCCTCGCGATCAAGGCTAGAAAAGACTACAACCTACTTATTGCCCCTACGAAAAGCGCACCCGTAGAAAAAGTCGTATTCGTAATGGATCTGGCGCGCCGGCTGGATATAAATGGCATCCTGGCGGCGGAGGAGTAAACCATCCTTCCTCTAACTTGTTTAAACTAGTTCTAAGTAGAGCTGAATGCAGCAGCCCAGGCGCTGTGCTACTGCAGCTTTACTACTTGTTTAGCCCGCTTGATTATGACTACAACCGAGAAAGAAGTACTGCTGGAGAAGATCGACCGCGCACTAGATGATGTTCGCCCCCACCTAGCCGTTGACAACGGAAACGTTGAGTTGGTGGATGTAAGCGATAATATGGTCGTGCAGGTGCGCTGGTTAGGTGCTTGTGTGGGTTGCTCCATGAGCCAGATGACGATGAAAGCGGGCTTGGAGCAGGCCATCAGAAACAGACTGCCCCAAATAGTTTCGGTAGAGGCCGTCAACTAATCGTGGCTCGAACAAGCGATTTCTCAACCAAAAAATACCCAATTGCTCCATGGCAACTGTAAAATTTACCTTCGAAGACCCAAAAATACCTACGAAAGTTGTTGAAAATGTGCTTCCCGGCCTGCAAATAGTGGAAATAACGGAAGACAATGATATTCACCTCAACCACAACTGTGGAGAGGTCTGCGCCTGCAGCACTTGCCATGTCTATATTCGAGCAGGCGAGGATTTTCTGCCGGAAATCAGTGACAGAGAGGAGGATTTTATAGACCGAGCCATTAATCCGCGCATAGAGAGCCGTCTGGGATGCCAGTGTGTGATCCAAGATGACGACGCATACCTGGAAGTGGAAATCCCCGATCAGAGTCGTATCATTGGCCACGAGCATTAGGCCTTTGTCAATTACTACCCACAACAAAAAAACAAGCATGAGCTTTAAAGATTTCGATAGCTTCCCTATCAATTGGAGCGATCACGAAGACATCGCCATGGCGCTGTATGATCGCTTCGGCGACGAATTCGGGGAAGGAAAAATATACCGCATCCGCTTCACCGATCTGTTGGAGTGGATATTGGAAATCCCCAATTTCGAGGGCAAGCGTGAAGGTAGTACCGAGGAACACCTAGAGCAGATACAAGCGAAGTGGGTTTACGAATGGCGCGACAACCAAGCGTAGTGCTCTGTCAAGGCTAAAACTTCGGCTTACCCGTGGCGTCTTTTGCGGCTACTCTTCGTTGGAGAACCCCTTACACAGCTCCGCTGTACGCGGGAATCTCCGTCTCGACTAGCTACAAAATTTGCTGACGTTCCTCCCAGAAATTAGCGCTTGACAGACCACCAAGCGGCTGCGATTAGAGGAAGCTCATCGCTTTCTTGACCATCGCTGGGCTACCACCAAAAAAAGGTACGCGCTGGTGAATTTCCGTTGGTGTTATCTCCAAAATCCGTTTGTAGCCATCAGTAGCCATACCCCCAGCCTGCTCCAGTAGGAAGGCGATGGGGTTGCACTCATATAGTAGCCGCAGCTTGCCATTTTCTCGTTCTGAGCTCTTAGGATACATATAAATACCGCCCTGTAGCAAGGTACGGTGAATATCGGCCACCATGCTACCGATATAGCGACTGGAATAAGGGCGGTCTTCTTCTTCCCGCTGGCAGTATTTAATATAGTCTTTTACACCTTGTGGAAAGTGGACGTAGCCGCCTTCATTAACAGAGTAGATGCGGCCCGTCTCTGGTATTTTGATATTGGGATGGGAGAGGTAGTAGGTACCGATAGCAGGGTTCAGGGTAAAGCCGTTGACGCCATTTCCAGAAGAATAGACCAAGATCGTGGAGGTACCATAAATGATGTAACCAGCCGCTACCATCTTATAGCCGGGCTGTAGGAAGTCAGCTAGGTTGACCTCTGTGCCTAAGGGGGATTCCCGGCGGTAAATACCAAAGATCGTGCCTACCGAGATAGCCACATCGATGTTTGAGCTACCATCCAAAGGATCCATCACTAAGACATACTTGTTTTGATGGCGCCGATTGGCACCCGGTATGGTGATGAAGTTCTCGTTTTCTTCCGAGACTATACCACAAACAATTTCCCGATTGGTGAGGGTATTGATAAAGGCTTCATTGGCAAAGACATCCAGCTTTTTTTGCTCCTCCCCCTGGATATTAGTACTCCCCACGGTGCCTGTGATATCTACCAAGCCTGCGCGGTTGATCTCGAAGTTTACCACTTTGGCAGCTAGGCGAATAGAGTTGAGTAGGCGGGTGAGTTCACCACTGGCATACTCAAAGTCTGCCTGGTTATCGATTAAGTACTCCCCTAATGTGAGATGGCGTTTTGACATAGACACAAAAATAGGATTTTTTAGACAATTTTATCGAATAGGGAGGTAGAATATAATTTTTTGCAGTACCTTAGCACTGCGTATCTAGAAAAGCAGATTAAACCTATATATATCAAGTAAATTACCTTTCAGAAAGGTTGAATGTCAGCAGCAATTCGAGCTATCTGTATCATCTACATTCATCTAGCGCTGTTAGCCTGTCAACAAGAGCTTTACCTACATGAACCAACTTGAGAAGTTTGCTCAAATAGATACCTTCATCTTCGATGTAGATGGTGTTCTAACGGATTCCAGCCTCTTGGTTTTGGAAGGGGGGGAGCTTCTAAGGAAGATGAATGTACGAGATGGTTATGCGATCAGAGTTGCGCTTGCTGCGGGCTATCACGTCTGTATTATCACCGGCGGCACAAGCGAGGGCGTGAATATCCGTTTGTCAAACTTAGGTATTCCGCACATCTATAGTGGTATTCAAAATAAGCTAGCTGTTTATGAACAACATATACGCCAGTTTGCTTTGGATGAAGAAAAAATACTGTACATGGGCGATGATCTACCAGATTACGAGGTCATGCGCCGCGTAGGTTTCGCTACTTGCCCAGCGGATGCAGCAGCGGAGATTAGGCAGCTCGCCTCTTATATCAGTCCTGTGAAAGGAGGCCAAGGTTGTGTAAGAGATGTGATAGAACGAAGTTTGAAGATTGCTGGGCAGTGGAAGCTGCTCTGAGCGTGAAGGATAATTAAGCCCTTACATCATAAGCCTTTAGCTTATTGTAGGGCGTGACTACACTATGAAAAGGGGCTATTCCCCGAACAAAAACGAGTTAGCATATGAACAACACAATGAATAATGCCGAGGCGATGCATGCCTTGGTATGCAACAATTTTTTTGCCTACCTCAGACGGTTTGGCGAGCTCGAAGCGGAAGTAATGTCCATTCTATACAAGGAATCGGCAGCGCTGGAGCATCGACGAAGAACGCAGCTACTGGAGCGCGATCAGGTATGTAAGGACATCTTTTACATCTACAAGGGTTCGGCCTTCCTTGCGAGCTCAGGCGCTAGTAAGCAGGTGGTCACTTGGATAAGCATGGATAATGAGATTATAACCAATGCTGAATCCATGGATAATCCAAGAGCTGGTTATATCATCGAGCTGATTGAAGACAGCCAGTACTTGCGGCTTCCTTTCGGTGTATTATCGGACCTATGTAAACAATACGCCTCCTTTAGTACCCTCACGCGCTGCCTCGGCTCTCATCTTTTCGGTGCTATGCAGGAGCGTATTAATCGGAGTCAAATGCTTACCGCTGCTGAGCATTACGCCTGGATTCGGGAGGCACATCCGGAGGCCGACAGAAGACTGCCTTTGAACGTGATAGCAGACTACCTGGGTATTAATCAGGCAAGCCTGAGTCGTTTGCGTCGGCAGTAGAAAAATTTAGAGATGTTCCTAGGGTGGTCTGTAAAGGCTAAAACTTCGGCTTGCCCGTGGCGTCTTTTGCGGCTACTCTTCGTTGGAGAACCCCTTACATAGCCCCGCTATGCGTAGGAACCTCCGCCTCGACTAGCCACAAAATTCGCTAACGTTCAACCCGAAAATAAACGCTTGACAGACCACTAGCGAGCGATCAGCAATTGACCACTATAGCTTTGGTCTCCGTTTTGGAGTCGGTAGAGATACAGGCCTGCGGGGAGTTGGCTAACATTGAGTGTTGCTTCCCAAGCTTCGCCTACCTCGCCACGGAATTCTGCGAAATAGGATTGTTTTCCTTCCACCGAGAAGAGCTCGGCGGTGACCTTGGCATGGCTCAGTTGTTGAATCTTTGCTCCTGCGTAGCCAACAGCTGGGTTGGGAAACACCTGGTGCTGCCGCTCTGCGGGATATTGCACAGGCAGGGGGATGGAATAGAAGAAATCGCCCTCGGAGGTACGGGCGCGAATACGGTAGAAAGAAGTCCCAAAGTAAGGTGCCTCGTCGGTAAATGTAAATTGCTGTCTGGGGTGAAAGTCTTGTTGGGAAAGCGCTTGGAAATTATAAAAATCTGTGCTGCTCTGTAGCTCAACAAATTGGGTGTTGCCAGGAAGTTCGGTGTTCGCTTCCAACAAAAGTTTCCTGTTGCTTTCGCGTGCCTCTAGTGTTACCCAATTGGAGGGTAGGGTGGCACAATTGGGGAAAATAGAGTGCTCCACTATTGTTTTTAAGCCTTCAGGATCGGTAACGGTGAGTCGGATCCTATACCAGTACGTTTCCTCCCCACAACCCGCAGGGGCAATAAAGGTATATGCCGAAGGGTTTTCGATGGGTGTTTCAGGGTGAAAATGAGTGTTGTGATGAAAAAAGACCTGCCACTCGTATTGGAGCGTTTCTTGGGGATGCTCGGCATCCGCGACGCTGGCTTCGAGATTGAGTAGGCTGGTTTGGTCGGTGGGGTAGCGGTCATTATCCGAGAAACTGGTGATGGCTACCGCTGGTGGGGTATTATTGAGGCTTACCAAAATTTCTTGGCTATCGGTAGCGCCTTCTTCGTCTGTTACGGTGAGGACTACGGTGAAGGTTTGTGGTTCGATGCTATTGCTTTGGAAAAGATGACTGGGCGCGGGGAGGGTAGATGCGGGGCTGCCGTCGCCAAAATCCCAATGGAAGCTGATGGGCGTTTCATTGGGGTCGTAAGAGTCGGAAGCATCAAACTGAACCGTTAAGCTGGCAGTACCAAAATGCTGGTTTTCGGCCACAACGGCTACCGGTGGTGGGTTTCCTCCGAAGCCTATTTGCCGAATACTTTCTTCCTCTAAACTAACATAGTAGAGATTGCCATCGGCGGGGTTGAGCGCTAGATGAACGGGGCGCCGCAAACTAGTAGCAAAGGGGCGCACTGCCACGAGTTTGCCTGCCGCGTCAAAATCAAAGACGCGGAGCCAGCCCGAGTAATCCATGTGGAAATAGGCGTTGTGGTAGGCTGGTGGGAAGTTCTCGGCCGTATAGAAAACGCCTCCTAGGCTGGCTTCTCCTGTGAAATTTTCGCCACTGATGCCCGATCGTGGGTCTTCTATCGTAATTCTATCGGGATAGCCGCCGGCGTCCTCATTCCAGATGGGGATTGCTGCTAGGGTAGGGGGATTGAAGTTGCGGTTGTTCCACATAAGCGCGGGTGAGGTGTCGTACTGGAAGCCATCGGCGGCTGTCAGCATGCGTGTTGGGTCACAGGGATTGTATCCAAAGCGATCTTGCTCGGGCGAGTTGTTTATCAGTAATTCCTTGAAAGAGAAAAAAGCTTGGTTGCAACCATCCTGCCCAAACAGCGGGTTGGGAGCCATTTGGTTGTAGATAGTTCGGGCGTTTAGGAAGCCCCAGTGGAACCATTGTCCCTCAAAAAGTGGCCAGCCAAAATTGAGGCCACCTTGCTCGGCAATGTTGATCTCTTCCCAAGCAGCGCCACCTACATCGCCGATCAGGAGGCGACCAGGCTGGCCTTCGTTGGGGTCGTGGCCAGCAGTAAGTGGTTGTAAAACAATTCGATAGGGATTGCGTAGTCCCAATACCCAAGTACGGCTACTTGGGTGTCTAGGGGCTTCGGGAAGATACCAAGGATTGCTAGGGAGGCCATCGCCCGTTTCTGAGTCGATGCGCAGGACTTTTCCATTGAGCACACCCAAATATTGGCTTTTCCAGGCACCGATATCCATATCCTCGGTAATAATGCCGTAGGAAAGGGCATTGCTAATCCAGGCTTCCAAGCTGTCGCTACCAATATCAATGCCCAGGAAGCTGGCTCCGTCCCCACAGCTAGCCAGGAGGGTGCCGTCATCGGATTGTTGTAAACTCCCCAAGCCGTGAGAGCTCATCAAAATAGGGATACCATCGGCGTAGTCGCGGCCTAGCAAGACATGGCGACTGTTGTAATCGATCTGTGGGCTAGCTAAACTCAAATTGGCGGTATAGCGGGTAATCCTACCGATGGTAGCATCGTGGGTGATGCTGTAGTTGGGGTCGTATTCTGGCGTGCCAAATTTATCAAAGTGATGCCGGTCTAAAGCATAATAAAGATAGCAATAACCATTTTCTAGGAAGTTATTGTCTAGCAAAAAATAATTAAGCCCGTGCTCATCAAAGTGCGCTACTTCTTGGCTGATGTCGATAAAAGGCTCGGGGCTTCGTTGGCCTTCCTCATCGTATAGCCAAACCCGCCCCGCTTTTTCAGCCACGTACATCCGCCCTAGCTCATCGAAGGTAACACCAATGGGAAAGTCTAAGTCCGTAGCAACGGGTATATCGTAGAAGCCGTCTGGCAGCACTTGCGCCCTCAGCGGCGTCATCAAAGCGATCAGATAGATTGAAAAACAGGAAAAAGATAGAAAATTGCGCATTACGTCATTCGTTATGGTAAGGCTCACCTTTCTGAATGCTCATAGCTCTGTAGAGCTGCTCTAAGAAAAACAAGCGAATCATTTGGTGGGAAAAGGTCATTTTGCTGAGGCTAATTTGGCCATTGGCACGGGCATAAATTGCTGACGAAAAGCCATAAGCGCCCCCAATGAGAAAGATGATTTTCTTGTAGGGTTTTTGCCGTTCCGCCGCGAGCCAATCGCTGAAATCCACACTGCCAAAGTGTCTTCCCCGTTCATCCAACAAGAAAAGGCCGTCTTGGGTTTGCAGGCGGTCTAAAATCAACTGGCCTTCTTTCTCTTTTCGCTGCTCTATGCTTAGTTTGCCAGCCTGTTTGATATCAGCTAGCACTTCGTAGTTGAAAGGGAGATAGTGCTTGAGCCGTTTTTCATAGATGGCCTCTCCTGCTGCTAGGTAGGAAGCGTTGGTTTTTCCAATTGCCCATAACTGTACTTTCATACGGCAAAAGTAAAGCAATTTATTTTACGGCATATTCCGCAGGAAAGTAGGAAAATGATTGGCAGAGAAGCTGAGCAGAAACATTGCTTTGCAGGTGGGGTAAATTCATGTAGAAACAAATGCCAAGCTGTGTCGTTAGCCATACATGCGTTACCACTTTTTTCTACCCCTTTTCTTTCTCCTCTACCTAATGACAGAAGTACCACTGAAAGCTCAGCACTTTTCTCAGCATCGATGGGAAGATCGGGTGCTGTTGATCTACACAGCCGATGTTAAGGAAGACCGCTGGAAAAGTCAATTGGCTATTCTAGCCGCAGACCCCGTTGGAATGGCAGAACGAAAACTCGTAGTCTATCAAATTGTAGATGGTCATTACAAGAACGGTTGGGAAGCACAAGGTGATTGGAAAAAATTGGAAAGCTATACTTACCCAGCAAGCAGTACCACACAGGGCTTCGAAATTGTGCTTATTGGCCTGGATGGGGGCGTAAAATTGAGACAAAACGAGTTGCTTTCTTTAGCGAAACTATACGCTTTGATTGATGGAATGCCCATGCGGCGAGCAGAACTGCGACGGCAATGAAGTCAAACTGCAGTCATTCCATAAATGACCTTTCTAGGGATGCTTTTAGGTTCCAAATTGCCGTTTGTTCGCAAAAGCTACCAACGACAGCATCACCGGCACTTCTACCAACACGCCTACCACGCAAACCAAGGCGGCAGGGCTTTCCAAACCGAATAGAGCAATGGCTACGGCCACGGCCAGCTCGAAAAAGTTGGAGGCTCCAATCATGGCTGCTGGCGCGCAAACGGGGTAGGACAGGCCTAGGCGCTTGCCGCCATACCATGCTAGGAAAAATATGAAGTAGGTTTGAAGAATCAGCGGAATAGCAATCAGCACAATGATCAACGGATTGGCCAGGATATTACCACCTTGGAAGGCAAACAATAAGACCAGCGTGAGTAACAGCGCAATAATGCTGGCGGGCTTCAGTTTGGGCAGGAAAATAGCAGTAAACCATTGCTTACCACGGCTGGCGATCAGGATTTTTTGCGTTAGATAGCCTGCTATAAGCGGCACCAATACATATATCAGTACGCTGATGATAAGGGTATCGTAAGGTACCCTCACATCGGTTATCCCTAGTAATAAACCAACAATGGGTACGAAAGCGATCAGGATGATCAGGTCATTAACCGATACCTGCGCCAGGGTATAGTTGGGATCGCCATCGCTCAGGT